>CAVXZR010000001.1:0-3184 GCA_963765965.1 uncultured Pseudomonadota bacterium
ATGACAGCGAGACCATCCGCACTATTCCTTCCCATCGGGCGCTGGCGCTATTTCGCGGCCGCAACGAAGACCTGCTGGCGCTGAACTTAAAACCCGCCGAACTCGACCAGGACGAACATCAGCTCTGCGCGCAATTGGTGGCGCGGCATTTGCGGGTTAGCGACACCCGCCGCCCGGCCGATGCCTGGTTGGCCGAAACCGCGCGCCTGGCCTGGAAAATCAAATTATTCACCCGCATCGATTTAGACCTGAAGTTGCGCTTGCGCGAAGCAGCCGAACAGGAAGCGATCCGGGTCTTCGCCAGCAATTTACGAGACTTGTTGTTGGCCGCCCGGCCGGCCCCAAAGCCACCATGGGTCTCGATCCCGGCATCCGCACCGGCGTAAAAGTAGCGGTGGTCGACCCCACCGGCAAGGTCTTGGCAACCGATGTCGTTTATCCGCATCAACCGAAAAACCAGTGGGATCAAGCGATTGAGACGCTGGCGCGCTTGATTGCCCAACACCAAGTGGAGTTGGTCAGCATCGGCAACGGCACAGGATCCAGAGAAACCGACCAACTGATAGCCGATCTGATGAAACGGCATTCACAGTTGAAAATCAATAAAATCATGGTTTCCGAAGCCGGCGCGTCGGTTTATTCGGCTTCGGAACTGGCCGCCAAGGAATTTCCGGACATGGACGTATCACTACGCGGCGCCGTCTCCATAGCCCGCCGCTTGCAGGATCCACTGGCGGAATTGGTGAAAATCGACGCCAAATCCATAGGCGTCGGCCAATATCAGCACGATGTCAATCAGTCGCAACTCGCCAGAATGCTGGACAGCGTCGTCGAAGACTGCGTGAACGCGGTGGGCGTGGACGTCAACACCGCTTCCGTCGCCTTATTGAAGCAGGTTTCCGGCCTAAGCAACAGCATCAGCGAAAACATCGTCGCCTTCCGTGACGCCCATGGCCCGTTCGCCAACCGCGGCCAGTTAAAAAAAGTTCCACGTCTAGGCGATAAAGCCTATGAACAGGCGGCCGGTTTTTTACGCATCATGCATGGCGACAATCCGCTTGACGCCTCGGCCGTGCATCCCGAAGCCTATCCGCTGATCAACGCCATTCTCGACGATACCGGTAAATCGATCCGCGATTTGATCGGCCAAAGCCATTTCCTACGCGGTTTGAATCCGGCCAATTACACCAGCGCCGCTTTCGGCCTGCCGACCGTTACCGATATATTGCAGGAACTGGAGAAACCCGGCCGCGACCCGCGCCCGGAATTCAAAAGCGTGCAATTCAAGGAAGGCGTGGAAAAAATCACCGATCTACAACCCGGCATGACCCTGGACGGCGTGGTCACCAACGTCGCCAATTTCGGCGCGTTTGTCGATATCGGCGTCCATCAGGACGGTCTGGTGCATATCTCGCATTTGGCGGACGATTTCGTCAAGGATCCGCGCGATGTGGTAAAAACCGGTGAAATGGTCAAAGTACGGGTACTGGAAGTCGATGTGGCTCGGCAGCGCATTTCTTTAAGCATGAAGAAAAATATCGACAACAGCGAACACATAGCCAACAAAAAACCGCTCAAATCCTCTCCCAAACAAAAACCGCAGCCGGTTTTGCAAAACAGCATGAGCAACGCCTTTGCCAAAGCCTTAAAAAAATGAACATAGAAACGAAAAAGCCTAATTAACCAGGCATTACTACCTCCCCATTAATGCTGAATTGACCTGGCAAAATAAATGGATGGAAAATGAAGGTTAACGAAATTCTTAAGCTACTAAAAAAAGATGGCTGGGTATTAGACAGAACTTCCGGCAGCCATAGACAATTTATACATCCAATTAAAAAAGGACTGGTAACAGTACAGGGCAAACCAAGCGACGAGATAAGCCCAGGAACACTTAAGAGCATTTTTATGCAAGCAGGATTAAAACCATGAAATACCTAATCATCCTAGAAAAAACCAGCACGGGTTATAGCGCTTACAGTCCTGAAGTACCCGGATGCATGGCCACCGGAGAAACCCAAGAGGAAACAAAAGCGAACATGGCCGAAGCAATAGAATTCCACCTCGAAGGACTGAAATTGCATGGCATACCTCTAGAATCAGATAGCGTAATAGATTACGTGGAAATAGCCGCGTAATGACAACAAAACCTCAACACCACAGTAAAAATTAGCGAATAATTGTCACGATACACTATTTTAAATTATTGATATTGTTTCTATTTATTGCCATGCAATACAATGCGTCAAGCTTGGTCCATGTTTTCGCCAAAGCCTTAAAAAAATGAAGCCCAGCCGCTCCGCAGTACTTTTCGGGAAAACAGTTGATTATTGCGCTACGCTTTTAGGCGGAATTTCATTTTCCTTGCCATTAACCTACGGGATCACTATGAAAAAAAATTTCCCTATTTTGTTCACGCTGCTGATAGCTGGCTTATTGCCCACGGCCGCAACCGCGCAAGCCCCGCAACCAACGGAAACCTACGAGCAAACAGTCGCCCGCAAAGTCAAAAGCGGCATTATTAACATTACGACTTCGGTTATAGAAATACCTAAAAACATCATCATCGTCAGCAATCAGACCAATGTGTTATTCGGTCTGGCCGGCGGCCTGGTGCTGGGCGGCGTCGATCTGCTGGGCAAAACCGGCGCCGGCCTGGCCGACCTGCTCACGGCGCCCATTCCGACCGAACCGATTGTTTTTCCGCCGTATGCCTTCAGCGATTTTGACAAGCCCACGACCTACGGGCCGATTTTTCGGCCGGTTAACCCGTAATAAATTAGACAGGGCGGAGGCCGGCTTTACGGCTTCCGCCAAATACCGGTCTTTACCCGGCATCCGCGGACAAATACGCCTGTACTCTAGCCTGGAACAAAACTATAGTAATGGCGCTTTAAAGTTGAATCCGTCGGCTGTGGGGCTAACAGGCTTTCAATTTCCGCCTGGATTTGCGTCAAAAAATGCCGTCTGAGGGTCGAGTCTTCAGGAATGATAGGTTTTATGCCCGCCTGCGACGGCGTTGCCATGCTTTCCGGCGCATCGCCGGTTACCTCGACAGCCCCGCCTGCCGCCGCGGCAGGTTTTAATTGCCAGGCTAATCCGCTTTCATAATGGCGGCGCAGCATGGAATCGGTAGCAAAGACGAAACTGAACCAGGAACAAAAAAAAAAAAAAAAAAAAAAAA
>CAVXZR010000002.1:0-5312 GCA_963765965.1 uncultured Pseudomonadota bacterium
GCAAGGCCGAGTCATCAAAGACCATTACGCCTTTAAATGTACCGACAGCGGTGGGCGTGAACTGATACAACCCATGCGCGGCTCCGGCGAACGCGCTTTTATCGCCTGCACCGTCGATTTACTGGCGACTGGCGTGGATATAGAACGGCTCAACGCCGTGGAGTTTTTCCGTTATCTGGAATCCAGTATTTTGTTTTATCAAATGGTCGGACGCGGCACGCGCATAGATGAACTCACCCAAAAGTACAAATTCTGGCTATACGACTATACCGGCGTCACCGACTTGTTCGGCGTTGATTTCATAACCGCTAAAACTTCTCCGAAAAAGAAAAAGCCCGGAGGAGGCGGGGATGATGACGGTGAAGATGACGGCGGCGATGGCGTTAATCATCCGCCGATTATTCAGATTGCCGGCCAAGCTGTTACTATAAATGCCGAAGGCCGCTTTATCCTTAGACGCCGTGAAGGACGGGATGTAAAAATCCCGATAGAGGAATACCGCCGGGAAATGCTGAAAAAAGTGCTGCGGGAAGCCGGCAATTTGAGAGATTTCCGGCAACTTTGGATAGAAACCGAAAAACGTCGCGAGTTGATTAATCATTTACTAGGCGAAAATTATTCCCCGGAAGTATTGCGCGGCTTGGAAGACATGCAGGAATTCGATTATTACGACATATTCGCTTATCACGGTTATCATGCCCAGGCGCTAAGACAACATGAACGCGGACGGTTTTATCTCGATGATAATCAGGTTTGGTTTGCGGATATGCCGGAAGATACCGCTATTGTCTTGAAAGGCTTTGGCTATCAGTTTGGTTTGGGCGGCACCGATGCCTTGGAGACTTCGGCGTTTTGGGATGTGCCGGAAATCAGTCAGGCCGGGGGCTTGGCGGCATTACGGAAATTAGGAAAACCGGCGGATGTTATTTTGCAGGCTAAAGGAAGGTTATTTGGGTTATGAGTAAAGCAACAATTGGAGAAATTGCTATTCTTGTGTCGAAAGGGACTACACCTACGTCTGTTGGGTTAAGTTTTACAGATAAAGGAGTTGCATTTGTACGGGGGGAGGATGTTGTTGGGGTTGCTGTTGATTTTAACAGAACAAATATGTTTATTGATGAAAAGTCACACAGTATATTAAAACGCTCAGCTCTAATTCCTGGCGATGTATTAGTCACGATTGCTGGAACAATTGGACGAATAGGATACATTGAAAAAAATAGCCCGTCAGCCAATTGTAATCAGGCCGTTGCATTTATTCGTCTGCCCTTGGCTAAAATTGATCCTCTTTGGTTTTATACTTTACTTTCTTCCCCAAAATATCAAGCAAAATTTGGTGAATTTGTTGCAGGTGGTGCAATTCCTAATGTAAGCCTTGAACAAATCAAGTCTTTGGAAATTCCATTAATTGGAATTGAAAACCAACGTGAAATTGCAAAAAAAATCATATCAAAATTAGCTGAAGTTGAAACAGCACGTCAGGCTTTAGAAAGCCAGAAAGCTGAAATAATATGTCTAGCAAACGCCTATATTCGCGAAAGTATCCAGCAATCCGAGCTTACCGAAACTTCATTGGGCGCTGTACTGGAAGAAGTCAAAAAAGGCATAGGTGAAACTTGGGCAGATTATCCGGTATTGGGCGCAACCCGCAATGGCTTGGCGCTGGCAAAAGAACCGCCCGGCAAACAGCCGCAACGCTATAAACCGGTCAATTGCGGCACGGTTTTTTATAACCCGATGAGGATTATGATTGGTTCGATAGCGTTTGTGGATGACGACGATGAACCCGGCATAACCAGCCCGGACTATGTCGCCCTGCAAGGCAAGCCTGGAAAAGTTGATTCACGTTGGTTTTATTTCTGGCTTAGATCGCCTTATGGCGCGCACTGTATCAACTCTTTGGCGCGGGGCGCCGTTCGGGAACGGATGCTTTTCAATAGGCTGGCGGAAGGTACTATTTTATTGCCTCCTTATCAAGAACAAGTCAGGGTATCTAAAGCCTTGGCGCAGTTAAAGTCGGCTAAAATCGTTATTCAGAATCAGTTGGACGATTTGCATAAAATCCCTGAGCGATTGCTTGCTCAAGCCTTTATTCAATAAAAGTGGAATCAGTTTTTTCCTAAGTACAAACTATGACCGAAAAGCATATTGCGCAACAACATCGCACCACTTTCGATAATATTCGTCAGCAAGACGCAGACGGTAACGAATATTGGAACGCCCGGCAACTGGCTGTGGTTTTAGAATATTCGCAATACCGACACTTCTTGCCGGTGTTGGAACGGGCTAAGGAAGCTTGCCGAAATAGCGGCCAGTCGGTAGCAGACCATTTTGAGGATGTCCTCACAATGGTCGAAATCGGTTCTGGCGCAAAACGAGAGATAACCGACCTACGATTATCCCGCTACGCCTGCTATTTGGTCGTCCAAAACGGCGATCCGTCAAAGCCGGTGATAGCCAACGGCCAAACTTATTTTGCCATGCAAACCCGCCGCCAGGAGTTGGCGGATGATGAAAAATTTGCCCGTCTTTCAGAAGACGAAAAACGTCTCGCGATACGCAATGAATTGAGCGTGCACAATAAATATTTGGCGGCGGCAAAGGAGCCGGGGTGGAAACGCCGCTGGATTACGCGATCTTTCAAGATCTGGCTATCGCGGTTTATATGGCGGGCTGGCCGCCAAGGATATCCATGCCCGCAAAGGCTTGAAGAAAAGCCAGAAAATTCTTGACCACATGGGTAGCACAGAACTGGCGGCCAATTTGTTTCGGGCTACGCAGACGGAAGAAAAGCTGAAACGCGATCAAGTTCAGGGCAAGCAACAGGCTAACCGCACCCATCTTGAAGTAGGCAAAAAAGTCAGGCAGACCATAAAAGACTTGGGCGGCGCCATGCCGGAAGTATTGCCGACACCGGAAACCAGTATTAAACAAGTTGAGGGCGCCAAGCAGAAAATCGATAAAAAACCAAAAACATCATGAGCAAAGACACTGATAATACGCACAAAACCGCCAAAAAAACCAAAGCGCCAAAAACCATCGCCTCCACCCAATCACTGACCTCATTCGTAAAAGCCATATGCGATATTATGCGCCGCTCCAACTGCGCCAGCGCCTTGCAATATGTGCCGGAACTGACCTGGATACTGTTCTTGCGGATTCGGATGCGCAAGAACAGAAGGCGAAGGAACAGGCCGAGGCATTGGGTAAGCATTAAGCATTGGCCTTAGCCGCGCCTTATCGCTGGCAGGATTGGGCCGCGCCTTATGTGGATAATGCCGATGCGCAAACCCTGGACGGGCGAATTGCCCCTGGGTTGGAAACGCAAGCAACTGTTTGCCGCCGGCGAAGGCAAGTTGTTCGATTTTATCAATAACGACTTGCTGCCGCATTTGCACGGGCTGGATATCGATCTAAAAACCGGCTTGCCTAATCCCAGCGCCAGCCGCAAACAGCGGGTGATAGGCCGGATCATGACCGCAGTGGAAAAAGTCCGGGTCGATAGCGAAACCAATCTCTGCGATATTTTCGACACTGTGCATCAAATCCATATCGACCATATCGACGACACCCATTTTTTTACCTTATCGCAAGTGTACGAAGATTTACTGCTGAAAATGGGCGAGAAAAATTCCGACGGCGGCCAGTTTTTTACCCCGCGCGAGGTGATACGGGGCATGGTGCATGTGCTTGATCCGCAAGCGGGGAAACGGTTTATGATCCGTGTTGCGGCACCGGCGGTTTTCTCGCCGTGGCTTTCGAGCATATCAACCGCAACTTAGGCAAATCGCCCTCCGCCACGGTTTTGGATACGCTGAAACACGATACCTTTTTTGGCCGGGAAAAAGAAAATCTGGTTTTTCCCATCGCTTTGGCTAACCTGATTTTGCACGGTATCGATCAGCCGAATTTATGGCACGGTAATACGTTAACGGGTAAAGCCACCTATGCAGGCCTGTTCGACGATGCGCCGCCGGCTTTTGACCTGATTTTGACCAACCCGCCATTCGGCGGCAAGGAAGGCTCGGATGCCCAAAAAAACTATAGTTTTGAAACGGGTTCAACCCAGGTGCTGTTTGTCCAGCATATTCTTGAAGAATTGAAGCTGCCTATGGACGGCAAAGCGGGTGGCCGCTGCGGCATTGTGCTGGATGAAGGCTTATTATTCCGCACTAATGAAAGCGCATTCGTGGAAACCAAACGTAAACTGGTTGATGAATGTGATTTGTGGTGTATCGTCAGCTTGCCCAGCGGTGTGTTCTCGACAGCCGGGGCCGGCGTGAAAACCAATTTACTGTTTTTTACCAAAGGCCAAAAAACCCAACGAATTTGGTATTACGACCTAGCGCAATTGAAAGTCGGCAAAAAAACGCCCATGACCCTGAGTCATTTCGGTTTTAACAAGCAGGGCGGTAAATTGGCCGACGCGGATTTACCTGCAACGTTAACCGCCGATTGGTTCAGCGTAGCAGAAAATCAGGATAAACCCTTCCCATCCTTCGCCAGTTTACTAGCCAAACACGGCACGGCTGAAGCGGACAGCGATTTTCCCTGGACTATTGATTTCGCCGCCCGCCGCGCCAAAGCTCAGGCAGACATGCAGCCCTTTCTGGAAGAAGCCAAAAACCTCACCGAAGAATTGCTGCTGTTAAAAGAAGAGTTAAAAGTATTGAAAAAAGAAAAGGCGGATGATAAAAAATTAACATCCGCCGAGGATGCAATCAAAGCCAAGGAAAAAGCCATCCGTGAGGCGCAAACTAAAGCTTCCGATATCGATGCGGCTGTCTACGATTTGAAAGCCGTTAATCCCAATGCCAAAGCTGTCACTGATACACGAACGGTGATAGAGATTATCGAAAACATCAACCTGCAGGGTCGGATTGTGACTAAGGCCATGGAGAAGTTGCGGGGAATGGTTGACGCTGGATAAGGATCGCAACAAAATAAGCTCTACTATTCGCTTGAATAAATAACGAAATTCATAAAAAGGTGTAGCCACATAGACATCGACAAAATAGCTAAAGCCATCGAAGCCGATGCCGGCATATCTCTGCCCGGCCTAAGTCAAAGCCTGACTGAAATGAAACAAGGCATAGCCGACCGCACCCATAAGCCGGCGCAAATGCTCATTCGCGAGGCCAAAATTAAAATCGGCAAAACTCAGCAAGCATTTGCAGAGCTGATACAAACCCCGGTGGCTACGTTGCGAGACTGGGAGCAGGGCCGGTTTAGCCCTTCCGGAGCGGTAGTGTGCTTGCTGCATTTAATCAACAATCAGCAAACACCTGAACTGAACCAGTAGAGGACACAGC
>CAVXZR010000003.1:0-8868 GCA_963765965.1 uncultured Pseudomonadota bacterium
TGGAATCGCTCGACCAACAAAACCAATTACTCCAAGCGTTTTTAGAGCATGTTAATTAGAATCTCCGGCGGCGAGTCCGGCATCAAAGACTATTTAGAAGACGGTCAAAAACAAGGCCGCGATTACTCGCGCGAAGAATTAGACGAACGCGTTATTCTGGACGGCGATTTAAAACTAACCGACGCCATCATCAACAAAATGGATAATGACGGCGACAAATACCTACACATCACCCTAGCCTTCAAAGAAGACGAAATCAGCCGCGAAACCTTGCAAGCCATCACCCAGGACTTCAAAGCATTTGCCTTCACGGCTTTTCAGGATGAAGAATACAGCTTTTACGCCGAAGCCCACTTACCGCGCATTAAAAGCTACACCCACGCCAAAACCGGCGAAGTGGTGGAACGCAAACCCCATATCCATATCGTCATCCCCAAATACAATCTGCTGTCAGGCGAAAGCCTTAATCCGTTTGGCCTGGTCGAACGTCAGGTCAAATACCTGGAAGCCATCCAGGAAACCCTCAACAACCGCTACGGCCTCGCCAGCCCCAAGGACAACCGCCGGGCCTTATTTACCGACGATTCGGAAATGCTCAGCCGCTATAAGGGTGATGCCTTCAAAGGTGGCAACAAGACCTTTAAAAGTGCACTGCTGACCCAGCTACTGGAACGGCAGATAGATAGCTACGATGATTTCAAAACCCTGTTGGCCGAACAGGGCGAAGTCAAAATCCGGAACGCAGGCAAAGACAACGAATACCTCTGGGTAAAACCCAACGCTGGCGGAGACGGCAAAGGCATCAATCTACGCGACGCCGCCTTCAGCCGTGCGTTCATCGAATTGCCGCAGCTGCAAAAAATACAACGCCTGACGACAGAATCGCGGTATGAAACCACCGCCCCGCCCAGGGACAACCCAACACCCTACGACCAGGCCTTACAAGAATGGCACGAGCAACGGGCCAAGGAAATCAAATACGTCTACCTCGGCAAGCGTAGCCAGTACGACGCTTACAAACAAGCTACGGTCGAAGAAAAAGCCCAATTGTTGATCGACCGCGAACAGCGCTTTTATCAAAAACACCTTCCGGAGCCTATTGATGAAGACCTCCTAACAGACACGAATACAGATCATCTTCGAAACCACAGACCTTAAATCGGCTATTCCGCTTGACCGTGGCCCAAAAACCAGCTTAACCGGGCAGCTGCTGCACGACCATAAGGCTGAAATCGAACGGGTGGCCAGCAACCAGGAATTTGCCGTCATCAAGCAAAATCTGGAGGCCAAACGCTTACTGGCCCGGCTCTCGCACTCGCATGGCGTTAATCCGGACAAATACCCGATCAGCAAAGGCCAGGACGGCGGCGATAGAATCCAGGCCGGAAGCCGAAAACTCAACGTCTCCGATTTTCTGACCAAAGAGCTGAATCTGGATTACCGCACGGCTGGCCAGATTTTGCGGGAAGTCTACCAAGAACAGACAGGCCGGGCTTTAGAGACCACACCACGGCAACAAGCCCGTGCCGATTTATGGAAAACTTACCAGGCGGAACGGCAAGCCAGCGCCGCGATCCGCAAGGCCGAGCGCCAGGCACAAGCTCAACAGCGCAAAGAAAACCAGAAAAAGCGCCGCCAGGCGATCAAGACCGCCCATCAAAGCAAACTGGACGAGATACGGGCCAATCGCAGCCTAAGCCCTGCCGAGCGCAAAGCCGCCACCAGTATCGCCAAAATGGAGCGCATCCAGGCCGAAGCCGCCTTACGCGAACAAGCCCAAAGCGAACGCGAACGACTGGCGGCCATCCAAGGCGATGAATACCGCAACGGCTACCGGAACTGGCTGGCCGCCCGGGCGCAAAGCGGCGACGAAACCGCGCTGGCCGAATTGCGGAAAATGCAGGCCAAAGCCAAAGCCGCAACCGGCGAGCAGGAGATCCATTCCGGAACCGAAGCTAAACCACAAAACCCAATCTATTCCAGATACAGAACCATTACTGAAATCCTATCAATTGTCCTACCAAGTCCACCGTGACGGTGCAGTGACCTATCGACGCGGCGATACCGATCTGGTGCGCGATGAAGGGCGGTTTGTGAAAGTGCTGCAAACCCAGGACAAGACCATCGAAACCGGTTTACGACTGGCTCAGGCCAAGTTTGGAAAAAAACTGACGGTGCGAGGCAGCGACGCCTTCAAGGCCAGCGTTGCGCGGGTGGCCGCTGAAAAAGGCATATGGGTTGAATTTACCGATCAGCATCTGAATCAGCTAATGGCGGCAAGAAAAGCCGAATTGCAGCAAGCAAGGGAAAAAACGGCGAACGCACCAAACCGGCCCAGTAACACCGAGTACAAAACCGCCGAGCGTACTCAGCAGTCTTGCGCCGAATACCGACCGGGGGCTTTACGCCGGCCCAGTTGTCGGGATCGATCAGCGCTATGTCTACCAGGCACACGGTAAGGAGATTATTCGGCATGACCGGAACCTGTTTAGCACTGTGCCGGCACAAGGCGAAAAAATCCGGATTAGCTACAAGGGCGGTCAGATGAAAACCGAACCAGTACACGGTAAGTCGAGAGGACTGTAATAGCCATTCCGTTGCTTCACAATTCCTTACCATCAACCAGCGACATCTTCATTGGAAACGCTTGGTGTAGTTCTAGGATTACACCATAAAAGACGTTAGATATATTTTTGAATCGCCTTATAATTTATTGTAAAATTAAACGACTTTAGAGTTCTTAACTTAGCATAAAACTCCGTTGAGCTCGATAACAACGCACGTACTGAAAGATTGGTTTTGCCCTGTATGTGGCTAAAACGAAATAGGGGTAATCAAATAACGGCCTACAGATGCATCTGTAGGCCCAGGTTGAGGCTAACTGTATTGACTAGCGCTGCAAAGTAAGCTTCTTGGCCGCCATTGATCAGGGCTACTTGCCTGTCGGACCTAATTTACCAAATTGAGTTGCGAGTCATTACTGTTGAGGGACGCACGAATAATAGGTGATGAGCATTACAACTAGGCTAATATTTTATTGTATTTTTTGTTTTTAAATTTTCTTATAAAAAGTGGTAAGCATGATTGCGACAACTCTTCAGGCAAACATAAGGCGCCCCTATATCTTTTTTAGGTGCTCTCCGCTGAACAGGGTTGTCGCGTCCGGTACTGCACAACAGCAGGCTGCCACACTTATGTCGCTATATCCAAAATGGCTATCGGGCGTAGCGGTTGCCCTACTTTTTGGATTTACAAATGTTAGCTATGCAGGCTGGAATTCGGGCGCCGGCTGCTTTGACACTTTCGGCAAGGCTCTCGCTATTTCCTGCGTACTAAACACCCCCAATACCAGTGTCCCTAATTATACGTATTATCGGGATTCATGCGTACAAGATGGGCCAACCAGCGCTCATATTTATGGTCATCGTTTAACTTTGGCTACCGGGGATATCCTTAATTTTGATTGGGAAGATACCCTTTCTTCATGTCCGACAGCAACTGATGTCGGCAAAAATCTCGGCGTAATTGATTGTTCAAAATCGGGATATACTCCCACAGGCAACCCTATAAACCCAGGGACAGGAAACAAATACCAAGCGGAAACCGATTATAAATCTGGGTATTTGGAGTTTAGTCGTTACTACAATTCAACTAATTTGCAATCCCCAGGAAGTGGCTATACCTCAAACTGGCAGCACAGCTATGGTTCGTCTTTAAGTTCAAGCCCTGCGTCCTCAAAAGCGGTCTTCCGCCCGGATGGTAAAGCGTTTTATTTTATTCTCAACGCCACGACGAATCTATGGGAAACCGATGCAGACATCAACAATACGTTAGTCCAACTCAAGGACGCTGCGAACAACCCGGTGGGCTGGAAGTTGACGATGGGCGACAACAATCAAACAGAAACCTATGATGTCAACGGCAATTTGCTTACCATCACTACCCGTGACGGATTGGTACAAACCCTTAGTTATAGCAGCAGCGCCACTCCAGTCGCCATTGCTCCAAAGCCGGGATTATTAATAGGGGTGACCGATCCGTTTGGGCGTAGTTTGAGTTTCACTTATGATGCAAATTCACTATTGAAAACGCAGGTTGACCCCTCCGGCGCAATAACTCAATACACTTACGACGCTTTGGGCAACTTCACCACAGTTACTTACCCCGATGGCGGCGTCAAAACCTATATCTATGGTGAACTCGCCAACACTGCCAATGTCAGTCAACCCAGTCTCTTGACCGGGATCACTGACGAGAACGGCGTCCGTTACGCCACCTATACCTATGACGCCACAGGTAGGGCCACCAGCACCCAACACGCCGGCGGCGCGGAACAATACAGCCTAAACTACACGACCGATCTCAACGGTAATCCTTTGTCCACGGCCATCACCGACCCTTTAGGCGCTGTCAGGACGACTCAATTAGCCGCCGTGTTGGGCAATGTCAAGGGAACCGGCAGCAGCCAACCGGCCGGTTCCGGCTGTAGCGCCTCCGCCAGCAACATCACGTATGACGCTAACGGCAATCTCGCCAGTCAAATCGACTTCAACGGCAATCTCACTTGCTCTACCTACGACCAAACCCGCAATCTGGAACTGTACCGGGTGGAAGGCCTGCCACCCGGCTCAAGCTGCCCTGCCAATTTGGCGGCCTTTACGCCCGCAGTCGGCAGCAGCGCCCGGCTGATCAGCACCACCTGGAACCCCAACTACCGGTTCCCCGCCCAAATCACCGAGCCTGGCAGGCAAACCTCTTATACCTATTTCCCCAACGGCTCGCTGCAAACCTTGACTATCAAGGACACGGCGCTCAACACCAGCCGCAGCTGGAATTACAGCTATGATACCGCCACCGGCCAAATTAAAACCGTAGACGGTCCGCGCACCGATGTATCCGATGTCACGACCTATGCCTATTACACCACTGCCGGCGCGAATAACGCCATCGGCGATCTGTATACGGTGACTGACGCCTTAAACCACACCACCACCTTTACCCAATACGACGCCAATGGCAGACCCTTAAGCCTCACCGACCCGAATGGCCTGCTGATCAGCCTCGGTTATGATGTGCGCGGCAGGCTGACTAGCAAAACCATCGGCGGCAACACCACCGCCTTTAGCAACTACCCGACCGGCCAGTTGCAAACCCTGACCCTGCCGGATCAAAGCCAGTACACCTATAGCTATGACCAGGCCCACAGGTTGACCAACATCGCCGACAAACTCGGCAACCAGAGCACTTTTACGCTGGACGCCATGGGAAATATCACCCGGCAGGTGGTCAACAATCCGGACGGCAGCATCGCCAAGACCCAAAGCGCCGTTTTCGACGCCCTGAGCCGCCTACAACAAAGCCTGGGCGCACTCAGCCAAACCACACAATACGGTTACGACGCCAACGGCAACCCGACCAGTCTGATCGACCCGAAAAACCATCCGGCCAGCATCGCTACCTATGACGCCCTAAATCGCCTCACGCAAGTCCAAAATGCCGCCGCCGGCGTCAGCCAATACAGCTTAAATCCGCTGGATCAACTCATCCAAGTTACCGCCCCCAACGGCGCGCAAACCAGTTATACAGTCGATGCGTTGGGCAACCGCCTCAAAGAAAATAGCCCGGATCGCGGTTCGCTCCAAGCGACTTACGACGCCGCCGGCAACCGACTTACCCGCACAGACGCCCGTGGAGTGGTCGCCAACTACAGTTATGACGCGCTCAATCGCTTGCAATCGGTCAGTTATCCCACTACCGGCGAAAACATCCTCTACACCTACGATTCGACGCTAGGCTGTAGTAACGGCCTAGGCCGGCTCTGCCAAGTGCAGGACGGCGATGGCAGCGCTACTTTCGCTTACGACAGCCAAGGCAATCTGCTCCAGCAGGTCCGTACTGAAGCCGGCTTAAACTACACCACCAGTTATCAATACGACAGCGTCAACCGCATCAGCCAAATCACCCCGCCCGGTAACCGCACTGAAAACTTCGGCCGCGACGCCCAAGGCAACATCAACAGCATCAGCGCCCCGATCAACGGCGTGGTCACCACAGTGGCTAGTCTGATCAAGACCAACGCCCTAGGGCTAATCACCCAGCAAAGCTACGCCAACGGCTATATCGACAGCCAGAGCTATAATACCGGCGGCCAAATCCTCAGCGAGGCGGAAAATCCGGTAACCGGCGGCACTCAAGTGCCGGTACCCGATTGGGCGCTGGCGGTCATGGCCTGCGGCTTAGCGCTGATCATGCAGCGTTACGGCAAGCAGCAAGGCAAACACTATACTGTGCTGCTGGTGTTGGGCTTAAGCCTGTCGCTGTCCGGTCTGCTGTATTCCTCGGTAGCCTACGCGCCGATCAGTTTACAATTCGATGCCAACGGCAACCTCAGCCAACGCATAGACGGCAATGGCACGACCAATTACAGTTACGATGCACTCGATAGGCTCGCTACCGAAACCGGCCCACTGGCGACACAAAGCCTCACTTACGACAGCAACGGCAATCGCAGCACAGACGGATCAGGCAGCTATACCTACGTAAACAACAGCAACCGGCTCCAAACCGCACCCGGTCAAGCCATCACGCTGGACGCGGCAGGCAACATCACCAGTAACGGCGTCTACAATTATGTCTACAACCAAGCCGGCCAATTGGCCCAAGTATTCAAAGGCTTAACCCCGGTCGCCAACTACTACTACAACTATCAGGGATTAAGAACACGAAAAGTGGTTGGAGGCAAGACCACCCTATATCACTACGATCAAGCCGGCCATCCGCTCACAGAAACCGACAATCTGGGTAACATCCTCAGAACCTACGTCTGGCGAAATGACACCCCGGAAGCCCAGATCGAATCCAGTAGTGGGCAAGATATCATCTACTATCTGGAAGTGGATAGCCTCAATACGCCAAGAACCGCTAGAAACCAGAGCGGTAACATTATCTGGCAGTGGTACTCGGATGCGTTTGGCAGCATCCAGCCTAATCAAGACCCGGATGGGAATAGCGTTAACACCATTATCAACCTCAGATTTCCAGGGCAATACTATGATGTGGAATCCGGCTTACATTACAACTGGACTAGGTATTATTATCCGGCCATTGGCAGATATTTGCAGTCAGACCCGATTGGGTTGGCTGGTGGCGTTGGGAGTTATACCTATGTTAATAACAATCCGCTAAACCGCATTGATCCCAAGGGGTTGATAGGTTTATCGCCTGGTGATTTGATCACGGCAGCATTAGTAGCGGCCGTCGAATATCAAACCGAACTCACCGTTGGCACTGAAATAGCTGCAACTGTAGCTGCTGGTGCTCCTACAAATCCTGTTTCGGCTGAGGTTTCTGCTGCAAGTGCTGCTATTAAAACAATAGCTGCTGAAACTGGTACAGTACAGGCATTCAACAGTTTCCAACAGGCTAAGGCTGCACTTGGTTCTCTTCCAGGAACACAAATTCATCATATTGTTGAGCAGTGTCAGGTCGCTAAGAGTGGTTTTTCAAGAAGCACTTTGAACTCCACTGATAATCTTATTCGATTGCCAAATGATATACACCAAAGTATCACTAGTTTTTATCAGTCATCTCCAATTCCTGGTGGCGGGGGGCAATTCCGAAATACTTTAAATGGATTATCATTTGAAGAGCAATATAGTATTGGGATGGATATTATTCAGAGGGCTATCAGCGGTACATTAAAATGAGTTCAGATTTAACTGATAAGTTGATTGAGAAATATATAGATAATGTTGAAAGTTATTGGATTAAAATAAAAGAAGGTAATTCAAAAGAGGCCAATACAATAGCACGATCGAATAAAAAAATAATTACAAAATGGATTGAGAATGGTGTTATTGTAGATATTTTAACTCCGCTTCTGAATCATTCTTCAGGTGCTGTTAGACTTTCTTCTGCTGCATATTTGATAAATACTGATCTTAAAGATCAAGCAGTTGCTGTATTACGACATTTAATTGAAAGTGATCCTGGATTTATTTCACCATCAGCAGCTGGAGTTCTTCGTATTAATAATATTAAGTAAAGAAATAAAGACTTGGTAAAGTAAATACTGAGTCAAAATTAGCGTCTAGAATTTTTTTGCCATAATCAGGAGCCGTGTCTTCGTTTTTACCCCACAAACCCGCACCACGTCTAGTGAAAATGGGTTAAACTATGGCGAAAGCGCGTCAGGGTCAATCATATACACCTATGTTAATAATAACCCGCTTAGTTACACTGATCCTTACGGATTAACGCCGCAAGGTGCAGCGTATGGAGCTGCTTTCTTTGGCGGTACTGCCACTCTCTTATCTGTTGCGGCTGATGTTGGTACGGCGGGTGTAAATATTGCGGCAACACCTGCCGAAATAGCTTTGGCAACTGCAACAGGTGCTTATGTTGGTAACACAATTTCTGACTTTTTCAATAATGTTGCCAATAATATTTACAACGCAAAACCGCCTGAAAACGCAAATATTCCAAATGGCCCTAAAGCACCCGGAAAACCCGGTGAAACAGAAGGATTCCGTGATCCGAAAGGTGGTGAAAATTGGGTGCCAAATCCAAATCCACGCAATGGTGGCTCTAGTCATGGCTGGGAAGATGATAAAGGGCGAGTTTGGTGCCCAACTGGACAAGGTGGAAGAGCTCACGGGGGTCCTCATTGGGATGTGCAAAAGCCAGGTGGTGGTTATGACAATGTATTTCCTTCAAGCCCTAGAAGCTAATGGGGGATACGGTGAAAAATATTCAAGTTATTGATGGAGCGGACAACTGCACATATAGCATTTATGCTGCAACAGATGATGAGTTTGAAGTGATTTTTCCAAATGGCACCAATGTTGAATTTATTGAAGACTTCTTTGA
>CAVXZR010000004.1:0-12850 GCA_963765965.1 uncultured Pseudomonadota bacterium
GCCCAGGCTTTAAGCTGTGCGGTACTCACGGTTTTAGCTGCACCATAGCTACGGATGCCGTTTTCGTCTATCCCGGTCACCACCGGACCGGCCAATGCCCAGACATCGGCTTTTGCCGGATCGGCCAGAATAAAATGCCTATCGCCGACAATGGCTCTGCGTTGAAATTGACTGTCTTGGGTTTCCATGCTTTCTCCTTGGTAAATAACAAACAACACTTAAAATCATTGCCGGCTGCCTTAAATCAACGCCATACCATAGCGCCCCCGCCTTTTCGATAGAGTGAGGAAATTCAATGTGCAACAGCTAACAGTTCCCGAAAATCGCTACGCGAACGGCAAGCTTCACCCAGCCTGACGCGCTATCATATTTTTTGCCGCGCTCATCAAACGCTTTCTGTAATGCACCCGCTCATCCTCGCTTAAGCCGCGATAGTTTAGATGCGCCGCCACAATCGCTCTAAAACGCTGGATATCGTCGCCGCGCCACCAGATACCGGCCCTGGCGGCCTTAACCACATAACGGCGGCAACGCTCATCCAGTTTATTGAATTCCCTGGCCAGATAAACAATACGCTCGGCATACGGCCAACGGATACACTCATTCACAAAGCGTTTACCTTCTCCGGGCCGGGCAGACTGAAAAATCTCCTGCCAGAACCGCAAAGCCGTGGCCCCTTCCATCACCGCCAGCGGCAGCAACACATCCGGCGCATAAAGCTGCACATAATCCAGCAGGGTAATGCGCAGATCCGGCCCGCAGTTTTGCATTTCAGCCAGGCCGTCTTTGAATTTTTTTGCCATGGTATTGCTCCTCTGCGATCTTGATAAACTTCGCCGGATGAATGATGAAATCGAAAGAGGCTAAAAACGGCAACCCGTCCCGGCCTGCAATCCGGCCCATTAAAAAATCCGCACGGGCAATGTGCCGGAAATAATTACGCCAACTCTGCAAATCTTCCAGTTCGTCATCCCACAAAGCCTTAACCCGCCGCCGCCGGCTATCGTTAAGTTTGTAGACTCTGGGCAGCACCGGCAAGCACTCGTGATACAAATCCACAATCGCCTGATAGGGCGGCGCAGCCGGACGGATTTTTGCCGCGCCGGCAGCCGCCGGCGGCTCTCTACCTTCAGGTAGAGATAAATTATCCTGAAGTGCGGAAACCTGATGTATGGGGCTGTCCGGCCTCTGCCGGGACCTGGCGGTTGCGGGGTCATGACCGGCCAAAGCCGCGCCCAGCCCCGCCGCTGCCGCAGCCTCGTCACTACGGGCGGGTTGCGGGGCTGTTATGGGGCATTTATTTTGCGCAAATTTATCGGTATCCGCTTTCGGCAGAAAAAAAATCAAAAAATCCGGATCGGCCCAACGTTGTATCAAGCCGGCCCGCTTCAACTGCTCTATGGAAGCGCGGATGCAATCCTTGCTGGCTTTCGGCTGGATTTGCCGGTTAACAAACTCTTGCGAGATTTCCGACAACATGTTCAAACTGATGCGCCGGCTGGGTCCGCCGCTAATGCGGCTCGTATAATCCATATACCGGCGGATACCCCGCAAATAGATAATCTGTGCCCGCAACGGCAAACCTTGCAAAGCATCGTCTTCCTCGTCATTCCATGAAGTTCTCATAACCCCCCTGCTAAAAGTTCTGGTCCGGCCAGAGCATGAATTAAAACCTTTACCGGCTATCCGCCGCAGAAATAAAGGCGACCTTATCGCTACCCTGCGCAAAAAAAGCCCGGCGCGTACGCCGGGCAGGCAAGGAAAGTTAATGACGGCAGACAATTACCCCGGCCTGCCAGCGGTTAAAACCCATCCAAACATCGTAGGGTATGCAGTGCATACCCTACAACCGGCCGGCGAGCCAACGACACCCGAAAATCCTGCCAACCCAAACAACCAAGTTCAGTCAAATACCAGCAACCGGCTGCCAAAAACGTTCAACCAAAAGCCATTTTTAGAAAATCCTGTCAAATAATTTATCATTTAGATAAATTTTAGCATATTGATAAACTTTTTCAAGTGATTTTAGCGTTTTGCACATTGCCATTTTGCTAAATTCAGCTTTTAATGTCGCACATGGACTTAACAATACAAGAAATCAGACGACGAAACCTGGAAAAGCTAATTGCAGAATTGGAGCTAGGGAAAGGTGAGTCCGATGAAAAGACCGACACCTCCCCGTCTTATATCAGCCGGATCTTAAGTCTTAAAACCAAAAAAAAAATGGGGAAACGTGACCCATGGACCTAACAATCAGAGAAATCAGAAAACGAAACCTAGAAAAGCTAATTGCAAAATTGGGGCTAGGGAAAGGTGAATTCGCAGCCATGATCTACATATCTCCGTCTTATCTCAGCCAGATCTTAAGCCTCAAAACCAAAAGAAACATGGGGGACTACGTTGCCAGAAAAATTGAAACCACGCTCTGCCTGCCAAAGGGCTGGATGGATAATCTACACGATGATGATGTCCCCCCCCTTACACCGCCGGGCAAACCTACCAACATAAACAAAAAGATCGAGCCCAATGCTGCGCTTACCGGCTTTTTCGAGACTTGCGGCGACGCCTCGCCACTACCCGAGGACGAAGTTTTGCTAACCTATTTCACAGGCCTGGAACCGGCCGGACAAGCGCCAACCTTTACAGCGGAGGACACTCCGGCTAATAAATTGCGCTTTTCAAAATCGACGCTCGATAAAATGGGGATCGATCCCTCGTCCGCCTATTGCATCACCGCGCACGGCAACAGCATGGCGCCGGTCATGCCGGACGGCGCCATGCTCGGCATAGACACCGGCAAAACCGCCATTCACGATGGCGACATCTACGCCATCGATCACGCCGGCACCCTGCGGGTGAAGATCATCTATAATTTGCACGGCAGCGGCTTGCGCTTGCGCAGCTTCAATATCGATGAATGGCCCGACGAGCATATCACCGGCGGCGACGCCAAAAAAATCAGAGTACTGGGCCGAGTATTCTGGTGGTCGGTACTGCGGTAAAGCCTATCTGCCGAACGCCTCCAGCCAATTCCCGCCCCAGCGCCTGCTTGAAAACGGCCAATCCGTAAGACACCGTTTTTTTTACGCAGGCGCTTCATCCACACCCGCCCAAGCCGGGCGCTATTGACAAAGTTTAGCATACCGCTAAATAATAGCCTAACGGCCAAACCAAAGCGTAAAACAATTGTAGCTATTCAGCGTATTCACGGCGGCGGGGACGGCTGCCATCGTTCCCACGCTCCGGCGTGGGAATGCATCCCCGGACGCTCTGCGTCTTCTTGATGGGCAATGGGCTGGGGATACGCGATCCAGCCATTGCGGGTGATTTTACGCTGAATAGTTACAAACAATTAAGCTTCTGTGCGGAATCGATCGATGCTGAAAACCCGGCGCAGGAAAGGTATCGCGAATGGTGCGCCTCTTCGCAACAGGCAAACAAACCGCCTAACCAAGCCATCAACGACTGCCGGAAAAAACTTATGCAACAACGGCGGCACTCAGTTCAGCGGCTTGGGGAATAAATTTTATCGGTTCACCTCGCCCAGACAATCAGAGCTAAACCGCCATGCGGGTGAGATGCCCGTCCTTTATAAAAGAAAACCAAACCAAAAGGCAATAAAATGGCGACTATTTTCATCGACATCCAAACCATACCCAGCCAGAATCGGACGGTCATCGACCGGATCACTCAATCCATCAAGCCGCCGGCCAATTACAGCCATCCCGACAGCATCGCCAAATGGTATCGGGAAAACCTGAAAGCCGAAGTTGAAAAAAAATACCGGCAAACTGCGCTAGACGGTCTACACGGGGAAATATTCTCCATCGCCTGGGCGATAGACGACGGCAAAGTGCTGGCATTCTGGCGCGACGAGCAATCCAGCGAACGCGGCTTATTACAAAATTTCATGTCCGAACTGGCGGAACCGGAAGACCGGCACGGCAAACGCCTAGCCGTCACAAAATGGGTCGGCCACTTCATCACCGGCTTCGACCTGCGCTTTCTCTGGCAACGCTGCGTCATCAACCGCGTCAAACCCACGCAGCTGATTCCCATCGACGCCAAACCCTGGGACGACCGGGTATTCGACACCAAAGCCGTCTGGACAGGCAACGGCCCAAGCACTTGCCACGGCAGCCTGGAGGCGCTATCGCAAGCCTTCGGCCTGGGCGGCAAAGGCGAAACGGACGACGGTAAGGTTTACCGGGACTGGCTGGCCGGCCGCTACGACGAAATTGCCGAAGCCAACCGCCAGGCCGTCACCAACGCCCGCGAACTCTATCGGCGCATGAACTTTCTCGACACGGCACCCGAAACTGAAACCGCCAACTATCCGGCCCAATTTGCCGAAGCCTGCCCCCGTTAAGTTTAAATGGGCTGTATTCGCCGCGCGCTATGTTGGCAGCATTAGCATAGCGTAATGCACCGAATGCTCAAAGGCCAACATGCGGCACAATAACAAACAGCAGGTTCTGAGTAAAAGTGCGTTTTTTTCAATCCGGGAAACTTCAGAATCCAGTTCCTAAAAAATGCAGAACATTTAGAGCACTAATGCCATTCTTTAATTTGCCGGCACAGAAACTTAGCGTTATAATTATATTATCGTTCCGGAACCTATATGCCAGTTCCACACTATCACCCTAACGGCAAAAGCCTATGCTCACACGTACCTGCGTTTTAGTAGGCCCCACAGAGTGTTGATCAGATACGCCATAGGACTTGCCGCAAAATGAAAACCTATCTTTTCGAAAGGCTTAAGCAAACGAAAAGGGCCTATCTCCGGCTTTTGGCGATTTTCATTTCGGTGCTCTTCACGGAAGCCATCGTCAGCACCATGAGCATCCTGCTAAAAGGCGGCTTCGATCCGGATTTTCTGCTGACCGGCCTGGTCGCATCATTGATAGTAGCAAGCGTCATGCTCGATCTCGTGATCAACTTTCATGATCGGCTCGGCATCTTGCTGGAAAACAATAACGGCCTCACTATCCTCCTGCAAAAACGCAAACAAGCGGAGGCGGAACTACGGCTCGCCGCAGTGGTTTTCAACTCCGGCGAAAGCGCCATCATTACCGACCCCTATCGAAATATCCAGCGCGTCAATCAGGCATTCACCGAAATGACCGGCTACAGCATCAATGACATCGCCGGCCAGACCCTGGACATCCTGCGCTCCGACCACCATACCCCCAGTTTTTATACCTATATCTGGGAAAGCGTCGATCAATCCGGATCGTGGCGTGGGGAACTCTGGAACAAATACAAGAATGGCCAAATTTTTCTAAGCCATGTCCGCATTTTCGCCGTCAAGGACGATAACGCCCACATCAGCCACTACATCCTCACCTACATAGACATCAACCACAACAAACAGGTCACGGAAGAAATACAGCGGCTAGCCTTCTTCGACCCCTTAACCAATCTACCGAACCGCCGGCTGCTCCAGGATAGGCTAAAACTGGCCCTCGTCTCCAGCCATCGCAGTTGCCGAAAAGGCGCGCTGCTCTTTATCGATCTGGACAATTTTAAAATACTCAACGACTCCCTGGGCCATGATATGGGAGACCTGCTCCTGCAACAGGTGGCCGAACGGCTAATCGCCTGTATTCGCGAAGGCGATACCGTTGCCCGCCTGGGCGGCGACGAATTCGTTGTGGTACTGGAAAACCTCAGCGAACATGCCTTTACAGCCGCCAAACAAGCGGAAACCATCGGCAATAAAATACTCGCCACCCTCTGCCAACCCTACCTTCTCACCGTGCACGACTACCGCAGCACCCCCAGCATGGGCGCAACCCTGTTCAACGGTCAAGACCAAACCATGGACGAACTGCTAAAACAAGCCGATATCGCCATGTATCAGGCCAAAAACTCCGGCCGCAACACCCTGCGCTTCTTCGATCCCAAAATGCAGGCCAGCATCACCGCCCGGGTCATCATGGAAGCCGACCTGCGCCAGGCAGTCACGGAACAGCAATTTATTCTCTATTACCAGCCTCAGGTATGCCACAACAACCGTATCGTCGGCACCGAAGTGCTAATCCGCTGGCTCCACCCGCAAAAAGGCCTCATCCCGCCGCTGGAATTCATCCCGATATCGGAAGAAACCGGCCTGATTCATCACATCGGCCTTTGGGTACTGGACACCGCCTGTCACCAAATCAAAAACTGGGAAACTGACGCCCGCACCCGGCACCTGCAAATCGCCGTCAATGTCAGCGCCCTGCAATTCAGACACCCCGACTTTGTGGAACAAGTCTGCCAGGTTCTGCACCAGACCGACATCAACCCCGCCAAACTAAAACTGGAACTCACCGAAACCATGGTGCTGGCCGACATAGAAGACACCATCATGAAAATGAACGCACTCCGAGTCATTGGCGTACGCTTCTCGATGGACGACTTCGGCACCGGCTACTCATCCCTTTCCAGCCTGAAAAAACTGCCTATCGACCAGCTAAAGATCGATCAAAGCTTCATCCGCGACATATTAACGGACCCGGACGACAGCATTATCGTCCAAACCATCATCGCCATGGCCAACCATCTAGGCATGGAAGTCATCGCCGAAGGCGTTGAAACCGAAGCCCAGCGAGACTTTCTGGACCGGAATAACTGTAAGGTCTGCCAGGGATACCTATTCGGAAAACCGATGCCGGTGAAAACATTCGAAGAAATGCTGCTCGCCTAACGCGTACGCCAAAACGAACCGCCGCCCGCGCCGCTTTCCGCAAAGCATACCCTCAACAATCCTTACCGGCTCAAACGCCGGATTCTCCGGCAGAGCTCGTAGGGTGGATGCCGATAGGCGATCCACCAAACCTGGAACAGCCAAAACGCGTGGGCATTATCATGCCCACCCTACGCCGGCTAAGGTCCGGCCGAATGTCCCAATCCGGTTAACGACGCGCCGACCGGACCCGCCAGCAGCGGCGCCAATATAGCCAGGATTTGCGGAATCTGCCGCATCGGTTCAGACGAGAAACCGTGTTTTTCCAGCCAGTCTTCAAGGGAAAAATCAAGCGCATCCGCAGGCAATTGCCGTAAATTGGCCTCGGCCCGTTTCGCCAAAACCTTTGCGCAGCAAATGTAAACGCATGCAATCATCAAAGAGAAAACGCTGCCGACAAAAGTCGTCAGCGCCAGGCTCCAATCGTTCATAGCGTCAGCCAGCCTGGCATCGTTGACAAATACGATAGGCCATCTCAGCCAGGCTTGCATGTGCAGGACGCCTGCCACCAATAACGCCGATCCAAGGTTAACCACCGTTTTCAGCTGGCGCGACCGATCCGCGAGATGCTGTAAATGCCGGCGCGGATCGGTAGCGGCCATCGGAGTCAAGCTTGCTGCGGCAGCCAGCGCGATTGCAAAAGGGGCAATGGCCGCCATCAGGTTAACGATGTAAACCATATTCCTGATATGTGCCAACTCCAGCGGTTTAAAGAAATGGGAATTTTGCAGGCTTTCGAAGGTAAAACGGAAAATGGCGCCCAGGGCCGTATCGTTCTCGGCAGCATAAACCAAATACCCCATGTCGATACAGGACAATGCCGCCCATAGCACAAGCGCCTGTTTAAAACCCTTGGGCGTCAGCGATTTTTTCAATACCAGTATGCAGGTAACGATAACGGCCACAGTCAAAACGTAATAGAGTAAAACGCTGCTGAGCCAAAGAACGCGAAAACGGCCCTCGGTGAAAAGTACAAGCGCCGAATGATCTTTCGCGGCATGGGCAATAGCCGCCAGCTTCGACTCCAAAGCCATCGAACCGAAATCACCCTGCTCGAAAATGACCATCGCCAGCGCATAAATCGAAAGCGGTAAAACGGCAAAGGCCAGATAACGTATATCCCTTGGCATGCCCCAGCTCTCTGCAAGTTTCAGGTCTTTTTGGTGTTCTGCCATGTCGGTTACTCCAAAATTTATAAGCACCAAAATAACATAAATTTGCGAAGAGCTGATCCGTTCCGATAAAAAGCGGCTTGCTGCTGATGGAGACGGATTTTACGGTTCATCCCCGCAGTCGCGGGGAACGCTAAATCACAGGACCGTAGGGTGGATGCCGATAGGCGATCCGCCATCGCCGGCCGCCAACCATCCGAACCCATTTCCAACAGGCCGCTATACGCAAACACAGCGAACGGTCATCGGCTTCGAATCGGTGGAACCCTTGCCGGGTTGCACCCTACGGGCCTGCGTCTTCTTGATGAGCGGCGAGCAGAGATACGCAGTAAGCAATTGCGGGTGATTTTACGCTGAATAGTTACCTTAAATTCTTTAATAGGCGGCTTACCGTCATCACCGCTGACAATTTCCAGAGCCCTTAATACGCAAAGAAAATTTACCATATTCAATATCCCACAATATCTCGGCTAATTTAACCTGTAAATCGATAATCCACAGGCAAACCCAAAACTATCCTGTCGCTCCGCTGCACCATGGATGAACAGGCTATAACCAAGCCAACTGCCTAATCCTACAACCACCCTTTTCATGCAATAACAGACATGCCTGAATATGTAAAGCCAACGGCTAAGCAAATCCGGTTCTTAGCCATACTGTATTGGCCTGCAATTTTTACAGTGTTTTAATCGAAAGATTTTCCGGGCGAAAAGCCCCTTTCCAACCGCAACCACTTCTATTCAATGATGAGGCTACTATCGATAAGCTTTTCCATGCCCGGTGTTTTCTGCGATTTAACCCAAATAACCATAATAAATCGCACTTAACATAAAATTATTCGGATTATTTTTATAAATTTGTAATTTACTGCCGTTTTTTTAAATCAAATAGTATTATACTACCGTTTATTTGTAATCTTATGCTTACAAGTGTATATTGGCTGCTAGTATAAGATTTATAGTGTAAAAGTTCTTAATGTAAATAATATTATCATGATAGATAAATAAAATGAACGAAAATCTGTTTAAGTGGGATGTAAGGCAACGTTTAACGTTGTTGGAAGCTACAGTTTTCTGGACCGGGGAACTGGTGACAGGATTTTTGACAAGTACTTTTTCGATTAGCCGGGTGCAGGCAACTAAGGATATTGCTATGTATTTATCGCATAGACCGGAAAACCTGCGTTATGACCGATCATTGAAACGCTATTTGATTACCGATAAATTCCAGCCTTTATTAATTTCCGGGAATCCGGATGAGTGTTTACAGGTGATGAGGGCGGCCAACTCCACAGCGATGCCGGTATTAACCTTAATCAGCAATCTGCCGCACATTACGGTATTGGCCCCGCCAACCCGGCCTATCGATCCCAATGTGCTACGGCCGATTTTACAAGCGGCGAAGTTCGGTTTGGTCCTGGAGATTGCTTATCAATCGTCAACGAGAACCGCACCGGCTGTGCATACCATACAACCGCATACCTTGGTAACCGACGGTTTGCGCTGGCATATGCGAGCGTATAGCCTGACCGATAGCGTGTTTCGCGATTTTATACTGACCCGCCTGCATTGTGCTGTTTTGTTGGGCAAACCGGAGTCACCTCCGCCCCAGGATGAGCTTTGGGATCAATTGGTCAGCATAGAAATCGGACCGCATCCAGGTTTAAGCGAATCGCAGCAAAAGGCGGTTGAGCGCGATTACGGCATGGTGGACGGTTGACTCGCAATAGAGGTCAGAGCAGCCTTGGTCGGTTATTATTTGCTGTCCATGCGGATCGGCAGAGATGACATGCAGCGGGAGGCAATCGATCAACAGGTGGTATTGTTGAATCGCCACGCAATAGAAAGCTTTATTTCTTTGGAATGACCGTTTGTTAATTTCAGGACTGAGTAGCGTCAAGGGAAAAAATAAATCAACGGTGCCGGGACGGAATATCCGGGTTCGGCACAGCATAAACGCCTGCCGTTAAGTTAAGCCAAAACCCTACAGGGTTCACACTGACGGCTTAACAAAGAAGCAAAATCCCAGAGGAAAGATAGACGCCCCATACCAGGGCAAACGCATTAAAATTTTGTGTAAAACAAGCTATTAGAACATCCCGCGGAGCGGAAAAAAGGCCGAAGGCCGGGATTTCTTCCCGTCATGCCGCGCTGAGCACCGTTGCTTTCGCCGGGAATAAGACCGTAGGGTGGATGCCGATAGGCGATCCACCATCGCCGGCAGCCAACAATCCGAACCCATTTCCAACAGGCCGCTATACACAAACACAGTAAACGTTCATTGGCTTCGAATCGGTGGAACCCTTGTCAGGTTCCACCCTACGGTCCTAGCAATTACGGGGGATTTTACGATGAGCAGTTAAAAAATCGAAACGCGCCGTTCTTTTCCCCGCCTCGGCAGTTAGATCGATAAAGAACAACTCGCAAAAATTCGAACCATACTGTACTTTTGTACAATTGTTTACTATCAAAAATTTCAAACTGTTTTATCAACTTAACACCCTTTATATTAATAAGGTATTCAGCGTCTGAGCCCTTAACAAACTATACCGGACCAAAATCGCAGCACATTATTCGGTTCCCCGCCCCAATAGTTAAATCCATGTGGAATAATTCACAAAAACTCGAACAATGTTGTACTTTTGTCCAATTGTTTCACATTAAATATACGCATATTATTTAAACATGTTGTATAGATTCTGAATTGACATAAAAGCTATTGCCTGGCCTGCCCAAGTGCGGCCTATAGATCGACTTAACTGAAGTAAAGATTATTTTACAATAGCTTACCTATAGTTTTGAGATTTCCGAAACTATAGACTGCTTAAAGTCAACGCTTAATCTTTGTAATGGGGAGGGGTAACAGCCGCCAAAAATTTAAGCAGAAATTTTTATTTTCTTCAGGTAATTTTAATGTTTTGATTTTATAATAAGCTTTAACGTACGTTATAAGTCTATGCTAGCAGTAGATATGCATTGAATTAGATAATGTTATATACGCATAAAATGTTTTCATAAGTATAACTACTTATGCCTGCACATAAAAAACCAAGATAAGGATAGGTGTTTGCACGTATAGCTTTTTTTCTTGTAATTGCCATAATATTGCTGCATGTTAACCGAACTCAGGAACAAAATTTAAGGCAAATGGATTTTTTCTTTTGAATAAACTGTGGGAGGTAGGTTACCTTTATATTGCCGGTCAATCATTTTTATTCAACCGACTGCATAAGCAGGTTGTTGGTAGTTTATTTTTAACCTTTATTATAATGTTGTTTTTTATTGTCTCATATGGCCGGTAACTGGCTTTACAAGCTGGAAATATGGCCGGTTTTAGTCCATTTGAGGCTGAGTTGATGCTGAACTGATTTGATACTGAATTTCGGCAGGCTGACAATTATTGAGTGTAATGCTGTAAATATTCAGTAACTTGAAATTATCATGTTATTAAAATTAGATTACGATTATTTTAAATCTGAATTTTATTTAATCTTTCATTTCTGCATTTATATTCTAAGACCGAATTAAATGCAACTGACCTAAAAGTGTATATAAATGACTGAGACTACGCAAGATTTGTTGAAATGGGATGTCAAACAGCGGTTAACGCTGCTGGAAGCCACAGTATTTTGGACTGGAGAATTAGTCACCGGTTTTCTGACCGGTACTTTTGCAATCAGCCGCATGCAGGCCAGCAATGACATTGCCCTGTATTTATCGCTAAGACCGGATAATCTCCGCTATGACCGCTCGCTAAAACGTTATGTGATTACCGAGCATTTTAAACCTTTGCTGATTTCCGGCAGTCCCCAGGAATGCCTGCAGGTTATGCAGGCAACCCATCCGTCCGTGGCTGCGGTTGTGACTCTGATGAGCAATTTGCCGGGTGCGGAGGTAGTCGCCCCCGTCACCCGCAACATTGACATCGAAGTGCTTCGGCCGGTATTAAAATCCGCGCGCTTCGGATTGGTCATCGACATCACCTATCAATCGATGAACCAACCGGAAACCTCTGTCTATAGAGTGCAGCCGCATACTTTGGTATTTGACGGTTTACGCTGGCATATCCGGGCTTATAGCCAGACGCATGACGAGTTTCGTAATTTTGTGCTGGCACGCGTGCATCAAGCGGTGTTGGTCGGCAAGCCCGAAACGCAACCGCCTACGGATGTGCTTTGGGAACAGACGGTCAGCTTGGAGATCGGCCCCCATCCCGGCTTGAACGATATCCAGAAACAAGCGGTTAAGCGTGATTACGGAATGGTCGGCGGCCGCTATTTCGCAGAAGTGCGCGCAGCGCTGGTGGAGTACTTTTTACAAGCTATGCGAATTGGCAAAGATGATATAAACCGCGATGCCATGAGTCAGCAAGTGGTGCTTTTGAATCGCCAGGACTTATTGGGCGTGATGCTTAATGCCTGACCGGATGCGATTATTCCAGCTCGATGCGCGTAGGCGCTCTGCCCGCACATAAATCGGCGCTTGAATGATCGCCGATAAAAGCCGGCATCATCCCAAAACCTGACCGTTCCCTGTTTTTGCTTATTGAATACCTCTTGCCAGAAGAGGTATTCAATCTTTATGCAAGCCGTTCTTGAAGCGCCATGCTGCTAAGCAAAACCTAGCCGCCAGCCGCCACCTCCTCCCCTCTTAAAAATACCGGGCGTAAACCGTTTTAGAATATCGCCGAAAATAACTTCCCTGAATTCGGCGCGTCATTTACCTCCCTCCGGGAGAGGGTTGGGGTGAAGGGATTAAAACAGGGAAGTTATTTATTACGATATCCTTAACCAAAAGACAGCTCCCGTATCCATAAAATGGCTTAAAAACAGCGTAGGGTATGCATCGCATACCGTTGGACCGTTCCGGTTCAGGCCGGCTATTCGCCGCCGAAAGCCAGATGGTATGAGATGCATACCCTACGGAGATCAACACGCTGGCTGACGAAT
>CAVXZR010000005.1:0-5571 GCA_963765965.1 uncultured Pseudomonadota bacterium
ATGCACCTTTGTTAGGCCGAAAACGGATCATGTTATATCCATCGCCATCGCCTGATTAAGCGCCCGCAAGGAATTTTCCGAAACGATCAGAAACGAAAGCCATCGGAAAAGGCGGTTTGATCATTGGCGTCGGCATAATTCGGATCCACCTGCCGCACCCGCTGGTCCGGATGATAAACCAAGCGGCAGGGAGCGGCTAAAAATTCGGCTCAACCAGGCGTCCGCGAAGGCGCCTACAGCTTTGGCCAGGCAATGGTCATTCCAGATAAGCACTTCGACATCTTCGCCCTGCTCGCTGTTTAAAGGCACGGCCAGCTCGTTTTGACCCGCGGCGGAAAGCAGCAATCGATTTTCGCTGATCCGGGTTTTGATCAGCGCCATTTTCGCTAACCGGCGTTGACTGAGAAACTGGCCATTTTCGTCAACCAGCATCCATTTTCTATCATAACGCAAGCCATTGCTGTCCACCGGCCACTCACTCACCTGAAATCCGGCCAGCGATTTAACCGGGTATACATACATCTGGCTAAGAAAGGGTTTCATCGGCTTTTCAACTAAATTTCAGATCGGTTTGGGTCAACAATAGATGATCGGCCAGTTCTTCTTGATAAGTGTTGAATTTCAAGCCGTACATTTTTCCGTTTTTGACATAGATAATAACCGCATCGATCTCAAAGCGTTTGCCGTCGCCAAACAATAAATAAAGTGAAACCCGGCTGTTTTTGAACATTTTTTTTGGACTAATGATGCCGGCGCCACGGCTGCTGATATCGTGCAGCACGACTTGCACCAAACGCGGATAAATCCGGCTTTGCACTTTTATCACGGCTTTTATGTCATTACGCCGATAACGGATGGCAACGCGCTTATTGTTGCCCAGGCTATCCAACGGGAATTGCAGATTTAGATCATCGAACGCTTGCGGTTGAAAATCGATTTCTGACATGATGAACTAACTCAATTAAAATTGCAGTCAAGTATTAACGCTAAGCGGGTAAAATTCAATAGTCAAATGCCGAAAATTGGCATGGACCTCTAAAATGATTTACCTTAAGCCCATCTTGCACCTGCCACCCGTCGACGCCTTTATGAACTATTCATTGCTGTTTCGTATCCACTTGTTGCTTCCCCTGCTGCTGGTGTGCGGCAACGGCTGGACGGCGAATGCTAAACAAGCGATCAAAATCGTTTATTTTGCTCAAGAGCAGGCGTCGCCGCCGGCGCTGTCGAATCTTGATCCGTTTATAGCCGATAAAGGCGTGATCGGCGCTGATCTGGCGATCAGCGACAACAATACCACCGGCCAATTTACCGGTCAGCAATATGAATTAAAAAAAGTGATCGTCCCCATCGGCGCGGATATCGTCCAGGCCTTTAATCAGCAGATAACAGACGATTTAACGCTGGTTGTGCTCAATGTCAATGCCGGACAATTGCTGGAATTGGCGGATCTTCCCAAAGCCAGGGAAAAACTGCTGTTCGACGCCGCCACCACCGACGATGCGCTCCGCAATGAGCTATGCCGGCGAAATGTTTTGCATCTGTTACCGAGCAGAGCCATGCGCGCCGACGCCTTAGCCCAGTATATGCTGAAGAAACGCTGGCAAAAATGGTTTCTGGTGATCGGACAGACCGCGGAAGACCAACTGTATGCGGCCGCCGTGAAACGCGCGGCTAAACGCTTCGGCATGAAAATTGTGTCGGAAAAAACCTGGAGCAATGATTTCGGCGCCCGGCGTAGCGATCAAGCGGATGTGCCGGAATTCACCCAAGGCGTGGATTATGACGTGCTGGTGGTTGCCGACGAACAAGGCCTATTTGGCGAATATCTGGATTACCGTACCTGGATTCCGCGGCCTATTATCGGCACACAGGGTTTAATCGCCACCGCCTGGCATAAAACCCATGAACAATGGGGCGCAACCCAGTTGCAAAACCGCTTTAAACAGCAAACCGGACGCTGGATGGAAGAGACTGAATATGGGGCCTATCTGGCGGTAAGAGCCATAGGCGAAGCCAGTGTCCGCAGTAAATCCAATCAAGTCGCCACGCTCAAGGACTTTTTGCTTTCAGACGCCTTTGCACTGCAGGGCTACAAGGGCGCGCCATTATCGTTTGCGCCTGGGACGGCCAGTTACGCCAACCGGTATTGCTGGCCGCGCCTCGTTCCATGGTCAGCGTCGCGCCGGTGGAAGGATTTCTGCATCCGAAAACCGAGCTGGATACGCTGGGTTATGATCAACCGGAAAGCGGTTGTCAATTTTAGCCTGCTCCAGTGATTTGCCCCAAGCGCTTGAATACAAGACAAAACCGGATTTATACCTCGGCAAATTATCATCGCCGCCGCTTACGCGCAAAACAGGCTGTCATAATTTGTTTATAAAATAAGCTTAGGTATAAACCGAAATACAGCATAGTATGGCTTTGAAGAGCGTTAGCTTTTCAAAGCCATACTTTAAGCCGTCCTACCGGCATGGATAGCCTGTTTTCTATTTGTCATGCCGCATTAAGCGCCTATAAAGTCACAGGATTCCATACCAAAATCAGCCATGTTCACAACGACAGTGGGCATTTCCACACCCTTCCATTAATAAAAAATGAATACAATCAAAAAATCAGCTCTGATCCTTTCCATGGCGTTGGCTTTCGGCGCAACCAGCACACCTGTAGCGGCCGCCGATGCGGCAGTTAGCGAAACCATCGCCCAGCTCGAAAAAGCGGTCGTTGAAGTCAATAAAAGCGATTTTAACAACGCTTTGGTCTTCGTGAAAGCGGCGAAAGTTTCTTCCACGCACATTACCAGCGGCAACGAAGCCAAATTAAAACTGGCTAACGGCAGTTTGGCGGCAGGTTTGGCACAAGTCAAAAAAGGCGAAGTCAGTAGTGCCAACAGCGAATTAACTAAAGCTATAGAAGAATACAAAGCTCTGTAATTACGATTAAAAAACCGGGTTTAGGCCTTAACCTTAACCCGGCCTTATCTCAGCAACTCATCACAACTACCTTACCCAGCATATGAATTTAATCAAACAAACAGCATACATTTTGTTTTTGGCGTTCTGGCTAGGCGCAAGCAACAACGTTATCGCCGCCGAAACCACCGCCAGCCCTAATGCCAGCGTTGCCGAAACCATCGCTCATCTGGAAAAAGCGATTGTAGAAATCCAAAAAAACGATTTCAACTACGCTCAATCCCATCTAAAAGCGGCTAGAACCTCTTCCAGCCACATTTCCGGCGTGAATGAAGCCATTCTGAAACAAGCGAACGACGCAGTTCTGCAAGGCCAAAAACAGGTCAAACTGGGGGAAGCCAAAAACGCGGAGGCTGACTTAACTAAAGCTATCGCTGAATACAAATCCTTGTAATGCCGTCCGCTTAACTGGGTTGAGGCGCAGGCCTTAACCCGGTTTTGCCCGCATTTGCGCTATCCGGCGCATGCCGGTTCCTAGCCTATTGATGGGTAACTTCCTGCCGCTGCCGTTGGTATTCATCAAACGAGGCTTCTTTGCAGCCATCGGCCATGGCTCTTTGGCATTGATATTGATGCAGGTTGCCTACCGCAAAATAACCCAACTGCCGCACATCGTCATAAGTGCAACCGGCAAGAAAAACTAAGCCGGTTGTAAACATTAGTTTCTTGAGCAACATCATTCGGTCTCTCTAGTGCAAATTTATGCGTAATATACCTTGTTTAGGTGAGCGTAAGGCTTCGTGCGAAAATCGGCGATATCAGATTTGACCTTCATTTCTCGCCAAATCAAGCCGCACATCATAATTTAACGGTCCAACCTCACGCTTTTGACTTTACAATATGACATCATAAACTCCATAATGCCCTCATTGATACTTTATACAAGAGGTGTAAACAATGGCATCTGTCACTGTCAGCAACTTATCTGATGAAACCCATCGCGCCTTGCGTGTGCGTGCCGCCATGCATGGCCGTAGTACAGAAGCTGAAATCAGAGATATTTTGGAAAACACGGTAAGGCCTGCTAATCGAATAAAGCTTGGTTCTCTGTTGGTCAAAATTGGTCTTGAAGTGGGCGGGGTCGATCTTGAGATAGAGCGTGATAAATCGCCTACTGAACCTTTAAGCTTTGAATGATTTTGCTTGATACCAATGTCGTTTCCGAGCCTTTAAAAGCGGCCTGTGATAAAAGCGTAGTTTCTTGGATTGACGAACAAGCCATCGAAACGCTGTTCCTCTCGACAATCAGCCTTGCAGAATTGCGCTTTGGCATCGCCGTACTGCCAGAAGGTAAACGCAAAGAAACACTCCATTCCAGCCTAGAGCAGCAAGTATTACCATTATTTACTGGCCGCATCCTGTCTTGCGATGAACAGGCATCGCATGCTTATGCAACATTACGCGCCCGTGCCCGCAATGCTGGGCAGGCCATTGATGCTGCCGATGGATATATTGCTGCAATTGCCGTGACACATGGTTTCGCTGTAGCCACTCGTGATACCTCGCCATTTGAGGCTGTTGGTTTAAAAGTCATTAACCCTTGGACCTGGATGGCGCATTGATGCACAAAAACACAGTCAACCCCCAAAATCAGCAAGGCAAAAAGCAAGACCTAATAGTCACGCTTCGCATTAATCTTTCTTTGAAAGATGCTTATTCCGGCACTTTTTGGGAAGACACGGTAGACCTTTTATTACCCAAGGAAAAAGCTTAAGTCCTTAGGCTTTAACGTATTTTCCAGTGACTGATTTTTGGTCTATGGGCTAATTGCATAATATAAATGCATAATGTTGTTTTATGCAGAGAGTTATCTACAGAATCTGTGGATAACTCGATGTTGCACAAAGGGTAGGTTTCGCAACATCATCAGGAACAAAAAAGCCGCCAATATGGGCGGCTTTTTTGTTGACTCAAACATAAGACAGAAAGTGCTGGTTTGTCTTATGTTGGCTTGCGGCGATTAAAGCCACTAAACAACCACCGGCTTAAGCCGGTGGGTTCGAATTACGGACTGAAAGTCCGGATACGCGTCGGCTAAACGACGCGTCTAATCTGGCTCCATTTTAAAGTTATCATTGGGATTAGGCTCAAAATGGTGTTCCAAATATTGTTGTATCATTTCTTCTGTCATCTGCCCCACTGTGGCACAGAAATAGCCTCGCGCCCAAAAATGCTGTCCCCAATATCGCTTTTTCAAATGTGGAAACTCCTCAAACAGATAACTGGCCGTTCTTCCTTTGATTCGCCTCATAATCTCACTTGGTGCCATGGTTGGCGGCGTACTAACCAAGATATGCACATGATCTTTACTCACAGCACCACTCACTATCCGAATCTCAAACGACTCGCACGTCTGCCTGACCAATTCTCTAACTCGCTCCGCCACATCACCTTTCAGTACCTTATAACGATATTTGGTGACCCAAACAAAATGATATTCAATCTGAAAAACTGTATGGCTTCCATATCTGTACTCCATAGATTACCTCCATGGCAAATATTATCGCAGCTAAAGCTGACCGGCTGAAGCCGGTGGTTTAAACCTTATGATGGAAAATTAAACGTTAGCTTTCAAGCTTTCACTTGCCATTGGATTAAA
>CAVXZR010000006.1:0-13346 GCA_963765965.1 uncultured Pseudomonadota bacterium
TCGCTTGGTTCGTTCATATGCTTCAGGATCATTTATCCATGTTTCAAAGTCAGATTTATCTTTGTTTTCATCGATACCTACGTGTAGCGGCCCGAGAACATAAATCACAGGACTCGATAACATCCGCTTTTCGGGACCACATTAGCTGAGAATATCCGGGTATCAGGAACCAGATTAAGTGAGAATGAGCCCACATTAATTGAGAACAGCCCGATAACATCGGCCAGGAACCACATTAATTGAGAACGACTACAGATAATTGAAACCATGTAATTTAAGGCTTAAAAAAGAGTTTAGCCTATAAGCGCATTATGTGAGACGCAAACTCGTTTTCCTTTTTATTGCGCCTGAAACCCCAACATTAAAATATCGTATCGTTTTGTCTAATGTTTCATAACGTGACACAACTAACCTCCCCTGAATGGTGGTTAGTTGTGTCTTGGTCTTCTTTTGCGGTTAAGGCTTTTTTCTGAGCGTTTAGAACTAGTTAAAGCTCAGCGTTTGACCCATCACATTGCCATTAGACTCATGATAGCCTTCCCACTCTATCATGTCATTAACCGCAGGCGCTTTGGCGTCACCACCGTAGTTCATATGCGTGCAGCTTGCATAGTCGATACGCAGGTTAAAAACCTTGACGTAGTCAGCACCTACCTCAGTTACGATGCCATGGCCAGCGGCGGACTTCGCACCCTTAGGCTTGGTGCAGGAGAGCGCTGAGGGTGCTCCAATGGCTGATGTCACGAAACCATGCGTGCTGCCAACAGAATCCGTGTACCACCCCGTCACTTGCCCGCTGGTGTTGATGCCGCGGGGTACGGTGCCTATACCGGCAGCTCCGGGAACGTCAAAGATGGTTGGCGTTCCAGCCGTGCCGGTTTGTACGAAGCCATGGCTCAGACCCAAAGCATCCGTGCAATATCCAGCCATCTGACCGCTGTCGTTAATACTCCAGATATCGGTAACGGTCACACCGGCGGTGGGGGGGGTGGCCGGGCATGCGATGTCGATGGTCGTTACGACGCCGCCACTGTAAAGGAAGCCATGCGAGAAATAACTGCTGTCATAGTACATGCCCACCACTTGCCCGCTTTTGTTGATGCTCCGGGGAACCGTCTGAACGGCGTTCGGGGCGTCGAACAGGGTAGATGTGCCGGCGCTGTAGACGAATCCATGGATATCGCCAGAGCCTGTCACCTGGTCACTGTCATTGATACTCACAGCCTGGGTCCAAAGACCGGGAACTACGGCGTCAAAAATGCTGTTCGTCTTGGTGGTGGAATCGTAGATAAACCCGCGATAACTGTTAGTTGTGGTGTCCAGGTAATCCCCGACCACCTTCCCGCTGGCGCCGATGCTGCGGGTTTCCATCACGCTGCTATTCAAGATGCTGAAGAGGGTCGGATTACCGTTGCTGTACACGAAGCCTTTGACACCGAGGGTGGTGCCGTCATTGTAATCTCCGGCCACCGTCCCGCTGGTGTTGATACCCGTTCCATTGGTGGCAAAGTTAGGGGTGCCGGCGTCGAACGGGGTTACCGTGGTACCGTTTTTTACGAAGGCATGCCAGCCTGCGGCATCATTGCATTGTCCGGTTACCTGCCCGGCAGCGTTGATGCTACTGGGCTCGGTAAAGGAGCCATTGGGACAGTCAAAGGTGGTGATGTTAGGAGTGGCGGCTTGTACAGCAGGCGCTAGCAAGCCGCAGAGTACTGCTGCGTTTAAACTATATTTTTTTATCACGGGAAGTGCCTCATTAAAAATAAATGAAAAATGGATTATCATAAAACATTGATAATATTAACTTATGTTGCTTGTTTGCCGATCTGAACTAGCACTGCGGGACGAAACTAAGTCGCCGAAGACAGTCGCGCATTGGTGGAACGGAAAATCGACTATGGATGGCTGGTTTTTGATCTCGGGGAAGCAGCTGTTCGCTTACCTTTTGATGTCAACAAATAAAAACAAATAAAAACAAATAACGTGATCATTCTCATACTTTTTTATTTGAGATTCTTTGACCTAAATCAATAAAGAGTATGCAAGTCATCTCGCACGAGGCCGTTCCTTACCAATCATCACGTTATTCGACTTCAAAAACATTTCTTTTTTGAGAAAAGACTGGCTTTGTAAAATTGGGTTGTCGATATAAACCTTGCGTCTGCTTACCGTACTCCTTGTTTAGATATAACACGCCAAGATGAATTCAAAATTAAAAAACTACTCCTTTTATTTTTAATAGGAAGAGTGGTGTCAAAAATTTTCACGTAGATTAGAATGGAAGTCACTCTGGTTCGATAAAACGATCATTTTGTCGAACGCCGGCAGCCATGTCATTTTCTGTCGAAATCGGCCTGTTTTCAGTGCAGAATACTGGTTTTATAAAACAGCGTTCGATTTACTTTTCTGTGATGAGTATAATGAACGATATTCATCCTCCCAAAAAATTCCATGAATATTGGTTATGCTCGTGTCAGTACCCGAGATCAAACCGTAGCGCTTCAGGTTGATGCGTTGAAGGAAGTTGGCTGCGCCAAGGTTTATACCGAAGTCATTAGCGGAGCGGCAACCGAACGGCCCATATTGGCCAAACTGCTCGACGAAGTGCGACCGGGCGACATCGTAGTGGTTTGGAAACTGGATCGGCTGGGGCGTTCGCTCAAGCATCTGGTTGAGACCGTCAATCTGCTGTTACTGCAGGATGTTGGCATCAAGAGTCTAAATGATCCGATTGATACGACATCGCCGCAAGGACGCTTGGTGTTTAACCTTTTCGCCTCCCTGGCTGAATTCGAACGTGATGTGATTCGTGAGCGCACCCAAGCCGGTCTTTCCGCCGCCCGTGCGCGTGGACGCACCGGGGGGCGTCCGAAAGGCTTGCCGCAGCAAGCCCAATCCACCGCTTGCGCCGCCGAAACACTTTACCGTGAAGGGAAACTTAGCGCACAACAAATTGCCGAGCACCTGCATATTTCCAAGAGCACTTTATACGCCTATCTGCGCCATCGTGGCGTACCCATCGGCGTATCGAGAGCGGTTCGGTAGAACCAGGATTATATCCAGTGCCCAGAAAGATCATTCCCGCTGAAATACTGATCGATCTGGCCAGACGGTTGGCAATGCTACCGGCTCGCTGTCATGAACGCCGCCTGATCGTATCGGAAACGGCGCATGCGTTTGGTGTCTCCGAGCAGACCTTGTACCGGGCGCTGGCGGAACGATGTCGGCCCAAGGCTTTGCGCCGCTCTGATCGAGGAGCGCCGCGTGCGCTGCCGGCAGAGCAATTGGAACAGTATTGCGAATTAATCGCCGCGATAAAAGTGCGGACATCGAATAAGAAAGGCCGGCATATCTCGACCGCCGAATCGATCCGGCTGATTGAAACTTTCGGTATCAATACCCCCGACGGACATGTCCAGGCCATTGCCGGCACGCTCAACAGACCACGGTGAATCGCTATCTCAAACAATGGGGTTATGATCGCACAACACTTGGGCGACCACCACCGGCGGTGCGTTTCAGGCGGAACACAGCAACGATTGCTGGCAATTCGATCTGTCGCCATCGGATCTCAAAGAGGTAAAATCGCCCTCTCCGGATTCGTCCGGACATGAAGGCGCCCACTTCATGCTGTTTTCTATCGTCGATGATCGTAGCGGTATGGCTAACCGTCACTGTGTCTATGGCGAGGATGTTGTTACCGCTTTACGTTTCCTATTCAACGCGATGGCGGCGAAAGCGTCGCCAGACTTTCCGTTGCAAGGCATTCCACTAATAATTTACATGGATAACGGGCCGGTAGCTCGTCGCCGTGTGTTTCAGAGCGTGATGCGTTATCTTGGCATCGAGGTGCGTACCCACATGCCGGCCGGCAAGGACGGCCGTCGCACCACGGCCCGTTCGAAAGGCAAAGTCGAGCGGCCCTTCCGGACGGTGAAAGAGGTGCATGAAACCTTATATCACTTTCAGAAACCGCGCGATGAACCTGAGGCCAATGCCTGGTTACAGAATTTCCTGATTCGCTACAACGCAATGGATCATCGATCCGAGCAGCATTCGCGCACCGAAGATTGGTTGCAGAACCTTCCTGCCGGCGGCATTCGCGCCATGTGCAGTTGGGAACGTTTTTGCACCTTCGCCCGCGAACCGGAGCAGCGCAAGGTTGCGATAGATGCTCGCGTAACGGTGGACAGCACACCGTATGAGGTTGATTCGGAGTTGGCCGGGAGGATGTCATATTATGGTGGGGACTGTTCGACCAGGAACTATTTGTCGAGCACGGCGAAAAGCGTTTCGGCCCTTATCTGCCGGTCGGCGGCCCCATCCCGTTAAATCGTTATCGCGCTTTCAAGAAATCGTCCGCGCAAAGGCGTGCGGATCGGATCGAGATATTAGCCGCTCAACTCGAATTGCCGCGTGCTGCACTGGAAAGCAGGCCTGACGTGGCGGTATTCAGCCGACCCGATGGCATACCAACCCAAACATTTACTGACCCAGACCCATTCAACCAGCTGACTTACCCCAGTGCACTGGCAGCAAAACGCGCAATTTCGGAATTTTTGGGGCTACCGCTGGCGAAGCTGCCTGCTGATCAACTGGCTCGAATCAACGCGCTTGTCGAATCCACGCTGAACAAGCAGGAAGTGCTGGCAGGAATTCGTGGCTGTGTCGAACCTGACGAACTCTCAACGGAGAACCAACCCCATGCTGAGTGACATTAGAAACTACTACAGTCTTACCCGAGATATTAGTTTGATCAGCCAGATCGCTTATTTCGAGACAACCCAGTTACAACAGGTCGTCAACGAACTCAAACTGGCGATTAAAGACAGTAAACTCATTGTGCTGGCGGGCATGGTGGGTACCGGCAAAACGTCGATGCTGCAAAAAATCCAGGACTTGCTGGAACAAGATAAAGCCATTTTGATTGCTAATTCCTTGGCATTGGATGTTAGCCTGATAACGCCGGCAACGCTGGTACAGACATTGTTCAGTGAGCTGTCCATCGACAAGGATGATCCAATGCCAAAGGTAGTAGGGCTACGAGAACGGGCATTGCGCGATCTGATCCGCAAGCGGAAAAAGCCGGTCGCGTTGTTCATTGATGACGCTCATCAACTGCAATGCAAGACGCTGATCGCCATGAAACGTCTGATGGAAATCGTGCGAAGCGGCAAAGGTACACTTTCAATAGTGTTGGCCGGACACCCGAAGCTCAAGAACGATTTACTTCGACCCTCAATGGAGGAAATTGGTGCGCGGACGACGTTTTTTGAACTGAGCGGCTTCGGGCAGGACAAGAAAAAGTATTTGTACTGGTTGCTCGATCAAGTAACAGAAGCAGAAACTAAGCCGGAAACCTTAATAACCGATGCAGCCGTGACATTGTTATGTGAGAAGTTAACGACACCGATACAGTTCGAACTTTATCTGACGCGCGCTTTCAAGGAAGCCTTCCGAGTCGGCCAGAAACCGGTCGATGCCGATACCATTAAAGATATTCTGGCGCCGGATCTGGATGGGTTGGAAGCACGCATGGCGCGCAATGGTTACAGCATCAAGTTCATAACAGAAATACTCTCCGCCAAACCTAAGGAAATCCGGTTATTCCTGAACGGTCAATTGCCACCTGAGCGAACTCAAGAACTCCATGATCAATTGCTGGCTGCCGGCGTTTTGCTTTAAACGATAGCGTGTTAGCAGCACTTCAGTCATTCTCACTTAATGTGGTTCCTGGAGGATGTTATCGGGCTGTTCTCAATTAATGTGGTCTCATTCTCACTTAATGTGGGCCAGAATGCTCCGATATTCTCAGCTAATGTGGTCCCGAAAAACGGATGTTATCGGTTCCTGTGATTTATGTTCTCAGGCCGCTACAGTTAAGAGCCATTCTTGTAAGCCCCGTTTATCGCAATTATGCCGCTTGATGCGGCAACACATCGCGCTCTATGGTAGCCAAGGCTTGCAGCCTCGTCATGCGTAAATCGTAAGCGGTTTGCAAGTTCATCCAAAATTCGGCAGACACACCGAAGTAACGCGACAGACGCAAAGCCGTATCCGGGGTAATTGCCCTCCGCCCGCGCACAATGTCATTGATTCGTGGTGCAGGCACCCTGAGCGCCAAGGCTAGCGCGTTAGCCGTCATACCCATGGGAATTAAAAATTCCTCACGCAGAATTTCACCGGGATGAATGGGTGGCAATTTACCCAGATGCGTATCTGCCACATCGGAAAAATCCAGGCTGTTCAAATCTTCAATTTGAATGGTCATTACTTGCCCTCTTCAATGGTAATCAATAATTTCAACGTCATAGGCGTTACCGTTTTCGAATCGAAAGCATAATCTCCATTGCTGATTGATGCGAATACTCCATTGACCGGCGCGGTCTCCACTTAAGGCTTCCAGCCGATTTCCAGGTGGACTGTGCAAATCGTCAATCCGATCTGCTTTATCCAGCATATTTAATTTTCGACGGGCAGTTTGTAGTATATCTGTCGGAAATTGACGAACTTTTTCATCGGCAAACACAGCCGCAGTCGTTTTGTCGGAAAATGTTTTTATCATGATACGAAGAATATAATGCGGCGCGTTAATCGTCAAGCGTTTGCCGCTGTTTTGCGTAACGGGAGTAACGGCTAGATGTTTTTCTACAGCAAGCAATTCGCAAAACAAAGCCTTCAAGTGCTAATTTATTTAGATACCGCACAAAATTATATTACTCATTCCCTTATTATTCTTTTTGCCGTTTGCAAATGAAGTGCCATGTCTCTTAAGTAAACATTTTTGGTAACTATTCAGTGAATTCTTGATACGCCCATCGATTCGATGAAATTGAAAGGGTTTTGGTACGCCCCTGGTGGGTTACGATGCGCCCAACGAATTTAACTTGATCTAAACTCAACGACTTGCGCATCTAACCCACCCTACGCTGAATAATTACATTAAATCCATAGAATTTGTGAAGACAGGCGCTATGCAAACACCTCAACTTTAAACCCCAACGCCTCAGCCGCTTTGGCAAATAGCTTATCGGCGGTGGCAATATGCTCGAAGCCATGATGCTGAGCAATCGCAAGATGCATGGCATCCAATGTGCGCAAGCTAAATGCCGGTAATATCGAGATCAGATAAGAAGCGCTTTCAAGATGCTTATCTTCAACCTGATACAGAGACAGATGACCTTGAGCGATATCCTCAAGGAACGTTGCATAAATTTGCGCTTCCAAATCCGAGCTTATCTTCTGCATTCTTCTGCGCCTAGCTAATAAACAACGCATCTCGGTTTTAGTCAATGTGCTAACAACCGCACTTTCCAAGCCTACAATATAATCGGCCACCTGTTCTGAATTCGATTCGGCCAGATACCATTTCGCTAAAACGCAGGTATCCAAATAGACAATAAGCTTATCGTTCATCACGATCCTGGCGGATCAGTTCCTCCGAAGTTATCGTACTGCATTGCTGCAATAAGCGTAAATCCGCATGACTGGGGCGTTTTTTTGCAGCGTGTACCGGCAGCACCCGTGCAATAGCCTGTTTATTGCGGGTAATAATAAGCTCCTGCTCTTCTTCCACCAGCATATCGAGTTTCCCCAGACTACTGCGCATTTCTCTAATATTTAAATGTTTCATGAAACTTACCAAGGCGTATGTGCTACATAAAATGATATTGTAGCGCATATTTGCTTGCAAATACTTCGGCTTTGCTGAAACGGCATAAAGCAATCGGCTAGGCAATAATGTATTAAAATTCATTAGCTTACAATATTTTTTCTTAAGAATTATGTTCTAGTGGAATTGAGAGTGGTATGAATTGACTATAATGGGCAATTGCAGCAAGCAATTCGCATTGCAAAGCCGTCAAGCGCTAACATATTCAGATGCCGCACAAAATTACATTACTTATTCTCTTATTATACTTTTTGCCGTTTGCGGTGCTGGCTAAGGGCCAACATCGAATCGACACAACCCCTAACCTGCTTGACGAAGGGGGGTGGACGCTTACGGTTGAGCAGGATTATTACCACATCCCCAATCAGGTTTCGCAAACAACAGGCAACGCGCTGCCAACCGACACCTATTACCTTAACGCCACGCTGGATTACTCTCTACCCAACGGACTGGACATTCAGCTTCAAACTCAGAACTGCCCTTTGGCCGGCGGCGGCGCTCAGAACTATGAGTGCGACAGTTATATCAATCTGTCACAGACGTTTGATATTACGGACGATTGGAGCGCAATTGTCGGAACGCAGAACGGCACAGTCTTTAAAGGCCCGCTGGCATGGCACAATGCCGACTATGCTCTGGCGATCTATCAGCCGATAGACGACATTAATCTGCATGGCGGAACGTACTTCGTAGACAAAGATTTGTCTGTCACCACAAACACCGTGGGATATACCCTTGGATTCGCTTTAGGCTATAACAAATGGCGAGTGGAGGCCGATTATTTCTCAGGACATAACAATCTATCGGGTGCGCAGGTCAATACCTTCTATGGGCCCTATTACCTTGGAGTGATTGTGCCGGAACACAATTCAGGAAACGAATTCGCCGGTGTCTGTGGGGTGCGATGGGCTTTTGGGAAATAAGCAACCCGATAGATAAATCGCAATCCATAGAGTGTAATAGGCGATAGCCGTATTACACCAATCGTGGGATATCAAAAACCTTAAAAGCATTCGTACCAATCATTCCGGACAAACAAGGCGAAGGCTCATTGACTTCGATATTGGTGCATTACGCTTCGCTAATGCACCCTATGTCGTTTTGATGGATGTGCGTCTTATGGCCTTGGCCCGGACTTCAACCCGAAACACAACTCAATAATCTACCGAGGTAAATCCCACATAAAACGACCCTGCCATTATAAAATTCAACTACACTTTATATCAGTTTCGGTGACCATAAGGATTCTACCGAAGTACGAATTTTCCGATAGCCTGATCGACGTAAAGTAAGGTTATCGTAGTGAAGAAATGCCCACATTTCAATCGGTAACATCGCAAGTGATCGATTTCGACAAAATCACATTTTTTATATTTGAAGCTATATTGTATGTCGCGCTAATTCATACGTTATTTAATGTAATGAGAAGCTTATTTGCATCAAAATGGCCGAAAGCAAACGGTGAAATTACTTACTCCGAGATTCTTGAAGACCACGATGAAGAAGGCAGATGGTTTACTCCAAAAATTGAATATAGATATAAAGTTAGGGGCAAAGAATATCACTCTCAGAGGATTGCATTTGGGTCTTTTATATCAGTATTCAAATTTTCAGCAAAATTTGTTCAAAATAAATATAGGGTTAGACAAAATATTACGGTTGCTTACAATGCCATGACGCCCAGTGAGAGCGTACTGTATACAGGAATACACCTTTTCCATATTATTGATGTAGGTCTTCTTAGCGTAGGGATTTATTTAAATCATTACGTTGGATAGGCATGCTTTCCAAAAGGAAAATGATTTTATAATGATACTAAGAATATAATGCAACGCGTTAATCGCCAAGCGTTTGCTGCTATTTAAGGTAAAAATGCCCCTTGTCTGCCGGCAATGGTTGTGTCACTATCCTTGACAATAAACGCATAAACAGATAAACATATATCTTGATTGTCCCTAGAGTAATGTCATGACCGATCTGAATACCAATACCCGCTGGAATGTGATTGTTTCCCGCGATACCGACCAGGCGTTGCGCCAATTTCTTGCCGCGCATGGCGGCGGACGCAAGGGCGACTTGTCCCGCTTCGTCGAGGAAGCGGTATGCAGCCACATGCTGGAACTGGCCGTCAGTACCGCGAAGAAAAACAACGCCGGCCATTCCCTGCAAGAAATCGATGACGCCATTGAAGAGGCTTTATCCTGGGCAAGACAATAAATGCGCGTTATTTTAGACAGCAATGTGCTGTTCAGTGCGCTCATTTCTCCGCATAGTCCACCCCATCGGGTTTACCAAGCATGGCGGCAAGGTGTCTTCGACTTAGTAACTTGCAAGGAGCAGATTGAAGAAATCCGTCGGGCAAGTCGTTATCAAAAGTTTAAGGCGATATTGCAACCCCATGAAGTCGGGTTGATGCTTAACAACATGAAAAGCGCTATTGTTATTGAAAACTTGCCTTCCGGCTATGAGGCGAACTATCCCAATGATGCGTTTTTGCTTGCCATGGCCGTAGCGTCTAAGGCGCATTATTTAGTGACTGGCGACAAGAAAGCCGGACTGCTTGCGCTCGCAACGATTGGTCAAACCCGGATCGTCACCGCTTCCGGATTTTGCGCCAAGGCGCTATAGCATCCGCTTTCTCTTTTACCTGTCGTAACCTGATGCTTAATTACTCAAAGGAGTAAGGGCCGTTGGGCTGAATTAACATGTGAACAATTGACAGGCCTGACACTTTTTGCTCAGAGGAGACGCAGAGCGTCCAGGGATGCATCCCCACACCGGAGCGTGGAAACGATAGCGCATGAGCGGGACGGGGCATGCAACCAACGCCGTTAAGTTAAGCTAATAGGACCGTAGGGTGGATGCCGATAGGCGATCCGCCATCGCCGGCCGCCAACAATCCAAACCCATTTCCAACAGGCCCGCCATACACAAACATAGCGAACGTTCATTGGCTTCGAATCGGTGGAACCCTTGTCAGGTTCCACCCTACGGTCCTGGTAATATTAAGAGCGCGAAAATATTACGAACAGGATAAATACCCCGTTCAACCCCCGGCGGAAAGGGTAGGCCGGTTACATGCTAAAATTGATGTAACTATCAATAGAATAGCGCTCTTCCCAAACCATGAAACTAACCCGCTCAAGCCTATTTAGCTCCTTCCGGTTATTCGAAGCCGGTGCGGCGCTGTTGTTTTTCGGCATCCTTGCCCAGCAAACCGATCTGCAACAAGCCGGCGGCACTGCACTGGCCGAACTGGCGGCGCAAGGCTATAAAATTCCCGGCGAAGACGATCCGGTAAAAGTGTTTCCGGCCTTGACCGACGGTGAATTCAGCGCCCGCCATGCCGGGGGCTGGCGGCCAGGCAGCATTTATCTTCGCAGCCGGCCGCAAGGCGGTTTTGGCCCTGCGGTTTACCTGCGGCACGAACTGTTTCATGAAGCCAGTTATCGTACTTGCGCCGGCAGCTTGCCGCTCTGGGCCGAAGAAGCCGCCGCCATGCGCTTTAGCGGCGAGCTGGCCGGACAGGAAGCCTCAGCCTGGCCCAATGAGGATGAACTGCAAGCACTTAAACAACATATCCGGCAAAGCGCTGACTTAGACGGTAACGACCGGGCTTTACTGGCCCGGCTGGCCGTCAACGCCGGCTGGCCTGCCGAACCCTGCTCGCAATCGGCGAAACTGAAACAATTGCTGGGTGCGGGCTTAGAGCAAACCGGCAGCAGCGCTTATCTACTCATGAGCTTGCTGTCCGGGCGGATACTGGAAAGCGGCGGCGACCAGCACAGCCGCATGCCACCCGGCTCTTTGCTGAAAATCCCTTACGCTGCCGCGCTCAGCCAGGCCAACCCCGAGGTATTGTCGGCAGAACTGGCCGCCAGCGATACCGATAAACTGTTGGCGCGCCGCGAACAGTTTCAGCCTGAACGTTACCGCTTGCTGTTATCCGCCGTCAAGGACCGGCCATTAGCCGGGCAAGCTAAACCGCAAACCCTGCAAGGCTGGCGGGCCTATCTGGGCGAACGCCAGGCGGACGGCCGGTTTGCCTGGCAGGCGAATTTGCCGGAACTGGCTTTGGCCATGCGGGCTGCGTTCCTCTCGCAACCCAATTATTTTAAGGGCTTGACGCAAAACGGCATCTCGCCCGGCTCCACGCTGGCCGGTCAAAACCCGGCGGATAAAAAACGCCTGGCGCAAATGCAGGCAATGGTTAAAACCGGTAGTGTCTCGACCGCAACCGGCCAGTCCTGCTCGGTCATATGCTGGTGGTTTGGCCTGCTGAACATCCGGTTTATCTGGCGATATTCCGGCAACAAGGCCTCAGAGGCGCTTCGCTACTGCCTAAGGCCGCCGGTTTCCTGAAAACCTGGCAGCAAAACTATCCGCCCGAGTCTGCCGGGGTCCGGGTCCGATTGTTAACGCCCACCAAGCGCAGTAGTTGGGAAGCAAACGCCGATTGTCCCGAACTCTCCGGTCCGCAATACCGCTTTACAACCTGCGGCACCTACCGCATTGTCTCGACGGCTGCGGGTAGCCGTTCCGAGCGGCTGGTGGACGGCCTTCTGCATGAAGCGGCTGACAACGGACCGGTCGTACTGGAAACCGATCTCGAAAGCTATGTGGATGCCGTCATGTCCGCCGAAGCGCAAACCCTGACCGGCAACGCCCGCCAGGCCATGCGTGCCGTGATAGCCGGAACGCCGGTCATGGCCGGCATCGCCACCGCGACAGCGGCTCGCTGTGCGACACCACGCACTGCATGGTGTTTCTCGGCAAGCTGCCGGAAGAAAAACCCGCTACCGGCGGCAAAATCAATATTGGTTTACTGCGCCTGCTGGACAAACTGGCAAATGCATCGGGTCTGAACTGGCTACCGTTCGCTAACGGTGGCGATCAGCAATGGCAGCGGCAAATCCCCGGCCGGCAGTTGCGGAATCAGTTCGCCGAAAGCCGGATTCTGGATATTCGCCGCGAACGCCGCAAAACCGGCGAGCTGTTTATCCACCTTTACTATCCGGACAGCGAAGAAACCATCGGTTGCGAAATCTTCCGCAACACCTTGAAACTGCCCTCCTGTCCCGACGCTATCCGATCCATTGCCAATCAGGATGTCTGGCTATTGCAAGGCATCGGCGCCGGAACGGTTTCGGATATCATCCTCCAGGCTAAAGCCCTGTCGAACATGGCGGTAGCGCCGAACAATTTTGCGGGATGTTACGGGAAAACACCGACGCCTTCGAAAAAGCCCGATGACAAATCACCCGCAATCTCAGGTATCGCGTATCCCAGCACATTGAATCAAGAAGACGCGAGCGTCCAGGGATGCATTCCCCACGCCGGAGCGTGGGAACAATGGCGAATGCACTTTACAAGAGAGCAACACGCTGCAAAATGTAGAACCCGGGTCTGGAAATTATTGCCTGGCGTCAAACAGATGATCGTCTGTAATTGACGTATTTGCTATGGTTCGATCAACCTATGTTTAAGGGCGTAATGAATACATCGCTATTGCTGGACAAGTCCAATTTTTTTAGCAATCGGGTGCGATAGGTACTAATGGTTTTTACGCTTAACGCCATTTCAACGGCAATGTCGGTAAGACGTTTGCCATTCGTTAGGGAGATAAACACCTGAAACTCCCGATCGGTCAGCGTTGAATGTTTGATTTAGCGAC
>CAVXZR010000007.1:0-7305 GCA_963765965.1 uncultured Pseudomonadota bacterium
CAGTGCTGGCCGTGGATATTCCTTCCGGTTTGCATGCCGACACCGGCTGCGTGATGGGCTGCGCGGTGAAGGCGGCGGTAACGGTGACCTTTATTGGCTTGAAATCAGGTTTATTCACGGCGGAAGCCGCCGATTTTTGCGGAGACATCGTCCGCGCGGATTTAGATGTGCCGGAAGCGGTTTTTGCCGGTATTAAACCTGCTGCCCTGCTGCTAAAAAAACTGGCGTTGCCGCCTCGCTCGCGTTGCGCGCACAAAGGTCATTTCGGGCATTTGCTGCTGGTTGGCGGCAATCTGGGTTTTAGCGGCGCCATCCGGTTGGCCGGGGAAGCGGCTTTGCGCAGTGGAGCAGGGTTGGTGAGTATCGCCAGCCGCGCCGCTCAGGTGGCGCAGTTGAATATCGGTAGACCGGAGTTGATGTGTCACGCGGCGGAAGCACCCGCAGAGCTTTTGCCCTTGCTGGACAAAGCCGGGGTTATCGTCATTGGACCGGGTCTTGGCCAGGATGATTGGGCCGAAAGCTTATACTCCGCCGTGCTGGCGTCTCGAAAACCGTTGGTGTTGGATGCCGACGCCTTGAATTTGTTGGCGCGGCAACCACAAAAACGCGGGAATTGGATTTTAACCCCGCATCCCGGTGAAGCGGCCAGATTACTGGGCTGCCGCACCGGGGATATCGCCGCCGACCGGTACGCGGCGGTTGCCGCGCTGCAACAGGATTACGGCGGGGTATGCTTATTGAAAGGCCCGGGCAGCCTAATCAGCGACGGCGAGGAAATTTTTGTCTCCACCACCGGCAATCCCGGCATGGCCAGCGGCGGCATGGGCGATGTGTTGGCGGGCGTCGTCGGCGGTTTGTTGGCGCAAGGTTGGCCGCTTGCCGAGGCGCTTAAACTGGCGGTCTACGTTCACGGCGAAGCAGCGGATAGGTCGGCTGCCGCGCAAGGCGAACGAGGACTGTTGGCAAGCGATTTATTCGCTGAATTGCGTCACTGTTTGAATGATCCTGGTGGTGCGACACTCTGATTTCATATCCGATAGGTATAATATTAAACATGTATCCAAGCGCTTAAGTTATAGAGAACAGGAACCCTAAATGCACGAACATCAACTCCATCACTGGCGCCATCCGCATGATTTCGGCAAAATTAACCGCAAGGGGGAAAGGCGTACCAAGTGGGTGCTGTTGCTAACCTTTAGCACCATGCTGGTGGAGATAGCCGCCGGCATACAGTTCAACTCCATGGCCCTGCTGGCCGATGGTTGGCACATGGCGACCCATGTCGTGGCGTTCCTGATTGCCATTTTTGCCTACCGCTACAGCCGGCTGCATGAACTGGATGAAACCTTCGCCTTTAGCCCGGCCAAAGTCAGCGTATTGGGCGGCTTCGCCAGTTCCATCGCCTTGGCCATGGTGGCGCTGATGATGGTCGCGGAATCCGCCAAGCGGCTGGCGATGCCGGAAAGCATCCGCTTCGACGAGGCGTTGATAGTCGCCGGCATCGGCTTGGCGGTTAATTTACTCAGCGTGTTATTGCTCAGCGAACATCATGACCACCCTGGAGCGCATAAATCCGTTACCCCACCGGCGCATGAGCACGGGGGTCATCCACATGAACATCACGAACATGACCACCATCATCATGGCTCGCGTCACCACCACGACCATAATTTGGCTGCCGCTTATATGCATGTGCTGGCGGATGCCTTAACTTCGGTTTTGGCGATAATCGCCTTGTTGGCGGGCAAGTATTACGGCTGGAACTGGCTGGATATCGTCATGGGCTTTGTCGGCGCGCTGGTGATTCTGGTTTGGGCTAGAGGCTTGATTCGGGAAACCGCGCCGGTGTTGCTGGATCAAAGCGTGGACGATCACTATAAACAGGCGATTCAGGAAACCCTGGAAGAGGACGGGGAGAGCCGGGTCAGCGATCTGCACATCTGGCGCTTAAGCGCCTCGCACCATGCGGCGATAATCGGCATCGTCACCCGTTACCAAGCCGCCTAATCACTATAAGACCCAGTTGGCATTCATTTATCTGGATCACATCACCGTCGAAGTCAATGGCTGCGTGGGTGAAGAATGCATGGCGGATTCCTAAACCTTAAGCGGTTTATTCGCCAAAATAATGCCGCATAATAAAAGCGGCGATGGCTTGGGCATCGTTCAAATCCAGCCAGGGTAGATCTTCTGGTGTGGATACGCGCTGGTCGCTGGCAAGGGCAATGATGTTTTTATCGTGCGGATAAAGCAGCGGCTTGCCGAGCAGCGGGCGGTGCAGTTCGATTTTGCTGAAAACCGCGTCTCTAAAGCCTTCCACCAGAATTAAATCCACCCCCTCGCCTGGAAACTGTTGTAGTTGTTCCTGCAAGTTGATTTCGCGCGGCGGCTCGAATTCACTTATCACGGCCCGGCGGTAAGGGGAAACCAGCATTACCGGCGTGGCGCCGGCGGCTCGGATCCGATAGCTGTCCTTACCGGGTTGGTCGATTTCAAAATCGTGATGGCTAAACTTGATCACGCCGATGCCTAGCCCTGTTTGTTTGAGGATAGGGATAAGGCGGCTAAGTAAATGGGTCTTGCCGGTACCGCTGTAGGCGGCAAAACCCAACACCGGAGGATAATCTTTAAGCATCAATCCGCCATGACAAGTGAATCCAGCCCATCATTCTAAGCTATTATGCAACAATGTGCGTGGTACCTTGGCTGGGAAACAGGGCAAACGCATTAAAATTACCGTTATTTCAGTGTTATTAGCGCCATATCCCTATCATTGCGTAAAGACCCGCCCCTCTCGGCGGAAGAGAGGGGGCTGTTCTTAGACACTGATTGAAGCCCACTGCAAAGACTGTTTTAATAAATGTTTAAATGCGTTTGCCAGGGTGTATTAATTTAAATCCGGTTACGCTCGGTTTGCATGCGCATTGTGCCGCCGCTTAACCAATGTTATGATGACGCTCCGCTGGTTTCTGCCTGAAAATAAATTAAAATCAATAAATTAGCTCCTATCTTAGCGCTGCTCATTTAAATTGGATTCATGATGGATCGCACCATTCGTAAAAGCCATGCTTGTATAATTGCCGTTGTTTTTGCGGTTTTGGTATCCGGCTGCACTACGCCTTTCCAGATCCATTACGCCTCAGCGAGCCGTAACGCCATGTGTCCAGGCATTGCCGGCGCCACGCCGCCCGCGGAGAGCATTAAACTTGATGGAGCGCTTTGGTCGCCGCAAACGCCCTGCGAAGCGGCCATTGTGCAAATGGCCGTCGATCGCTGCATAGGGGCGGGCACTACGTCCTCCGATATGCTGAGCGCGGGAAGTACCGCCGATAGCGCCGGCATCGCGCTGAATGCGGTGGCTAGCGCTTTTGACGGACTGATGTCTTCGGTTTTAGGCATAATAACCAATCCGTTGTTAACTTCGACTACCTTGGTTGCTACGCTAGGAACCTCCATCGCCAGGGTATTTTCCGGAAGCGCGGCGACCCTACCCGCAATTAAAAATATGTACGCCGCGGCCGGCAGTTACACCCTTAATAATCAGAAATTGGCCAAGGATGAAACCTATTATCAAGGCTTATGGAACGCGGTCGGTTCTGTTTGTCCGCCGAATCCGATCTTGGGCGGCTTCGATATGGAAAAACCCAACACCAGCTATTCGGCTCCAGTCGCCAGCCACTAGCGTTTTCGAAAGTGCGGCGTGCCGGCTAGTAATTAACACTATCAAGCCAGCATATTCAGAATTTCGGCCCTTATTTTCTGTTGGCTGGCATGATCCGTTATCGGTTGTTGCCGCTGATCCGTGACATAAAAGATATCCTCGACGCGACTACCGATCGTGGTTATCTTTGCGCTATGCAGTTGAATATTTTGCTGCAGAAAAGCCCGCCCGATTTTGGACAGCAAACCCGCATGATCGGTGGTCACCAGTTCGATAATGGTCTGTTTGGCTAAGGGATCGGCGATAAAGGTAATGCTGGTCGGGATAGGAAAATGTTTAGCTTGTCTCGATTCGCGATGGATATTCCGATTTCCTTTGACTTCCTTGAGTAATAAATTATTGCGCAGGGTTTTACAGATATTGATTTCCCGATTCAACTCGTTGATGGGTTGCCCGGATTGTTCAAGAATCTGGAAGCTATTCAACACATAGTTATCCATCGTGGTCATGATTCTGGCGTCAAGTATGGTCAAGCCCAATTGATCCAGCGTGGCGGTGCAAATGGAAAATATGGCGCCTTCGTCGATCATGTAGACAAAGACTTCCGCGCTGCCGCGCAAGTTTTGCGGCCTGAGCAAAACCAGCGGAAATTTTTCCTCTTTTGACGAGCGATTGCGACAGTGTGCCAGGCTATTTCGTCCGCCGAATAACGTAGAAAATAATCGTCGCTGGTATGCCGCCAAGCGGCATTGATGACCGGTTCGGCAATGCCGAGTTTGATTAATTCATCCCGCGCTTCTTTTTTAAGCATCAGCAGCCTATCTGTTTGCGCGGCGGGAGTTTGCAGACCCTTACGCAAGGCTTTGTGTGTCGCCAGGTATAATTCTTTAAGCAAGGCATTCTTCCATGAGCTCCATAATCCCGGATTGGTCGCTCGGATATCGGCTACGGTTAGCAAATATAAATGATTCAGATATTCGATACTGCCCAGTTTTTGGGCAAATTCATGAATAACATTCGGGTCGCCTATATCCTTGCGTTGCGCGGTCATGGACATCAGCAAATGATGACGCACCAGCCAAGCCATTAATTTGGTGTCATGCGCTGAAAAATGATGCTGATTGCAAAAATTGCGCGCAATGACTTCGCCTATGGTTGAGTGATCGCCGCTTTTGCCCTTGGCAATATCATGAAACAGCGCGGCTAAAAATAATACTTCCGGTTTGGCGATATGCAGAAAAACATCATTGCAGAAAGGTAGTTCGTTATAGTGTTTATCCAGTTGAAAACGGCGCAAATTCCGGATGACAAACAGCGTATGTTCGTCGACGGTATAAATATGAAACAAATCATATTGCATGCGCGCGACAATATGCGCAAAGCTGGGTAAATAGGCTGGCAAAATTCCATAACGGTTCATGCGCCGCAACTGGCTGGTAATGCCGTTCGGTTGCCGGAATAGCTCGATAAACAGACTGTTGACTTGTTTATTTTCCCGGAAAGCGGCGTCAATCAGATATAAATTTTTTCGGATAAGCCGGATGGTTGTCGCTCTAATGCCCTTGAGCGCTGGATTTTGTTGCAAAATCAGAAAAATCTCCAGCAAGGCTGCAGGATGCCGCAAGAAAATCGCGTCGTCCACCGCTTCAAGATAGCCGTTTATCACCAGGAATTTATCGTTGTTCGGTATGGGTGTAACGATGGTTTCCTCGGAAAGAAAGCGCTCGTTGAACAGTTGCAATAACATCTCATTCAGCCGCACCAAACTCCGCACCGTTTTGAAATAAAAGTGCATGAATTGTTCAACGTCCTGGTTGTTGTTGTGCTCTTCTTCGCTAAAACCAAATTGGCGCGCCAGGTCGCGTTGATATTCAAAAATCAATCGGTTTTCACAACGGTTCGTTAACAGATGCAATGCATAGCGGATCCGCCACAGCGCATCGAGCGAAGCGATAAGTTCGGCGTATTCCGATTCGGGCAGGAAGCCGTATTTAACCAGTTCTTCGGGCAGAAAGCCGAATTTGGCCAGTTCCTTAAGCGTGGACGCGTCGTACTGGCGTTTGAATACCCAAGCAATCACATGCAGATCGCGCAAGCCGCCGGGGCTTTCCTTAATATTGGGCTCGAGAAAATATGCGGCGTCGTCATACTTGGCGTGACGCTTTTGTTGTTCCTGCATTTTGGCAATGAAAAATTGATCCGCCGGCCAAAGTTTATCGGGTGTGATTTCAGTTTTCAGCGCTTCAATAGAATGGTGGAACCGTTGATCAATCTAATTTCCATCAAACTGGTCATAATGGTCTGATCAAGTTCCGCGGCTTCCACGCACTCCTTGATCGTACGTACGCTCAAGCCGGGTTTGAGGCCAATATCCCAAAGAAAACTAAAGAAGCTGGCCAAGGCGTCTTCCAAAACTTTGGATTTTTCAAAATTAACCAACAGCAAAATATCGACATCGGAATAGGGGAACAACTCCCGTCTGCCATAACCGCCCACGGCGCACAAGGCCAATTCCGACGAATAGCCGGCGAGAAAATGTTGGCAGCAGCAACTTAAAATTTGATCGATGAAATCGGATTTCTCTTCGAGCAGTTCCGCGACGGAATGGTGAGGGTTAAACTTTTCGCGCAGGCAGGTATTCTGGTTTTTTAACAGGAGTTTAAATTCCAACAGGCTGTCCGGGGCGGCAAACAGCGAAGAATTAATGTTTGGAAACAAGTAAATCACTTTTTTTCCTAAGGTTAAGTTATGATTTGATAGACTTAGTCGTTAACCGCTACGGGCGGGGTTATTACCTGGTTACCGCGTTTATAGGGGAACACCATAGCACGAGTTTACCGGGCGGAAAAGATGCATCCTAATGACGCTCTGCTTAGGCTGTCTTTCTTGCAAAACCGCAATTATCATGTTATACAAAAACCGTTTTAAACTATTGTAAATTGTCTCAAAAAAAATCGAATTATGCCGATCCGAGCATTTAGGCAATTATGCCTGCATAAAATCCGGTCGATCATGCACTTTTATTCAATCGGGTCATACGGCGAAATTCTACTCTATTGATGCGCCAATACGAATATTGCAGGGCAGGTGATGTCGAAGAAAAAAATTACCGTAAACGGTCAGCTAGTGTTTTGCGAAGAAGGAGATTCCGTCCTGGATGCTTTGCTCAGAGCGAAAATAGACATCCCACACGGCTGCAATCAGGGAACTTGCCATAATTGCATGTTGCGCAGCGTTCAGGGCGCGCCACCGGTCGCGGCCCAAGCCGGTATAAAGGAAATTTTGCGGCATCAAAATCATTTTCGGCGCGCCTGTGTTATCCGCAACAAGACATGGTCGTCAGCCGCAAACCACCGGACGATTATTTTACTGAAGCCGTGGTTACCGCTAAAAGCCTGGTTAATCATGAAACCATGCTGTTAAACCTCCATTGTAAGAACAGTTTGAGTTATCACGCCGGACAATTTGTGAACTTGAATCGCGCGGATGGTTTACAACGCCGATATTCGCTTGCCAATAGCCGCTTTGAAGTCGAGGATTTAATTTTTAAGGTGCGGCGTTTGGCCTGCGGACGCTTTAGTGCTTGGCCGCACCGGGAAATCCAGATCGGCGATCTGCTGGCCGTTCGGACCCGCAAGGCTTAT
>CAVXZR010000008.1:0-23708 GCA_963765965.1 uncultured Pseudomonadota bacterium
ACGTGACAGTTGACCGTAAGACGGCGCTGGTGATGGATAAAAACGGCGTGCCTTCGATAAAAGTCCCGGCTGGCAGTTACCGGATCGGCGGCGATTTTTTATGGGATAGTTTGCCGGAAAGTCTGCAAATACCGGCCGATACCGGCTTGATCGGCGTACAGGTCAATGATCGGGCCATTATCTCGCCGGCCATCAAAAATGGGCAATTGTGGTTAAAACAAAGCGAGACGGGACTTAGCAAAACCGAAGACAGTCAAAACAATCTGGATATTCAGGTGTTCAGAAAAGTCATCGACGATGTGCCCTTGCAAGTGTTAACCCGTCTTGAACTGGAGGTTTCCGGGCAACAAAGGGAAGTCCGTCTGGACAAAGCCCTGCTGGACGGCTTTATCCCCATGCAACTACAGAGCGACTTACCGGCCCGGCTGGAAGCGGATGGGCAGCTTTTGTTGCAACTGCGTCCGGGCCGCTGGCGGGTAGACCTGCTGGCCAGGCATGTTCATGAAATCGATAACCTGATCCTGAATAGTAACGGCCAGGACTGGCCGGCTTCGGAAATATGGGTGTTTGAGGCGCGTCCCGGCTTGCGCATGGTGGAAGTGACGCAACTTGGAGCCATTGATGCCGGCCAGACCAATCTACCCATGGAATGGAAAGCCTTGCCCGCATACAAAATCACTCGCGGACAAGCTATGGGACTGAAAGTCATCCGGCGCGGCGATCCTGAACCGGAGCCGAACCAGCTTACTCTTAACCGGCAACTATGGCTGGATTTTTCCGGCCAGGCGTATACCGTCAACGACCGCATCACCGGCAAAATGAGTCGCGGCTGGCGTTTGAATGCCTTGCCGCAAACCCGGTTGGGCCGGGTAACCTTGAACGGAAACAGTCAATCGATTACCCGCCTGGCCGGCGCCGGCCGGCAAGGCGTCGAAGTCAGAAACGGCCTGATCGATCTGGAGGCCGACAGCCGCATCGAAGGCGAAATCGGCAATCTTAGCGCGGCCGGTTGGGAGCAAAACTTTCACAGCGTCCGGACCGAACTGAATTTGCCGCCCGGTTGGCGCTTGCTGGCTGCCGGCGGCGTCGATAATGTACCGGACACCTGGATTTCCCGCTGGACATTGCTGGATTTGTTCATGGTATTGATCGCTGCCTTGGCCAGCAGCCGTTTATGGTCCGTCCCTTGGGGAATTTTTGCCCTACTGACTCTGACGCTGATCTGGCATGAGGCGGATGCCCCGCATTACATCTGGCTCAACATTTTGGTGGCAAGGGCATTGCTGAGAGTATTGCCGGAAAGCAGGATTGTTAAGTACGTTCTCACTTATCGCAATATCTGCTGGCTGGTTTTATGTTTAATCGCCGTGCCGTTTATGATTTCGCAACTTCGCATCGGACTATACCCGCAATTGGAACAACCGTGGCGCGCCATCGCACCGCAGGCAGAAGCGGACGGGCCGCAAGCATTGCCGATCGGCGCCGCCCGCTCCGTTGCCGCTATCAGGAATGAACCGGCGCCCGCTGTCGCGATGAAGGAAGAAGCAATGCTGCGGAAAGCCATGCAAATGCCGGCGGCGCCCGGCTCAGGCTACGGGTCGATGGCCGGCGATTACAGCAGCGTCAACTTTGACCGAATAGACCCCAAGGCCCAAGTGCAAACCGGCCCCGGATTACCGCAATGGCAATGGCGAAAAATCATTCTGTCCTGGAACGGCGCGGTCGATGCAGGACAGCAATTGCAATTATGGCTGTTGCCGCCGGCATTGAACCTGTTGCTGAATTTTCTGCGGGTAGCGCTGCTAACGGTGCTGGCCTTGTTGATGTTCGGCTTGGCGGACAAATTGATTTTCAAAATCAAACCCGCCACTACGCACTTATTAATCTATTTATTGATACTGCCTGCGCTAGCCTTGCCCAGCCGGAACAGTTACGCCGATTTTCCGGATCAGACCCTGCTGGACGAGTTAAAAAGCCGGCTGCTGGAATCGCCCGACTGTGCGCCCGCTTGCGCGCAAATTCCGCAAATGCAGGTTAAGTTGAACGATAAGGAAATGAGTATCGCTTTGCAAATTCTGGCTCAGTCGGCAGTGGCCGTGCCCTTACCGGCAGAAAATGCAGAATGGTTTCCGATTCAGGTACAGGTGGATGGTGAAGCCGCTACGGGCCTATATCGCGATAATAACGGTTTATGGCTAAACCTGAACGCCGGTTCGCATCAAGTGCTTATGTCGGCACCGGCGCCGGCTGTCAACAAATTCACCTTGCCTTTACCGCTAAAACCCCGGCATATCAGTGTTATAAACACAGGCTGGGAGGTATTTGGCTTACAGGAAAACGCACAGGCAGCCGATCAACTGCAATTTACCCGGATGCAATCCGCGCCGAAAGACGTTGAAAACTCCTCGGCCAAAAATGACACAGCCGCATTGCCGTTGCCACCTTTTGTCAGAATAACCCGAACTTTGCAACTTGGCCTGGATTGGCGGTTAGCGACCCGGGTAACCCGGATTTCGCCGGCCGATACCGCGGTGGTGTTGTCTGTTCCCTTGTTGAGCGGCGAATCGGTGACCACGCCCGGCGTCAGGATTAAAGCCGGGCAGATCGAAGTAAATATGCCGGCCGGCTTAGCCGAATACCAATGGCAATCCAGTCTGGAAAAATCCGAAACTATCCCTTTAAAAGCCGGGCAAAATTCAGACTGGATAGAGGTATGGCAAGCCGATATTAGCCCGATATGGCATCCGGAAGCTTCGGGGATCGCCATGATGCATCAGGACAATAGCGGGCGCTGGCGGCCGGAATGGCATCCCTGGCCCGGCGAGGAACTGACGCTGAAAATTACCCGGCCTGAAACCGTGGCCGGGCAAAGCCAGACTATAGACAGCAGCAATCTGAGCGTTAAACCCGGACAACGCAGTCAGGAAGCGAACTTAAACTTCAGCCTACGCAGTTCCCAGGGCGGCCAGCACAGCATCACCCTGCCGGACCAGGCGCTATTGCAAACCGTGACCATCAACGGCCAAAGCCAGCCTATTCGTCCGGAGGGTAGAAAACTGACCTTCCCCATCAATCCCGGCAAACAGCAAATCGCTATCGGTTGGCAACAACCCGGCGGCATTACCGGCCTTCTGAATACCCCGACGGTCGATTTAGAATCGGTTAGCGTCAATTGTACGCTTAACATGGCATTAGGCCAGGATCGCTGGGTGTTATTGACGGTAGGTCCGGGTATTGGCCCGGCGGTACTATTCTGGGGGGTGATATTGGTGATTTGCCTGCTGGCGGCCGGTTTATGCAAAATCCCGTTAACACCGTTAAAATACCGGCATTGGTTACTGTTATTGTTGGGCCTCAGCCAGATCGAGGCCGCTGCGGCGGCTGTGGTGATCGGTTGGCTGATGCTGATAGGCTGGCGCGGGCAAGAAAAGGTTAAGCAACCCCGCCTGTTCAATCTATTGCAAGCGGCAATCGTCTTCATTACCCTGCTGGCGCTCGGTTTGCTGTTTCTGGCCGTCGAACAGGGCTTGCTGGGGTCTCCGGATATGCAAATTACCGGCAATCAATCCAGCGCTTTCAATCTGAATTGGTATCAGGACAGAAGTTTATCCACCCTGCCGATAGCGACTGTCGTTTCCGTACCCTTAATCGTCTACCGCCTATTGATGCTGGCCTGGTCTTTATGGCTGGCAGTGTCTTTACTCGACTGGCTGAAATGGGGCTGGAACTGTTTTGCCAGCCAAGGATTGTGGATAACCATTGAAAAACCGGTTAAAGCCAAGCAAACGCCGGAATCCGCTAAAAAGGCTAAAAATCCGGATCAATGAGCAAGGGAAAGCTTATTAGACTAAACTCATTTCAAATTTCTACAGGACCGTAGGGTGGAACCTGACAAGGGTTCCAGCGATTCGAAGCCAATGAACGTTCGCTATGTTTGTGTATAGTGGCCTGTTGGAAATGGGTTCGGATTGTTGGTAACCGGCGATGGTGGATCGCCTATCGGCATCCACCCTACGGTCCTGCGAGTTGCCGGATGATTTCGTTTGCCGCCGACGATGAATTTGGTTTGCCAAAGGTTACATAATTTATTTAGACTACGAAAAATATAAGTTATTTTCAAAAGGCACTAACTTGTTGAATATTATGCGCTTAGCATCTACTCTTGTTTTAAGGCTTTCAGGCCATTGGTTAGGTAATAAAAATAAACTTCTGCACTGGCTGATCCTGACAATAGCTTACTGCTTATCGTTGCCCGCTTACGCTACGACCTACGCTGTCACTTCCACGCCTTTTAACTGGATCGATGCCAGCACGCATACCAAAGTCGGCCCGACGAAAGGCGGCATCTATTCGTCTCAGTATGCTTTCACCAATCCCGGCGGTTGCGGCACAAGCCCGCCGGATATCGACGACACCATCAGCGACAACATTCCGCTTGGCTTCACCTTTACCTATGGCACAGTCGGTTTTACTGCTGTCCGTATCATGTCCAACGGCCGTATACAGTTCAACAATAACACCACTTGCGGTTACGGAAGTCCTGTCACGCAGATCCCCTACCCGGACGCCTCGCTGACCTACAGCATGCGTATCTACGGCAACGATCTCGATCCCAGCATGCAATCGGAAATAAGCGGCTATACCACCAATTGTACGTCCCGGTCCAGTTGTTATGTCAGTTATAGCATGATCGGTACCGCACCCAACAGAAGCTTTGTCGTCACTTTTAACAATATACCGGAATGGACTACTACAAGTAATGCTTCCGGCAGCTATAATCTGCAAATTATTCTCCAGGAAAACGGCGAGTTTATTTATCAATACGGTAGCGATACGCCAGGGCCGCAAAATACTTTGGCGCAAATAGGCTGGGAACTCAGTACCACCGACTATGCCATCTCTGGAACCGGGTTTCCAGGCAATAACAGCGCATTATTATTCTACATTCCGAGCGGCGCTATAGTGACGCCGGGAGCCTTTAATGCCTTCGATACCTCGACTTGGCTCGGTGCTACTACCGGTGTTATTCAAACCAAAATTGCAGGAACCGCATTTACTTTGGATGTGGTGGCGCTTACCAATACGCCCAGCGTGTTAACCACTTTTATTGGGTCTGTTAAAGTCGAACTGGTTAATGCCGGTAGCGGCTCGTCGTGTTCTGCTATGCCTTCCATTCAAACGGTGACCTCAAGTTATACGTTTTCGTCCGCCGATAAGGGCAGGCATACTTTTTCAGGCATTACTCAGACCCAGGCTTATCCGAATGTGAAGGTGCGCATTTCCTATCCGGCCACCTCCTCGACTACCGTGGCCTGTTTCGACCGATGCTTTCGCCATTCGGCCCAATAATTTTGTCGTGGCTGCGACCGATGCAAGCTGGTCAACAGCCGGCACTTCTAGAACGCTGAATGCTGCGACGGTTAACGGCACCCCTACCCACAAAGCCGGTCAACCGCTGACCTTGACCGTGACGCCCTACAACAGCTCAAATGTCGTTACCAGCACTTATACCGGCACACCGCTTGCATCCATGAGTTGCGCATTGCCGTCGTCCAATTGCGTTTCCGGTGCGTTTAGCGCCGGTTCGTTCACGTTTAGCGGCGGGGTTGGGACATCGAACACTGCCGCATATTCCGATGTCGGCGTGGTTAACCTGACGATCTCCGATGCGACTTTTGCCGCAATAGATGCCGCGGACGGCACATCGGCCAGTCAGTTGACCATCAGTTCAACACCGATTACCGTTGGCCGCTTTGTGCCGGATCATTTTGATGCCGCACTGAATACGCCGGTTTTTGCCCCGGCTTGCGGCACATTTTCTTATATGGGCCAGTCGATTAAGTATGCCGTTAATCCGGTAGCGACCGTCACCGCAAAAAACGCATCTGCCGTGGCGACCCAAAACTATACATCGGCTTCCGGCTTATTTAAAATCAGTCCCGGTAATGCCACTTATGGGATTACACCCAGCTATGCCGAGGCCAGCCAGCCTGTAACGGTATTAAACTCGGCGGTTCCAATCGCTACGGATAGCGGCGGCGGCGTCAGCACCCTGAGCTTTGCCGATACCAGCTCCAATATCCTCGCCATTACCAGGCCCGGCAGCCCCATCAACGTCTTTAACGCTAATATAGCTTTAAGCTTTACCTTGCAGGATACCGATGGCGTCACCGTCGGCAATGTCAACGGCACGGCCGCCACCAACCCGGTGCACTTCGGCACGGCCAGCAGCGGTAACGGCATCAGCTTTACCGGCGGATACAACAGTATGCAATGGGGCCGTTTATCAATGAGCAATGTCGATGGCTCGGAACTGACGGCGCTGACTGTGCCGGTGTTTGCCGAGTACTACAACGGCAGTGCGTTTATCGGCAATACCGGCGACAACTGTACATCCATCAGCCTGGCCAATCAGATAAAGCTCAGCAATCCCGACACCGCTAATGGGGTTGCGCAAGCGGGTACGGCGGCGATGACGGTCGGCTCCGGCACAACCACCGCTTCATTACTGAGCACCACCCTGTCTAACGGCGCCAGCGGAATCAGCTTTAGCGCGCCGGGAGCCGGCAATACCGGCTACATAAACGTCACCAGCAATATTTCCAGTTTGTTGTCCTGGTTATTGTACCCATGGAATACCGGCGGCAGCGGCAATACGTCGCCGTCTGCCGTCGCAACCTTCGGCGTTTACCAGGGTAATCCCAAAGTAATTTATTTTCATGAAGTGTATTAGCGGTACAACGGCTTCTGCTTTCCATTGCCGGCAGTTTTCCGTTCAACAGCAATATTCGGCCATGAAAGTCTGCACGGATAGCCTGTTATTCGGGGCAATGGCGCAGATTAAAACCGGCGATTGCGTCCTGGACATCGGCTCCGGCAACGGCCTGTTATCTTTAATGCTGGCGCAATTGGGCGCGGCGCAGATCACCGCCGTTGAAATCGACCGGGAGACCAGCCTGGAAGCAAGCGGCAACTTCACCGATAGCCACTGGGCAAATCGCCTGACTGCCGTCCATCAGGCTATACAAAGCTACGCACATGAAACGGATAAGCGCTACAGCCTGATTATCAGCAACCCGCCTTTTTTCGACCGGCATTTCAAAACCGCCGATCCGCTTAAAAGAATGGCCCGGCATAACGACAGCCTAAGCTACGCCGAATTAATTGCGGCAGCCGGTAAGTTACTTGCAACCGGCGGGCTGTTTTATGTACTGCTGCCCAGCCATGCGGTTTTAGCGTTCTGCGGACTGGCAACAGAGGCAGGATTTTTCCTGAATCGCCAAATCAGCTATCGGGGTTATGAAAATAACCCGGCCAAGGTTGCCGCGCTCAGCTTTAGCCGTGCAAATACGGCATGCGAAACCGGGACGATAACCATTTACGAGTCGCAAGGCCAATACAGCCAAGCCAGTAGCGCCTATTTACAGGCGTTTTTGTTGCGTTTTGCCGATGTTCAGCGATCTCCTCTCCGCCTTTGAGAAAGTCAGAACGGTTGGGTGCTGCAAGGGGATTATAAAACGCTTTATTGCTGACAACCCGGTGATAACTAAAATATAAAATCATTCTGAACTTGTTTCGTCATACCTAATCTGATCTTTGATTTTGTAATCTTTCATGTAATGCCTGTAGAGCATCCCTAATCACATCAGGGATACATTCATGGTGGTTTCTAAGGTAATTCCTTATATTGCAATGAGTAACGATTTTGGATTGCGGGTTCCTGTTAATCGTTTCTTAAGTTTTCCCATGTAAGAATATAAATAAAATTGCGCCATAATGAAAAATATCAGCAAAAACTTAGAGAACGGCAAAACCTAACCATTCATAAAAACACCGGAAGATAAACTCTGCCGGAAGCTAAGAGAACGCTGGCGCATCCAAAGATGCAGTCCGGGAGGGTACATAGCTTTATGTTATATTGATGGAATTTTTTAGACTTCAATAATAGGTTTTGGGGTTGAGATTCGTAGGTTGGGCTGAATGTTAGTCATTTTTTAGGCTTCTTAATAGCTTGGGGTTTGAGTTATCAATCGTATCCATGCTGTTTTTTTAGCGGACGCACAGCAGAGCTCGTTGCAAGGCACTGGATAGTGGCAATAGTTTAAATTTTATTAGGGGTAGATTATGAAAACTCACACCAAGCTAGCTGCGATATTAGTAACGATATGTTACTTATTTAGCGGCATTAACGTGGTTTACGCACATGGAGGCGGCGGACATGGCGGTGGAGGTCACGGCGGCGGATTCGGTGGTGGCCATGGCGGCGGCCATTGGGGTGGCGGCGGTCATTGGGGCGGCGGTTACGGCTATGGATACGGACTTGGTATCGGTCTTGGTCTAGGTTATTACGGTGGTTACTACGGCGGATACGGTGGATACGGCGGTTACCCGTATTACGGTTACGGTTACCCGTATTACAACAATTACTCATACTACAACGCTTATCCTTACCAGCAAAACACGGTCGTTGTTCCGCCAACAACCTATACGCAGCAAGCCCCGCCGGTCGCCCAACAAAATCCGCCCAACTACTGGTATTACTGCACCAATCCGGAAGGCTACTACCCTTACGTAAAGAATTGCCCTAACGGCTGGCAACAGGTTTCACCTACGCCGCCGCCACCGCAATGAGTGCCGGTTGAGCATTAAAGAAGTTTGCCTAAGAACTACAATGGATTTGTTCTCCCTGCGAGCTCAAAATGTAATCTGATTAGCAAGATTGTTCAGCCAATTCACTGTGCCGTCAGTAGGGTACGCAGGCTGCTTTCGGCATTCGTAGGGTGGATGCCGATAGGCGATCCACCATTCGCGGGACATCAACAATCCGACCAGTTTTCCAACTGATCCTTTTGAGCAAACAACGCGAAAGCGCCTTGGCTTCGATTTGAACGTGGATCGCCTATCGGCATCCACCCTACGTTGTTAACTCCATTCAAATTTCGTGTGGCAATTTTAGCCATCCCGGGTATTTTATGCCTAACCGAATTTCGGAGGCACGCAGTGCCTACGAACTTCCATATTTTAGTCTCAGCCCCAATAAATTTGCCGCTAATCCTTTTTGTTGCTACATTCTAGCCCATCAAAAAATCCCCACGGCCAACAACGGAGGCATCGATGCGGATATTTAAACGGCTTTTTTTCCGACAGATTTGCCTGTTAGCACTGCTTTTGCCCGTTTTGAGCAATCCGGCTAGCGCCACGCCAAGCGACGACCCGGACATTCTGGCCAGGCGCGGCCAACAAGAACCCCGGCCGGCCGCAACAGCAGCCCCGGTCTTGACACTCAACAAACCAGCGGGAGGCTGGACCAGCGCCATGCAGATCAGCGTGGCGGGCAGTTGTTCCGATCCGCTAGCCGACCCGATCATCGTCAATATAAACGGCGTGCGTTATTACGCCCGCAACAATAACGGCAATTTTTCGCGGAATTTTCCGGCGGCCAAGGGCAAAAACAGCGTGATTGCCGAATGCGCCAATAGTGCCGGCACCTCCAAAGCCTCGGCTACCGTCGATGCGGTGATTGCGCCGATTCCGTTAAAGGTGGTGCTGACCAGCGATACCAACTCGGTCTATACCGATCTGCATATTTACGAGCCGGATAATAGCCATGTCTACTGGGCGGATACCAACTCCGCCAGCGGCGGCATTTTCTTTCTGAACAGCGATGGCGAGAGTTTCGATCAGGCCGGTTACGGACCGTACATGTACGTACACCCTGCCCCGCCGCTCGGCGTTTTCCGCATCGACACCAATTACTGGCCGGGCGGCGCGGTGCAGCATACTCTGGCTAATCTGGACATCATCCTGGACGAAGGCTTGCCGACCGAAAGCCATCGCCGCGTGCAAAAACCGCTGGCCCGCCCCGGCGAAACCCGGACCCTGGCCTATATCGTCATCCAGGGAAACCGCCAGCCCGCTAAAATATACGTGCCCGGCCAGGATGCCGAGCGCGATATGCCCGCCGAAGTCAAAGAATACATGCGCCACGAGCCGAAACGCGAAAGCGAGGACAACGGCGGCGAAGAACTGGGTTATCTAGTCCCGCAAGACGAAGCGGCCCTGCGGCAGGCCGTTACCGATGTGGCGCTATTGCAGGCCCAACGCCTCAGCCCGCTCTGGGAACCGAAGCAACGCGATTGCGCCGGGCTGATCCGCTTTGCCTATCGTACCGCGCTGGAAGCGCGCGACGCCGGCCGTACCGCAAAACTCGGCATACCGGCCAAACTGCATCTGGCCCCGCTCTCCGAGCAGGCCCGGCAGCTTTTTCCGAATTTCCCGCAAATCTGGCAAACCGGCCTGGACCGCGACAAACCCCGTTTCGGCCCCTTCGCCGATGCCGAAACCCTGATCGGCTACAATTTTCGTTTGAAATCGAAGCAATGGCAAGCGGCGCGCAGCGGCGATTTATTGGTCTATCAAAAACCTTTGGATAGCGACGAACCCTATCATCTCATGCTGTTTGCCGCCGGTCGTTCGGAAAATCTGGCGGTTTACCACAACGGCGCATCAGGCGCTAATGCCCAGGTACGGGTAGTCCGCATCAGCGATTTGCTGGAATCGCCCGACCCGGTTTGGATACCCAGTACCGAAAATCCTTATTTTCTTGGAGTATACGAATGGAACCGCTTACGCCCGCAAAACGCCTGATTATCCTATTGTCCGCCCTGGTACTGATCGGGGCAATCACTGCCCTGGCTTACCGGCAAATAGTCAGAGTCTCGTTCGGCCATCTCGGCACAAACAATGTGCCCACCCTGGATTTGCTTGTGAAATTGCGCGATGCGGACGATCAGGATCTGGATGCGAGCGAAAGCGTGATCGGCAACAATGAAGAGCCGCCGGCCAGCGACGAGCATTGCCCGGCGTTGAGCGGCGGCGACATCGGTTCGCCGACCGTGGCCTCGGCCAATCAGCAGCGGCCTGCCGACTGTCCGCGTCTGGCGGCCTGGTATGTTAAAAAACGCCCCATCGCCTTTACCCTGTATTTCAATCAGGGAAAAACTTTTTTGCAATGGTGGGACAAGCAGCCGCAAATCCGGACCCTGGTCGAAGAACCGCTTCGTGAAGGGACTGTTTTTCGGCTTGCTGCAAAGTCTGAAAATCAAAGCCGAACAGCTTAATCTGCAAGGCTTGCAGGGCGAGTTTTTAGGACAACTGTTGCGCGACGCTATCGCCGCCAAAGCGGAACTGCATTACGATATGGCGCATGGCCAACAGGGCTGGGTACTCAGCTATTTGCGGGACGAAAGCGATTTTACCGAACAAGCGCTGCCGGCCATGGCCAAATTCCTGGCAAGCAGCGCTTACCGGCTGACGAAACTGCCGGAACCGATACTGGAAATGCGCATCGGCTTGCAGGATTTTTTTCTCACCGAATATCAGGAACGCATTTACTTGTCGCAAAGCCTGGAAGCCTTGCTGAATGTGATCGAAAGCGTTAAACCGCTGGAAACGCCCGATGCCGAGCCGCTTAGCCTGCGCTTTCGGGCCGAAGCCCTGATCGACAATCTGTTGCCGGTCTTAAGCGGAGCGCCGACCTGGGATGCAAAGCTGGGTTTCGATCTGAAAGACGGTCGGCTAGGCAGCTTAAATCTGCCGAACGGACCCTGGCAAAAGCCGCTGCATGACAAACTTTTCGAAGGCGTACTCGCCAGCATTCCGCACGACGCCTTCGCTGCCGTCGCGGCCAGCTTCCAATTATCGCCGACCCTGACCGTTAACGACTGGAAAAAGTTTGCAGAGCAAGGACCGCCGCAAACCGAAGCCGGCCCGGCGCCGGGCGGTCTGGCGCTGGTATGGGATTTCGACGCCGATAGCCCGGCGGGCGCCATCGGCGTCATCGTCGCCAACCCCGCTACCCCGCAAGCCAGCCAGGCTTACCGGCAATATTTGCGGCATGCCGATCTCAGCAGCGAATGCGCCGGCGGCAGCCTGTTTTTAGCCGCCAGTTCTGCGGCGCTTTTAACCCGCATGCAGGAATCCTGTGCACTGCAGTCCCTGAGCGTCCTGGACTGGCAACGCGGCAGCGAAAAGCAGCGCTTGCTTGCCTCGCAAATATTCGCCTTCATCAATCCCGGTGTAGGCATTCGCGAACTGTTTTTGGCCGGCGGGGCCGGCAGCAAAAGCAATGACGATACCGAACTCGAATTTGCGCCGCGCTGGCAGCAGGATTACGAAAAAGCCAAAGCCGCCATGCGTACCGACGGCGACAAGCTATTCAACAGTCTCCCGATTTTCAGTTATGCCGGGCGATCCGGCGGCGATGCCGTGAATCTGGAAGGACGGGCGGTCAGTCAGGGGGTAGCCCAATGAGAGTCGATAAACAACTTACCCGGCAGTTGGACTATGCCTATTTCATGGCCTTCATACCAAAAATCGGCAGCGCGGGGTTTTACCGGCTATTCAAGCTGACCTTGTTTCTGGCGGTTTTGCTGCCGTCGCCCGCTATTCAGGCCGGCAGCCCGTTTTATCTGACAGCCGAACGCAGTTTCAGCAATACGGAAGCGCCTGCGATTCGCCTGGATTATACCGTCACCGATCAGCCGATGTTGTTGCGGGTGCTGAAAGCCGACCATCTGGAAACGTTTCTTGACGGCCAGTTCAACATCAGCCGCAGTTACGAACAACCTCTCAGCGAACTGAATCCCGGCCATTATTTCGCCAAAGGCCTGAATGCCGCAAAATCGCCCCTGCATTTGTTTCGCGGCCTGTTGTCTGTCGATTTTCGCAAATCCTTAAAGGACACCGCCTTCAGTCAGGCCGTAATCAATGTGAGCTCCAGGCCTTTGGTATCGGTGCCGCAACAAATTCTGGTCGCGCCGCCGACCGGATTCCAGGTGGTTAAAGAGAACTATCTGGATTTGCAGCATAACGGCAACGACAGCCATGATTTGGGCTGGTGGTTCGGACAGAATGCCTGGGACGAACAGCGTTACAAGATTCGGGAACTGGCTCTGGAACCCTTGCCGGACGGCATTTATCTGCTACAGGCCGTGCAGGGCAAAACCGAGGCGCAATGCCTGATTCAGGTCAGCAGCCTGGCCGTGCAGGTCAAGCAGTCCAGCCGGCAGTTGCTGGTGCGGGTGATGAACCGCGACTTGCAAGCCGTGGCGGACGGCAAAGTCAGCTACCGGGATGCGCGCGGCAGTTGGCAGGCGGTGCCTGCCGCCACCGATGCCAATGGCGAACTGAATTTTAATAATCCGGAAGGGATACTGGACGGCAAATTGCTGATTAGAGTCGAGGCGCCTGCCGCCAAGCCCGGCGAAAGCAGCCGCATCGCACTGACCGTCACCGATTTTCTGCCTAGCCAGGCCAAGGACGATTCGGTGTTCGTCATGACCGACCGGCCCATATTCAAACCCGGCGAAACCTTCTATTACAAAGGCATCGTTCGCAGCCTGGAAGATGGCCGCCTGCAAATCCCGGCTTTTCAATCCCGGCAGACCGATGTGTCGCTGACTCGGGCCGACGGCAACGCCACCGGCTTGCAAGGACAATCGGCGCTGACCGATTTCGGCTCGTTTTCCGGCAGTTTCGACCTTGATCCCGCGCAAACGCCGGGACTTTACCGTTTGCTGGCGCAGATAGACCATAAAGCCTATGGCGGCGAATTCCGGGTCCGCGATTACGTTAAACCGACTTTCTATCTGGAATGGCTAGACCGCAGCAAGAGTATCGAACCCGGCCAGCCCTTCAACCTGAAATTCCACGCTAAACGCTACAGCGGCGGCGTGCCGCAGGACGTTAAATTCGAGGTGTTTTTATACCGCAAAAAGTTTGAAGCGCCGCAATTCGTGGTCGAAGCCGGCGCGGGTTTAACTGCGGGGACCGATTATTTCGGCCAGGTTAAATCCGCATCCCCTTTGACCCAGCCGCAACGTCTGTACAGTTCGATTGAAGCCCGGCAAGCCGCCGAACTCAGCAATCCCTGGGAGACGGCAGCCAAACTCGACGACAACGGCGACGGCAGCTTCGAATTTACCGTACCGTCCGGCGATAAAGACAAGCCGGATCAGGAATGGATTTATACCCTGATGGTCCGCGCCCAGGATCAAAGCGGCGGCATGGCGGTGCTCAGCGACAATATCTACGCCACCCTCTCGGAAGCGCAACCGGCGCTACGCTTCAACAAAACCGTCGCTGCAGTCGGCGATCAGGACTTACAGTTATTGCTGCAATCCAGTTATGCCGACGGCAAGCCCGCCGCCAAAGCGGGAGGCGTTATCGATGTGATGCTGGAGCAACCCGGCAGCGTGCAACGCACTCTGGTAAAACTGCCGTTCAGCAGCGATGAACAAGGCCATCAGCGCCTGACGATACCGACTTTACAATCCTATGGCCGCCTGACCGCCGTTGCCAGACTGGAAACCCTGGCTGGCCGCAGCCTCAGCCATCCGGCCAATTCCCAAGCGGCAACCCTGATCGTTGCCGGTAGCGGCGGCGAAGCGGTAGCCGACAATCCCGAACTGGAACTGTATACCCCCAGCACCATCCTTAGTCCCGGCGAACAAGCCAAAGTATTTGCTTTGCTGCCTAAAAACTGGGGCAATGCCGAAAGCGGCCCGATTTGGGAAACCCTGACCGGCGAACGCATTTTCGACAGCCACGGTTCCCAGCAAAAAGGCCGCAGCCGCTGGTTTGAAATTACCGCCAAACCCGAATACGGCACCGGTTTTTATCATACCGTCACCGTGCCGGTGGCGGGCGGCAAATTTAAAGAACAAACCCTGGGCTTTCGTATCGTCCCCATTGAAAAACGCCTGCAAATTGCCATACAACCGGAAAAAGCCGAGACCGAACCGCTGAAACCGACCAAAATCCGCCTGGAAGTCAAACGCGCCGACGGCACGCCGGCTGCGGATACCGAACTGGCCTTATCCATCGTCGACCGTGCCGTCTATGCCGTACAGGCCGAGTTCCGGCCCGGCATTTTCGACTTTTTCTATCCCTTGCAGCGCAATAATCTCGCCACCTTTTATTCCGACGACCTGCAAGGCTACGGCTATGCCGACTTGCTGCGCAAACCCAATTTCGCGCTAAGCGCCTTGAAAACCCAGAGCAAGCTGGCGAAAAAAGCCATGCGCGACACGGCGGGCTGGTTTCCGCATGTCCTTACCGATGCCAAAGGCATCGCCGTAGTCGATGTCAACATGCCGGCCAACGTCACCGAATGGCTGGTCACCGCAGTCGCCAGCGACAAGCAGGGCCGCATCGGCGAAAACACCGGACAGTTCCGCACCGTCACCGATGTTTCCGTGGACATAGCCGCTCCGCAGTTTTTACATATCGGCGATGAAGTGGAAGTGGCGGTAAAACTGAGCAATCATCTGCCGCAAGCGGTGAATATCGCCGGCAGCATCGGTTTGCCTGCCGCCTTGCAATTGCAAAACGGCGAGTTGACCGGCAAAACCGAGATAGCGGCCAACAAGGAACATTTGTGGCCGCTACGCCTGAGCGCCGCCGGGCAAGCCGGCAGCAGCGCGCTAAAGGTCGCGTTGACGGCAGCCGCACCTGTCCGGGTTGGCGGCGCCGAGGAATTCGAGATTCCTCTGAAAGCCGCCGCATTGCCGCAGGTGTATAGCAGCAACTGGCAGGATAATCTGTTACACACCGAGCTGCCGCCGCAATCCGAACCGCGCCGGGTGGATATACGCGTCAATTCCGGCCTGCTGGGCGCCGCGCTGCAAGCGGCGGCCATGCTGGTGCAATATCCTTACGGTTGCACCGAACAACTGGCGCACAGCATCGTTCCCAATCTGGTGTTGATGGATTTAATCGATCGGGCCGGTTTGAAACCTGAACAATTGGGGCCATTGGCGGGTAATTTGCAGCGTGCCAAGCAGAACGCGGCGCTGGGTATCCGCAAATTACTGGCGAATCAGAAAACCGACGGCGGTTTCAGCCTGTGGCCGGGCGAAAGCGAAGCCAGCCTGCCGGTCACTTTAATTGCCATGCAAGCCTTGAAATATGCGGAAGAATTGAAAGTGGAAGGCGTAGCCAACGCCAACTTCAAAGCCCAGGAATGGCTGGCTACCCAAAAGGATAACCCCGTTGCCAACGATGGCTTTGTGTTATCGGCTTTCACGCAATTCAATATGTATACCGTCCCTTGGGAGCAACAGGCCGAATTTGTCCGGCAAACGGCAGCCAATGCTACCGCCAGCGCTATCGATCTGACCAATGCTTTGCGGATAATGCTTAAATACAAAGACCAGAAATGGCATAACTTTAACAAGCAGTTCAAGGATAGGCAGGCCCTGCAACAGGATATCAGCAACCGTTTGCAGCAAGCCCTGGAGGCTATCGATCCGGCTACGTATCAATCAACCCGCGATGAGCTTTTATATAATCAATTGGGCTTCGATATAGGCCTGCCGAGCGTGCTATCCGCCGGTATGGCGGCGCTGGACGAGGCGCATGCCTTGCCCGACCCTCTGGCGGCCAAACTGAAACGGCTCTTGCTGCAAACCCAGAAAAACGGCTATTGGGCTTCCACCTACGACACCGCGCAGGTTATTTACAACAGCCGCAATCTGCTCAGCAAGGAAGCCGCTAAAAAATCCCAACCCCGGACCGTCGCCGCCACCGCTAAAAACGGTTTTCCGTTAGGTGCGTTGTCACCCATACCCGGCGGCTATCTCGGCAGTTTCACGCGCTTCGGCAAGCAGCCGGATGTCAGCGAAATCAGCCTGTCCGCGCTTAACCCCGATGAAGTCGCCGGCGCCGGCGTCAGCATAGAACTGCCCTACCCGGCTGTCGCCGCCAGAGCAAACGGTTTATCGGTAGAACGCAATTTCCGGCGCATCACGGCCAAAGGCAACGAGCTGGTCGATCTCAGTCAATCCTTGAAACCCGGCGATGTGTTGATCAGCGAAGTGCATGTGAAACGCGATTTCTCCAATGGCCGTACCGCGACCGGCAGCGAGTTTGTAGTCATAGAGGACGGCATTCCGGCCATCGCCGAAGGCATGGAAAACGACCAGACCTATCTGGCCGACGCCAAGATTTAACCCAAGGCCGACAGTTACTGGAGCAACATCAAAGAAACCCAACGCTTTCCGGACCGTATCGTGCGTATCGCCAAACTGGCGGCGGGCGGCGAGTTTAAATTGTATCAAGTCTGGCGCGTTAGCCGACCAGGCAGCGCGGCCATTCCGCCTGCTACGGCTTTCGATATGTATAACGAGGCGACGCAGGGGAATAGTGCGGCGGCTAGGGCCAGTGCGGCAAAATAAGGCAACGAGCTAACCCTATTCGAAATTGCTATCGTTCCCACGCTCCGGCGTGGGAATGCATCCCCGGACGCTCTGCGTCTTCTTGATGATCTGTGCTTAACCCGAAAAATCGCAACTGAGCGGGACGGGGTATGATCCCCATCCCAAACGTTTCTAACATATGGCAGCTTCCTTGGCAGCATTGAGAGCTTGAAAACATTAAGACCCCTCTTACCGCTTTGAGCGGTTCACAACACAAAGCCCCCGGCTTTGTTAACTTTACGTCGCATAGCGTATACTATATTTTAATAAAATAGCTGGAAACGGCGATAATTCTTACGGGTTAAGCACAATGAAAGCAAAAGAATCAACCGTTAAATGGTTTGCCAAGCAAGAAGAGGGAGTATGGGTGGCTGTCTGCCTGGATTTTTGCCTTGCCACGCAAGGAGATTCTTTTGAGGAAGCCAAACTCAAGCTTGAAGAGCAGATTGTTTTTTTTGTAGAAGAGGCTTTGCAAGATAAAGAATTCGGCAGTCAATTACTTAACAGAAAAGCCCCCTTATCTAGCTGGATTGAATATTATTTTATCAAACTTTCACAAATGATATTTAAAAACGCGGGTTGTATATTCAATGAACCCATGCCTCTGCGTCCTGCGTGAGCGGAAAAAATCCGCCTTTAACTTGCAATGAGACCTTATTTGCCGCCAGCGACAACTGAAATCATCATCGCCTTCCGGCAAAGTCCATATCGTATGAAGATGCTCCGGTAAAATGACTATCGCATCAATATTGAATGGATGTTGATATTTAACGGCACGAAAGGATTCCCGCAAAACATCAATCCGTTCGGTTAGCAATTCGCGATTCCGTTCTGCTAGATTCACGGTAAAAAAATAGGTGCCTCCTTTTAATCGATGTCGGCGATATTCGGTCATTATCTTTTCGCACATGTCTTTGAAATGTTTGATGGGTTTCGCTTCGCTCTACCCATCCTACGCCTACACCGATTTATAACAAATACCAATTATTACCACAATTCCTTTTTACTTTTACCACAATGATTTTTTAAGAATTATGCTGGGGAAATTTTATATTTTCTCCAGAGAAAAATCGAACGCAAATCTTGTAGTGTTGAGATTGGTCTGAATTGACCTAACTGAGTAACTACTTGATTTTTGTGTGTGACCAGTGCGGTTTTGGTGGCGTTATCGTCAAGGGAGGGATGATAATAATAAAGAATTGTGCTTAATACAATAACATTATTAAATCAATAAGTTATAATTGTTGTTTTGAGGTGGGGAGGATTTTGGGAAAGTCCAGTGAGTTAAAATTCTTGACCCTAATCCCCACTTGATAGACTTACTTTGGTTTTCATTTTCTGTTGAACATAAAAAGCTGATCAGGTGCCTTTTTAAGTTCGGTTGACTTGTAAGACACATGAGGGCAACCAAGCGCAAGCGTTGAGCCATACATCGTATCTAAAATTACGTTACTAAATTCATCAATTTTCCTCATTAAGTTTATCGTACTTTGAAATTCATCATTTCCATCAGAATTAGAATTTGAATCATTGATACAAGCACTCCACTCTATACGTTCTACTAGTTTGTGATTAACAATATGTTCGGTATAAATTCCATCAAATTCATCATCACTATTAAGAGGCAGGTCTTTATTTAAATTTGCTGCAGCACTTGTATCCCAATATCCCTCATGCCAAACTTCTTCACCAGATTTAGACATAAGTGTCCACTCAATGCCTTCTATACCCCGATAAACATGATTTTCAATAAGAAACCATTGGTTATTTTGACTTGATTTAATATCAGACTCAACACCTGTTAAATTAATATCCATATTACCTTTACTCCACTCCACAACCCCGTTGTTATCTAATAACGCTCCGCCACCGTTAAATGCTGCCATAATATGTTTTCCATCATCAACATATTGAAAAGGACTAATTGATTGAGGTTTTACTTTCCACAATAAATTTCCACTATTATCAACAATTTCATAAGCATCATTATTGTTTGATATATGGCATTGTTGGTTAGGTTTATCATCAGCAAAAGCATTAACCAATCCACTCAGAACAAATGATAAAGTAAGTTTTGTGAAATTCCTATGGATGTTCATTTTAGTTAAAAATATAGGTCATTAATATATTATTCATCATTTTATTGGTTAGTACCTATGCTCGGTTTAAACAAACGCACAAGACAAGATGTTGCTCTCGATAACCTACTCAATCAAATGCCGGTGATCAACAAATCGATGGCAGCCAGAATATCACCGCGCATCGCTTGAAGATCAGTCACTCGCGTACCTAGATTATTCGAAGGAATGCTCGCCATTTCTTGCACGATCAGCAGATACTGTTCCTTTTCCCATGTAAATAGTGGATTTAAGCGAGAGATGGGCTTATGGTTAGTCTGCATCACTGCAGGAATGACCAGGCGTGTTTTCAAGTCATTGAGAAAATCGTTCTGTACGTCGAGCAAAAAAGGATAACGGTTTTGGGTTTGCTGGTTGGTATTGCGATAAAGTGAGAATTGCGCCATCAAAAATTCCGCAGACTGTCGCTGAAACAACCTTCGACTTCGATGCGTTGATTGTATTGCATGATCGCTTGCTGATTGTCCTCCAGCCACTGTTGGCGATGCTTATCGCGAACAATCTCGGCCAAGGCCTGCTCAAGGGTGGCGGATAAGTTGATATGCAGGGCTTTGGCCTGATTCAACAAATCGATGTTGATGCTGAGATTGGCCGCTTTTTTAGGTGCGCTGGGATTGAAGACGGATTGCATGAGGTCTCCTTCTGGGTAAATTATGCGCAGCCATTATACGCAGTCGGTTTGCAATTAGATAGATTACGTTGAAACAGAATATTTCTATGACAGTGGATATCTAATAAAAGTCAAAGACATAGCAACAATTCATTTTAAGAATTATGCTGGGGAATTTTTATATTTTCACCAGAGAAAAATCGAATGCAACTCCTGTAGCGTCGGGCGTAGTCTGAATTGACCAGAATGAGTATCATCGTTGATATAAGCATTCAGCACCGAGTTCTTGGCCTTGGGATAAGCTTTTTTTATTGCAGTAATGTCCCCGAGCAACCACGCTTCTCCCTCTTCGATCGCGAAACAAAAGCGGGTTTCCGGGCGCGGCTCGCAGCTGTTCAAAACATCGGTAAGTTCTTGTCTAAAACTTTTCAGGCATTTGTCATCAAGATCACAGACGACAAATACCACCGCTGGATAGCCTTCATACCAAGACTTTCCATAACCAGCCAGTAATTTCGGCAAATTATTGAGTAATATGCGTTTGCTGACATCAATCTCAGCGTTTGGTGACTTCGGCCATCCTTGACACCTTGGGCCTGACCGCATGACCAATCGCTGACCTTATATAGACCACTCCAATCCTTTTCTTCCGTAATTTCAACGGTGTCTGGTTGGTGTCGCCTTCGGGTCGAACATAATCACTGTTGTAAGTATCGCCAAGAACATCACCCCTCAATTCCCCTACGACTCTGTATTTGAATACACGAAGTTTTTCGTGCTCAGTGGTAGGAACGGAGACAACGTGTTCGGTGAGAATTCAACCACCATCACGTGTCCCGCCACTACCCATGAAATCTGGTAGCGTAGTTCTTTGAACCAATGTGAAGACCGCCGGTGAACCTGGGTGTTATCGTCACAGACATAACGCCTTGTCCATTTAAACCATGTCGCCGATTTGATTACGAATACAACCGTCTTCACTGTGAATTCCCGAAATCAAAGGTTCGGCTCCACTATTGTTTGAATAAAAGTCGTTACGAACACCCTTGTAACCCAATATTGTCCCATTGTCAGTAATAGGTATTCCCTGATTTTCCAAGAAACAATACAAGGCTTCCACGGATTTAGGAGAAACGTTTCGAAGTTTCACTTCAAGAAAGCGAATCATACTCCCATGAGGATAACCATCTTTCAAATAGGGAAGAATACGGTTAACGTCTTCACCGAAGAGTTTTTCACCACGGTAAAAGACACTGTTATTGAGAACTTCAATATCGCCACGGTTTTCGGTTCCTTCACCGAATGAACGAACTGCTTCTTTGACGGAAATGGCCTTGATAAGCGCCACTTCGTCTGATTGGCCTTAATGGCCAGTTTCATTTTGGGCCAGTTTGGATTATCGGTAGTGGCTGTTAATACGCAAAAATCGGATGTAACCAATGTAACACTTCTTCGGGTAATGAATGTGATATTCATAATGATTTTATTTAGTTTGTTTCAATTGTGAGTAAAGTTTACCACAGATTTAGAATAAGTCAACCCTTTATATTTAAGGTATGAGGATTTTATATTCATTTGGAATGATTGAAATTGTTTCCTTGTTCATTTCAATGTTTACCACATAATTTTTCAACCAAAGCAATAATAAAGAAATTTTCTTTTCTTCGGTCAAATTTCTAAATTTTGGAATTGAACTAGGAATCCCCCGCCTGTCAAGATATGCTTCATAAAAAGTAGATGAAATACTGATAAGTTCTTGCCCATTTCACTAAATTCATTAGATGTATTATTTCTTGTGTAATCCCATCTGTGCCATTGGTGATCTGCCAAACGATGTCAGTATGTCAAATATCGGATACTTTGAGAAAATTTCCAGATATTGATTTACCAAAATTTTTAATTTTGAGTACAAAGGATAAGTTGTGATGTAAGTTATGAAAAATGAATGCATAGGAGAATTGTCTATCACATCTTTATAAGTCAATTTATGGTCAATCTCTTCTGCGAGTAAACGGATTTCTTTTTCCAGCAATTCCGATTGTTTTTTGTCTTCGGATGTCAAGAGAAAAAATACTTGAAAGGCCAGTTTGCCATTCGATTGAATTGTCAATTTTAATTTTGGTTGTTTTGTCCCGCTCTTTCCTTGCTTAAGGAATTCTTTGAATATTTCAAGGGAAAGTGGTCCGTATTCTTTTCCATCAAAACCGACCATGTGAATTATTTTTGGCGTTGTAATAGTTTTTGGTCGAAGACAAATCTTCGATGATTGGCGGAATATTTTGTTCGTTATTCATCATTTAAACATTATATTACAAAGACATGAAAAGTCAGCCTCACTTACCAAAACCCATCCGTGTAAACTTTTTCTTTGCCACTCATTATTCCGCTTAAACTACGTTGTTTTAGACCAAACTTTTTTCTGAAATCATATTGACATCCCACAAACCTTTATTTGTTTTAACATTTCTAAACTTTTGTATGGTGTCATCAAAGTGTGCTTTTCGTTTTCGCCAGTATATTTTCCTCTCAAAGATAACGATATTTTCTTTTTAGTATTGTCAAATAGTGATGTTCCATACATCGGATGATTTTTGCCTGATTTATATTTCTTTTTTCCATTCACTCCATTTTTGTTTAGTTTCTTTGGAATGATGTTTTCCATAGAAAGGATTTTTATCACCATTTATGTTAGCGTGGTTTAATGACATTTTTCGTTTTGTTTCTTCACTAAACACTAACGGTCTTGGTGACACCTAATCATGTTATATCCACAACCATTATCAATCAAAGTGTTATATTTGTCTATGTAAAAGGTTTCTCTTGACAACAATTCATCCTCTTGTTACATTTTGTAATTCTTCAATCAATTCTATCTTAAAGTTTTCTTTTCCGTATTTCTTTATAGCATCACATATCACCATAAAACCATTTTTATTTGATTCCCATACGTGCTCTCTAAATCTTTCTTCTATACTTTTGGTATAACACCTACATACTTTTTATTATTTATTAGATTTGTAATAATATACACTCTCCTGTTTTATATGGTAGGAGTCACGTTTTCGCTTTCGTTCTGACTTGGTATGTTTATCGTAAAATCGCTCTCTGACGTTGCCTGTTGGATTCACGGAAATCTTCAAGGGTAAGTTTATCATTTCGTTTTGCATAAAGTTGTTTCCATACACCAATAAATAGTGTATGGAAACTCCATCAAAGGAAATTATCAACTATTTGTATCTATTAAATTGATATATTGAGCAAGCTCCTTTGCCGTAGTAGTATCCAACTTAGAGAAATTAGCATCACAAGTTGTTATTGCGTTACCACTACTTGTCTTAAACAATAAAGGATACTTCTTTTTCATATTATTATTGAAATCTATAAAGAACTTAACATCGGTTCTTCGTGTTTGTATTCATCAAGGTTAAAAGATACGGGAAATTTTTAGATTCCAGTATTTGTTGAAGTCAACGATTTCCTTGAAATATTTTGATGCTACACCATTACCATCAATCAATAATGGATATAATGTTTCAGCGGCGACAGTTCCGATACGGTTAAGAGAATGATTACTGTATGCTGATATTTTTTTGAGAATATCTTTTGGTAAAGACTCATCATTTTCTCTTACCCAATCAGTTGGATTTTTCCAATTTCCCTCTTCTATTGCTTCCTTAAACCATTCAGAGTTTTCGGTCTTTG
>CAVXZR010000009.1:0-11539 GCA_963765965.1 uncultured Pseudomonadota bacterium
TTTAGCGGCCAGTGCTGGCTATCGCCCGGCAAACTGATTCAGCTTTCCCGGATAACTTTCCAGTCGATGGCAAAGCTGCCTTTTTCAGGATGTAAGTCCAGTGTCAGGGGGGTCCGCCAGCTACAGCGTTTTTGCTCGGCACTGTTGTATATGAACGGGCAGGACAGATCGGTATTATCCTGTAGCACCCACTTGATCCAGGGTTTTAACGGTTCCGGCACCTGTTCGGGGGTCAGGCCTCTGGCCTGCGTGCCGGGCGAAATCAGCAGATGCAAAAGTACTGAGCAAATGAAATGACGCATGGCTGACTCCGGTCTGTAAAAACGTGGTCTTTTATTGCCGGCTATTTTCAGGCTATTGCTTTTAGAAAGCCAGTAATGCCATCAAACTGATTTTTTTAGAGAAATTATGTATAGTAGCCGGTACTGGGGACGTTAGTGTAATGCAAACCATAGGCCGATCATTTTCAGCCTTTTTTGATGTTCAAGCCGCCGTTATCCATGATTCGCTGGTGAAGAGTGCAATTTCGGTATGGATTTTGGGACTGCAGATAGTGTAAACTTATTTTATATTTTACGGATGGTCAATAAGATTTCGAAAATTGACGGATTTGACCGGAGAGATCTGCAAAGTATAAGGTAGTGACTCGGGATGAATGTTATTTGGGAATGCTAATCCGGCATAAGAGCGACTCGTCGTTATGCGCTTGCAGAAGCATAAGTTAGTCGCTAGGTATTTTTAAAACTGCCGGTTTAGGTTTTTATAAGATGTCGTCCCGACTTTATCCCAAAACGTCCGGAACTGGTCATCTTTAGCCTTTGGCGTGGACTACAGCCGGCAAGCGGAAATCGGCCAACGCTTTCATGAGGAAGTCTATGTCAAACACGCTGCAAATTTCGGTTGGCGCGGGAGGTTGCAGGGGTTTAGGTGACAGGAACGGAATTTGCGCCCAAGACCGTATTTACCATATCCCTGTGGCTCATGCCGGCTCAATCCCACAGTGATGTATTCACGGCGCGCTTTGATGAAACTCTTAAGGTTAAAATTTGAAGTGCATGGAGAAAATACGCGGCTGGTAATTCGTGGTCTTGGCTTTTAAATAAGCGTAAATCCGGCCTATTTTTTAAAGCGAGCAAAGGAGAAACAACAATGGCTGAATTCGGCTTGTGGAACAAGAAAGGCGCGACGCTCAGCGACGCGACCGCCCAGACTGAATATGGAATTAGCCGGGAGTTAATTCTTAAGGGTATCAAATCCGGACAGCTCGAATATCGGGATGGGGCGATATGGGGTAATCCTTATCTTAGAATCCTGAGAAGTCAGCTTGAGAGCTTTATAACCACGGAACTAGGTGAAGACTATCTGCTGAATATCAAGAATCAGTCGGAATTGCGGAAGGTGGTAAAAGAAATCGGTAGCCTGAATAGGAAACTCCAGGAATTGCAAATGCGGAAACGGGAACTTGAGGCCAGCTTGTTTAAATAAGCCGGGGTAAGCCATTTGCCTACGCCAGCTTGACCGGACGGTAAAATATTGTCGATCAAGCTAAAGAGTTGCCATGTATTTGCACAATCGGCAAGTTCGGCGTTGTAAGTGCAAGACTCCCTTTTATTGGCTGGACGGAATCCATAGCAGTTTGTCGTCAGCGCGTCTAGGCAAAGCGCCCCGGCCGGTTTGTGTCAACGAACTGCCTTCGCCCAATGCGCACATATCCTGGGTAAAGGCAACCTGATCGAAATTAGGGATGACGATAGTCGCCAAAGTGCCGCTTAAATTCAGTTGCGGACTGGTGATGTTGATCGCGCCGTTTACCCCGTCCGGTGCTGCGGCCTGTATCACGTTCATGCCCGAATTAGGTTGAAAAGCCTGCGCGACCGATCCGCCGACCAACACGTAACCACCGCTTGGAACGATATAGGGCGCGTTAATATTCACCAGTCCGCCGTTACCGCCGACAGACCGGGAGTTTGCCTGAATAAAGCCGCCTTCCAGAACCAGATCGGTTGTGCTTAGATTGATGTTGCCGCCGGTTAAGCCGGGATCGGTCACATTTACGGAAGTGGTCATTTGAGAATTTGCCAGCCAGACATAATTGCCGGCATTAATGTTGATATTACCGCCATTGGCATTAACATAAGACGAACTGTTAATAATTGAATTATTACTGATGGTGAGGTTGCCAGTGGCAGTAATATTGATATTTCCAGGGCTAGCCGTGGATTGGGATTGAAACGAGGGCAGAGAATCCGAAATGATTTGAAATGGAGTAGAAAGGCTAAAATACCCGGTGCCGGGATCGAAAGAAATGGGTTGGCCGGGTACGATACTATTAAGGCTGGTATTATTTGTTTGATTATACCAGGTAATCGAAGCCGCCCTAGTATCGATTGTTGAAGAATCTATATTGATAACCGGGGAAACCAAATTAATCGAACCAGCTTGCTGGTAAGTAGACCAGGCTAATAATTGCGATGATGAAGTTATATCCAATTTATTTGTGGCGTGAATATCAATGCTAGTGTATGACGGTGGAACCGGCGGCTCAATTGGATAAACATCGTCAAAATCAGACGTGTTATTTCCATTGTTTTCAATAAGCGGGTTTGAGAAGTTTTCGTCAAGCGGAGTATTAGAAGCGGTATCCGTTCCCCAATTGGTAGCAATTAAGGTTGAATGATCGATAGTAATATTACCGCCTTTAATAATTATAGTTTCTTCGCCATCGCCGCCGGAATTTAATAGTGAGTTAGATATATTAATACTACCGTTAAATTGAATGGTATTTAAAACCGGATCGGCTTCATGCCAATTTGTGAGATTCAACGGAATATTTTGTATATCGCCAGATGCTAATGAAAGCACTCTTATATCTATACCATCCGAATATGGTACTAAAACACTAGTAGAATTATCATAGCCCTGCATTCCGCCATTGTTAATGGAAATGGTGGAATTAGCGATATCGATACCTGTTCCGATCAGTTCAACCTGGGTATCTTCCGCAAAATTGTTCAGCGTTGCACCGTGTACGGTTAAATTGCCGGTTTCATTCCCGAGAAAGCCGAATGCTACCGGGTTTGAAGCGGTTAAATTGTTTAAACAACCGGCCCCATAACAGCCGTCTTCCACTTTAGTATTATTACTACCTGTAAAATAGCCTAAATGAACATTGCTGGCATTGCTCATAAAAAAAGAACCGACCACATCTATTTGCGATCCATTATAAAGATTGATGCCATGCGGGTCAAAAATGTATAGATTAGGCAGGTATGAAGCACCGGTATTCTCGGTACTTATTTTCCCCCAGATATTAGCCTGATTATCGATCCAGACAATATCATTCGTAGAAGAGTTAGTGCTAAACTTTGCCGTATCGCCTGCCGCCAGCGAAAAGTTTCCTAAATGAAAAAAACTGTTTGTGCTAGAAATAGAACCACTTAATAGATAGTTTATTTGAATGAGGTTGGTGATCGTGTGGTTTATATCCGAAGAAATGGTATAAGTATGGCTGGCAGGAGGAGATACCGTAGTTCCTGAATTAGCTACTGCAGTTATGGTGCTAGAAAGTGGACTTCCCGGATCGTTAGCTCCCGCAACCTGGCCGAAACCGCTTAACAACACAAAACTGGAAAGGCTTGCCAACTTGCTGAAATTATTAAAATTATTCATATCCAATTCCCCACCAAAATAAACGGCGACCAAAAGAAAGGGTGACTCATTTTCGGGTTTTTCATCAGTTCGAGTTGCGCCTGCCGCAACGCTTCCGCCTTGTTGTGCAATTGCAGCAGATTCTTGTAAAAACTGCCCATTACCTGGGCTGCCGCCGCGTCCGAGATGGGCCACAGCACCCCAATCGCACTGCGGGCATTGGCCTTTAAGGCCACGCCGGAAAACCCCATCGGCGCTCTATCGTCGCCTTCGGCCGTTTCGCAGGCGCTTAAAGTCAGCAAATCGATGGGCTTGCCGGACTTGCCGCCTTTTAACACATTTTGCAGATCGTTGATTTTAAGAACGTTATCGTAAGCCATGATAAAACTGGTTTCGGCATCAGAAGTAAAAATCCCGTGCGAAGCAATATGAACCACTTGATAAGGCTGGTTTGCCATCTCTGCCCGGAAACCGTTGACGGTAAATCCGGCGTTTAACAAGGTGGTATTTTTGATCGATTGGTTAATGGTTTTAAGTTCGTCTTCAACACCGGGCAAACTCAGTTCGTCCTGCAGCTTTTGCACTGCCCCCGGTTTTTTAATGAGTTCTTCAAGGCCGCGATGACCGGTTTGCGGATTCGAGACGTTGCTTATGCCACGCAGATTGACATTAGGCAGTGCGTGCAATCCCCGTTTCCCGGTATTCTGTTCCTGGCCGGGGTTAAGAATACCGCTCACGATTTGCAAAGGCAGTTTTTCGACGACACCGCCAGGCCGGCTTAGGCCGACCAATAAAGTTTGGTAATGGCGTTGATCGGCATTGCCGCCGCTCATTAGACTCATGCCGGGCGATACCGAAATCGCGTACTTCTCAAGCAGGTAGCTGCTGCCATCGTTCAAGGCAGAGAAGGGCACCAACCTTAAGACGCCATCCGGTACGATTACCAGAGTCTTGATGTTGGCGGCTTCCAAATCCTTTTCCAGCGGCTGAATTAACCATTCATAAAGTTTTTTCGAGTCCTGTTCATAGTTCTTGGCCATATTTCGCAGCTTTTCGGCAAAACTGCCGGCACTCATTCTCAAAGCCATATCTGTGACCGGTACCGTATATTGGCGAATGGACTTACCGTAACTGACCAATATTTCCAGACGGTCCGGCAAAATGATCGGGTAAATTGTAGCGGCCTCGGCATCCCGGTTGTCCAGTTCGCTGAGGCGCAGTCCTTCGATAAAGCAGCGTCCGCCCAGAAAGTCTTCCATTTCCGTCTGTTTGATCAACTCGACGGTCTGACGGGCCAGCAACAGGGTTTTCTGTTTAAGATCGCCTTCCTGAGCGCCGGCTTTTTTCAATAACTGATAGGCATAGCCCAGAAAAATCGGCTCCAGGGTTTCCCTGAATGAAGAATGGCCTTCATGATATTCCACCGGTATATCCTTGCGGATGGCCTGAATAGCATCGACAGCCTTACCGAAAGCCATTAGGGATAATTCGTCATTACCCTGTTTTTGGTAGAGCCGGCCTTTTCGCCACTCCGGATCGACCAGCAGATCCTGAATGTCGTCCGGCGCCTGCAAGCCGGTTGCTTCTTCGCTTAAACGTAGCGCTTTGTCTTCCTCGCCGCGTTTTTCGTATTTATCGGCCAGGCTGTTCAGTAGTTCTATTCTGATGCGGACGTTTTTTAGTCCCCCGGTTTCGGGCCGCACTTGTTCCAGGGCTTGTATCGCCCGGTCGCGGTTGACCGGATCGCTTGCTATCTGCGGAAGGCTTGTAAAGCTGAGGACATCCCGGATTTTTTCGGTTGAAGACGGTAACTGAATAATTTCCCCTAGAAGGGCATCCAGTTTTGCCTGATCGGCCAAGTCCGGTTTATTGTGCAAACGGTTTAATTCGATATCCAGCCTGAGCGGCCGGTTGTCGCCGACCCATTCCAGAGCTTTCAAGAAACTGTTTTCCGCTTGCGCCGACTTGTCTTTTTCGGAATAGAGGGTATTCAGTTCATTCTCATCGCAGGTTGCCGAGCAAGTGTCGCGATTCTTATCCAGCGTCGAATACAGAATGCCCAGGTTATTGGCATAGCCGGCTTTTTCCTGGGGCATGTCATGGGAAAGTTCGATTGCAGCCAGCAAGGCTTTTTCCGCTCGATCATATTCTTTTAAAATCAAAAGCAGATTACCGGCCGTGCCGGCGGCACGGGCTTTTTCCAGATCGGTTTTAGCGTCCTCTTGAGCTTTTTTGGCTTCATCCAGCGCAATCAGGTATAAGCCTTGCTCAAGGAAGCTGTTGCTTTTGCTTAGGCGTTCGCTAAAATCCGCTTGTACGGAACCGATCGTTAGAACGAAGAGAATCAATAACTTCAGAATATGACGAAACATGTTTGACCTCTTAAAATGCATCCAAACGTACCTGAAAGTGAATGCCGGCATCCTGAAGATTACCGCTAGTGACTCTCGGCGGGTCGATAAGCCGCTGCGCCCAGTAAAGTTCGCTATTGACGTGGGGTAATCTAAGCTGCAAGCCCAGGCCGGTCGAGCACAGGTAATTCGGCGCGGTGCTATCGCCTACCGAATCCGGGTTGTTCCAGGCCGAACCGAAATCGATGAAAGGCAGAATATCCAGTTGATAGCTAGGAGGCAAACCCTCGTTAAAATAACCTAAAATAGGCGCATGCAGTTCTATGGCACCGCTGTAACCGTTATCTTTAACCAGAAGGTTTTCCCGATAACCGCGTACCGTGTAACGGCCGCCGATGGCGATCCGCTCCAGCGGTAACAAGGGTGAATTGGACAACTGTAGATTAGCTTTCGTGACCAGATTAAGGCCGGCCACAGGTAATTGCCAGTTGTATTGCCCTTGACCCAACCAGGCGAAATAATTACTGCTGGGATTAAGCGGATTATTGCTGACCGTAGAACCGAAGGCATCCAGGCCAACCGAGAAAGTGGAACGCAGAGCCAGCACCTGCAATGCCCAGCGTTCGATGTATTCCTGATTAAAACGGACAAAGGAAACCTGGCTGTTACCGTTGGGTTGGCCGAGAATAAAGGAAAAGGACTGGCCCAGCAAAGAAGTGGAATTTTCTTTAAAACCCACCCCGGCGCTGACGCTAAAACGCCGGTCGATATTGTCGATCAGCAATTGATTCAGGCCGCCTTCAACCGAAAAGGTCTCGCTTTTAATGTTTAGATAATTCAAGCCGGGATCGATAATATTGGAATTGGCATGGCTGGAGGTAAAATAGGCTTTGGTGCCGTAATCCCAGATGGGCATCAGCCAACTGCCGGTGTATTGCTGCGTGCCGTAGCTTTGCATATAGTTAAAATCGATCACATCGCCCTGGCCGGTCAGGTTGCGCCGCCAGCCGGCGCCGCCCTCCGCTTCCGCGCCTATCGAAGGCGTGCGATAGTTGTTGGCTATAAAACTCAGTTGATAGGGGCGGGCGCGCGCAACTTCCAGATCGAGTACGCTGATGCCGCGCTCCATGCCCGGTATCAATCGGCCATTCATATGATCGAATAAAGGGTCTGTGAGTAATAATCGGAAGCGGTTTTGCAGGTCGTTCATATTCAAAGGCTGATCCGGGTCCGGAACAAGCCTGCTTTTGATATAACCTTCCCTGAGCCGTTCCTCGCCTTCGATACGCATTTCCCCCAATTTGCCTTCGACAACGTCGATATGCAGCGTTTTGCCCTGAAGCGCATTGGTTGGAAATAAAGCCCCCGATGTGACGTAACCTTTATCGATATAAAGGTGGGTAATCAGTCTTCGCAGTTCTTCAAGTTCGTCTAAGCTGACCGGTCTATTGAGATAGGGTTTTGCCAAGGCCAGTAACTCCGCATTATCGATAACCGTATTGCCGCTAAATACGACTTGATCGATTTGCAGGCGCTTTCCGGTTTTACCGCGATTGAATTCCTGTGAGGTTTCCGGGGCCGGGGTTATTTTAGGTCCGGTTTTTGGTAGCTCGGGAATAGTCAGGGGAATCGCGCTCGGTCTATTGTTGGATTCTTCGCCGGCGCCGATGGCATAAACAGCTTGGCATACAGTGAGCAAAGTAAATATAAAGCCAAAACATTTAAATAACATTTACACTGTTTACCATCGGTATTAATTGAAATTTACTTAGTCGCATCAAACTACCGTCTATACGGAGATTCGCGGTGTTTATGAAAAAACTTTTCGGACAAAAAACACTGAATATCAGCAAAATGATCTGAACAGCATGGCCTATGCCAAACCGAATTCTATTTTCTGAAACTCGTGATTATGATAAAGCTGTTCATTTTCCTGCGGAAGAATAGTGATGAACTATGAACGGCTTTATAGTTCGCACTAGACATATTTAAACTGAGCATAGCAGAAGATTGCTCAAGGAAAAATAGTAAAGAAACTTTATGAAAATGAACAAAACTAACAAAAATTCAATTAAGCTGAATTGATGATCAAAAGGTATCGATAGGCACTTTGCACGAGGATATTGTAAATACACTCCTGATTGGCAGGATGTTTCAGCCGATGTGTCGAATTTTGTAGGGTATGCACTGCATACCAAATATGCTTTCGGCGGCGAATGGCTGTTCTGAACCGGAACGCCCCAATGGTATGCAGTGCATACTCTACGCTGTTTGTTAACTTTGATAAATCAATGTGCCGACTTTTGATTAAAGACACTGCGCCTATAAATGACAGAGCGGAAACGATAATTGCTTGTCAGCCATCTCACGAATCATCGACAGCCTTGGCCAAATTGCTTAATTGCCCCAGCGCTTCCGAAAAGACACTTAGATCATCCGCTCTAACGGTAGCATGCGCAACTTTGCGGCCTTTACGCGGCGTTTTGTCGTAGAGATGCAAATGGCTGTTAGCGATGCCGAGAACTTGGGCATCGCCGGGCAAACCCCCTATAAAATTAACCATGCCGGCAAAACCGTGGGCTTTTGTAGAGCCTAGCGGCAAGTCAAGAATAGCCCGCAGATGGTTTTCGAACTGGCTGGTTTCGGCGCCTTCTATGCTCCAATGCCCGGAGTTGTGGACGCGGGGCGCAAATTCGTTAGCTAATAACTGGCCGTCCACATCGAATAACTCCAGGGCAATGACACCGGCGTAATCGAGTTTTTCCAGTAAAAGCTTGACATAAGCTTCGGCTTTCGCTTGCATGGCATCGTTACTGCGGCATTCGGCAATTCGCAAGATGCCGCCGCTATGCCGATTTTCGGAAACCGGATAGAAAACGATGTCGCCGGAGGGGCGGCGGGCAGCGATAATGGAAACTTCGCGCTGAAACGGTACAAAGCCTTCGACGATGGAGGCCGCGCCTTGCATGGATTGCCAGGCATCGGCCAATTCGCCGGCGGATCTTAAAACCACCTGTCCTTTGCCGTCATAGCCCATGCGCCGGCTTTTTAATATGGCAGGGTAAGCGATGTCGGCCATGGCCTGCTGCAAACCGGCCAGGTTATCGACAGCGGCATAGGGCGCGGTCCGGATGCCCAATTCCCGGAAAAAATTCTTTTCCAGCAATCTGTCCTGGGCAACGGCCAAGGCATTGGCGGGCGGATAAACCGTCGTGTGGCTGGTCAGGAATTCCGCTACATGAGCCGGTACGTTTTCAAATTCATAAGTCACCACATCGGCTTTTTCGGCCAGTTGCGCCAGCAAGGCCGGATCGTCGTAGGCACCGTGCAGATGTTCGCTTAAACCGGCGGCGCCGGCATTGCTGTCGGGATCGAGCACGATAAATTTCAAACCGAGAGGATAGCCGGCCAAGGCTATCATTCTGGCGAGTTGGCCGCCACCCAGGATGCCGATTTTCATGGTTGTACCTGACGCGGGTCCGGGTTGGCGATGACATTCTCGGTTTGTTGGCGGCGGTAAACATCTAAAGCCTGACGGTATTCCGGATGTTTATTACCGACGATGGCGGCAGCCAGCAAGGCGGCATTGATAGCGCCGGCTTTGCCGATAGCCAGCGTGCCGACCGGAATTCCGGCAGGCATCTGTACGATAGACAGTAAGGAATCCATGCCGTTCAGGGTTTTGGATTGTACCGGAACGCCGAGAACGGGGAGGGCGGTCTTGGCTGCGGTCATGCCCGGTAAATGCGCGGCGCCGCCGGCACCGGCGATAATGACTTCCAGGCCCTTGCTCTCGGCGGTTTCCGCATATTGAAACAGTTTGTCGGGCGTGCGATGCGCCGATACCACTTCCACCTCATGGGGGATTTCAAGATGTTCAAGGGTTTGTGCAGCATGCTGCATGGTTTCCCAGTCGGATGTGGAACCCATGATGATGCCTATCAATGCAGTCATGCAAAATCTCCGGTGTTTGCAACGAATAAAAAACTCTAATTATCGCATAGATACGGCAGATTTCCGTACCCGAAGGCGAATCGGTTGGAAATTTGCTCTGCCGGGTATTTGTTGAGATAACAAAGCGAAGTCCGCGAAGGTAAGGTTAGCGGTAGCGTATCCCAACAAGCCATCGTTCTCACGCTCCGGCGGGGAAATGCATCCCTTGAAGCTCTGCGTCTTCTTGACGTTCAATGGGCTGAGGATACGCGATCCAGTAACTGCGGGTGATTTTACGTTGAATAGTTATGTTATTTTTACCCTAACGTTGGAAAATTCAATAAGTGTAGTTAGAATTTATTGATTATCGAACCGGGTAATGCAATGTTTATGTTCATCGCAAATAACCGATTTTTTGATAGGGTTTGCCGGCTTATAATCGGTTTTTTGTACCGCAATATCTTGGTCGGCCTGCGATACCTTTCCAATGGTCACGCCGTTTTCCAACTTGCCCTGGTCCTGCATATGAGTATTGATAAGCAAGGTCAGTTTGTTGGCGGTTTGATACATCTTGAAATATTTCAAGGTATTCATGCCTATCAGCACTTCGGTTAAATGCTGATTAACATTCGCTTCAATACTGCCGATTTCGGCAGTACCTATTTTTAAACTGTCTATTTTGGTCGATTTATCATAAGACTTACCGGCTGCCGTATGCGTTTCGATTTGCCTGCCAAGCGGCAAGCGCGCGGCAACCGCCAGTTTCATCGGTACGGTAGTGACGGTTGCGCCGGTATCTATTAGAAAAGGCATCGACACGTTATTGATCAGCAGCGTACCTCTAAAGTGACCGTCTTCATCGGCTTGCAGTGTTATCTCGCCGGCAGTTGCCGAAGAGTTTTCCTGCATCGAAGAATTTACCGGCAACCGGCCCGGCCCGGCCTCAGCCGCACCTGAGCACACTGAACTGAATATAAAGATGGGACATAGTAGATGACTGAGCTTAAAGCCATCTCTATGTTTTTTCCGATCCGGAATATCCATTTTTCCTCCAGGCTAAATTTATGGATATATTAGAATCCTTGTAATTATTCAGCTTAAATATTTGAATCCTTAAAAATTACCTGCAACAGCCGGTATGCGCAACAAGGCATTTTACCTGAACATTGGGTGAATAGTCCTGTTTTAGAGGGCATTAGTTCCGGTGAAAGGCCGGTATGATGATTTGAAAGAAAAAACAGTCGTTTAATTCGCCGGCTTCGATATGTTGGGCTATCTATCGTCAGTCCAACCGTGCTATCTTCAATAAGATAAAAAGCCCATAAAGCCGGCGTTCAATGGTGGCGTCACCAGCAGGATGTCATAAATAATGAGCAAAAATTGGCGGCATCTTGTCTAAAAAAAGTTTTTGACAGTGACAGTGTAATAGGTGATAAGCGGACAGTTTTAGAGGTGCTTCTCTATGTCCATCCGCTCGTGAAGGATACGGACTATTTCAATGAGTCTTGAGTTAATTTCACGGTAGAAAATAATATGCTTGCCTACTTGCTGCTTACGGTAGCTGCTACGTATTTCACCACAATCACGCCCTTTCGAATGATCGGTTG
>CAVXZR010000010.1:0-6134 GCA_963765965.1 uncultured Pseudomonadota bacterium
AATGGTACACAGCTTATCTGGCGCGTCTTAATCAGGACGGCAGAACGGACGCCGAACGCAGTAAGGCAATGAATGCCGTCAATCCGCTATACGTTCTCCGCAACTATCTGGCACAACTGGCAATAGATAAAGCGGAACAGGGTGATTATAGCCTGGTAGGGGAACTATTGGATGTACTGCGGCATCCTTATACTGAACAAGCCGATAAAATTCAATTTGCCGGCAAACGCCCGGATTGGGCAAAACAACGGGCAGGTTGTTCGATGTTGTCCTGTAGCTCATAAGCTTGCTTAGGCACTGAAAGGTCAAATATTTCATTCCTGTTAATCGATTTCAAATCACGCAAACCGTAAAAAAACATGCTCGAAGCTGCCATTTCAGGTATCCTTTTTACAGTTTGTCCAACGATTTTAAACTAGGCACCGGAATGAACAACAGCTTAAATATAGACATTAATGGAACACAAGACATTGATCCAGACGAAACCAGAGAATGGATGGAATCACTGGAATCCGTCATCGAAAAAGAAGGCAATGCCCGTGCCAGTTTTCTGATTGAAAAACTAGTTAGTATCGCCAGACAGTCCGGATCGGACATTCCGTTTTCGGCCAATACGGCCTATATCAACACCATCCCGGTCGATAAACAGCCCAAGTTTCCCGGCAATACCGACATTGAGCGCACCGTTCGCTCCTATGTGCGCTGGAATGCGATGATGATGGTGCTACGCGCCAATAAGGAAACCAATGTCGGCGGTCATATCGCCAGTTTTGCCTCTGCGGTTACCCTCTACGATGTCGGTCAGAATCATTTCTGGAGCGCACCTTCCGACAAACACGGCGGCGACCTGATTTTCTCGCAAGGTCACTCCGCTCCAGGCACTTATGCTCAAGCCTTTTTGCTGGGACGTCTGACCGAAGAGCAAATGGATAACTTTCGTCAGGAAGTCGGCGGTAACGGCTTGTCGTCCTACCCACATCCGTGGCTGATGCCGGACTTCTGGCAATTTCCCACTGTTTCCATGGGTCTAGGGCCTATCATGGCTATTTACCAGGCCCGCTTTATGCGTTATATGCAGGATCGCGGCTTGGCCAACACCGAAAGTAGGAAAGTTTGGGCATTCTTGGGCGACGGCGAAACCGATGAGCCTGAAACATTGGGCGCTATCGGCATGGCGGGCCGTGAAAGGCTGGATAACCTGATTTTCGTGGTTAACTGCAATCTACAACGCCTGGATGGCCCGGTTCGCGGCAACGGAAAAATCATTCAGGAACTGGAGGCTAATTTCCGCGGCGCTAACTGGAATGTGATAAAAGTCATCTGGGGACGGCGTTGGGATCCGCTTTTGGCGCGCGATAAAAACGGCTTGTTGGTAAAACGCATGATGGAGTGTGTTGATGGCGAATACCAAACCTTCAAATCCAAAGACGGCGCCTACGTTCGCGAGCATTTCTTCAATACGCCCGAGTTGCAGGAACTGGTGAAGGACTATACGGATTACGACATTTGGGAATTGAACCGGGGTGGTCACGATACCATCAAAGTATTTGCCGCCTATCAAGCAGCCGCAAATCATCGTGGTCAGCCTACTGTCATCCTTGCCAAAACCATCAAAGGCTACGGTATGGGCGATTCCGGTCAGGCCCAAAATACCAGCCATCAGCAGAAGAAGATGAGCATGGAATCCATCAAGTTGATACGCGACCGCTATCAACTTCCAGTAAGCGACGATGAATTGCTGCACTTGCCTTACATACGCTTTGCGGAAGATTCCGAAGAATTAACCTACTTGCGTCAGCGCCGTGTCGATCTTGGTGGCTACATGCCCTCTCGCCGCACCAAGGCCTATCCATTGGAAGTACCTGCGCTAGCCACATTTAAAGGCATGCTGGAAGGCACGGGCGAAGGTCACGAAATTTCCACTACCATGGCCTTTGTACGTATCCTTAACATATTGGTTAAAGACAAACAGATCGGTAAACGCATAGTGCCTATCGTCCCTGACGAATCCCGCACTTTCGGCATGGAAGGCATGTTCCGACAGTTGGGCATCTGGTCGCAAGTCGGTCAATTGTATACTCCGCAAGATGCCGAGCAACTGATGTTCTATAAGGAAGACAAGCACGGCCAGGTTTTGCAGGAAGGCATTAACGAAGCAGGCGGCTTATGCGACTGGATCGCAGCAGGCACTGCTTATTCCACGCACGGCGTGCCGATGATTCCGTTCTTCATCTATTATTCGATGTTCGGTTTCCAACGGGTGGGCGATCTGATCTGGGCCGCTGCAGACCAGCGCACCCGTGGCTTTTTGCTGGGCGGAACCGCAGGCAGAACCACATTAAACGGCGAAGGATTGCAGCACGAAGACGGCCACAGCCATGTAATATCCGCAACGGTACCCAATTGCTATTCTTATGATCCAACCTTTGCTTGCGAACTGGCAGTCATCATTCAGGATGGTTTACGGCGCATGTATGTCGAACAGGAAGACATTTTCTATTACATCACCCTGATGAATGAAAACTATGAGCAGCCTGCGATGCCCGAAGGCGCAGAAGCCAACATTCTGAAAGGCATGTATCTGTTCAAAAAAGGCCCGAACAGCAGAAAACCGCGTGTACAATTACTCGGTTCAGGCACTATTTTCATTGAAGTGATAGCTGCCGCCAAGCTGCTGCATGAAGACTGGGGGGTCGACGCCGACTTGTGGAGTTGTACTAGTTTTACCGAACTGGGTCGTGACGGTCAAAGCTGCGAACGCTGGAATCGTCTGCATCCGACCGAATCTGCCCGCATTCCACATGTCGAACGCTGTCTGGCCGGGACCAAGGGTCCGGTAATTGCAGCTTCTGATTACATGCGCTTATTTGCCGAGCAAATCAGGGCTTATATTAAAAGGTCATATACCGTATTAGGCACAGACGGTTTCGGCCGTTCCGACACCCGCGCCAACTTGCGCAGTTTCTTTGAAGTAGACCGTTACCATATTACAGTTGCTGCCTTGTACAGCTTGGTGCAAAGCGGCGAATTCGAAGCAGCCAAGGTTGAAGTGGCCATTGCAAAATACAATATCAACCCAGAAGCTACTTCACCCTGGTTGATTTAACGGAAAGCATGACATGAGTTTTTTAATTGAAGTAAAAGTACCGGATCTAGGCAATGTCGCCGATATTGACATCATAGATGTGCTGATCAAGCCCGGCGATGAGGTGGTGCTGGAGCAAACTTTGGCGGTGATGGAAACCGACAAAGCTACCATGGACTTGCCGTCCAGTGCGGCAGGTAAGGTCCAGCAGGTGCATATCAAAGTCGGCGATAAGGTGGCGGAAGGCACCTTGATCGCTACGCTCGAAGTGACTGCCGAGCCGGCATCCCCCAGTAAACCGGCTCAACTTGCTGTGGCACCGCCAGCACAAGTCAAAGCTGAACCGGAGCCAGCGCCGGAACCGCTTAAAGTCGAAGTAGCTAAACCGGCAACGACACCTTCCGCACCGATTGCAACTGTCAGTAGCCATAAGGCCCATGCTACCCCAAGCGTCAGACTGTTCGCCCGCGAATTGGGTGTAGACCTGAGTAAAATTGCCGGCGGGAGTGGCCGTAAAGGCCGGATATTAAAAGATGACGTTAAAAATTTCGTCAAACAAACCCTGTCCTCTGCTGTTGCAGCACCAAGCGGTGTTGGAATACCTCCGATTCCGGCAGTGGATTTTTCGCAATTCGGAAGAATTGAAGAAAAACCGCTGAGTAAAATCAAGCGCCTGACCGGACAAAACCTCAGCCGCGTTTGGCTCAATCTGCCTTTGGTTACCTATCACGATGAGGTTGACATCGGCGAAATGGAAGAATTCCGCAAAGCGGTCAATGCCGGACTTGCTAAAGAGGCCGTCAAACTCACGGGCTTAGTGTTCATCATGAAAGCACTGGTAGCGGCGATGCAGAAATATCCGTCTTTTAACAGCTCTTTGTCGGCGGACGGCGAAAAACAAATTTTCAAACATTACTTCCATATCGGCATTGCTGTCGATACCCCCAATGGTCTGGTAGTACCGGTTATCCGCGATGTCGATAAAAAAGGGATATCCCAGTTAACTACCGATCTGGCTGAAAAAAGTGAATTGGCCAGACAAGGCAAACTGAAACCGGCAGACATGCAAGGCGGTTGTATGACGATCTCCAGCCTAGGCGGCATCGGCGGCACGGCCTTTACGCCGATAGTCAACGCCCCTGAAGTGGCGATTTTGGGCGTTACGCGCGCAAAAATGCAGCCGGTATGGAACGGTTCCAGCTTCGAGCCTAAATTGATGCTGCCACTGGATATAACCTACGATCACCGCGTCATTGACGGCGCCGAAGGTGCCCGATTCATGGAAGCTTTAAAACATTATCTGGGCGATATTCGCCGTTTATTACTTTAGGAGAAGGCGTATGGAAACCAATTCTGTAATTCACACCGATGTGCTGGTCCTGGGCGGCGGCCCGGGCGGCTATACTGCGGCTTTTCGCGCTGCCGATCTCGGTAAAAAAGTGGTGCTGGTGGAACGTTTTCCGGTACTGGGCGGCGTCTGTCTGAATGTCGGCTGCATCCCATCCAAGGCCTTGTTACACATCGCACAAATCATCCACGAAGCGGATGCCTTGGCGGAACACGGTGTCAGTTTCGGCAAACCGTCACTTGATCTCGACAAAATCAGAGAGTGGAAACAAAGCGTAACCCACACGCTCAATCAAGGGCTTGGCAAGCTGGTCAAACAACGCAAGATCACACTGGTTCAAGGCACCGGGAAATTCGTCTCGGCTAACAGCGTAGTGGTCGAAACCGCCAACGGCGAGCAGACGGTCAGTTTCGAAAAAGCCATCATTGCCGCCGGTTCGCATCCGACCAAAATTCCGGTATTTCCCAACGACGACGAACGCTTGTGGAATTCCACCGACGCACTGGCCTTAAAAACCATTCCCAATAAACTGCTGATTGTTGGCGGCGGTATCATTGGCTTGGAAATGGCAACGGTTTACCATGCCTTGGGTTCGAAAATCAGCGTTGTAGAACTGATGGATCAAATCATTCCTGGTTGCGATAAGGACCTGGTCACACCCTTGCATCGCCGCATCAAAAAACAGTACGAAAACATCTGGCTGCAAACTCGGGTTAAAACCATTGAATCGATGCCGGAAGGCTTGAAAGTCAGCTTTGAAGGCAAAAACGCCCCGGAATCGGAATTGTTCGATGCGGTATTGGTGGCGGTAGGCCGCAGACCCAACGGCAAGCAGATCGACGCCGACAAGGCGGGCGTGTTTGTGGACGAAGCCGGTTTCATCCCGGTCGATAAACAGCAACGTACCAATGTCGGTCATATTTTCGCCATCGGCGACATTGTCGGCAACCCGATGCTGGCGCACAAAGCCTCCTATGAAGGCAAAATCGCCGCTGAAGTCATCAGCGGCATGAAAGCAGGCTTCGATGCCTTGACCATCCCCGCCGTGGCGTACACCGATCCGGAAGTCACCTGGATGGGCCTGACCGAAAATCAGGCGCAACAGCAAGGCATAGAATACGAAAAAGCTGTATTCCCTTGGGCCGCCAGCGGTCGTTCGCTTTGCCTTGGACGAAACGAAGGTCTCACCAAAATCCTCTGCGACAAGGAAACCGGTCGTTTGCTGGGTGCCGGCATGGTCGGTCCAAACGCAGGCGAATTAATCGCCGAAGCGGTATTGGCTTACGAAATGGGGGCCGATGCCGAAGACATCAGCCTGACCATCCACGCCCATCCGACCTTGACCGAAACCTTTGCCTTTGCGGCAGAGATGATAGAGGGGACGATTACGGATTTGTATATTAAGAAGTAGTGCGGTTTTTTTGGGGCTTAAATCAGCCGCAGGTGCCGCCAAAAATGGTCGTCACCCCTTGGCGCAAAAAATCCGCCTGGCTGGGATATTCAAAGAGCGTCAGATGGTGACGGAGCTTGTATCTACGTCAATAAAACAGGGACTCGATCGGCACCTTGTCCGTCCAGCGTCTGGTCAGCTTTCTTGTTGGGGAAATTTCCGATCGCCGAGATTTTATCTTGTGCTATCAAACATCCACCGGATCGGGAAAATTCCTCGTGCCGCCGATGATCCGGACGTTTTTAATGGAG
>CAVXZR010000011.1:0-7171 GCA_963765965.1 uncultured Pseudomonadota bacterium
TTGGGAGGAATTTTTGGCGGCGGCGGCAGCGGTTCCAACCCAAATAACGCTGCCTCTACCGGTGCGCCTTTGAAGAATCTGGCCTATTTGGCTGGAGGCGCTGCTCTATTATGGGGTTTGAGCGGCTTTTATACTGTGGACGAAGGCACCAAAGGCATAGTCACCCGCTTTGGCGCTTATGTGAGCACTACGCAGCCTGGTTTAAACTGGCATATCCCTGCGCCGATTGAACAGTATCAAATTGTCAATGTCGAACAACAACGTTTTATTGAGGTTGGCTATCGTTCCGGCGGCGGCCAAGCCACCGGATCGGTTCCCAAAGAAGCCATGATGCTGACCAAAGATGAAAATATCGTCGATGTGCGGCTGGCGGTGCAATATCAAGTTAAAGACGCCAAGGAATACGTTTTCAATGTCTACGATCCGGCATCAACCCTGAAACAGGTGACCGAAAGCGTCGAGCGCGGCGTCATCGGTCACAGCGATATGGATTTCGTACTAACTGAAGGCAGAAGCGAAATTGTAATGGCTATTAAATCCGAAATTCAAGCAGTTATGGATTTTTACAAAACCGGCATCCTGATCACCAGCGTCAATTTACAAGATGCTCAGCCTCCGGAACAAGTTCAAGGTTCGTTTGAGGACGCCATCAAGGCGCGTGAAGACAAACAACGCCTAATCAATGAAGCGGAAGCCTATTCCAATGACGTGGTGCCAAAATCACGCGGCGCCGCTTCGCGTATCGTTCAGGAAGCTGAAGCCTATAAAGAAAGAGTCATTGCTCAAGCTGATGGTGATGTCAGCCGTTTTAGCCAATTATTGACTGAATACAAAAAAGCCCCTGCCGTCACCAAAGAACGCATGTATATTGAAGCCATGGAATCAGTTTTGGGACGCTCCAACAATATTTTGGTGGATGTGAAAGGCGGCAACAATATTTTGTATTTACCGCTGGATAAATTAAACAGTAAACCGCCGGAGGATGCACCGCCGCCGGTGATCAACCATGAGCAGCTTTCAACAGCAGCCCCGGTCAAAGAGATCAAAATTGATACTCGGACAGGCAGCCGTGAACGTGACGTGAGAGGACGCAACGATGGTAAATAAAGTTTTAGTTGTGCTTGGCGCCGTTATCTTGGTGTTATCAATGTCGGTATTTACTGTCGGAGAAACCGAACGGGTGATCAAGTTTCAAATGGGGGAAATCGTCGGCACGGATTTCACACCCGGCATCCATTTTAAATTTCCAATCATCAACGACGTCAAAAAGTTTGACTCGCGCATCATGACCATGGATTCGACCCCGGAACGGTTTTTGACGGCGGAAAAGAAAAATGTCATTGTCGATTCCTTTGTTAAATGGCGCATCGGCGATGTTAAAACCTTTTATACCACGGTTGGCGGCGATATAAATCAGGCTAATGTTCGCTTAGATCAGATCATTAAAGACGCTTTCCGGAGCGAATTCAGCAAACGCGAAATCAGACAGCTGGTTTCCACGGACCGCAGTATTATTCGCGAGGCTTTAATCACTAATGTGTCGCCGCATGCTTTAAAAATGGGCATTACTATCGTTGATGTGCAAGTCAAACGCATAGACCTGCCAAGTGAAGTCAGCACTTCAGTATATCAGCGTATGGAAGCTGAACGAGCACGGGTAGCGCGTGAATTTCGCTCTCAAGGCTCAGAAGCCGCCGAACGTATCCGCGCCGATGCCGATAAGCAACGTGAAATCATACTTGCCAACGCCTATCGAGATTCTGAAGTTTTACGCGGCGAAGGCGACGCCAGAGCCGCGGAAATCTTCGCCAAAGGCTACAGCGAAGATACCGACTTTTACGGTTTTTATCGCAGCATGATCGCCTACAAAGGCAGCTTGGGCAAATCCGGCAACATCATGGTGCTTGAACCTAATTCGAATTCTTCAAATTTTTCAAGAATCAGAAATAAGTCGACTTGTGACACACCGCTAAAACGCTCCGCTGTGCGGGGCGTTTTCTGCGATTGGGATATGTAAAATGCAAAAAAACGACATTTGGCTGCTGCCGGAAGGCATAGACGAAGTACTGCCGGAACAGGCGGAAAAACTGGAACGGTTGCGCGCTAAGCTGCTGGCTGCCTTTAAATGCTGGGGTTATCGCTTGGTGATTCCGCCGTTTGTAGACTATTCTGGATTCACTGCTGGTTGGCGCTGGTCACGATCTGGACTTGCAAACCTTTAAACTAACAGACCAAGTAAGCGGCAAGATGCTTGGGGTTCGCGCCGATATGACGCCGCAAGTCGCCAGAATCGACGCGCATAATTTAAAACATGACTGGCCGACCCGACTATGTTATGTCGGGACTATTCTGCATACGCGCGGCGATCCGCTGGAAAAAACCCGTTGCCCGATGCAAATCGGCGCAGAACTCTACGGCCACTCGGGTTTAGAAAGCGATTATGAAATCATCGGTCTGATGCTGGAAACCCTAGCCCTTAGCGGCTTGCAAAATGTGCATCTCGATCTCGGGCATGTCGGCATTTACCGCGCCTTAGTAGCCGAAGCCGGTTTGAACAGCCAACAGGAAACCCAATTGTTCGATGTTCTGCAACGCAAAGCAGGCAGCGAGCTCAAAGAATTAGTACACGGTTATGTCATAAACGAGGAATATAAAACCCTGTTTATGGCTTTGCCGAAGTTAAACGGCGGCCCGGATGTGCTGAAAAAAGCGGCTGCGTTGCTGAATATCGGCAATTCAGCATTGAACAAAGCCTTAGCTGATTTGCAAAACGTCGCGGAAAAATTACGTCGCGATTTTCCATTGTTACCGGTAAGTTTCGATTTAGCAGAACTACGTGGCTATCATTATCATACCGGTCTGGTTTTTGCCGCCTTTATTCCGACGATGGGCAGGGAAATAGCACGCGGCGGCCGTTACGATAATATCGGCGTGGTGTTCGGCTCGAGCCCGCGCCGCCACCGGTTTTAGCGCTGATTTAAAACTTCTGGTCAGCCTATGCGCAAACAACGCAGATGCAACTACAGCTGCGGTGATTTTAGCGCCGTATGCTGATGACGCTGATTTATTGCTGACCATCCGCGATTTACGCGCCGAGGGTGCAACAGTCATACAATATCTACCCAATCAAGTAGGCAATCCCGGGGATTTAGGCTGCACCGCTACCTTGGAAAAACATGATCAACGCTGGCTCGTTAAACCAATAGTATAAGGTTCAAAGATATGGGAAAAAATGTAGTTGTTATCGGTACACAATGGGGCGATGAAGGCAAAGGCAAACTCGTCGATCTTTTAACCGAGCAAGCTCAGCAGTCGTGCGCTTTCAGGGTGGACACAACGCCGGACATACCTTGGTAATTAACGGCGAAAAAACCGTGTTACACCTGATACCCTCCGGCGTATTACATGAAGGTGTCGCCTGCCTGATAGGGAACGGAGTAGTCTGTGCCCGGAAGCATTGTTAAAAGAAATCGAAATTCTGGAAAAATCCGGCGTCCCGGTGCGTTCCCGCCTGAAAATCAGCGAGGCTGCGCACTGATTTTACCGGTGCATGCGGCTATCGATCAAGCCCGCGAAAACGCGCGCGGCAGCAAAGCAATAGGCACCACGGGTCGAGGCATCGGCCCGGCTTATGAAGATAAAGTCGCCAGACGCGGCTTACGCGCCGGCGACCTAAGAAACGCCGAAGAATTCGCTAATCGCCTGAAGGATTTGGTCGATTTCCATAATTTCATGCTGGTCAATTATTATCATTGCACACCGGTCAGCTACGAGGAAATCCTGAAAAATACCTTGGTTTTAGGCGAGTTAATTAAACCCATGCTGACCGATGTCGGTGAAGAACTCAACACCTTGCAACAACAAGGCGGCAATATCTTGTTTGAAGGCGCCCAAGGTGCGTTACTGGATATCGATCACGGCACCTATCCTTACGTTACATCCTCCAATACCACCGCCGGCGGCGCCGCTACCGGCAGCGGTGTGGGCCCCTTGGCTATCGATTATGTGCTTGGGCATCACCAAAGCTTATTCCACCCGTGTCGGCAATGGCCCTTTCCCTACCGAGTTACTTGACGCATATGGCGAACATCTGGGCGTAAAAGGTCATGAATTCGGCGCGACCACCGGCCGTAAACGCCGTTGTGGTTGGTTCGATGCGGTATCTATGCGCAAATCCGCGCAGTTAAATAGCTTAAGCGGCATTTGCTTAACCAAACTCGACGTTTTGGATGGTTTAGAACAAAATCGGCATCTGTAACGCTTATAATATCAACGGCAAAATCACAGAAATCGCCCCGCTAGGCGCTGATCAATACGAAGCCTGTGTACCGGTGATTGAGGAAATGCAGGGCTGGAGCGGCACAACCGCCGGCATTACCGAATTTGCGCAACTACCGGACAATGCCAAGGCGTACATCGCCCGCATTGAAGAATTGGTCGGCGTAAAAGTCACCATACTCTCCACTGGCGCGGAGCGGAACGAGACCATTATCTTGGAAAGTCCGTTTGCCGCCTAGTGAAGCGCTCATAAATGTCAGATAGTGTTTATAGCGTCTCCGAGCTTAATCGCTAAAAAACGCCTGCTGGCCAGTCATTTTCTGACCGTGAGGTGTTGGGGGAAATTTCCAACCTGAGTGCGCCCGCTTCCGGGCATCTGTATTTCACTTTGAAGGATAGTCAGGCGCAAATACGTTGCGCCATGTTTAAAGCCCAGCAGCTGAGATTACGTTTTAAACCCGCTAACGGCAATCAAGTCATCGTCAGCGCACAGGTGAGTTTGTACGAACCGCGCGGCGATTATCAATTGGTGGTCGAGCATCTGGAAGAAGCCGGGGATGGCGCTTTACGCCTAGCCTTCGAACGTTTAAAAACCAAGTTATTGCAAGAAGGCTTGTTTGCTGCTGAGCGCAAGCGAGAACTACCGTTAATCCCGAATCATCGGCGTTATCACTTCGCCGAGCGGCGCAGCGGTTCACGATATTTTGATGGTGTTGAAACGCCGCTTTCCGGCGATTCCAGTGTTGATTTATCCGGTAGCGGTACAGGGTGAGGCAGCTAAAACAGAGATTGTCCGGGCCTTGGCGACTGCTAATGTGCAGCAATTGGTGGATGTGCTAATTTTGGGGCGTGGCGGCGGCGCCTTGGAAGACTTATGGGCGTTTAATGAGGAAATCGTGGCCCGAGCGATTGCCGTAGCGAGATTCCGGTGATTTCCGCCGTCGGCCATGAAGTGGATGTTACCATCGCAGATTTCGTTGCCGACTTCCGCGCCGCGACGCCTTCCGCCGCCGCCGAGCATGCAGTTCCGCATCAGGATGAGTGGTTAAATAATTTTTATGCTTATGAGAGACATTTAACGCAATTGCTGCAACGCCAAATCTCCCGAGAAAAGCAGCGCTTGGCATGGCTGGATAAAGCCTTGCAGAGGCAACATCCAGGCCAAAAACTACAACGCAATGCGCAACGTCTGGATGAGTTGGAACAACGCATCTATCAGACCATGCAGCGCAAGCTGCACGATTTACAACAGCAATTGGCTATCGGCAAGCATAAGCTAAACCAACAAAACCCGGCATCAACTATCGCCTGCTTACCAACAGCAATTGATCTTATTTCCAGCAGCGTTTGCAGCGGGCTATAAAAGTGAAATTGGCAAATCTAAAGAAGCCGCCAGGCTGCGCTTGGTCAGACCCTGCAAGCGGCAAGCCCCTTGGCGACTTTAGACCGCGGAGTCATGCCATTGTGCAACGCCTAGGCTGACGGTAAAATTATCAAAGATACTGCGCAAGTAAGTGTTGGAGATAGGCTGTTGACGCGGGTAGCGCAAGGGCGGTGCTGAGTGAAGTGATGGAGGTTAATTGCTGATTTCCAGCGCTTAGTTTTATTGCACTCATAGCGTTGGTTTAAAAATAGTTATACGGGCTTACTAAACTTAAGCATATTCAGTAGTGCTTAATGTATGCCTGAAGACGCTACAGAAAAATATCCCCAACCTATTCCTTAATCCGCTGAAATGACGTGACTCAAAGCGCTAATAATGGTTGGCGCCAACATGCCGCCGACCTGTAAGGCGTCCTTTTTCAAAGAAAAGGTGATACCATTTTCTTCCATCCATTTAGAAATGTCGAAGTCTGGCTGCATTGCAGTTAAAGCTTCCTCGTCCGGGCTTGCCAGCAAAATGCGGCTGACAAATAGAGTAAAAGCAAGGACAATGTAGCCACAATCCCCCAATATTGGCAGGTTGAGGATGCTAAATCAAGAATTCGATTTTTTAATGCCTTTTCCCCGACCATCGCCATTGGTAATTGCATCCACGCGAACATATGGATGATGCCGGATAAAAGAACTGCCGAACCAATCCCGATGCCTTGTTTCAGGTAGCCCATGCGCTTTATATAGAACGCCAATGGTTGCACGCCCTGCCCTGTGGGCATGGAAATCGAACTACAGATTGCAAACATGATAAAAACCGGAGTCATGTCCGCCAATATATTTATAGATATAATTATATTATAAACTTTCTTAATATCCTGCTCATGACTTAAAGTGGAGACTGCTAAAGACTTATATGTCGTATCGAAGATACAGTTATACATCGCGCTTTGGGGATCGACATAATAGACTTGTATTATTACTAACGCCAGAATCGGCAACCCGACTATAGCTAATTTAGCAATATGAGCTGGCCTGAGTAGCATCGACTGATGATGGCCGGCACTCCAAGCTAAGGCGCTAATATAAATCGACCATTAACAGAAATACATGGTCACTGCCTATCCAAAGAATTCTTAGCTGGAATTCCAGAATTTCTGAAACTGGAGATTCTTGGTGCTTTTTGATGGCGTCGATAATGAGTTGCTTTATGTCTAAGCTGCTTTGGGCATTAATTTCAAACAAGCTATAGCTTAAGCAATAGATGACTGTTGGAACGAAAAGCACGAGAAAGGTGACTTTCCTGCTTGAAAAATGATGCTCATTTTTTCTCCTTGCAAGGATTTAGATTAGTCTGGCTAAGAACCGATAGAAACTCTACTTTATTTTCTTATCAACAAAAGTTGCATACGAACTACATAACCCAAATGAGGATGGAGTGAACGAGTCCCATGGATTACAGGGTATTGTAAGCACTTATTTGTGATAATGCATGAAGAAACCAAAACTACCGATAACG
>CAVXZR010000012.1:0-4842 GCA_963765965.1 uncultured Pseudomonadota bacterium
TAAATATCGGCGGACAAAATCATGGGGGGCGGTTTAACTCAGGGTTTTGGCGGCGCACAGGGTTTTGGCGGTCAGGGCGGGGTTAATACTGCCCAGCAGCAGCAACTGGACCAGACGCTAAGCGCCTTGAATAATGTACTGGATAAACTTGGTACCAATCAGCAGGGGCAAACGAATAGTTTTGGCCGGCAATTGACCGGTAACGCAGAAGACAGCCGGGAATTGGTGGATGCCAGCATCCGTCAGCAGGCACCTATCTTTGTGGGGGTCATCAAACACCAAAACCGGGTTTTGGTAAGAACTCGGGATGCCGACGCCATGCAGGAAATCCGCCAAATCTATAAACGCCTGGACGTGGAAAGTTCTATGTTGCTGATGGAAGTCAAGATTTTGTCGATCGATATTTCTGATGGCTTTAATTCTTTATTCGATATTAAATTAAACAACGGCTCCGTGCAGACTTCAACGCTGAGTCAGGCTGCCAATATCGCCGGTAGCGCCGCCAATGGCGCAAGTAGCGCTACGACTACCGGCGGCGCAATTGCCGGTGCTGCTGCTGCCGCGTTGCAAACCGGCGCCACGGCGTTCAATCCGGCTTTGCTGATTACAGCTGTTAGCAAAAATTTTGAACTGAGCATGCAGTTGCTGGAATCGCAAGGCCGGGTGACGCAATTGGCAACGCCTATTTTGTTGACCTCCAACCAGGAAGTCAGCCGTTTCTTCGTGGGTACCGATATACCGGTTGTTACAGGCTACAGCTCGGGTTCGGTGCAGATTACCGGTAGTTTGACCAGCAACACCATCACGGTGCCGCCGACGCCGACCTATACCAATCGTCAGGTCGGCAATACCTTGCTGTTGACGCCGAATATTAATGCCGATAACACGGTCAGCATTCAGGGTTTGGTCGAGCAGTCTCAGTTAGTGACGAACGGGACCAATATTATTGTTTCCAATGGCACCTCATTGGTGAGTCAGCCTATCGATACGGTCCAGAAAAACGTTCAGCGGTTCGGTGATTGCCAAAGATGATAATACCGTGGCCGTGGGTGGTTTGATTCAGGAAGCGGCTGGCAATAATCAAAATAAAGTGCCGTATTGGGTGATATTCCCGGCCTGGGCTATTTTTTCAACTCGATAGCCGATACCCGCAGCCGGACTGAACTGGTGGTGATTATTCGCCCACATATCATTACCTCTATGGCGGAAGCGCAGAAGGTCAGCGAGGAAATGTTGAAAGAAAGACAGCGCCCATCCGAATGCAGTGGATGCGGGTAGTCTGGACGTGTATACCGATCCGGATCGTGAGCATAAAGGCTATATTTTGGAGCGGCCGTTTAAAGAATATAAAGGTCAGGATAGTTTAGATCGGTACCAGTGGAAAACCGAATCCGTTGCGCTAAAGGGAGTCATTCATGCTTTATGTTAGGAAGTGTATTGTGAAAATGACCAGTTTGTTATGCTTGTGCGGTGTGATTGCTGTATCCGGTTGCGCGACTGTGGTCAGCCAAACCAGTTGGCCGGTTTATGTGCAGGCGGTTGAGGGTGAAACCGATTTTGTGATTAAAAACGCCAATGGTCTGACCGTTAAAACCGGTAAGACACCGATGCCGGTTATGTTGCCAGCTGGTCGCGGCTGGTTTCAAAAAGCCGACTATAGCGTAACGTTTAATAAGCCAGGTTACGCGCCGCTGACAGTGGATTTGTTTGCTTTCTTAAACAATTGGTATTTGGGCAATATTATTTTTGCTAATGTGCTGGGCTTTTTTATTGTTGATCCGGTCTCCGGTGCGATGTGGAAACTGCCGGAGAGTGTCTCAGTCAGTCTGGGGGATCAAGCGGTCTATAGTGCGGCGGCTTTTGTACAACGGGTGAATGCGCTTCCATCTGTCCCGGATGCGCCTTTTAGTATGCCGGTAACTTTGCCTGTGCAGTAATTGGTTTAGGAAGAATGCATAATCAGGTTGAGTGACGCAGTCTCTATGAGTGTTTTGATCACTTTAGCTGATGACTAAAGAACTGAATTCCGGCGTTTTACTGTTGCTGTTAGTTGCTATCGGCCTGATTACCCTGCCGCATAGTGTTCATATTCCTTGGGTATTATCGGCATTCTTTTGGGGTTTGTGGTTTTGGCGTTTGCTGGCGATTTGGCAGCCGCGTTTTTTACCGCAGGGCTGGGCGGTGCTTCTGGCTGTCCTGCTTGGCGCGGTTTTGTTGGTCAGTCATTACAAAGGCGTTTCGGGTCGGGAGATCGGCGCTGAGCTGTTCGTGGCGGCTTTGGGCGTAAAATTGCTGGAGTTAAACAAAGCCCGCGATGTTTATCTGCTCTGCTTTCTTGCTTTGATTGAGCTCGGTTCGCTGTTTCTATTCCGACAAACAATTCTACTGTTAGCTTACAGTCTGCTGGTCTGTAGTTTGCTGCTGACTGGTCTTGTGGCGATCAACAGTGTTGAATTGCGGCATAAGGCTGATTTTCTGATGGTTACGAAGCTGATTTTCCAAGCGCTGCCTTTGGCGTTGATTTTATTCGTGTTTTTTCCGAGAATTCACGCGCCAAAATGGGCGTTGTTCGATAATGCCGATAATCAAGCGAAGTCCGGTTTAGGCGAGACGCTCGATCCCGGTTCGATCAATGATTTGGCTATTTCTAAGCAATTGGTGTTTCGGGTTAAGTTTAATGGTAGCCGCCGCCCAAGAATCAGCTATATTGGCGAGGTCCGGTTTTTTCCTTTACCGACGGTGCGGTCTGGCGTATGTCTGACAGTGAGTATGTCCGGCGGTTTCAGGAAAAACTTACATTCTCCGGGGAAGCCTTTGCTTATACGGAACTTCTGGAGCCGCAACGCCATAATTGGGTTTATGCCTTGGATATGCCGGCAAGCTTTGATGACGCCTTGCTGCGTAAGGCTAACTATCAAATGATCAGCCGGAATAAAGCTGGTGAGGCGGCGGAATACTCCTTGGTATCTTATCCGCATTACAATACCGGCGTCATTACCAAAACCGAAAACGAAGAAAATCTGCAGTTGCCTGAGGATCCTAGCTCGCAGGTTGTTTCTTTAGTAGAGCAGTTGCAAGGTTTTCATAATCCGCCGGAGGTATTTATCGGACGGCTGCTGGCCTATTTTCGCGATCAACATTTTCAGTACACGCTCAAGCCGCCGTTGATGCAGGAAAATTTCATTGAGACTTTTCTGTTTGAGGCTAAAAGCGGGTTTGTAACCATTATGCCACGAGTTTTGCCTATCTGTTGCGGGTGGCGGGGATTCCGGCGCGAGTAGTGAGCGGTTATCAGGGCGGCGAGTTTAATTCGATGGGCGGTTTTCTGGAAGTTAGACAGGCGAACGCCCATATTTGGTCGGAAGTATGGTTGGAAGGCAAGGGCTGGGTAAGGATTGATCCCACGGCTGCGGTTATGCCGGAGCGGGTCGAGCAGGGTGTGGATGTAGAAAAGCAGGCTGAGACCGGCGCTGTTAGTGTGGATGCGAAGAGGGTTGGGACGGAAGATAATCCGTCGAAATTACAGGAAGTTCAACAATTATTGCAGAATGTGGATTATCAATGGCAACGCTGGGTGGTCAGCTATGGTGGCTATACGCAATCGCTGGTGTTGTCATCGTTGGGCATAGGCAGCCGAATTGAGGTTTTGTTTTGGGTGTTGGTGTCGATTTTGCTGATTATGTTGGTGTTAGCCGGCTGGTTGTTAAAATTTAGGCAGCAGGCGGAAGCGCCGGAAGTTAAATTATTTCGGGCGTTTTGCCGGAAAATGGCGAAAGCCGGTGTCGTCATCAACGTGGGGAGGGGGCTTCTGATTTTGCGCAACGCGCTAAACTTCAGCGGCCGGAAATGGCGAAATTGATTGATGAGATAACTGCAAGTTTTCTTCGGTTACGTTATTTTCGGCATTATTGGACCTTAGATTTAAGGTTGCTGAAAAAACGTGTTAGGATCTTCCGATATAAGTAGGCCGATTGACCCATAGCTACGAACCTGAGGACACCTTAATATGGATAAGAGCGTTAAAGATGAATTAGCGGTGTTGTTTACCAATCATCAGTCGAAAAATGAGCATAACAAGCAAATTGATATGGATTTAGCGCGGAAAGATGCGGCTTTTTTGTCCAAATTTATTCAACTGCGCAGTAAAGTCTATAAACCGGCTTTTACGGCTTTTGCTAAAGCCGTTGAGGCGCAAGGCGTTAAATGCCGGATTGTTGATCAGGAAGAAAAGTATTTAGGTCGACCTGAAGTTCAGCACGCTGCCATTACGATTGCGTTTTCGGTTGACGATTTTGATCATCGGCAACTCACTGAATATCCGCATCTAACTTTATCCTGCGATAAGTATGCAGGAGTAACTAATAAACGCACAAAAGCACCGTAGGGCGCGGCTTTGGGGGACAGAGTATCCAAGTGGAAAAAATTAGTATTGAGGAGGTTACGGAGAATTCATTGGATCAGCTTTTGCTTGAACTATTGCAGAAAGTGCTGGCTCTCAGCGAAGACTAAGTCGCTGGTTGACGGCTAAGCTTTTATCTCGGCAACTGATGGTTTCAATGCCGGTTTCAATTTGATAAAAACAATTTTTGCCATCCATTTGGATTTTTTTCCAGTCAGGCCCTGCTCTATTCAAGTCCAGTTCAATATCAGCTATCTGACCGGATTGTTGGGCTTTGCAACTCACCGTTTCAACCGCGTTTTGATGCTGATAAAAGCATTCTTTACCGTCCATTTGCAAGCGCCGCCATTCAGGGCTTGGGCTTTTCCAATCCAGCTGTATGTCAAAATAATGAAAATTGTTTGGGTTTTGCTCCTGAAATGCCAGCGCCGCTTCGGGGTTGT
>CAVXZR010000013.1:0-9669 GCA_963765965.1 uncultured Pseudomonadota bacterium
GACCAACGTTACAAGGGATGCCAAGCATTTATAAACAATCTAATCGGCAAAGCGCTCAACGGCAAGCATCAAGAAAATGTCCAGCAACTTCGAGAAGCGGCCGAGCTAAAGGATTATGCAAGCATCAAATTCATTGCCCACAATATTAGAGGTTTAGCGGGGGTATTTTATTCGCGGCGCTTGATGGAACAAGCCAGGCAAACCGAACTGGCAGCGAAAAATCAGCAGGAACACAGTGCTGTGCTTGGCAGGCAATTAGCTGATTTATTGGAATGCCTATTAACAGAGTTGCAAGGTTATTTTAACAGTTATGAGTGATATTACTCTATGCAGACCATAGTGCGGAAGTGCTTAAAAAATCCGCCAGGCAATTAAGACGGAGAGATCAAGTATTAAACGAATACGTAGGTAAAACCTATTTATCAAAGTTTTAATAATGATTCAAACTTCTGAATGGGCAGCGGTTTGCTGTACAGAAATCCTTGGTATGTAAAACAACCATTGGTCTGGAGAAGTTGTCGCTGCATTTCCGTCTCGACACCTTCCGCAATGACGCTCAGATTAAGGGTCTTTGCCATGGCGATAATAGTGCATACAATGGCTTGATCTCCTGTGTCTACAGCAAAATCCCGGATGAAAGATTGATCGATCTTAAGCTGATCCAGGGTAATTTCTTTAGATATTGCAAGGAAGAATAGCCGGTGACGAAATCGTCCAGTGAAAATTGGATGCCCATTTTCCCCAGTGCATTCATGGTATTAATCGTGTCCTCGATATTTTTTATCAATATGCTTTCAGTTAATTCCAATTTTAGCAGACACGGGTTGATATCATGTTTCTGTATTGCAGAAAGCACTTGAGTTACGAAATCCGCTTGAAAAAATTGCTTGGCGCTCACGTTGACGGATAAGGATAGTTTCAGTAACCGGGTTTAATTGCCATTTCTTGAGCTGAGCGCAAGCTGTCTCAAGTACCCATTGGCCAATAGGTAGAATGAGTCCGGTTTCTTCCGCAAGAGGAATAAATTCCGCTGGGGATACCAAGCCGTGTACCGGATGTAACCAACGTATCAACGCTTCAGCACCCACTGGGTTATGCGTACTATCCATTTGTACTTGATAATAGAGTACAAATTGCTGGTTTGTCAGCGCTGAACGAAGACCCACTTCCATTTCGACCCTGGCGGTAATGATGTCCTGCATTTGGGGGTCGAAGAATCGCAAAGTATTGCGTCCTGACGTTTTAGCTTGATACATGGCGATATCAGCACGTTTCGGTAACTCGTCCAAGGATTGCTCATGGCCGTTAAACAACACTGCACCGATGCTGGCCGAGCTTAGGTATTCATGCTTCGCAAGTTGGTAGGGTTGATTGAGGATGGCTAGAATTTTATGGCCAATAATTTTAGTCTGGGTTGCTGACTCAAAGACCTGATCGCTCAAATTTTCCAACATCACCACGAATTCGTCGCCACCCAGGCGGCCAACGGTGTCGCCCTCGCGCACGCTGCTTTCAAGCCGTTGCGCAACCTGTCTTAATAGGACATCGCCTATGTCATGCCCAAGTGTGTCGTTGAGGGTTTTGAAATTATCCATATCAATTAACAGCAGCGCCCCATTTCGGCCGGTACGGCGACTTGAAGCCAAGGCTGATTTTAAACGATCCTGGAGCAGTCGTCGGTTCGGTAAATTAGTGAGCGGATCGTAGAACGCCAAGTGCTCGATCTCCGCAGCCGCCGCTTTTCTCTGGGTAACATCCGTTATAGTAGCAACATAATGGGTAATGACGGACTGTAAGTCTTTTACCGCAGTGATGGTTAGATATTGCAAATAGGATTCGCCATTTTTACGTTTGTTCCAAATTTCGCCTTCCCATTGACCTTTGTTATGTATATCTTTCCACATGGCTTGATAAAAGTCTTGATCATGCTGACCCGAACGCAGAATTTCGGGGTTCTTACCAATGATTTCTTCGGCTGTATAACCTGAAATTTCGGTAAACGCTTTATTCACGCGCAGGACGACATTATCCGCATCCGTAATCAGCATGCCTTCCTGAGACTCAAAGGCTGTGGCGGCAATCCGCAATTGCTGTTCGGCTTGTTTACGTTCGGTAATATCACGTGCGGCTGCGAACACGCCGAGAACATTGCCATTGTCATCACGGTACACCGAGGCGTTATAGAGAACATCGGTAATTTTGCCGGATGCATGGCGGATCGCCAGAGGGTAGTCGGTAACGAAACCTTGAGAGAATACTTGTTGATAGCCGGCGCGGGCTTTTTCAGGGTCGGTGAAATAGTCAGCAAAGTCGCTGCCGATCAAGTCTGTACGGGTTTTACCCGTCACATGTTCCGTGGCCGTATTAACGTCGGTGATTTTTCCTTCCGCATTGATGTAACCAAAAGGATCGAGACTGGCTTCGATCAGGCTACGGGCGTATTGCGATGCCGCTTGGTTGGCTTCTTCCGCCTTTTTCCTTTCGGTGATATCGCGTGCGGCTGCGAACACACCGAGAACATTGCCATTGCCGTCACGGTACACCGAGGCGTTATAGAGTACATCGGTAATCTTGCCTGATGCATGGCGGATCGCTAACGGGTAATCGGTAACGAAACCTTGAGAGAATACTTGTTGATAGCCGGCGCGGGCTTTTTCAGAATCGGTGAAATAGTCAGCAAAATCGCTGCCGATCAAGTCTGTACGGGTTTTACCCGTCACATGTTCCGTGGCCGTATTTACGTCGGTGATTTTTCCTTCCGCACTGATGGTAACCAAAGGATCTAAACTGGCTTCGATCAGGCTGCGAGCATATTGAGATGCCGCGTGGGTCGCTATTTCAGCTTTTTGTAGTTCGGTAATGTCGCGAAATGACACAATGGCGCCGATGATATCCCCAGAGGCATTTTGCATGGCTGTGCTGGTGTATTCAACAGGAAAGCATGAGCCATCTTTACGCCAAAACACCTCATCTCGGATATGGCGAGTTAATCCGTCGTCACGCGTTGCATAAATGTGACAAGTGTTAACCGGATAAGGAGAGCCATCGGCATGCGAATGATGCATCATAAGGTGTGCTGGCTGACCAATCAATTCATCTGTATTCCAGCCCAGCATCTGAGTGGCGGAGGGATTTTCAAAAATGATTTTCCCCTCTCGGCTAATCCCATGGAGTCCTTCACTAACGGCGTTGAGTATTGATTGAGAGAGATTGGCGTTTTCGCGAAGCTGCTTGTCCATTTTATTAATCGACTTTTTCAATGAAATCGAAGTTCCTGTGGCAAAAACTGTCGCAAAAATCAAGGTCAACGAATAGGACTCCCATTTGGTCAATAAACTATTTAAAAATTGATCCTTTAGAATTTCAAGCGTGAGCAGAAGCAATGTTGTGCAAAATAAATTGATGAACAATTTATTTTTAACTCTCAATTTGTAAATAAACTTCATTAATTTACTTTCCTTATACTTGATAACCATGAGCTTTTATTTCAAATTTATTTTTGAGATCTTGTCGCGCAAGCAGCTAAAGCTTTATTGGGAATGATTTTTCATTTTTCGTTTTTCATTTATGATTAAGTTATCATTATTTTAAAGTCATGTAGTTGTATAAAATATCCAATAATTAATTGGCTTCTTCTCACGCTATTCTTTCGAAACATCAAGACTGAGCGAAATTAGCCAAATAATTATTTGGGTTAAATCTAATCAATTTTTAGACGGTTTAATGTGACTTCCTTAATAAATTTGGTATCTACTTTAAATTCCAGGGTAAAAAATTGTCTTTTAAAAAATTAAACCGTTCTAAATCATGCTGTTAATAATTTGGTTTAAGTGATTTACCCTGGTTTTTAAAGTAGATACTTTATGACTTTAGGCGGTTTTTTTGACAGTGGGCGATATTTTTTGAAACTGCATAAAATAAATTTCAATCGCCAAACGTGCTGAGTATTCTGATTTTAAGTACAACCCTATTATTTATTACGTAGCCATTATTTTGATTACAAACTGCACTGGATAAAACTGTTTGATATTCATGCTGATCGATTTTTGGATTGAGATAGGCATTTTTCTTTTATAAGGTTGATATTGCCCAAATATCAGAAAACTTAGGAATGTCCATGCTGAATGACCAAATGGTGAGAAGAGAAAATTTGCGAATGGATATTGCCAAGCGTTTTCCTTTCCTGATAGCATAAAAACAATGCGGCATTCGCCGCCATTTCATTAAGGTTGCATGAGTTTTGTTTGCTTTTTGGCTGCGCTATATTCGCTTGGCGCGAACTGAATAGATATTAAGCTTTCAACCGGCATTATTGACCGGTAATTTTCGCCTTTTATTTTGCCTGCGCAAAAAATGCAAATAGGCGCGCCCATGGGCGCGAAATAGTTTTTCTACCCGGATTGACGGCGTTTCCATGGGTTTGTGGTTTGCATTTATTAGCCTATTTAGTTTTATTAACAGCATCCAGGCCTGAATTTCTAATAAGTCAGAATTCATTGCCGCACCGCCATTGCTGACACTTAAAAACCAATCTCTATTCCAAAATTTGTGTATAACTTACGATTTATTTTGCTGACACAAAAACTTTCCGAGTAACATATCCATTTCGAGAATATGCGCCAAAAACCTGTCTCGCATGAAATCCATAATTTCACCACGAGTCCATTTATCTTCATGAATATTACAGCTAATTTCGCTAAGCCTTGTCAGTATTTGCTCATGTGCCTGAACTTGGCGCTCATAACCTGATAACCCATTTTTTTCATTAAGACTTCTTCGTCCCTGAAGTGTTCACGGACATATTTAAAGAGCGACATGATATGTTTAGTTAATATAGACGTACTTTTTGATTCAACGATCAGATTGGCTAAATCGAAAAGATATTGATGTTGTTGATCAATAGTTTCGTTCCCTATGAGGTATTCATCAAGCCAAATAAAATTATTAATCATTTTCAGAAAACTCCGAATTAAGCGCAGAGACTATAAGTATAGCTTAAATAATGCTTTGTGTAAGCCCAGGATTACACAAAGCATTGATGATTGTGAACAAAACCAAAAATATAACATTAATGACGCATACAACTTAGAATAGCTTGAGATCAAAAAATGAGTGCAGCCATATGAAAAAACAAATGACCAGTAAAGAAGCACATGATTTAGCAAAAAATTTGCAAAAACTTCGTTGACATCATAAGTTTTATCGACAAGGAGCTATATATTCTTTAAACTTTTAGTTAAAAATAGTTTATGTTGCCGATAAATTTAATCGTAATATGCTTATCTTTCGATCGGTTATTACTTACTTATGCTAAGAATATTCTGATTGTTCTGTTAGTTAAAAGGGTATTTAATAGGTTAAATAGTGACTAAATACAAAAAATATTTCAGCGGTATTTTATTAAAAATTTAATATAAATCAATATGTTATAAACATTGCCGAGCTAGTGGCATTACAGTCATGGAAAGATAAAACGACAGCTATGCTGACTATAAATCGGCAAATATTTGGGATGTATCTTCTGTTGAAAATGTGCATATAATCACATAAGCATAAAAACCCATAATACTATAAGCTTATACATCCTGGTAATTTTGAAAACTTGCATGATTTATTGGTACTAACATTCAAGACAAGGTATTTATATGCTTCAAAATCGTTTTTCGTTGGGAAAAAGCTTAAGGCAGGGATCCATAAAAAAATATTATTTTTCCCTCGTCCCGAAAACACTGAGCAGGGTTTACGTTTTTCTGTTCGTAGTTGCCGTTTTGTGCTTGGCTTTGTGGTACGTTTGGCTATAGCGCCGGTCAGCGCCGGTTTGCAGTACCTGACTTTTTTTCCAGCCGTTACGCTGGCCGCCATCTTTGGTGGATTTAGGGCAGGCATATTTGCCACAATTCTCGGCTCATTGTTTGCAACCTATATATTCATTCCACCTTATTACACGTTTTCAATTGAGGCGTTTCGAAATTCAGCTTGGTCAAATTTGGTGTTTCTCATAGATGGAGTCATCGTGTCATTTTCGATTTCTACCATGCTTCAGTATCGCGATAAATATGCTCTGGAACTGGCTCAATCCAAAGCGGCGCATAGTGCCTTAGCGGAAAGCACGCAAAACTTAAAAAATATACTCGATAACATCTTTGCTTATGTCACCTTGCTGGATACCGACGGCAGAGTTCTGGAAATCAACCAGGCGGCGATTAATCGGGGCGGGTATCGCCGCGAAGAAGTGATTGGTAAATACATTTTCGATACTCCCTGTTGGTCTTATGACGATACAGTATGGGAACAAATCAGAAGCTCGATCAACGCTGCTGGGCAAGGGCAGACCTTGCGTTATGACGTGGTCGTGAAGATGCGCCATGAATTTGTGCCGCTTGATTTCCAGATTTCACCGGTGCGCAACCAGCATGGCGAGATTGTTAGTCTATTACAAATGGGTATCGATATTTCGAAGCGAAAACAGGCTGAGGAAAGACTGCATAAATCAGTCACTCAGTTGCATACTTTTATTAACCATGCGCCGATATGCATGGCTATGTTTGACCGGAATATGAACTATCAGGCGATCAGCGGTCGTTGGTTGGTTATGGGTCGGTTGAGTTATGACGATTTGATTGGACGTAATGTTTACCAGGTTCATCCGGATTTGCCCGAAAGGTGGGCCTCGATACATCAGCGGGGCTTGGCTGGCGAAATTATAGAAAAAGATGAAGACCTCTGGATACAAGCCGATGGCAGCGAACACTGGCTGCATTGGGTAGTACTGCCGTGGACCGATGAGCATAACGCCATTGGCGGTATAATTATCGCCTGCGATGATATTACGCACCGCAAGGAAATTCAGGATCGCTTGAACGAACAGGCCAAATTGCTTCAAGAAGCTGACCGGCGCAAGGATGAGTTTCTGGCTATGTTGGCTCATGAATTGCGCAACCCCTTGGCGCCGATTCGTAATGCCGTGCAAATATTAAAAAAGGTCGATTCTGACCTTGCCCGGATAACTTGGTGCAGAAACGTAATTGACCGTCAGGCCGAACATTTAATCCGCTTAGTGGATGATCTACTGGATGTTTCCCGTATTAATCGGGGCTTGGTCGAAATCAAAAATGAAGCCTTGGAGATTCGGGATTTCATTCAACCTGCGGTGGAAACCAATCAGCCGCTCATTGATGCGCGTCGGCAAAAGCTCTCTTTAACGCTTCCATCGGAACCCTTGTGGGTGACAGGGGATAGGGTTCGGTTGACCCAAGTGGTGTCAAATTTGCTGAATAATGCCGCTAAATATACCGAAACGCAAGGAAACATTGGCTTATCGGTCGAATGGTCGGGAAATGAGGTTTGCATCCGGGTATGCGATAGCGGATGCGGCATTGATCCGGTCGATTTACCCCACTTGTTTGATTTGTTCTATCAAACGGAGCGCAATCTTGATCGATCCCTGGGCGGATTGGGAATTGGCTTGTCCATTGTTCATGATTTGGTTAAAAAACATGGCGGCGAAATCAGGGCGTCTAGCGATGGCCTGGGGAAAGGCAGTGAATTCTTAGTCCGATTACCACGGCTCAAACTCCCTGTACCGATTACTACCGCTATTACGGCAAACACTGGCGCTATCCAAGGAAATGTCTTAAATACTGGTTGTTGATCGACAACCGTGATGTGGCGGATAGTCTTACCGTGCTGTTGGATTCAGAGGGTTACCCCGTTCAGACTGCTTACGATGCGCTGTCGCGTTGGAAATAGGTAAACCTTGCGGCCGTATATCGTTTTTTTGGACATTCGGTGACCGGGGCAGATAGCGACTTGTTAGTCGCTCTAATCATTGCGAAGTAGAAATAGTTTAACCAGATCATTATCATTGCGTTGACGGTGACTATGGGCGTCTGAGGTTAGGAAAAGTTAAAGCAGCTGGATTTGATGAGCATCTGGTTAAACCAGTCGATATAGAAACGTTAAGGCAGGTGCTGTTATACGACCAGACAAATAGCATTCATAGGTTGGGATAGCACCTACGCTTGGGGAGTCTTTTTCAGTTTAAACGTTCTCATCGATGGATGTAGAATCAAGGTAATATCGGTTCGATGCATTCAGGCGTCCAGAGAAGCCGAGGGCCTAAATATCGGATTACTTTGGTGAAGTTTTAACATATTGTTGCGCGATCGCCGGCTAATAAATTTTAATTGATATGAATCGGTGGTTTTAAATCTCGCTTTTAAAAATCAAAAATTGGTACCGATACAGGCGAAAATATCACGTTCAGCGTCAACCCTGTCTACTCGTCAAGACCCGTTAAGGCAATCAGTATCACTCCATGGTTATCCGCATGATGAAGGCGTCTAGCAACCTCATGACAGTTAAGATCGGGGAAGCCCGATATTGAAATACAATTTGATTGGGAAGTTTGCTCTGGATTAAATTCTTTAAAGGTTGCATAGTTAGCTGTTTCAATTTCATATTCTTTCCATTTGTAACAGCATTCATGAGGTTTTTGCGGGATTGGCATAGCTTTTTGGAGCTAAAATACGGATTTTTGGTATTGATGTTGCATATCTGCTCAATAAGTGTTCAGTATGTTGATTGAGCATAATTAAATATTTGCTAAGGATGTTGTGATTCAAGGTCTTATGGGGTCGGTGAAAGATTTAACAGTATTGTGACTGTTTTAATGCTGTATAAATTTTATGTGAGTTATAAAAAAATTAATTCGTACTACTACGAGTGAAAGGCGCATGGCATATGCAATCAGTTAACAAGACATGGCGATGAAAGTTGATCTGTATCCGTTTGATAATCAATAGCAGCGATGCAGGTATTTCAGTTGCTTGTCGAAGCCAGTCAGATTTTATACGCGTCTTGTATTAACCATAAGGCAATAAATATAGATTCTGAAGAAATAAAGACTCACGAATAACCGGCTTGATAACTACCTCTCATTGGGTAACAACTGTTCATAGCTCTGGTTTTTCTTAGTCTAAAATCAGTTATGCCCTAGAACAATTTTTTAAATGAGATTCTATTTACTTTATTTATGTGGTCAACCGTAACTATGTTTATTCATAAAAGTAGAAATGTATGACTATTCTACACGAAGGCAAAGTGAAACGATTTAACGATAAAAAAGGTTTCGGTTTCATAAAACAAAAAAATGGTAAAGATGTGTTTGTTCATTTTAAAATCCATCTAATAGCAATAATAGCCCAGAACTTTGACAGTAGGCCAACTGGTAACCATGCAAATAACACACACTAAAGAGGTCTGCAAGCGGAAAATGTTACGCCTATAATTCCTTAATTATATAAAGAAGGTCGAAATAACCTCTGTTGGGAGCATAAGTTCGGTTGGACATGTAACTGTCGTATTCTCCGGCTAGGCGGTATCTGTTGTTTTTTCTGGTTTGTTTAGATGTCCTTGATACTCGGACAGCTTCTTTGGTGTACCACATTCCTGAAAAACTAAAAAATAAAACGCAAAGCTTGGGTTTTAGGCAAATTTTTTTGACTGACTTAGGGTAGAAAAAGCAAGAACCGGCTTTCCGTGGTCAATGTGCTGACTCAACTTTAAAGTTGGTTTTCTTTCCTGCTTAGGTGGGGAGCAATAGCACGCATTCCTTTTATACATGATAGATGCAAAATATCTATATAGCAATACGTCAATCAATAACTA
>CAVXZR010000014.1:0-10843 GCA_963765965.1 uncultured Pseudomonadota bacterium
GCTCGAGCGCCCTAGTGGAATGCAACGAATTCAGCTCAAATGCCGGATTACCTATCGTGGTAGGTAATACTTCAGCATGCATGGGTTGCGTAATTTCCACGGTACTGGCGCTAAATACCTTAGCAGCACGTTCGGTGAGTTGCTGTTTCCACTCAAGAATTAGATGGGGCGGCACTCAAATCGTCTGGCTAGTTCATCTGGCGCAATATCCTCTGCGATTGCAGCCAAAGCGACTTGCGCTTTAAAGGCCGGCGTATAGGTTTTTAGAATTCTTTTACTCATGTTCTACTTGCTTTCAGTACTTGGACGACAGTCAAATATTTGTTGGCGGCTAAATAGCCAGCCAAGATCGCCCCGAACTAAAAGGCAGTATTCATGCCAAGTAATTTGCTATTGATAATCAACACCATTTTTGTTGCAGCGACATTGATTACCCTGACAATCCCGTAAAGACTGCAAAGATAGTCTGCAAAATAGGTATGCTTTATACGTATATGCACCTGCTTCGCTGACGGTGAAGAGATCACCAAAATCCCCAAAAACCAACTTGTGATCGATGTCATAGCACGATGAGTCATCACAACGCTTCCCATTTTAAGTGGGCACGAAAACAGTGAAAAGCTTATTTGCCCATGTCTTGTCTCTTTAAATAATAACAATATCCGACTCCATAAATCGAGTGAATCATTTCCCGGCTGGTAATAAATGAGTCAATTTTTTTCTTAGTTTTTTGATATGGCTGTCAATAGTCCGTTCACAGACTGTACGTTGATCACTATAAATCGTATCCATTAACTTGAGACGGGAAAATATTCGCTCAGGCTGCAAATACATGGTTTGTAACAACTGAAACTCAACTGCGGTTAGTTCGATTTCCTGGCCAGAAGCACATACCCGAAAATTGTCCGGATTAAGTTTCAAAATCGAATCCTCTACCGCCTCAGTGGTTGGAACCTGGGTATTCATGCGGCGAAAATTGCTTTAATTCGGGCGATCACTTCGCGCGACTGAATGGTTTACAGATATAATCGTCGCCCCCATTTCCGAACCCAGCACGCGATCAATTTCTTCAATACGCGCCGTAATGATAATGATTGGCATCGCACTAAAGCTGCGAATTTCTCGACAAATTTCCAGACCATCACAACCGGGCAGCATTAAATCTAATAAAATTAAGTCGGCGTGATTGCGTTTAAGCCATGGTAATACATCCAACCCGTTGGTTAAACAGGTCGTCTTAAATCCGGCATTTTGCAGATAATCCAGTTGAACGGCGGCCAATTTCAGTTCGTCTTCAACAAGTAAGATATGGTTCATTCGTGAGCGCCCAAATCCATGCTACTTTATAGAGGGTGTTGCGATTAAATAATCGGCATCTCTCAATACTAAAAAATCCAATAGGCGAGAACGGAAAATTAATTTGATAGGTTATAAATAACATGCTTTAAACCTATTAAATCTTTTTCATTAACCACTCTGCGGACGTTTTCTTATTGCTCACCTCCGAAACATAGCGAACGGTTAACTGCTGAGTACTTTGTCGCCAAACATCGACGACAAATTCTTGATGCGATTTTTTATGCTTACCTTTCGAGTATTCAAGTAAAAAACTGACTACAGCGAGATCATCCATCAGTCGCACTGAGAGGTTATGAATATGAGCCTGCTCTTGCCCTTTTACAGATTTCAGCCAATCAACTTTAGATTGCCAGTCGTTAGCCTTATCGGACCACACCTCAAAATCATCGGCCAAAATTGTCGGTTCGCTATTTTCTGCACTTTTCAGCAGGGCCAGCAAATTTTGTTCGCGCTCCGTAAATGTCGCAACATCACGCGTTACGGTTTGCGGGTTAAGCCCCGGCGGCGACATGGCCATTTCCCTGCCGACAACCGGCCAGGAAAAAAATAACGCCAGAATAAATAGACCGCTGATGATGCTACGCATTTTGTATGGCCAAAGGGTTGCATATGAAAAGAAATAGGTCGAATCATTCCAGAAATCCGTCTATAAGCCGGGCAATTATAAGAACCTAAGAACCAGTGACGCAACCCAGGGCTAGTCCGCTTTGCGTGGGGTAACCGCCTTTGCCGGTGGTTTGAGCATTGTTAGACCACTCACCCTGCAGTTTCCAATCGTAAGCGCCGATGATCACCGTTCCTGCGGACGCCCCGGTATTAGATGGCCCAAATGTCCAGGCGCATTTATCGCCTATCTCATTACCTAAGATGTCATAGTATCCGGCGGCATAAAAAAACCGGCCTAGAGAAATCTTGATCGCATCAGTCACTGTTTCAGATAACTCATGAGCAGTGACATTCGCCAAGGCAGCCAAGCCTTGCGATTGTTGATAGCTGGAAGAAACGCCGGAAATCGAACCCGGCTGTTGCGAAGTTGAACTGCCTGCCGGCGGTGCATAAGGACTTTGCGGATCGCAACCCGGATCATCATCCAATCTAAAAAAGAAAGCAAACTGCACAACGTTGACACCATCGCAGGTGCCCGCACTGTGATACGCACAATAATTGGCGCTGCCACGTTTTAAGTCCGTATAAACCGGATAATAGCCCTTTGGATCAATATTGGCCGCGCCGACCACTTTGCAGACTTCCGAAAGCACAGCGTTTGGATTGCTGCTGGCTGTTGTCGTTGCCGAGCTATCCAGCAACTTAGCTTTTAAACTATGATTGACACTGGTGTACTCGTTGACGGCGTTTTTGTAGGTGGAACTGCCAAAATTAGTATACCAATACTTCAATCCGGTGATTTTATCGCTGGCTATGGCCGAGTTATTCCAGGTATTCCCCCAGAAAATCAAGGTGGTATTGACTGTTGACATCACGCCAAGCGGACTATTACGATTATAAGGATCATGATGCGCAGTTACTAGCGGAACAGAAGATGTCCCGGAAGTTCCTATAGCATGTTGCGCGCTTTGGGCGTCTTTCGACCAATGATAATTAACGGTGGGATTGGAGCCCTGTGGCGCTAATTCTTCAACATCCTGTTGATTATAGGATTCTGCTTGATTAGTGTGCTGTTCCGCGACGGCATTGAAGATTAGGGTTTGAGCGACGAGAACAGATATGAGGGTTTTGCGCATATTGACTCCTTGTACAATATTAAATTTTCGAAAACGTTACCGAAACAGATCTGATTGTCGGCACGAAATTTCTAAGCATTAACCGCGCCATATCTTAAGTAATTAAATATATATAATAATTCATTAAATCACTTAAACGGACGCATACCATAACTGCAATCGCTGCAATTATAGTATGCAAAAATAGTATGGAATATTTTTATACCCTCTTTCCCACCGCATATTTATTTATTGGTATTTAGGATACTGCTTAACAATGCAAAGAAATATACTGCGGTTACAGAACTGAACAAAAGTAATAGATAAATTCCAAATGCACATCATAGCGAATCATACGTCTATTTTTGCAGATCTAAAATTAACTTTTTTGACTAATTATATTTATGTTGATATCCGACACATTTTTAGCGACTATATAAAATGATGAAAAAATAGTTCATTATCCCGATGTTGATGTATTTAGTCTTGATCTTACACCCGGCCTCGCTAAGTTAAACCTGGGCGGCCACCCCAAACAACGTCCTAAAAAATGGGTAGAGCCCGACAAAGAAACTGCTGTTCATAGAAATTGACAATTCGCTCCATTGCATACGGCTCAATGACCTCAGAAGAAAGACGTTTACCAAAAACAAAGCCTGCAAGTGCTTCCGCCAATCCTTCTGCGCTGATGCTTTTTGCCAGCATACAGCCGTCAACACCCTCCAGTATTTCTTTGGTTCCACCCAAAGCTGGCGTGGCAATCACCGGAGTACCACAAGCCAACGATTCCAAGACAACATTGGGAAATCCCTCATAACGAGAACTCAAGACGTAAGCATCAGCTTTTGCGATAAAGGGATAGGGATTCTTTTGGAAACCAGCAAAACAAATCTGCTTTTCAACGCCAAGCTTACATGCTAATTTTTGCAGTTTTTCTCTCAAAGGTCCTTCGCCCAGCAAGGTTAAATGCACGGCGGGGTTACCGACAAGTCCCAAAGCTTCAATCAATAAATCAAAACCTTTTACTTCAACTAATCGACCGACTGCAACAAGACTGATAATACTTGCGCTAACATTCTCCTCATCTACGCTGAACAATTCTGTAGCATGGTTATCAGCTGCCAAATGTAATATTCGCGCTCTGTCAACCGGATTATTGATCACAATAGTCTTATCTGGGGATATGCCAAAATTTGCTATGAGATCCTCCCGCATATAGCCTGATTGACAAACAATGGTTTCAAAGCGGCCATAAAACCTTCGGTGCGCCCATTGCCATAAATGCGGGAAAGGATGTGTTTTTAAGCCTTGGCTGAGAATAGTTGTTTCTCGGCAAAGATAACGAATATTCTTTGGCAGTAAAGGCTTTAAGATGGCAAGCAATAAATTCAGATGCCCTAAAGTTGAAAATACAACTTTAGGCTTAGTCCGCCATACCAAAGGAATGATTTTAAAAATGGCGTACCTGACACGTGGGCAGGCCAAATCGATAAGTTGGATATCGTCAGGCAACATCTTCTGTAAACACGGCCGCATGCATGTTGACCACGACCAAAACTAAAATGAACTTAGAGCGGTCTAGATGCCTAATCAAGTTTACAATTACTCGTTCAGCACCGCCCGCCCTTAAAGAGGGAATCATGAACAAGATTTTAGTTTTCGTGATATTCATGCAATTTCCGAACGTTCTAAAAAATTTAACGACCCATTTTTAAGACCCAAAACAACTTGATTGCATTGCGATATTCAAAGTACGGTCATCAATTGCGCATAAAAACATATTATGCAATCGATAAGTTGATGATCAAATCACAAAAGCTTTGATAGTCTTTTATCATACAAAGCAGAGAGAATTTAAAATTCAAATAATTATAAATATGGTTATTATTACCACACCCCACTTATGGAGGGGTATCTTACATAGCTTATATTATTCGCGCATAATTACTTTAACGATGAAAAGTGCAAATAATTTGCAGATAGCGTATAAAATTCAAATTCTTTTTTTAGTCAGTTTTGAAGACTAAAAAACATGCATGTCAATTTTAAACGTACAATAACAATGCCACTTAATCGCATCTTGTTCTCTTTGTGAATAGTCAAGAACGCACTGCAACATACTTAAAAAAGCTGAATAACCATAGTCATTCACTAAAGCATTTAAACTAATTCCTACCAAAGCTGCATTTACTGCAATTTTGGTATGCAAAAATAGTATTAACCCATAAGTTGGCACCATAATTAAGGCAGCAATTTTATCCATGGAATCTAATGTCAACAAAATCAAACGAAGCTAAAAGTAGCCTCTCCACCTTTCGTCATTTCTACGCCAAATACGTGGCTGAGGGTGCAAGACATAGTAAAGATCGCATCCGCCTAGCGTTTGCCAGCGTAGAACGGGAGTGTTTTGTTGGCCCTGTCCGTGGCAAATCGCCGTGCCTGAAGGCTATATCTCAACGGATTCAGATGATCCAAGATTAGTGTACCAGGACATTCTGATCGGATTGTCCGCAGATAAAGGTATTAACACCGGTATACCTAGTTTACATGCCCGCTGTCTTGGTGAAGTTAATCCTCAACTCGGCGAGACTGTCGTTCAAGTCGGTGCAGGCACCGGGTACTATACCGCTATACTGGCGAAGCTGGTTGGCGCAACGGGCTTTGTTTATGGGTACGAGTTGGACAATGCCTTAGCAAACCGTGCCGTTAAAAACCTTGCGACTCAGACCAACGTCGCTATTTACAACCAATCGGCGTTAACTTCGCTCCCGACTGCTAATGTGATCTATGTTTGTGCCGGTGTAACGCATTTTCCGCATTTCTGGCTTGACGCTTTAACCGTTGGCGGACGCATGGTGCTGCCATTAGAACCCGAGGAAGGTTTCGGCTGCATGATTCTTATCACGCGATTTAAACAGAACAAGTATGCAGCTCATATTTTCGCTGGGGCCAGCTATATTCCCTGTGTCGGTGCTACTGACGAAGCGGCGTCGCAGGCATTAACCGCCGCCCTAGCGTCTGGAAATCAACATCAAGTCAAATCACTACACCGTAATAAAGTGCCAGATGGAACTGCATGGTGTATTGGCAATGACTGGTGGCTCTCCACTGCCGAAGGCACTGATTGATTTTCACAAATTGATCAATCGATTTTAGACTCCTAAACCCAAAGCCTTTTAAGCCTACGCATATACCGGGAATAGGCACGCAAATGCACAGCATTGCCGCGCTCATTTCCGTCCGATGACGGACTGATTATTACCCTTCCGTTACCATATCCGCGACAGCTTCTCTCAAACCGGCGTTTTAGTTTCACTTGCAAAGCCCAAGCTTGCTCGACTAATAATTTATTTGATATTTCCATTCTGACGCCCTAGTACGGGTCTAAATAAATTTAAGTTGGCTGACAAGCCGATTTAATTTGTAAAAACAACCTCTACCAAGCTTTAGGGTAGTGGCCAGAGTTAGCAGTAAAATATCGCTGCTGAGGTTCCACAAAAAACTAAGTTTGAACGGGTTCGGCATAATTCAGGTTGCTGAGCATAGAAGCTACGCCAAAAAATACTGTTGAAATAATAAATTCGCCTGACATAAATTCAAGAATACCTATTATTAAAAATAAACCAACAGCGATATCTTTATAAAAATTGTTTGATTTTTTCATATTCGTCTACCTGATTAACTTATCGACATTATTTACAAAGCTATTTCTATGCCATAACTATATTTATCTTTTTAATTATGACGTTATTAAACGCACTAATTGTAAACAATGACTATGAAACACGCTATTGGTTGAAATAAGCCACTTTTGGGTGCTTATTTCAAAATCTTGGATAAGAACATGTGACTGAAAACATATAGCAGCATCCATCTCTTAAAGAACCATACCTTCTTTGCATACCCTATTCGAAATCAGTGCAATTTATGCATCTATTAAAAAAGATCGAAAACATTTAAAGCTATTCGAATTCAATTATTTAATAATTGGTGCGATAAATGCTTAATAATTTATTTTTACAAAAGATAAAGCAGGTTAATCATGTTTACAGCTGATCGATTTTTTTCCGTATTGAACTTGAAAACAGGTTTGAATGAATGGTATTTTCAAGTGAGAGGCGATAACGTGGGTCCTTACCAATCAAAAAAAAGTGCACGTTTAGTTGTAACCGTTCAGATACCTAGCCAAAAACAAAAAAATATTGTTATAAAAACAATCAGATGATTTAATATCGTAAACAACAGTTTAAGAGAATACTGCAAGCCAATGTACCTCAAGGAGCATGAACTTCTTCAAATTGATGAAAAATTCATCGACCGACTTCGGGAGCAAGACCCCGATGCATTGGCTGGGCTGAGTATCAAATTGGTCAGTGATCTTAAGGAAGCTCTGGAACGTCTCAACCAAAATCCATCAAATAGCTCAAGACCTTCGGGTAGCCTTGCGCCTTGGGAAAAAGTCACTCAACAAGAGGATGATGATAAAGAGCTAGAAGAAAACAAGTCACGCCATCCAGAGAGCAGTGATGTTCAAGACGATTTCACCGATACGGCGGATGCCGCAGCTCAAGGGGTCATAAACAAGCCCCAAACCGATTCAAAAGACAAAACAAAACGGCGCAAACCGGGGCGTCAACAGGGTGCACAGGGTTTTGGTCGCACCCAAAAGTTTGAAGTAACCGATACCTTACATCATCCCTGCGGTTTCTGTAGCGTCTGCCAAGCAGATCTTTCGGCTGTTGAAAAAGCCTATACAGGCTTTCAAATGGTCAATCTCGAATTTGGCAATACCCAGACGCCAGGTGTGCGATTGATCGTCATCATGCATCTTTATTATCTGGGGCTGTGCCCTAAATGCGGCCTGGAAAATCGCACCGAACCTTGGCGAGCACCCGCCGATGCGTCCGACTGGAAAAATGTAGGCTTGACGGAATGGCGGTTAATAGGCCCCGACTTGGCGGCGTTGATCGTCTATTTGGCAATGGATATGCGCGTCACCCGGCGTAAGATTAAGCATTTTCTCTGGGATGTGTTTGGTTTACAACTGAGTATAGGCACGCTGCAAAACTGCATCGTTGAATCCGCGCGCGCCGTGGAGCCGGTGGAGGCTCAACTGATTAACGACCTGTGCCGCGAATCTTTAGTGTTTGCTGATGAAACGTCCCACCCGGAAGCCCGCTACAGATTATGGCTTTGGGTATTTGTCAGCTCATCTACCGCGCTGTATCTGGTTGGCTACCGGACAAAAGAGATTTTTAATAATTTTTTGGATGCCCTTGCTGATTTTAATGGACATTTAATGTCGGACGGCTATCGCCTTTATCGCACTTACTTAAAACGTTTGCGTTGCTGGGCGCACCTACTCCGCAAGGCTAAAGGTCTATGCGACAGCTATACGCTAGCGTCTCAAACGGATGGTCAGCAAGTTCAGGTCATTTTGAACGAACTCATCAATGCGGTTTATCAAGCCCGCATAGGCCCAGACGGCGGAACCGTCTCGATTGCAGGGCAGCATCATGAATCGCTGACAAAATTAAAAAAACTCTGTGAAGCAATGGCCGTGTCTACCCATCTCAAAACACGGGAGTTAGGCCAAGAATTCCTGAATGATTGGGAGGCTATCTTTCGGGTACTCGATTATCCGGCATGGCCTTTGACCAATAATGAAGCAGAACGCGCTTTGCGGCATTGGGTCATTTTGCGGAAAATCAGTCAAGGGACTCGCTCTCCACAAGGCAGTCGGGCATTAGCATTATTTGCCAGCGTTTTTACCACCTGTCGATTACGATGCAGTTCGCCGCTCTTGTATCTGCGCGATACCATACAGCGGCGCAGACAGGGACTTACTATTCCAGATTTGCCTCTAATCCCCTCGATGGTTGCGGCTTAATTATTTTAGGGATCTGAACGGTTACGTTTAGTTTTATCTAAATTTATTCAAACCTGTATTGAACATGATCACACTGGTGGGCGAGAGCAAATAAACAGAAATTTATTTACAGCAAAGCAGATTGTCGAGGCTATCAGTTTTGACGTACAAAAATGATTTCCAGTACCTTATTGGTAAATACACTTTGAAAAACAGACCGGATATTATTCTCTCTATTATATTTTGTATTTCATACTTAGCATTGATTTTGTTAGCCTTTATAGAATCACCCACCCTAAAAAAATACAGAATAATTATAGCTAATTTTTTGATTACCCGTTGGGACTGATGCTCAGCAATCATTAGCAACTTTAACCTGAACTTTAGAAATAAAGTCTTCCGCCAGTTGTTCCACCTACTCAGTTGCATGACCAAATGTCATGATTTAACTGGGGGCCATCAGCATTTAAATATGAATTAAAACCCACGCTATTTCGACTAAAAATATCAACAAAGGTGATATCGATTTTCACCAATACAAAAATTATGCGGACAAAACCGACCTATTGACTGCAAATTTAGTATGAGTTGATCAAACTCAATACGCATATAGCATCTTAAATCCAGACAGTGGTAGAAGCACAAAACCAATACTATACGAAATTCTATTGTTTTATTATGTTTGCAAAGGGGATCAGCACTGCTGGCCTCGGCGGCGAATATTTAGATTTTGCTTGCGTATTGCGCTGCCTTGCTGAACGAGCACAAATAATAATGGCATGGCGCTTGCTTGATGTTCGATGCATTTTAGATTTAGATAACAGGGTAGCAAGCTAAAATGTTCCTAGCTACTTTTTCAACAGAGATAATAATGAACCATTTAAAGCATTTAACCCTTAGTCTTTCACTTATTGCCGGATGGTCTTCGGGCGCATTTGCAAATGCAGTGTTGAACACTTACGAAACTTTCGATTTCACAGGTACTTGTAGTGACTGTTCCGGTACGGTTTCTGGTGTACTCCAGTTAGAAAACTATACAGATGGCGCACAAATTGGCGCTAGCAACTTCATAAGTTTCACCTATAACGGTAGTAATTTATTTAATCCATACACTTTGAATAGCGAAGCGTACCTCTCAGGTACACTAGGTACAAGCAATTCAAGCGACAGTTTTTTCATCACTGGCTATGATGCAAATAATATTTTTGTGGGATTCAATAGTACTGAAGCATCGGGTATTTGGTCTACCGGGATACAACAACCTGCTGATACTGGCACCAATGCGGTTTGGAGTCAAGTGAACGTAATTTCCGAACCAGGATCTCTAGCCTTAGTGGGTATTGGCATCTTGGGTGTAACGGCGTCACGTAGAAAAGCACAACCGTAATAGCGTAAATCTGGTTGCGGATTTACCCTAGATAAAAGACGAACTAGTTTTAGTTTTGACTCGTTTTTTCTGAAAATTTGTCCAGGTACGCCTTTGGTGTCGCCGGCGTCTAAAGGCAAAGCGTCTATCATTTCTATGGCTTTGACCAACAAACTCGGTTTATCAATGACCATACGCGCATCTTTCATGTAATCGCCAAACCGGCTATCACTGGTGTGCTCCCGAAAATGCTTAAACACTTGGTCGCGCACCACCGTCATTAAGCGGTCTGCATCTTCAATATGACTAAACTGGCTCCAGCGCAAATGCTGTTCGGTTTCTTTAAAGCGATGGGTAAAGGTTCTGCCGGTACGCGCTTCGCGCTTTTCGTCACGGCTTTCGTTTATATCCAATAGTCGGGCAAACATCAGGAAGGTAATTTGTTCAATCACTGTCAAGGGGTTGGCGATACCGCCTTGCCAAAATTCCAGCCAGAGTTTGTCAATTTTATTTTTTAGTTCGCCTGTA
>CAVXZR010000015.1:0-13250 GCA_963765965.1 uncultured Pseudomonadota bacterium
CGCCGAGGCGGTTTTGTCCAGCACTCCCAGCAGCGTATATTGCATCTGACCGCTGGGATGGCTATCCAATTCCAGATTGCGGCGGCTGGCAGCATCCAGGCTGATACCTTCTTCGCAGCTTTCGACACTGATGCCCTGAATATGCGGCAACGCGCATTGCTGGGTATCGCGGATGTATTGCAGCAAACAGCCCGCCGCAGAAATCGCCGCCGGTAAATGCTCGCAGCCATAGCCTTTCAGGTCGTGGCAGTTGAATTGTTTTAATATCAGTTGCCGGCAACTGTCCAAATCGAAATGCCAGGGTGGCCGTTTACATAAACCACGGCGCTCTTTGACTGCCACAGGCAAGCTGTAATTTTCGTTGTAGAGCAATTCCGCAGGACTGAGTCGCTCGATTTCGCTAAGACACTGGGTTTCGTTATCGAACTGTTGTAGGACGAACTTGCCGCTGCCCAGATCCAGACTGGCCAGACCGTAAAACTTGTCGAACATCGCCAGAGCGACCAACAAATTATCTTTTCGGTCTTCCAGTAGCGCTTCGTCTGTCACAGTGCCCGGCGTCACGATACGCACTATTTTCCGTTCCACCGGGCCTTTGGATTTGGCCGGATCGCCGATCTGTTCGCAAATCGCGATAGACTCGCCTTGCTTTAGCAAACGGGCGATATAGTTCTCTGCGGCATGATAAGGGATGCCCGCCATCGGAATCGGCAGACCGGCAGACTGACCGCGTGCCGTTAAGGTGATATCTAAAAGCTGTGCAGCTTTTTTGGCATCATCGAAAAACAGTTCGTAAAAATCACCCATCCGGTAAAACAGCAAAATGTCGGGCTGCTGGGCTTTCAGGCGCAAATACTGCTGCATCATCGGCGTATGGCCTGATAAATCGGTTATTGTATCGGATTGATTCGCTTTGGAACTCATTGTCAGTTTGTTGAAAATTCTAAGATTTGCAACTATTGTCCGGGCTTGCTGGGTATTGTCAACGCTTATTAAATCTGTAGGGCCATAGGGCACATTAGCCATAACATAATGTGCTGAAAGAACAGGGAGGCCACATAAGGAATGAGCTTTTATTGATTATGGGTTCTAAAGCCTGCATGTGAATAGAATTCTCCGCCCTCCCAGAAAACGACTTTGACAGAACCAAACTTAAGGTTGCGTACTAAAACTTTTGGTTTTATAACAAATCTTTATGATTTAATTTAAAAGATTGGTGTTTATGGCTACTGTTAAGCTACCGGACGATTTTATCGATGATGTAAAAGCGACTGCCATTGCCATGCATAGATCAATACCTAAACAAATTGAGCACTGGGCAAGATTAGGTAAGATTGCCGAAGAGAACCCGGATTTACCTATTGGCTTTGTTAAAAATATTCTGATCAGCTTGCAAGAAGTTGAGGCTGGTGACATTTCCGAATATAAATTCGGATGAGAATTTTACAATCCGGCCACTTTTCCAGGTCGGCTAAAAAACTGCATCGGCAAGAAAAGCAGCTTTTAGATGATGCAATCAAAGCATTGATTGAGAATCCAGAAGTTGGCGACGTAAAAACAGGCGATCTTTCCGGTGTGTGTGTTTATAAATTCAGGGTCAATATGGATATGATGCTATTAGCGTATAAACACGACAGAGAAGCCCATGCGCTCACGTTATTAGCATATTGGTCACATGAAAATTTTTATCGGGATATGAAGAATTTTATTTAGCCACTTGGTTTATGAGCTTACATAAAGATCGATAGCCTGTACTTTGGTCCAATTGTGTAACTAATAGAAACCATTGATAATTTGACCAAAATTTAGTACTGATCATGGTTTATGCATGACAGCGAGTGAAAGCAAACTGAAATCATTGCCGTCACCGTGGATTGGACTACATTATTCAAGCCAATTCTCGTTGAATTGTACTGATTATTGACTCTGTAAATTACTCCTGGGGAATCAATGAGGCTTTTATCGACATTAGCAGTTTTTGGCGTGCTATTCGTGTCATCCGCAAATGCTGATATTTTGTATGACAATGGCGCGGTAACGGGTAGCGTTGGTGCGTGGGATATTACTGACTCCGCAGTGACCAATTCATTCACCTTATCTGGTCAATCGACTGTAACCAGCCTGAATTTTGGCACCTGGAGCACAGAACCAGGAACAACACCCATTGCACCAACTCAGGTAAGCTGGGAAATTACCAGTACGCCTTTAAGCAGCACTGTCATCGCCTCAGGCACAGCAAGTATTACCGCATCCTATGTAGGCTCGGATCAGCTTGGTTTCGGTCAAGATATTTTCTTGGATAGCATCAATCTTCCCAATATCAACTTAGCCGCCGGCAGTTATTGGATAGAGTTATTATCCGCAACTAACGGTACGGGAAACCCTGTTTATTGGGACCAGTCTGTTAGCGGGGCGTCACAAGCATATATAACTAACCCAACGTCGTCCATTCCCAGCGAAGCATTCCAAATTAATGGCACCGTTTCTGCGGTTCCTCTTCCTGCAGCCGTTTGGCTATTTGGCGCTGCTTTGATGGGATGGCTTGGAATTTGCAAACATCGTCGCCAATCTGCTCAATAGCTGATAACTTTAAAATGTTCGGATGGTTGCAAAATTCCCTAATAATGGCAACCGCCACGACCTTGCAGGTTTAGACCTTATTTCTTGCCTTGAAGTCGGCAACTAAACAGGCTACCGAGCTGGCATTGCCCGGCTCTGCAACAAAGATTAGCCCTACCCAGCCAACGACTCTTTAACCTGTTGCAACACGATCTGCTTTAAAGCCAGACCAGCATTCTTCGCAATTGGTAACCTCGTATAAAGAACCTGGGGGTGATTTTCGAGCTTAAATGATTTTGGTCTGAAGTTTTAATACCTCTTTGCCTAACAGGAGTTGCCGGAAAAAAAACCTACCCTGCGAAATGCGTCTATAATTGCTTGTCCGGAATTAATTAACGCGAACGACTCATTCCTTGCATGCATCTTTATCTCGATTTTAATGCCTCTTATCTTGCCGCATTGGTGATGGGCCTGTTCAGCAGCCTGCATTGTATCGGTATGTGCGGTTCAATCATCGGCACCCTGACTTTCAGCCTCAGCCCCGAACTACGCAACAACAAATACCGGTTATTCGGTATCGTTTTCAACTATAATTTGGGTCGCATTATCAGTTACTCCCTCGCGGGTGTCGCTGTTGGCATAGTTGCCGATTTTTTAAACATGCCGTTCGCTCAAGGCCAGGCTCACCGTTTTTTGCAATTGGTGTCTGCCGCGATCATGACTGGAGCAGGATTTTATTTGGCGGGCTGGTTTCCGCGTTTCGCTTATATCGAAAAAATAGGCGTCCGGTTCTGGAAAGTCGTTGAGCCGTTCGGCCGGAAACTGATACCCGTTAAGAACCGGACGCAGGCATTACTATTCGGTATGATATGGGGCTGGCTGCCCTGCGGGCTTATTTATACTGCGCTGGCGCTGGCGGCAACAGCGGGCAGCATCGTCCATAGCGCCATTACCATGTTCGCATTTGGTTTGGGTACTTTACCTGCGGTTATGGGTGTAGGTATAATAACGCCGTTGCTGACCCGGCTCGCCAGAGCCCAGCGCTTTAAAAGCATTGTCGGTGTTTTGTTTATTGTCTTCGCTCTGCTGGCCGCATTTCCGTCGATCAATCCAATGCGCGTCCAACACATCATGACGTTTTGAGAGGTATTTTGTGGATAATTTCAATTCAATCATTGGTAAATCTCCGGAATTGGAAGCATTGATCCGTAGCGCTCAAGTAGTAGCGGCAACCGATGTAACCGTTCTTATCAAAGGGGAAACGGGGACAGGAAAAGAGATCCTGGCTAACGCCATCCAAAAAAACAGCCCCAGGGCAGGCAAACCCTATATTACTTTGAACTGTGCCGCCTTACCGGAAGGTTTGGTGGAATCGGAAATTTTCGGTCATAAAAAAGGCGCTTTCACTGGCGCGGTGGCCGACAAGCAAGGCTTGTTTCAAGCAGCAGACGGCGGCACTCTGTTTCTGGATGAAATCAATTCACTACCGTTGTCCATCCAGTCGAAATTATTGCGTTTCCTGGAATCAGGGGATTGTCAGCCTGTTGGCAGCACTAAAACTTACAAAGTCGATGTCCGTATTATTGCCGCCACCAACACGGATTTAAGCTCCATGATTGAAATTGGCGAATTCCGAAGCGACCTTTATTTCCGGCTGAATGTCGTTCCTCTGGAGCTACCGGCTTTGCACCAGCGCCGCGAAGACATCGAATTGCTGACCAGACATTTTTTCGCACATTTTGCCGCTGCTCACTCGCTTGAAATGCCAACGCTAAGCAGACAAACAATCAAAGCGCTACGGACTTACAAATGGCCCGGCAATATTCGCGAATTGCGCAACCTCTGCGAACGGTTGTGTATTTTGCTTTCAGGGCGAGTGATTGAACCCGAGAACCTACCGCGTGAATTTAATTGCGGAATCGATTCGGCATTAGGCAGCGAATATATCTTGCCCGAATTCGGTGTACAGCTGGATGCGCTGGAAGCCGACATCATTTACCAGGCCTTGGTTAGAACCAAAGGAAATCGTAGCAAATCGGCACGTTTGTTAGGTATTTCCAGAGACACCCTACTCTACCGGATTCAAAAACACGGTTTGGCAAGCCATTAATTAAAACTGCATTTGGTCGGTGCGATTGAGTTCGAAGCCTATGCACCGGTCAAGTTAGTCAGGCAAAAAGCCTGATTGAGTAATTTTATTAAGGCGAAAAAATTATTATGATACCGCATCTTTGAGTTGGAAATTGGGAACAGGAATCATAGCTTCTGAAAGAGTAGTTTCATCTGGCGCTAATGTTTTCTCACCCATTGCACCGTTAAGTTATCGCTTTTCCCCTGAGATCGCAGCATCATTAACTGCGCTACTTTTTTCAGATCCAGTTTGCCGCTGTCCGTTTGCGAAAGCATCAACAGCTCCCGTTCCTTGATCGACTCCCAGAAGCCATCACTGCATAAAATAAAGGTTTCGCCGCTTTGCATTGCCGAAAAAGTCTGTATATCGACAATAGGAACTTGTAACGCATTGATAGTGCGTGTCAGTCGATTCTGCTCGGAATGTACACCCATATCACGTTCCGTGATCAGTCCTTCGTCAAACAACTTTTGAGTCACGGAATGATCACGCGTCCGCCACAACACTTCCCGGGCATTAAGCCGATAAATTCTTGAATCGCCACAGTGTGCAGTAATAACCCGTGTCGGGTCCAGATAAAGAATTGCACAGGTGGTATGAGCATTCCCGGCCATAGGATCGTCAGCAAATAACTGCCGCATGTTTTCAACAGCAGTATTCAGCCAATCTTTAATAGCCTGCTCCCCACGCATGGTTATTTGATCATGATAGGCTTCTGAGCAGGATAACAAACCCCGGCAGAAAAATTGCGACGCTTTTTCACCGCCATGATGACCGCCAAGACCATCGGCAACCACAAATACGGCATAATTCGAACACACCCTATAGGCCATGAAATCCTGATTGACGTCCCTGTCACCGACTGCGCTTAATTGATAAAACTCTAACTCTCTCTGCATGGAACTAATTGTGTAACCGAGCCTCTCTCATCACCCGCTTCATGTCTCTGACCGCTTGATCCAAGCCGCAAAAAAGCGCCTGAGCAATCAGTGAATGGCCTATATTCAATTCCACTATCTGTTCTATGCGGCAAATGGCTTCGACATTATGTAAATTCAAACCGTGTCCGGCATTGACCTGTAGACCTGCTTGCGTGGCGTATTCTGCCGCCAAACGGATGCGTTGTAATTCTTTAGTTTGTGCAGCTTTGCTCTCGGCGTTGGCGTAGCAACCGGTGTGTAACTCAATGACAGGCGCGCCTGTTTTCAGCGCCGCATCGATTTGTTTAATGTCTGCATCAATAAACAGCGACACTTCGACCCCGGCAGTTGCCAATTTCTGACAGGCTTCCTGTATTTTACCGGTAGCGCCAATTATGTCCAAGCCGCCCTCAGTAGTCAATTCTTCGCGGCGTTCCGGAACCAAACAACAGGCTTGGGGTTTGGTCTGTACCGCGATGCTTATCATCGCATCGGTTACCGCCATCTCCAGATTCAAACGGCTAGTTAGCATGTCTTTTAGCAAAAAAACATCCCGATCCTGAATATGCCGTCTATCTTCACGCAAGTGTACAGTTATTCCGTCTGCTCCGGCTTGTTCGGCTATCAAACCTGCCTGTACCGGGTCTGGGTAACGCACACCTCTGGCTTGCCGTAAAGTTGCAATGTGGTCGATATTTACCCCTAATAAAATTATTTGCTTTTCCATTTAGTTTTCGTCCGTAGGCGAATTGATTGAATTTTATTCGTTATAAAATATTTAAACCTATTCAGCATGCAATCATTCAGCGTAGTAACTGTTCCCCATTTTCCGGCCTCTGAAACCGCCGATTGAGAAAACCGCTACTGCTAAGGTTAACCTGTCATGAGCAGCAGCAGAATCCGGCGTTCATGAAAAACAATTCTTCTCATTAGCCTGCTTGTCGCCTCGGGAAGGTGCGAAGGGTCCGGAAATGCACTGCCATGCAGAGTATTTGAACGATTTGGGCGCACGCACGCTCTCGTGATCACACTGAATCTTTACAAATATTGGATAATTTTTGCCAATACTTCCCGACTTTTCAAGGGCCTGCCTTGCAAAAAAGCATCCAGCGTTTTTCTGGATAAGAGCTTGGCTTCCGATAAAGCTATGCCATACAGCGGAGCTCGTTCAGCCAAGGTTAGCAAGGTTTGTCCGCTAAACAGCCCTCCATCCTCTTCAACCATGCCAAAACCGGGCACAAAATTGTAACGCCGTTGATATTGCACCGTTATTCCGCTATTGCTGTCAATATCCAGCTGGACGCCATAACCGGTTTCCAGCATCAGATCGAGTTCAAAATACCGTAAGGTTTCTTCGATGGTCTCTGCCAGCGATAATGTCTGTAAACAGCTTTGATAACGGCTAAATAACTCAGGATACGGATCGTTTTTATGCAAAAAAATTTGCAGCAATTCATTGACATAAAACCCGCAATACAAAGCCAGACGCTGCATTGGATAGCTGCCGACATATTCCGCCTGTGTCAGCGTCTTTAATTCAGTCTTATCCAGATAGGAGATGTTTAATAGCAAAAATGGCAATAATACTCCTGCCAATTTCGATTTTTGCTTGCGAACCCCTTTGGCAAGAACGGAAATGATGCCGAAATCCCGAGTAAATACGTCCAGCAACAGACTGGTTTCGCGATAGGGACGATGCTGTAAGATTAAGGCAGGCTGCAAATAGACAACGGCTTCCATTTATCAATCAATGGTATCGATAAATCCCAGGCTCTGCAATGCGCGCTCGCTATCCGACCAGCCTTTCTTAACCTTGACCCATAATTGCAGATAGACTTTCTGACCGATCAGTTTCTCAATATCAATACGTGCTTCGGTACCGATTTTTTTAAGCATCTCGCCTTGCTTGCCTATGACTATACTTTTCTGACTGCTACGCTCTACCCAGATATTTGCGTAGATTTTACACAAATCAGGGTGCTCTTCGTAAAGTTCGATCTCGACAGTTAAAGCATACGGCAATTCATCCCCCAATCTCCGCGTCAATTTCTCGCGAACTATCTCAGCGGCAAAAAACCGTTCCGGCCTATTGGTAATCTGGTCTTCCGGGTAAATCGGTGCGGATTCCGGCAACAAGCTCATAATATGTTGTTCCAGCAAATCCAGATTGTTATTTTTTAGTGCTGAAACCGGGATAATCTGCTCGAAAGGATATTTTTGTCGAGCTTCGGCTAAAAACCCCAGCATGGCCTGTTTATCATTGATCTTATCGATTTTATTGACCACTAAAATCACCGGTAATCCGGCGTTTTCAAGTTTTTTAAAAATATGTTCGTCATATTCGTGCCAATACAAACCGTCCAATAACCAGACCACAAGATTGACGCCTAACAAGGCACTGTCGGCAGTTTTATTCAAATACCGATTCAATACTTTTTTTTCATCCTGATGCATGCCCGGCGTATCCATGAAAATTGCTTGGCCGGCTTCGGTAGTCTTGATACCTAAAATCCGATGCCGGGTAGTTTGCGGTTTTCTTGAGGTAATGCTGAGCTTTTGTCCAAGCAAATGATTCATTAATGTCGACTTACCGACATTCGGTCTACCGATTAAAGCCACATATCCGCAGTTCATTGGTCCTTATTTTTCAGAAGAATTAACATTTTTTCGGCAGCTGCCTGTTCGGCTTTTTTTCGGGAAATACCGATACCGATGCAAGTCTCCTCACTAACCGATACGCTGCACTTAACCTCAAAAGTTTGTTCATGATCAGCACCTGACATGCTGACCAATTCGTAAACCGGGAGTTCTTTTTTTTTTGCCTGCATCAATTCCTGCAAGCGGGTTTTCGGATCCTTATTCCAGTTTTCGGATTTCAGTTCGGTCAATTTCTCTGCAAACAAGCCGAGTATCCATTCTCGACAAACATCGACCCCCTGATCCAGCAACAAAGCTCCCATAATGGCTTCCAGCGCATCGGAGAGAATAGACTCCCTACGAAAACCGCCGCTTTTCAGTTCGCCTGAACCTAAAATCAGATAATCACCGATATTATGCAGTCTGGCCAGTTGCGCTAGCGAACTTTGATTCACCAGACTCGCGCGCAATCGACTCAACGCGCCTTCGCCTGCGGCTGGAAACAGTTCGTACAATTGTTGAGCAATGACGAAGCCCAATACCGAATCGCCCAGATATTCTAGACGTTCATTATTAGCGGCCCCCACACTGCGATGAGTTAAGGCAATGGAAAAAAGCTGGGGCTGACTAAATGTCAATCCGAGTTTTTTAGCTAGCATTTCGGGCTTTCTAATCACCTGCTGCCGACTTCAAAGCCTTCGTGAAACTCAACCAGCACACTAAGATTTCCAAAAAGATGTTCAACACGTTCGTATTGAACATCGAGTTTTACATAACCGGGCTGAGCCAGAATTGTAATATCCTGATCGCTGACATGATCAACATAGTTCATATCGAAACGCTTAAGAAGACTATTTTTAATTTCACTTTTGGTTTTATTGGCTACATCCGGCATATTTTTCACATCCGCCACAGCACTATGCACCTTGCTATTATTCAGATAAAGCGGTCCTATCTTTAAAATCAATAAAGTAAAAAATCCAATCAGACCCAACACCAGGCAAAGTGAAATAAAAGTTAAACCGTACTGCTTATTGATTGAAGTCTGCATAACATGCTCCTCAGTATCGGGAATAATCCTATTTCAGGACTGTTCCAATGCGATTAAAAGCAATACCATTATTTTGCCAATCCCAGTTCATCCAAATAAAAAAGGCTTTGCCGACCAAATTGGCTTCCGGTACAGTTCCCCAATAACGGCTGTCATTACTGTTATCCCGGTTATCACCCATCACAAAATACTGGCCCTGCGGCACCACGAATACATCTTCAACCGTAGACGTGCCGTGACTGATCAATATCGAGTGTTCAATTCCGATCAAATCTTCATCTAATCGTTCCGCTCCGGTCATATTGGCTCCCTGACCTACACCTTGGTAACGCCCTAAAGAAACCTGTTTAGTCGGTTGACCGTTGATATAAAGCTTTTTGTCGAAATAAGCAATGCGATCGCCGGGAAGCCCTATCACCCGCTTAATATAATCAATCGAAGGCTGCTTGGGGAAACGGAATACGACAATATCCCCACGCTTTGGCTCCTCCGATTCGATTATTTTAGTGTTCAATACCGGCAATCGCACCCCATAGATGAATTTATTCACTAAAATAAAATCGCCGACCAACAAGGTCGGCATCATGTGAACCGGAAGGAATACGAAAAGGTTCGAAAAGAAAAGAGCGTAAAACCAAAACTATCAATACTACCGGAAAGAAAGAACGGGCGTACTCCACCAACAGAGGTTCCTTTTCAGGCGTTTCCACTAGCTGGGCATATTTCAGATATAAGCTATACCCCCCCCAGACCACACCTGTTACAAAAGTAGCCGCTACCAGAAAAAATGAAAAATCGTAATCCATAAATTTAAATAAAATTGCTGTTATTCTTTATTGACCTGCAACACCGCCAGAAAAGCTTCCTGGGGAATCTCGATATTGCCCACCTGCTTCATGCGTTTTTTACCGGCTTTCTGTTTTTCCAGCAGCTTTTTCTTACGCGTAATATCGCCGCCGTAACATTTGGCAGTCACATTCTTACGCATCGCTTTTACAGTTGAGCGGGCGATGACTTTGGAGCCTATCGCCGCCTGAATAGCCACTTCGTACATTTGCCTCGGAATCAGATCTTTCATTTTTTCCACCAGATCGCGTCCGCGATTCTGGCTTAAATCCCGGTGCACGATAATCGATAAAGCGTCGACTTTGTCGCCGTTAATCAAAACATCGAGTTTAACTAAAGGTGCCGGATCGAAACGCAAAAATTCGTAATCGAATGAGGCATAACCTCGACTGACGGACTTTAGCCTGTCAAAAAAGTCTAACACCACTTCGCTTAAAGGCAATTCGTAATTTAACGACACCTGACTGCCGGCATATTGCATATTTCGCTGGACCCCGCGTTTTTCAATGCAAAGATTGATCACATTGCCCAGATAGGTTTGCGGCACCAGAATATTAGCTAAAATAATCGGTTCCCTAATTTCGGTAATCGTGCCGGCATCCGGCAGTTTTGCCGGATTATCGACCATTACCACTTCACCGCCATGGGTTTCCACTTCATAGATCACAGTCGGTGCCGTGGTGATCAAATTGATATTGTATTCGCGCTCCAATCTCTCCTGAACGATTTCCATATGCAACATGCCAAGGAAGCCGCAACGGAAACCGAAGCCTAATGCCTGGGAGGTTTCCGGCTCGAAATTCAGCGCCGAATCGTTAAGACGCAGTTTATCCAGGGCTTCACGCATGCTGCCGTAATCATCGCTGCTGACCGGATACAAACCGGCAAACACTCTGGGCTGAACGGTTTCAAAACCCGGTAAAGCGCCCCTGGCAGGATTGTCGGTAGCCGTAATGGTATCGCCAACCGGCGCACCGAAAATATCTTTGATGCCCGCGACGATAAAGCCTACTTCACCGGTATGTAAGTCCTGTTTTTCCAGTTGCTTAGGCGTGTACACGCCCAGCTTCTTCAACCATAAACGATTTACCGGTCGACATCACGGTAATTTTCTGTTTTTTGCGCAGGCTGCCGTTGACTATTCGCACCAGCGACACGACGCCGAGATAATTATCGAACCATGAATCGATGATCAGTGCCTGTAAAGGGGCATTTTCATCACCGCTCGGGGGTGGAACCTTGCGAATCAACTGCTCAAGAACCGCTTCGACACCCAGCCCGGTTTTAGCGCTGATTTTCAAGGCTTCGTCTGCCGGTATGCCGATCACGTCCTCAATCTCGGCCATAACCCTCTCAGGTTCGGCAGACGGCAGATCGATCTTATTGAGCACCGGCACCACTTCCAGCCCCTGCTCCAAGGCTGTATAACAGTTGGCAACGCTTTGCGCTTCCACACCCTGTGCGGCATCGACTACCAATAACGCACCTTCGCAAGCTGCTAAAGAACGCGATACTTCATAGGAAAAATCCACATGACCGGGCGTATCGATAAAGTTAAGCTGATAAATTTCACCGTTATCGGCTTTATAATCCAATGTAACACTTTGCGCTTTAATGGTAATGCCGCGTTCCCGTTCTAAATCCATGGAATCCAGAACCTGCGACTCCATTTCCCTATCGCTCAAACCACCGCATATTTGGATAAACCGATCCGCCAATGTCGATTTTCCATGATCGATATGGGCTATGATGGAGAAATTTCTGATATTTTTTTGATCCACTTAATCTGACTACTTTTGTTTTACAAGGTGAAAAGCGCCCCTGCTCCCGCTGGAAATGACTGATGTTTACTTCTGGGCCATCATTTGCCGAAATTGAGCGATAGTCTCAGCCGTTAAGGGCTGTCTTTGATTATCCCAAACCACGCCGTCCAGTTCTACGGCAAGCGTATCGATGGTTTCGATAAAGTCATCGAACACTTGCAAGGGATGATCGACTTCACGCGGCTGCATGAAAAAAACTATACCCGGACAATAAAAATCGTCCAGGCCGGTATCGGGAAATGTGCCGGGATCTATCATGCTGGCAACTGCAAAATCCACCAAGCGACTTTTATTAACCCGCTCGAACACCTTAACACTACCATATTTAAGGCCGACGCGTTCAAAGGCGTCAAAAAGGTCTTCACCGTTAAAACCTTGATCGGCTCGGGCGACGATGCTGAATTCCAGCAATTTCGGCAATTCGTAGCGGGATGCAGCGGGTTTAACCGGTTCTCGGAACACAGGTTTAGAAACGGATGGTTTGACAGTCGGTTTTATGGCCTCTTCATCTAATAAGGCATCGCCGTCAACCACGGAGTCCAGCAAAAAAGGGTTATGCTCATCAGCGTCTACCTCGTTAAACTCCTCTTCCATGCCGTCATAAGCATTTTCATCGAAATAATCAGCCTCGCGACGTTCCCGTAAGGACTTAAAAAAATGCCATAACAACATGCCGATCATCACCAGCACGCCGATCAAAATAATCACGATTCTTAATAATTCTTTATCCATTAGCTTTCTGCCATGCTTACAGCTTCTTCAATATCAACCGCCACCATTCTGGACACTCCAGGCTCCTTCATGGTAACACCTGCCAAATGTTTTGCAATTTCCATTGTGACTTTGTTGTGAGAAATATACAAAAACTGCACTGTCTCCGACATATCTTCCACCATTTTCGAAAAACGCACCACGTTAGCGTCGTCCAAAGGCGCATCCACTTCATCCAATAAACAGAACGGTGCCGGATTCAACTCGAAAATGGAAAACACCAACGCCACGGCGGTCAGCGCCTTTTCGCCGCCCGACAACAAATGAATCGAACTGTTGCGCTTGCCGGGCGGACGGGCAATGATATTAACCCCGGCCTCAAGAACATCCTGTTCGGTTAATTCCAAATAAGCCTGACCGCCGCCGAACAAACGCGGAAATTTTTCTTTTAAGCCATTATTTATTTTATCGAAAGTTTCGGTAAACCGCTGCCTGCTTTCTTTATCGATCTTATTGATCGCCTGATCCAGGGTATTCAGAGACAATACGCAACGAAACCGAAGGGGCGACAT
>CAVXZR010000016.1:0-6891 GCA_963765965.1 uncultured Pseudomonadota bacterium
GTATATCGTCCCAGTCATTAACCTCGGATAAATTAATACCCAATTTCGTGCTAGCGGTTGCCGGCGGCGGATGTTAGCAACCTGCTTTGCCACCGTTACCCTGATGGATTGGGTTGCTGTCGCGCCATGCGAGCCGGCGCAGGCCAGGGTGAACGTTGTCGTGCCGGTTAAGGCCGCTGTTTTGTAACTGCCTGAAGTGGCTTTCTTCCCGACCCAACCGCCGGATGCCTGACAGGAATTGGCATTGCTTGAATGCCAGCTCAAAGTCGAGCCGGCAGCATAAGCGACTGATTGTGGACTCGCCGTCAGGGTTACAGTCGGCGCTGCTTGTTGTTCCTCGGCCGCTAGTTGAACGCTGGCAAGCGCGGCGACAATTAAACTGGTCAGCGTGATAGAATTTATTTTCATATTGCTACTCCGATTTTAGATTACATATATTCCTCTCATTTAACGCAAAATCATCATGAGATGTCAGGTTTATTTCGATAAGTATTTGAATAAATTATAATGTCTATCAATTACCTACTCATTTTTACCCTATTTAAATTTACCATCATTTTTATGCTTTAATAGTAAGAAATTTCTTGTTTTCCGCCGAGAACTTTCTTATATCAACCCAGAGTATTCATATAAACAGCTTAGTCATATTCCTAGGCTACTCAATTCTATAGCCAAACTTGTGCTTGTAGACCCTAAACTTAATTCGTTATAACAAAATGATTAAAAACTTAAACCGGATATCGGCAAGCAAGGATTTGCAAAATGATTTCCCAGGGGTTATATGGGCTTTTGTGACTTATAGACTCGAAGCCTGTTGCGCTAAACTGAACAGATTGACTCTAAAGAACTTTTCGGAACCGAAATAGCCGGGTATCGGCGGCGGGGGTGGTTTTTCCGCCGCCTTGAGTGCCATCCCAGGTACTGGTGCGCAGATAAGCATCGGCTAAACCGGTGATTAAAAATAATACCGTGCAACTCTGATACATCATGGCGACAGTACAGATGGCAATGAAGTACATCAGATAAATAGCCGCCAAGGTAAAAGCCAAGGAACTGCCTTTAGGTTCCGCCAGAGGCCTGGCCATGCCGTGCATGATCAAACGCCCCATCATGCCAAAAATAATCAGCAGTAATAGGTTCAGCGCAATGACGCCATGATTTAAATAGATCAATAAGAAATGATTGTCGATGGATTCAAAGCCCGGCACTTCCGGCCACTGCATTAACCCCCAGCCCCACCAGTATCTTTGCTCCGCGACATCCATATATTCGGTGATCAATTCGTAGCGATAGGCGGCGGTTTCCTGATTTTCATCGGCGGCGTTATTACGCCCGACCGAAGCGTAGCTTAAAAAAGCTAACAATAGCGGAATACCGACAAAAATCATCACCGCGATAACACCGGTTACAGCCGCCACGCGTTGTTTTGAACGGCCGATAATGGCGATGCCGGCGCCGATAATGCCCGCCAACCACTGGCCTTTGCCCAAGGTCGACAAGACGCCGCCCAACATCATTAACGTAAAAAACTGCGCGGGCGGCAGGGGTTGCCAAGATAATTGCTTGATTTTATGGGGCCATGCGTCAGACCATTGCAACCAACGTTGTAAACGATAGCCGACCGCCATGATAATGCCATCGACCAAACAATGCGCAAAGGGGCCGGACGCCCTAGCCAAACCGAAACGAAAAGTGGTGACCCAACCATTGCCTTGTCCTGGGAAGAATGGGCCTAAAATGAGATGCCATAAATTATATCCCATTTTATTTTCGTATAAATTGCACACAAACACGATGCTTAAGCACAAGACGAAACTCTTGGCAAACTCATAACGCATGCCAAAAGGCTCGATTAGGCTTTTAGCGAATAAATAAGGAAATAATACCGACGTTAACTCATAGAACATTAAGTTTTGCGCATCGGCATAGCCCGAAGCCAGGTATTGTGAATAAGACACCGCAAACGCATAAATGCCGACCACGATGTCGGTATAGCTAAAGCGGTATACCCGGCATGCCCTGCGCATAAAATACCGCAAACAAGGCAACCGATGCGGTTTGATTGAAGGAGGGATCAGGCAAGCCTGGGGTAATAGCAATAAAATAATCCGGCAGCAGGAGGAGTACCGGAATATACACCCAGATAAAAGCTTTTGTTAAGGATTGGTTTTTAGCTACATTGGTAGGTCCACAACCCTGCCAGATAAACGATGTAAGCCAACATGCCATTAGGGTTTAATGATACGCGCCGGCACACCTACCGCCACGGCGCCGGCGGGTATACTTTTGGTGACGACTGCATTCGCGCCAATGACCGCGCCCTCGCCTATGGTAACGCCGCCTAAAATGGTTACGCCCCGGCCTATCCAGGCATTGCGGCAAATAAGGACCGGGGTTGCTGGAATGACCACTGTGGCGCGCAGAGCTGCCGCTTATCAGCCGATGATTGGCGTCCCTCACGCTCGCATACTCGCCGATCATCACCCCCTCTTCCAGCACGATCCCGGCATAGGCGACTAAATGCACGCCACGCGACAAAACCACCTCATTGCCGATGTCGATGACGCCGCTTTCCTGGGTTTCTAAATAGAGATCACGGTATAAATACAGGTTGGTTCCCAGCTTTAATTGCCGGGTGCCGTGTAATTCCGGAGTTTCCAACACCACCACGGAAGGATGCAGCTCTACCGCCTAAAGCGCTGTTTAGCCTGGCGTAAGCCCATAAACGGCGCAGTGCGTCCAGACGGTTGCTCAATAAAGCGAAGGGCCCTAAGCCGACAACCAGCGTTTTCTTAAATAAATGACTCATTTGTACTCAATCAAGGCCTGTTGTTCATGACTCCAGCGATGGCGCCAATAACTTATCTCGCCCAAGGCGATCGGGATTTGCTGGAAATGGGAATGTAGGCCATAGAGCAGCAATGTAAAGGGTTCCAAGCTTTTCCAACGGGCTTTATCAGGCGGAGCGCTCGGTTAAAACTCCATCGCCGGCCTGCTAGCGGCAACCAAAGGTAATAGATTAGTCAATAACCCACTTGCTGCAATCGCGCCGAAGCAACAACAAAATCAGGATCGTTGCATGCAGGGCGTTCCGGCGGCATTCCTTGACGCCAGAAGCGGAAATGGGAACTTGTCTTTTAAACGTTGTGAAACGTCTGCATAAGCATGTCCGGCTCGAAATGCGCGTTTCCAATAGGCGTGAAAATTGTCATCTCTAAATCATGACCGGTCATTGGCTATCGATATGTTGAATTATCTAGCCTTGTTCGCGTATCCGTTGACATAATTCCGGTTCCTCGCCGGCAATCAAGTCTTCGCTGAAGCCGCCGACTTGTTCCAACACAGTGCGGCGCATCAAAGCATCGCCACCGCAAAATTCCGAGACTCCCGGCGGATAAATCCGATCCAGATCAAGCACCCGATTATAAACAGACAACTCTGGATGATGTTCGCGCCTGTAGCCCACACCACCGCAATAACCGGATCTTCCAGGGTTTGCAAGGCGATTTGCAAAAATCAGGGTTGAGTAGCGTATCTCCATCCAAAAATAATATATAAGGCGCGCTTGCCGCGCGCCAACCGGCGTTACGTCCGATAGCCGCGCAGGGACGGTGCGGCTTGACCTGTAATAACCGTACGCCGAATGACAAGGCTAATTCAGGACTGCAGTCCTGCGAATCGGAATCAACGTAAATCATTTCAATGTCGCCGCCCGGATAATGCATTTCCGACACGGATTTTAAACAAGCCCCCAATCTACGGCCTTCATTCCGCCCTATCACCACCACGGACACTAACGGAGTATTCATGCTGTCATCCACGTTATAAGCGTTAATGTACTATCTTAATTATACGCTAGGAAATATTCACGCGTTAAACGAATTATAATTCCATGCACTCCGGTTAGTCAGCACATAATGCTGACTAGGTAATGGATAAAGTTATTGCGCACGCCTAACAGCAAATTTGTTAAACCATTTTGCAAAAAAACCGCTGACCGCTTTTAATAAGGGTAATTCTTGCCGATTTGTCGCTGCATAATAACCACCGCCTTGAAAAATCTCCAACCGCGAGACCACAAAACCGACAGCTTTTGGTTCTATACGTTCCAATAACTTTAAGGCCCGTTTTAGCCTATCCGGCTTAGTCTGTTTGGCGGCTATCAGGACTAAGACAATATCGCAGATACTTGCAAAATATTCGGTATCCGCCGAATTTAAAATCGGCGCAGCATCCAACAGTATGACCGGATAGTCAGCAGCCATTTTTTCTAACCAAGTTTGCAGGCGATGATAACCGGATATTAAGCTCTCAGCCGGTAAGCCGATACTGATCCGGTCCGGGTAATATCCATCAGCCGGAAGGATTATTGCTGCATTTGGATGATCGAACAATCCGCCGGTGCTTTGTTGACCGGCATACCGGGCATCCGGAGTCAAAGTGTTAACTTCGATGGCCAGCGCAGGTATATCCATCTTTTTGAATTCCATCGCTAGATCCAGAACTAGGGAGGTGACCGCACTTTGCGGCTCTATAGCTGTCAATAAAATTAGATTTGCCGAAATTGAGCGGATTGCTTAAAGTCACGCTCTAAAGCCAATGCCAGGCTCCGTTTATGATTCGTCAATTCCGTGATGCGCCGCCCCGTCTTATCGGGCTCTAAAAAAGCCGCCAACGGTTTATATCCAATTAATTTCTCCACTTGACCGGCGGTGCTAATACGCCGATCCAGCATATCGATGACGATAGGCGCGATCAAACTGAAGGCGATCGAAACCACCAACACCGTAATCAACAATTTTTTTCGGCCGCCGCGAATCCCATCATCGGGCGGTCTGGCCAGGCTTTCGATACGAATAAAGCCAGGGGCCTTCGCTTCAAGCTCCAGAAAGCCGAGACGATTGTCAACGGCTTCCAGTTGCCTGGTAAATCGCTTTATATCTTCCATCATGGTTAAGGCCTCATGATAATGTGAAGAAAACCAGGCTGCATTTTTTTTTTGAGTATTTATTTGCGTTAATAAATCCGCTTCGATTTTTTCCGTTAAAGTAACTTTTGAACGGCGTTCCTCCAGTAACATTTGTTTAGCATGGTTAGCCAACTGAGTAGTCGCCTCTACAACTTCAGCTTCGATCGGTCCAATTGACTCCTGATTTGCCCATAACCGGGATGCGAAGGACCCAAGCCGCTGATTTGCCGAACAAGCTCGCTTCTGCGCTGATACATATTGGCTTTTAAGCTGGATAGTCCTGGGTCTTTATAAACGATTTCATCCACGGCCGCGTCAAGCGCCGCGGTTGCTTTGGAATCCTGGGGGTTTTCGAATAACAGCAGACCGGCGGCTGCCGCATATGTTCCCGTTGCGCATTGGCATAAGCCGACTGACTATCGGCCAATAAATGATCGAAAGGATTATCCGAATTATCCACAAAAGTGGTAACGCCTAAATCCTGACTCAGTTCCGTCAAACGCTGTTTTTGCTCGAAATGAGGTCCTGAAGTTTCTGCTGCTCAGCATATAATACCTGTGTGCGTTCTTTAGAGGCATAAATCAACTGTTCCTCATGCGCGTTTTCGACATAGTTTTGTATCACGGTGTTGACAATATCGTCCAAGCCTTCGGCTTTATCGGATTCCAGCGTTACCGAAATCAAATAACTATCGTTTACCGGCTTAAACACCAAAGCCGCCTGCAATCTTTCGGCGGCGCGTCTTTCGGTTTCATCAGGCAATTGCCAAAAAGTTCGCTTATCGCCTAATTTATTTAGGGCCGGAGTAAAAAATCATAACGTCTAATAGTACCGATTTGTTGGGCGACAAATTGCTTATATTGCTGGTAAGAGGAAATCTCCTGTTCCTTACTTTCATGCAAAATATTGACCGCGCGCGGGGCAACGTAAATAACAGCGGTTGCGGAAAAATAAGACTTGCCTTTAAACCAAGCAAAAGGCATACCCAGTAAAAGGATAGCCATGAAAATTCTCAGACTAATTTTGTAATGCTTACGCAGGCTGACCCCCGGCATCAACGCGCCGGTCTTAACGGATTCGTCAGCTCTAGGGGTAAGATTGGATTCAGTCATCTAGGGATGCGGCGCCATGATTAAGCTGGAGCCCACGGTAAACATCGAGGCAAACAGATTAGTTGTTGAATGACATAACCGATTTGACTGATATTATTCCTGGGCACATAAATAATATCACCCTCATTAATGGCCACATTCAGGTTTTTCCGTGGCGCCAATATATCAGTCATATCAATTTGCATATTGACATCCGCGCTAGGACGAATGAGATGCAATTCGCTGAAATTACCGTCCTTGGTTATACCGCCGGCCTGGCTTAAAGCGTCTATAAACGACATTTGCGGCGTTAAGCTAATAACGCCGGGACGATTGACTGCGCCAGAACAAAAACCGAGGTATCGGATGAATCAGGGATGTAAACCACATCATTCCGCTGCAAAGCGACATTTAAATTAGTATCGCCGGTTAGTAAGCGCGCTAAATCAATCCATAAGATGGTATCGTTGCGAATACCGCCAGCAGCGCCGCCGCCTCCGCCGGGGTCAGCGCGCTGCGTGCGTTCGGCCGATCGGCGAACAGCGGCGCGTGCTCGAGCTCGCCGAAGGGGTCCGCGCTGCCGGCGGACAGCAGCGCCCGGCGGCGCTCCGCCAGCGCCGCCGCGGGCCAGGCGGTGAGCGCGCGCGCCAGCGCGTGGCGCCAGAGCGGCCGCAGGCGATGGCCCTCGACGCAGCGCAGCTGGTGGCGCGCGAAGAGGGTGGAGAGCAGGCGGCAGAGCCAGGCGCCCATGCCCTCGAGCGCCAGCGGCTGCTGCTGCACGAGGAAGGCTTCGCCCGCGCCGCTGCCGAGGTGCTGGCGGCAGCAATCAAA
>CAVXZR010000017.1:0-31858 GCA_963765965.1 uncultured Pseudomonadota bacterium
GTTGCAGTTGTCGGCCAAGACACTGGAACGCCAGAGCGCTGCCGAGCGGTCTCTCGCTGCCGCTGGGTTTGTCCGAACAGAGGTAGTGGCAGAGCCTACAGCCACCTTTTTCTCGGTAAATCAATTAGAGGCTATCCCGGAAATGGCGGTAAAAAATCCGCTTTACGGCATCACGCCAAGCGACGCAAGCCGCCTAAGCGATCTGCTGGACGCGTACATAACAGATGCACGGTCCCCATCCGTCCGGCAATGCATCGATGTCGAAGTGGGAGCTTACTTCGTTTTGGCTCACAAGCTGCTCACATCGTAACTGAAGCAGCTTTCCAGCTTGGCTGATATAGAACTTTTTCTATGATTTGATTAAAATCACCCCAAGGCAGGTGAGGCAATGGCTCAAAACAATCAAAAAAATACCAAAAAACCTAAAGCAATGGATTCACCGGAGCGTGTCGATTTCCTCCGGCGAAATTCAGCCTGCGGCTATTATCGCGCCTGGGTTAGAGTTAACAAAGACGGTAAGCGACCTTGAGAAAAAGCTCGCCCACGTCGCGACTACACTGCAAAAAGAAGCGAAGACGGTTGCTGCCAGTGCCTTGGACCTTGCTAAGCATCCGAATCACTACGCCGCGCTAGGGGCTAGCATTGCAGAAGGCATGGCAGGGGAAAGCTTGGGGGAACTGGTGGGTGCAGGTCTTGGGTCTCTGCTCGGGCCGGAAGGTACGGTGATCGGCGCAGAAGTGGGGGGCTTGATCGGTCAAGTGTTCGGTGCGCGTCAAGGTGGCAAAATAGCCGAAGCGCTGGTCCATCAACCTGAGCCTGAGGCTCCGTTAACAGAAGACTTGGAAAAAGAAAGCAGCGCAAGAGCCGGTAGCCACCTTGGCGAAATTATGGCTGACATGATAGGCGAGGCCTTATTTGACGATGCAGGCGGTAAAATTATCGAGGCGATCGGCGATGAACTCGGTGATTAAGCCGGGGGCATTGCTTTTGAGCATGTCGAGAAAAAGCACAACAGCCTAAAAAGGGGTCGGGTTGAATTATTTTTATGCTATCGTCAAAAAATGATTCAAAGACCGCTTCTCAGCCAATTGGGATAAGGTTTGTTGCCTTCGAAAAACCTTAACCTTTGGAATTAAGGTTCGTTAGCGGTAGAATGAACTGGTGAGAGGAAGAGCCGAAGGGAGTTAAGCCTTGATAGCGATAGAACGTTGCTGCGTGATGGGTGAATTTAAACAAACGACAGAATTGTTTCATGGGTTTTTTTCAATACTATAGATAGCGCGGCTTTGAACCACTTTTTAATTTCCTAAAAAAACATCAATTTTTCATGACTAAAATTGGGAAGTGGATAATTGACGCAAAGCCTTGTTAGCCGTGGGTTTTCGAAAAATCCTATGGGACTTTGGTGACGTTTGTTTAAACGTACCCTAGGTACTGAGTTAGTCGAAGCTGTACTGTCCAGGCATTTGGACGATATGGAATCGACCATAACCCGACAAGGTTATGGTGTACGTGATCTGGTTCAGAACTTCGACGCCAAACCGGCAGAAATCAAAGCACTATTTGCCAACCAACTCGATCCAATCCGTGCCAGCGAGCTACGGGATCGTATGCGTCTGGCTGGATTACCGATCTGAATCCGCTATGGTTTCAGTTGCAAATAATTCTGGTTTGAGCTGGATGATTGCTGGTTGGCGGCAACGATTGCAGGTTCAGTTGCAAATAATGTCGGTTTGAGCGCCCGTCAGTTGCAGCTAATTCCGGTCGAAAAATGCGCTGATTGCAGGTTTGTTGGTTTTCGATTGCAAGCCGCTACAAATAGGCGCCGATACCTGATCGGCGAACATGGTAAACGCCACCAGTTCGCCGACGGTCAGCTTGCCGTCCACCACCAGCATCGCGCCCAGCCACATGATGGCGGCTTTTACCAATTTACTGATCAGCGTCACCCCGCCGCCGGCAATGGTGGCGATATTGGTGACGGACAGGCCGGAAGTGACATACGCGGCCAGTTGTTTTTCCCAGGTGTGTATCCAGCGCGGTTCCACCGCCAGGGCTTTCACGGTATCGATACCGCTGATGGTTTCCACCAGAAAGGATTGATTCTCGGCATTGCGGTTGAATTTCACATCCAGGCGGCTGCGGATCACCGGGGTAAAAATCACCGACAACAAAATATACAACGGAATCGAGACGGCGACGATCAGGGTCAGCCACGGGCTGTACCAGAGCATCACCGCAAAGAACACGAAGGAAAACAGCAAATCCATCAGCAAGGTAATGGCGTTGCCGGTCAGGAAGGAGCGGATATTCTCCAGCTCGCGTATTCGCGCCACCGAATCGCCGACCCGCCGGGCCTGAAAATAGGCAATCGGCAGATTCAATAAATGCCGGAACAGCCGCGCCCCCAACTCCACGTCGATCTTGCTGCTGGTATGGGCGAACACCCAGGTGCGGATCCCGGTCAGCGCCGCCTCGAACAGCATGGCGCAAATCAGGCCGACGGCGATTACGTTCAAGGTCTTCATGGCGTGATTGACCAGCACCTTATCCATCACCACCTGAAAAAACAGCGGTGTCACCAGGCCGATGAGTTGCAATACTAGCGAAATCAGCAGCACTTCGCCGAACAGCTTGCGGTATTTAATCAGCGAGGGAATGAACCAGGTGAAGTCGAATTTGGCGGTATCGCCGGCATAACTGGCTTTGGAGGTGAGGAAAATCAGCTCGCCGGTCCAGAGGCTTAGCAATTCGGCCAGGGATAAAATCGCCGGCGGCTCGTTGGGGCGCTGTATCAACAGCTTCGCCGCAGCCAGAGAGGCAGCAGACGTGTCGCTGCGGTCCGCCGTTTCGGACGACAGCCCGGCATCGTACTTGGCCAGGATGAAATAGCGGCCTTCCCGGTCCTGGGCAATGGCGGGCAGCGGCGCAAACGGCAAACGCCCAGGCGCCTGCTTTAAGGCCTTGGCACTAAAGCCCAGGCTTTTCGCCGCCAGCAAAATCGTTTTGCTGTTAAAGTGAAAATGTCCGGCCGCGTTGGCTTCCGGCTGAATTCGTGGCGCAGCTTTGCTTCGTCGGCTGGAATGCCGTGAAAGGCGGCCATCATTAATAAAGCGGAGAGTCCGCTATCGGCCGGATTCGACCCCTGTCCCAATAGCATTAGGCGGTACCGGAAAGGTAGTCCCTTGCCGGCAGAGGGGCTAAGGCTAAATCGGTGTAAACGGCGACTTTCCCGCCAATACCCATAGATATCCGCCGCAACAGGACAGTGTGTAAAGTAGCGCTTAAGCTAATCGGGCCGGTGAGTGTATAAAACAGGGGATGCACGGTGTTCCTTAACAGGGCAAGGTCTTAATTCCTAAGAGACTAAAAGAGCATAAAGCGGCTGCGTTCGCGCCAGTAGACGGAAAATGGCAAGCAAACCGACATAATCTAACATGAAAATCGCAAATTTGACTATCCCTTCGTCAATATTGCCACGCTTTTATGGCTTAGCCGAACAAACAGAAAATACTTGGAATAACCTTACGAAAAAAATGGACAACAGAAATATGGCTAGGGCATAATCTGCGGCAATTTAATGGGATTGGGACGTTAAAGGGATTTTAGACTACGCAGTTCGCAAACCACCACAATCACCCACACCTCACAGGAAGCCGTCAGGGATGAACTCGCACGACAGTGTCACAATGCGCTTGCACCACCTTGAAACCGGCGAGAAGCCCTGCATGGCGATGCGGCATGGCGATGGAAAGCCGGCATTACGGCGCACGGGTAAACAATCCAAAACAAAACAAGTTATTGAAGAAAGAGGCTTTGGCCTCTTTTTTTATGGGGAGGGGTAAGTGTTTACGCAGATGACAATAAAATTTCAAACTTTAGTTAGAAATGCTTGGTGGAATCCCTTTAGACTCTGGTCTGAACGGATGATAGAGTTAACCGGGGCAAAGTGCTGGTGGGATACGCCGGCTGTGATTCACCCTATGCCGTTAATCGTTGGATTATTAAATACATTGCTTTTAATAATACTTCCCGAGAATATACTGACCCAGTATCCGGTATTCAAATATTTCACCGAATTCATGTGTTGGCTAGTCCCTGGCATACGTACATTTGCGGGAAACATCAACTCCGAACCCCTCCTACTTCTACATGCGTTGAACTGGCTATTGGTACCGTATTGGTATTGGTTAATGTATAGGCCTCAACCTATTCTAAAAAATATTCGAGAAAAACGTTACATCCAGTATTTTCGAGAAAAAATGCCGCAAAAGCAAAGAACTCGCAAAAATGCTTTCTTTGTGATTCTAATGACACCTTTGGTTTTTGGAGTTGTTGTTTGGGCTATCTGGAGCGGTTTTTGTTTTGAAGGAGGTCCGCCAAAAATCGCTAAGGGGTTGGTGTATGAACACCTCATTACATTGAGTTTCTGGAATACTTTTTTACCCTTTAGTATTGGGGTTATTTTATCCCTATTCACTTGTTACTTTGCAATTTTACCCCTTTATCTACAAATTTTAATTTTTGGGAAAATAGAATGACAACCACTACACCAACAGCATCAAACGCTTTTTGGCAGGGCGTACTTGATTTTTCAGGTTCTCAAGTAAATTTGCCCTTTAATACAATTACAATTTCTGCTTGGGATGGTTTATATGCAACAGCGGCTCTAAATCAGGGTTATTTATTAGCTACAGCGCAAGATTTTGTAACATGGGCAGCTTCGCAAGCTAGTCAAATGACAGCCGCCCAAAACTTGCTCGCCGACATGCTTGCCAGCGGTGATTTTACAGCAGCCAACAAAGCGGCTGTACAAATGGAAATTAACACATTTGCTGATGCCGCTGCAAGCTTTACGCAAGCGGCAAATAATTTAGAAACTGCTGCCGGCAATGCTGGAGTCAGTTTAGCCATACTTCAGATTGGCATTTCTTTTCAGACAAATGATCAATATGTAGTTGGGAGTACTTCATTAGGTGCTTTGTTTGGTTATGCTGGTGGCGAACTAGGTCTATTGATTGGGGAGAGTATCGCTGGGGCATTTTTTTTAGGTGCTGCTTTACCTGAGATTGCACTAGGAATGTTTGGTGCATTGATTGTGGGATTTGTAGCTGGAAAGATTGGAGAAGCAGCTTGGGAAACGGTAGCAAAATATCTTGGAATTCAACCAGGTGATTCATTAACTCAATCCATCGCCACCCTATTCACAGCCGCCACCCAAGCCCGCCCCAGAGACCCCTTAGTCTTCCAACTCAACGGCAGCAGCCTGGAAACCACCGGCGTCAGCACCACCAATCCCGTGTACTTCGATTTTTCCGGTAACGGCGTGCAAAGCGATACCGGCTGGATAGGCCCGGACAATGCGTTTTTGGTATTGAACACGAACGGCAGCACATCGGTTACCAATGGCGCTCAACTCGTCACTACCTTTGCTGAATTAAGCGCCATCGCCAACGGCCAGAGCATTATCAACAGCAGCAACCCGGCATTCGCCAACCTGGAGTTGTGGGTCGGCAGCAACGGCAGCCCCGGCAGTGGACAACTGGTCAGCTTATCAAGCTTGGGCATCACCAGCATCAATGTCGCCAGCACGACCGTAAACCAGACCCTCGCCAACGGCAACCAAGTGTTGGGTCTAGGCAGTTTCAATTACGCCAACGGCGCCACAGGCACCATAGCCGATGTCAATCTGGTGCAAAACAGCTTTTTAAGCCAGTTTACCACCCCACTTGATACCAGCGCCTTACAGAGCCAGTTTACCAACACGCTAAACACCAGTGCCGTCGCCGGCCTGCCGGATATACAAGGCTCAGGCCAGGTACGCAGCCTGCTGGAAGCAGCCACTTTATCACCGGCATTGGCAACGCTGCTTGCAGAATATCAAACCACCACCAGCTATAGCGCCCGTTTGGCCCTGGTGCCCGCTATTATACAAGCTTGGAGCGACACCAGCACCATGGCGGGTACCTTTACCGGCGCCTATGCCGGGGACAACCTGACCGTCAACATCAATCATCAACCCCCCGGCAGCAGTCAATATAACGCCACCGCCGATCAACTGACCATCCTTGAACATTTTAACGGCAGAACCTTTAATGCTGTGCCTGTCACTACGGGCGCTAATGTAACGGTCAACCTCTTCAACACCACTATCCCTTTGTTGCAAGCCAGTTATAACGCCTTAAGCACCTCGGTGTTCCAAAGCCTGGAATTGCAAACCGCACTCCAGCCCTACCTTAACGCTATCATCCTGACCACCACTAGCACCGGTATGAGTCTGGACTTTAGCGGCCTGGACGCCTTGCTGGCGGCTAATCAACTGGCCAACCCGGTAACGGCACTGTCCGATTTAATCGAGCTCAATCAATTCGAAAGTTCCACGTTCTATGCCGAAGGCTGGGATGGTTTAACCCTGTTGCGTAACTGGGCGCAACAGGCTATCAGCAGCGGCAATACCCCATTGGAAGCCGTGCTGAGGCAAATGAACGTGATTTTGGGTAGCGGATATATTTCCTCAGGACCAACGGACAGCATTTTATTAGGGACCGGCAACAACGAAACAATCAAATGCGCAAATTTGACTATCCCTTCGTCAATATTCCCACGCTTTTATGGCTTAGCCGAACAAACAGAAAATACTTGGAATACCCTTACGAAAAAAATGGACAACAGAAATATGGCTAGGGCATAATCTGCGGCAATTTAATGGGATTGGGACGTTAAAGGGATTTTAGACTACGCAGTTCGCAAACCACCACAATCACCCACACCCCACAGGAAGCCGTCAGGGATGAACTCGCACGACAGTGTCACAATGCGCTTGCACCACCTTGAAACCACCGGTGTGAAGCCCTGCATGGCGATGCGGCAAGGCTATGGAAAGCCGATATTACGGCGCACGGGTAAACAATCAAAATTAAAACAAAATATTGCAGAAAGAGGCTTTGGCCTCTTTTTTTATGGGGGTAGTTAATGCGACACCTAGTCACGAAGTTGTATAGCTATGCAGACTTAATAATACGACGAATCATCCATTTTACCGTGATTTTTCTCATCCTAAGTCCGATAAGCGGTTGTTCGGATGAACAACCTCCGACCACTTGGGAAGACGCAAAAAATATTAAAAATCAATCCTCTTTGGATGGTGTCGGGTTTGATGTGCCGCTTAATTATGAGTTAGGTGAATTTCAACGGCCACAGAGTAATTGGCCTAAGCTTACTAAAAAAATTAGAGAAGGAAAAACTAGGCCAGCAGTTGATTTCATTAAGATACATGCTTTACTGCCTGATTTAGAGCCTGTAACTGAAGAGAATATCGCATTCTTTATGGACCCAAGTTATGGAAGGAAAATTCATGCTTTTATTACCCATCCTCGGTCGTTCCAATACTTCTTTACGAATACAGCACCAAAGAGCTTAGAGCGATTGCCTGATTCAGCGGAAATGCCAGGAATGCTACATTACCGTGACAACAATTTTCAAGATGATGTCTATCTAAGTCACGATCATGATGATCCTAATCTTATTTTTATTAGATGTCATAATTTGCCAAAGAGAGTGTCCCCTTCTTGTGGCATTGAAACCGTGTTTAGGCATAAATTCAATCACAACCAGAATGACGAAATCTCTACATCCACAACATTTTATCTGGGCTATAAATTTTCAAAAGTCTATCTACCGCAATGGCGCGAGATTGATTATAAGGTTAAAGCACTTTTTGAGCAATTTGCAGTATCCACTACCCCATAATTTTAAGTTTTTTAAGGAGTTTTAGATGTCCTTTGGGTGAATTTAAACAAACGACAGAATTGTTTCATGGGTTTTTTTCAATACTATAGATAGCGCGGCTTTGAACCACTTTTTAATTTCCTAAAAAAACATCAATTTTTCATGACTAAAATTGGGAAGTGGATAATTGACGCAAAGCCTTGTTAGCCGTGGGTTTTCGAAAAATCCTATGGGACTTTGGTGACGTTTGTTTAAACGTACCCAGTAATGCTTAATTTTTCAACTATTCAAGAAAACCTTTTGGTTCATTTACATGCTGGGCTGTTACTGAACTTTGCATAGCGAGCTTGATATCAAATTCATTGGCTTCAAATCTCTGGGTATAATAGAACACACTCCAACTCCTTCGCTACTTTAACGAGCTTAACTATGAATTTGCTTGGTTCTTGCCTCATGTCAATTCTAATATTAATGCCATTAACCTTTTTGTGTTCGTACCAGACCTGTATATCATGGCCTTGAACATTACCCCAAAATAATAAGTCCTTATGTCAAGAATTAGCAGATGGGAGTAATTTTGATAGCACATAAATAAAATCTGCTTGTGGCTGATTCTCTTTCCAGGCAATTTCGCTATCGTAACCGTAATGCCCGTAAAAAGGTAATGGATCGAATCCATTCTTAATTGCCCAGATTTTTGGTATCAAAACGATTGAGAATTGCCAAACCGCCATTTTTCACCTATTGGCATAATATAAGTCCGCATAGCTCCGATTAGCGTCAGCGTGTGGTGAAGGGTCAGGTATGATATGACCCTCTGGTATGATAATTTTATTTTAATTTCCGTTACTTGGAATGATAATCCGTATGAATACCTGTTAACTATTTGTACGCAGAGACGTTTCCTGAAAGACCCTGTTTTTCCTGCTAATGGCTTCAACATGCGAAGAACCTCATAGGATGCGTGACCATAGGCATAAATCAACAACCTAATGTTAAGAATTGGTCAAAAACTGAGGAAACACTTATGACTGAAAGCTATCTTCCCCTAGTGTTGGTGTAGATAATGAATAAACTGTTACCATTGTCGTCACGTCGATCAAAAGGCATTTAGAATGACTCAAGAAACAGCAAAAGCCCCAAACGAAAGGAACCCTGATTCTCAAGTCATTGGGGTACGCTTTTCAAAGCATGTCGCCAGCGAGATTAAGCAAGAAGCCGCCCGCCGCAACATCAGAATCAATCAACTAATTTTAGAACTTTGGGGAAAATACCAGAGTGAAAAGGCAGGAAACTAAAGCATGGGCGTAAACAGGGACAAACCGGATTTAATGGAAGGCAGATATAGTTCTTTCCGTGGATATGTATAACGATTGGTTTATGAATTTCGCGCCGGATGCCTACCGCACCACGCGAATTCAAACTACTAACGATGTCGAAGAAACTCTCAAAGCGACTGATAACCTAAATGACATTCAGATAGCCGTTCTCAAACAAAATCCTCATGTCTTACCGACATTACGAATGTCAACCTGCCCACCATTGGCAGTTGACCGACTGATCGGCTTGGCCGGTGTTTCCGGTAATCTGGTTAAGCGCATGGAGGGAGGCGAATTACCGCCGCGTATGGATGCAAAGGAGTTGGACGTACAACTTGAAAAGATTAGCAAAATCATCGAAAAAATGGCTGACCCCGATATTTTCGTTTGGCTATCAAAGGGCGAAAAACCATCAGAAGTTGAGATTTACCGCGCTGCCACAATTGTGGCCGATAGGCTTTGTGGCTCGGTCGCTAACCCGATTATTCGCAATGCCCAAGAGAAACGGCAGCTTGCCGCTATTGCTGCATGGTTGGAAAAACGCGGCTATTCGCACCTTCCCGCAGGTGATGGAACAAAGTTCAATGAGATGCGACCAGGCACATATTCATTCCGTCTGAATGTACCTGTTAAACAGGAAGGTTCTGAAAATAACGTCAATATCCCTGTTGATGCCGTTATCATGCCAAAGAACGCCAAAACCGGCGATTTTCCGTTATTGATCGAAGCAAAATCAGCGGGTGATTTCACCAACGTCAATAAACGCCGGAAGGAAGAGGCGGTAAAAGTTACCGAACTGCGCCACAGTCACGGCAACGGGATTGTTTTCATCCTGTTTCTGTGTGGTTACTTTGATAGTGGCTATCTTGGGTATGAAGCTGCCGAAGGCATAGATTGGGTTTGGGAACATCGTATTGATGATCTTGCCAAGTTTGGGGTGTAAATGAAAACCGATACCTACACACTAAAAGAACAGCACCGGCTTGGTATTCAGGCGTCATTAGATGCCGTAAAAACACAAGTTGAACGCAACCGCATGGGGCAATTTGCCACGCCTTCGGTTTTGGCTGCTGACATTCTGGCATACGCAAAAAAAAATCTTCCACGCGGCCAAGAAGTCAGTTTTTTTGACCCTGCATTAGGAACGGGTTCTTTCTACTCTGCCTTATTAAGGACTTTTCCTGCAAGCCGTATTGCCGCCGCTATGGGTTATGAGATAGACCCTCACTATGGCGTTGCTGCACAAGAAATTTGGTCGAGGCTGGGAATAGATATTCAACTGTCCGACTTCACCACGGCCACGCCACCCGAAGATAAATTTAACTTGTTAATCTGCAATCCGCCTTATGTCCGTCATCACCATATTGTGAGTGATGAAAAGGTTCGAATACAAGCCGCCAGTGCTAACGCTTGCGGCGTTCAGTTTGGCGGTCTATCTGGTTTGTACTGTCATTTTCTTGGCTTGGCTCATGCGTGGATGGCGTCAGGTGGACTGGCCGGATGGTTAATACCCAGTGAATTTATGGATGTAAATTATGGGGAAGCCGTCAAACGCTATTTGCTGGAAAAGGTCACGCTGTTGCACATTCACCGCTTTGACCCAAATGATGTGCAATTCTATGATGCGCTTGTTTCATCGGCAGTCCTCTGGTTACGTAACGAAGCCCCGCCTAAAAATCACGCCGTTAATTTCTCTTTCGGCGGAACTCTAACCGCGCCCAAAGTATCAAGGACAGTTCCAGCCGAAGCCCTACGCACTGAACCTAAATGGTCACGCTTTCCTATGGCCGACATTCGGCTTGCGAATAACACGCCAACACTTGCGGATTTTTTCGCTATCCGTCGCGGTCTAGCAACTGGCGATAATAATTACTTTATCCTTTCTGCTGAACAGATCGCGGCGCACAATTTACCAAAACAGTTTTTCAAGCCCATTCTGCCTAGCCCTCGTTACTTGCCAGTAAGCGAGATTCAATCTGATAAGTTGGGTAATCCGCTCATTGAAAAGCCCTTGTTTCTGTTGGATTGCCGTCTACCAGAAGAGGATGTTAAAAAACATTACCCGAACCTTTGGCTATATTTTCAGGAAGGAAAAGAGCAGGGCGTAGCTGACCGCTATTTGTGTCAACACCGTTCGCCGTGGTATTCACAGGAAAACAGACCGTCTTCACCTTTTGTCTGCACTTATTTAGGTAGAGGCGACACAAAAAGCGGTCGCCCGTTCCGGTTCATCTTGAACCAATCGAACGCCACTGTTACCAATGTTTATCTTGCGCTTTACCCAAAAGAACCCTTGGCAACTGTTCTTAATGAAAGCCCCGAATTAGCCCGTCAGGTTTGGGAAATTCTCAACCGAATTTGCCCTAAATCCATGTTAGAGGAAGGTCGGGTATATGGTGGCGGCTTACATAAGCTAGAGCCGAAAGAGTTGGCGAATGTTCCTGTGCTTGAGCTTGCGGAGCTTGTTGCCTCCTTAACCGACAATGAGACAAAACATGAAATAGCGGCTTAGAAATCTGAAAATGTAATACAGGTTGACATGAGAAAATGTATTTTAAAGAGCTTTATGGTGGGCTATGGTATACAACACACCCTGATCGTTTAGAAAAAACTATAACCAGTGGGGTGATTTTGCCGGAACCTGACATTCCAAAGGAAGAACGCTGGAAAACATCACAAGGTTAAATTCTTTATCCTTATGTCCGTACACTTGGCGGCGTCAGTCTTTTTGACTTGACCAGTTTGATTCAGAAAGCTACGGAGAAAAATACCCTTTCAGTTCTTGGTGCGAATTTGTTCCCTATAGAAGGGTATGAAAGAAAGCGTTCAGTCTGGATAGTAATAGATAACCAACAAATCGCGGCTCAATTCATTTCAGGTTTTGAACTTGTAGAAATGTGGAAATCGGAAAATGCCTATCGGCATAAAATCACGCCCCACAAAGAAATTGCACAACTTGGAGCTATTCCAAGAATAACATTCAGGCGAGCATTTCTTATTAGTGAAGGAAATAGCTTTTTTCAATCGCTTGAATGCTAACTTCACGCAATATCAAATTCAGGGAGAATTTATGACAGAATTCAAGATTTGTGGCACAACTTTTCACTTAAGATAAATCAACAACAAGCCTTGGTTTGAAAACGTTGAAAGCCATGTATTCAGAAAAATATTCACAACTCAGCTAACGTAATCAATTTTTTCATCAACTCGGCCTGATTGTGCACATCCATTTTTTGCATGGTATGTTTTAAATGATTTCGTACGGTTTCCTGGGAACGATAGGTATTGGTGGCAATATCCGGAATGGAGGGTTTTCTCATAAAGTGCAGCGCGCAAACGGCTTCGCACTTGGATAGGTTATATATTTCCGTTAACCTGTCGACAACCGGATCTCTCGCTTTATCATGGGTAAAGACCAGGATAAAGGCATCTTTATAACATTCCCACTGATAGAGGTTTTTTAAGGAGGAAATCGGGATAAGGCTGATCTGACAAAAATGATAGTGATCCTGAATGCCGTTGTCCCCTTGCTTATTCTCGATCAAGGATAAAAGGCGTTGTTCCAAGTCTTTGGATTTCATGCGAAACCGGTTGTCCGATATTTCCACGCAGTCCATCTGACTGATTATGGAGGTAAATACCGGATCGGAACAAAGGATGTTTAATTTATCGTCGACGATGATGTAACTATCGTAATGATTGCCTATGTGATGGAACAGTTGACTTTTGATTTTATATCTTTGTTCGGTGTGTATCGCCTCATCTAAAGCGGAAATCAGGCTTTCTAAAATCCGGGTGGCGTTTTGCTGTTCCTCGTTAGTAAAGGCTTCTTTACGATAAGCCAATAAACTTAGGGAATGATTGCGGTTACAGGGAATCGCCAAGCCAAACCTGTAATTTTGGGTGTCGGGTAATATAAATGCAGTGTTGCGTTCTTCGGCAGAAGTTTCGTTTAAAGTTTGATTGCAAAAAACCCGGCATGGATTTTTACTAATAAAGTGATTGAAATCATCCAGCCTGTTGAGAGTGTTTTCATAGAGGGACTGATATTTCTCCGGGATATTGGCACTGAACAGAAAATGCGTGTTTTTGTTATCGACGAGGTCGTTAACCAGCAGAGCGCTGGATTCGCAATTTAATTGACGGCTTAGTTCGATTAAAAACCTATTCCAGATCAAAGGATGTCCAGGCGCATTTAGCAATATCGAATTAAGGTCTTCATGGTTAGCATTTTGATCCATCGAGTCCTCTTTATAATTATTATTCGCCATCGGTCCGGCCAGGATGCGACCAAAAATAAAAATTCCCGATTTTGCTCGCAGTTTACTAAGGTATGTTTATGCGCCGTAAGTCCTTCGGTTTGGTAAGGTTCTGTTTCAATTGCCCGGTTGGTTACGGCCTTTCATTTGTATTGCTCATGAAACGCAGCCTACGCCTGAAACAATACAACTTACCAACTCAGGGTGTTTTTTTTATCATCTCCATAAAAGTTTGAAAAAACCGCTATCCGGACAAAGGCAAACAATTGTCCAAGGTCATTGTTTCGAATTGCCGGTCCGGGTTTATAGAGCAACTATAGTTGCTCTGTTTGTTTTGAGTGGTTCGGCTCTGATATGTCATCGCAATGATTCAACGGTCGGTTCGAGGCTGGAATCTGAAAAATGCGCAATGATTTTTAAACCTAGCGTACTACATGATATTGGATAAGTTGACTGGATTGGGGGGATTAAAAGTGTGAGAAAATACCAAACTGCAATGATCGTTTTAAGCGAAAGGGCTTTTACGGCGGTCTATAGGATACTGCTCCGGCAACAGGAGGCGGATATTTCGATGTTTAGGATAGCTAACGCCCTATAGAGCCGTTTCCTATGAAAAATACCTGTATATGATTGAATTCACGAAGCATGCCTATTTTTTCCGCATAGCTGCTAAAATGTGTTCAAACAGTCGTCTGGGAAGTGCATGCGTTCGCTTTTATCATCTTTAATTGTCCGGAAAAGTTCAGCATTTGGCCTGCAGGTTCCTGTCCATCATGGCTGAGCCTATAAGCAATCTCCCTTGTCAGAAATCACTGTTAATTTTTGCCTTACATTTTTTGAGGATATATGACCACCCAACCCAGTAAAAACCTCAGCACCTTTGAAAACCCCAAACCCGCCCGCGATTTCACCATCCGTATCGATATTCCTGAATTCACTTGTTTGTGCCCGATGACCGGACAGCCGGACTTTGCCACATTGACCATTGAATATGTGCCTGCGAAATTGTGCGTGGAATTGAAGTCTTTGAAACTTTATATGTGGACGTTTCGGGAACGCGGCGCTTTTCACGAGGCGGTGACCAATGAAATACTCGATCATATCGTTGCCGCTATTTCCCCGAATTTCATGCGTTTACGTGCCGAATTCAATGTACGCGGCGGTATTTACACCACTGTGGTTGCCGAGCATCGCAACGCGGACTGGCAGGCGCCGGTTTTGGTCAATCTTCCCTGACCGGCGTGAGCGGCAGAACTTTCTATACCAGCGATATTGCCGTCGCCCTGCAATATGACGGTAAAAATGCGCCGAAAGTCACTGCCAAAGGCGAAGGCTTTACTGCCCGGCAAATTCTGGAAATCGCTGAAAAACACGGCGTTCCCTTGCAGAACGAGCCGGAACTGGCGCGGATTCTGGCGATGGTGCCGCTGGGGGAGGAAATCCCGGAACAATTGTATATCGCCGTCGCCGAAGTCATCGCCTTTGCTTATTTTTTAAGCGGAAAAACCCCTGAAACACACCATGACCCTTAAAGAAATTTTTACCGTTTTACCTCAATACCTGTTGCCGCAGCATATGCTTTCCCGCTGGATGTCCCGGTTGACACATTGCGAAAATCGCTTATGGAAAAATCTGTTTATCAAAGCCATCATTCATATTTACGGCGTCAATATGAACGAGGCCGAATCTGTAGATGTAGAACACTATTGCAGCTTCAACCGGTTTTTTACCCGTGAACTTAAGCAGGGCGTGCGTCCGGTTGCCGGCGCAGCCGATGCTATCGTTAGCCCTGCCGATGGCGTGGTCAGCCAGACCGGACTCATTAGCGCCGGCCGGATTTTCCAAGCTAAAAATCATGAGTATACCGCCCTGGAATTGCTGGGCGGCGATGCCGAACGGGCAAAACCCTTTGAAAACGGCCGTTTCGCCACCATTTATTTATCCCCGAAGGATTATCATCGTTTGCATATGCCGCTAACCGGCAAACTGGCGGAAATGGTGCATATTCCGGGGCGGCTGTTCAGTGTCAATGCTGTAACGGTTAATGCTGTGCCGAATCTGTTTGCCCGCAATGAACGCGTCGCTTGTATTTTCGATACCGAAGCCGGACCGATGGCGCTGGTATTGGTCGGGGCCATCTTTGTTTCCAGCGTCGAAACGGTTTGGCACGGCGTCGTTACGCCGCCAACGCCAAACGAAGCCGGAAGCTGGGGGTATAAGGAGAACCCACCCCTACTGGAAAAAGGCGTTGAGATGGGGCGGTTTAATATGGGCTCGACCATTATTGTTTTGTTCGGTCAGGATAAAGCCGCCTGGAATGAGGATTTGCTGGCCGGAAAGCAGGTTAGGCTGGGTGAAATGATCGGTCGTTGCGTTTCCTGAACGATTTAAAGGACTTGAGTTTTCGGGTTAAGTTTACATCGTTCCCACGCCGGAGCGTGGGAACGATGCTAAATTCGTACTTTTTTCTGTCTCGTATACGACAACAGGATACGTTTACGGATTGTAATGTGGCATAATAATGGGATTTACCGGTCTGCTGCCGGTAATTGGCTAAAGCAAACCATGCGGAAGCCTTGCATCTTCCGAGAAGATCAAGGTATGCCGGAGGTGGGATCGGGCGGGAATGAAAGCGCGTTCCCGCGAGTACATCGGCTCAATTTTATGGCATTGGCGCCGGCGCCTGAGAACGATGGCTACGAACAAATCAGCGATTTTGCTGAATAGATACAAATAACGATAATAAGATATTAAATAGAGGATAACGATGAGTTTTTTTATCTCCGATGCGCTGGCGCAAGCCGCACCTGCTGCTCAACAACCCGGTTTTGAGGGCATGCTTTTTCCGCTGGGTATTCTGGTGTTTTTTTACTTTTTGTTCATTCGTCCGCAAGCGAAACGCACCAAGGAACAAAAACAAATGCTGTCTGCACTGGCCAAAGGTTCCGAAGTGGTTACCACCGGCGGCATCCTCGGCAGAGTGATAGAACTTGACGATAATTTCGTTAAGCTCGAAGTTTCGGAGAATATTTTTCTTCAGGTGCAACGCCACGCGATTGCCAATATGATGCCTAAAGGGACCTATAAGGCATTAAGTCTCAAAAAACCAAAAGTTTAATTTCCAAACCGACATTTACACCCACGCCCTGAACCTATCTCCGCAGTCTGGCTGTCGCTGTTTTTAATGGAATAACCATGCAAAATCATTACCCTATTTGGACAAACATTCTGATCCTGAGTATTCTGCTTATCGGCATTGTTTATTCGCTACCCAATATTTACGGAAACGATCCGGCGGTGCAGTTGGCCTCGGCCAATTCGACGCCGCTGCAGCAATCGCAAGCTGATGAAGTTGCAGCCAGTATCAACAATGCCGGCTTTGCCCTTAAAAGCTTCGAATTCAATAACGGCAAAATATTAGCGCGATTCAATAATACCGATGAGCAAATGAAAGCCGCCGATTTGTTGAGAGACAAAATGTCTGGAAAAGCCACGGTAGCATTGAATCTGGCCCCGGCAACACCCGGCTGGCTGAGCGCTTTGGGTGCGGCGCCGATGTACCTGGGCCTGGACTTGCGCGGCGGCGTGCATTTTCTGATGGAAGTGGATATGGATACCGCCATCAAACAAGCCGAAGAACGTTATGTTAACGATATTCGGACTGCGTTCAGGGATGCAAAAATTCGCTACCAATCGGTGACCAAAGAAGTTGACGGCATTAAAATCACTCTGCCTAACCAGGAATCCACAGCAGCAGCGCTCGAAGTGCTGAACAAGGATTTTCGTAATCTGGATATCAAAGAGCACGGTGAAAATGAGTTTATGGCCGACGTTCCGGAACGCGATGTCAGGGAAATCAAGAAATCGGCCTTAGCTCAAAATATCACCACTTTGCGCAACCGGATCAACGAACTGGGCGTTGCCGAACCGATTATCCAGCAACAGGGCGACAGCCGGATTGTGGTACAGTTGCCGGGGGTACAGGATACTGCGCATGCCAAAGAACTTTTGGGCACAACCGCAACTCTGGAATACCGTCTGGTCAATGTCGAACACGATGTGCAATCCGCCGTAGCCGGCCACGTTCCGGTCGGCAGCCGTATCTACCCCGACAAAAACGGCAATCCGGTATTGCTGAAACGTACCGTAATCGTCACCGGCGATCAGATTACCGATGCATCGTCCGGCCTGGATCAGAACGGTTCGCCGGCGGTATTTATCACGCTGGACGGTATCGGCGCCAAGAAAATGGGCAAAATGACTCAGGAAAACATCGGTAAACCGATGGCGGTGGTTTTCATCGAATACAAATCGGAAACCAAAACGGTTGACGGCCAGAAAGTCCAGCATAAGGAAAAAGTCGAAAAAGTCATCAGCGTCGCCACCATTCGCGATTCCTTTAGCAAACGTTTCCAAACTACCGGACTGGATAATGTACAGGAAGCCCGTAATCTGGCACTGTTATTGAGAGCGGGCGCACTGGCTGCGCCGGTTGAAATTGTTGAGGAACGCACTATCGGCCCAAGTCTGGGCCAGGAAAATATCGATCAGGGCATGACATCCATCACGGCCGGATTCTTCCTGGTGGTGGCCTTTATGATCATTTACTATCGCGGCTTCGGTTTGATCGCTAATTTTGCCCTGTTTTTCAATCTGATGGTTTTGACCGCCATTTTGTCCATGCTGCAAGCCACGCTGACTTTGCCGGGCATGGCCGGTATCGTGCTTACCCTCGGTATGGCGGTAGACGCCAACGTTTTGATCAATGAACGTATTCGCGAAGAACTGCGCAACGGCCATAGCCCGCAGTCCAGCATATATATCGGCTATGAAAAAGCCTTCGCGACCATTCTCGATTCCAACGTCACCACCTTGCTGGTCGCACTGGTGCTGTTCGGTTTCGGCACCGGACCGGTCAAGGGTTTCGCGGTGGTGCTGTCGCTGGGCATCATGACCTCAATGTTTACTGCGATTTTAGGTACTCGCATGCTGGTGAACTGGATCTACGGCGGTGATCGTCAAGTAGAAAAACTCTCCATCTAAAGCGGTTATAATATATCCACCTTTTTCTCATCAACCTTAATACGGAGTTTAAAAATGGCAATCGAACGTACTTTCTCAATCATAAAGCCTGATGCAGTCGCTAAAAATGTGATTGGGGAGATTGTCAGCCGTTTTGAAAAAAACGGCTTACGCGTAGTTGCATCGAAAATGTTGCAGTTAAGCAGGGAGCAGGCAGAAGGTTTTTATGCAGTTCATAAAGAACGTCCCTTCTTTAACGATCTGGTCAATTTTATGATCTCGGGCCCTATCGTTGCCCAAGTTCTGGAAGGTGAAAACGCCGTATTGAAAAATCGCGATTTGATGGGCGCCACCAATCCGAAAGAAGCGGCTCCCGGTACCATCCGCGCCGATTTTGCGGTCAGTATCGACGAAAACGCCGTGCACGGCTCCGACGCTGCCGAAACCGCCAAAGAAGAAATCGCTTTCTTTTTCGCTGCTGATGAACTCTGCGATCGCATCCGCTAAGCCAGCACCCGTCAATCTGCTCGATTTAGACAGAAAGGGTCTGCAAGCCTTTTTTGTCGGTCTAGGCGAAAAACCGTTTCGGGCGACCCAGTTGCTGAAATGGATTTACCAAGAAGGCATCACCGATTTTGATCTGATGACCAATCTGAGTAAATCGCTACGCAGTCATTTGCATGAGCATTGCCAAATTCTGGCGCCGATCATCGTTGAAGAACAACTGGCGACGGACGGTACCTGTAAATGGGCAGTGCAGATGCATTGCGGTAATCGGGTGGAGACGGTTTACATTCCGGAAGAACGGCGCGCCACTTTATGCGTGTCTTCACAAGTCGGATGTGCGCTGGCCTGTAGTTTCTGTTCGACCGCCCAGCAGGGTTTTAATCGCAATTTGTCGGTCGGCGAGATTATAGGCCAATTGTATCTTGCACAGAAACGCCTGGGTTCCGAACGGAAAATCACCAATGTGGTGATGATGGGCATGGGTGAGCCGCTGCTGAATTTCGACAATGTGGTGGCTGCGATGAACCTGATGATGGACGATTTCGGTTACGGTCTGTCCAAACGCAGGGTTACCATCAGCACATCGGGCGTAGTGCCGGCCATGAATCGGCTTTACGAGGTTTGCGATGTCAGCATGGCCGTGTCTTTGCATGCGCCCTACGATGAACTTCGCGACAAACTGGTGCCGATCAATATCAAATATCCGTTAAGGGAGTTGATGGACGCCTGCCGTGAGTATGCAAAAAAAGGTCCAAGAAAACATATTACTTTCGAATATGTGATGCTGGATGGTATAAACGATTCGGTAGCGGATGCCAATTCTCTGATTAAACTATTGAAAAATGTGCCGTCGAAAGTGAATTTGATTCCATTTAATCCTTTTCCGCAATCCCGGTATCAATGTTCCAGTATCGCCAATATTTTAAAATTTCGCGACGTGTTGAATAATGCCGGTATTGTGACGACTATCCGGAAAACCCGTGGTGAGGATATCGATGCCGCTTGCGGGCAATTGGTCGGTCAGGTGCAGGACAAAAGTCGGAGATATCTGAAGTTGCAATCGTTTGAAACCGTGCATGTTGCCTAAAAATATTGCTAAATTATTATATTTCCTGATTGCGGTAACCTTGAGCAGTGCTTGCGGCCTGATTCCCAATTTCAGTAAAGAGACGATGAGCAACGCCGATAAGGCGGTGTTATACATGCAGATGGGTATCCGCTATTTGGAAATGGATAAGCTTGAAATAGCCAAAGACAAGCTGGATACGGCGATGCGCCTCGATTCGAGCAATGCCGATATTTATAACGTCATGGCCGGCTTTTATGAGCGTATCAGGGAGTACTCTTTGGCCGAAGATTATTTTCAAACGGCGGTCGGCAAAGCCCCGAACAGTTTCGACATCAAAAATAATTACGGCCGTTTTTTGTGCGAACGAGGCGATTATAAAAAAGGCATGGCCTTGTTGCAGGAAGCGCTCGATCAACCGATGAATACCCGCCAATGGTTCGCCTTGACCAATATGGGCGTCTGTTACGTAAAACAAAACGATTTGCAACACGGCGAAGAGTATCTACGCCACGCTTTGGCAATTGCAGCCGGAATATCCCCTGGCTTTGCAGCAAATGCAAAAAATCAGTTATGAAAATCAGCAATACTTGTCGGCGCGGGCCTTTCTGGAACGCTATCTGGCAGTTTCCGGCCACACTGCGGAGACATTGTGGATTGCCTTTCAGACCGAAAGGGCGTTAGGCAACGACAAGAACGCGGAAGAATACGGTGAGCAATTGCTCACGACATACCCAGCCTCCAAAGAAGCACAACAAATCAAGACAGCGCTTGGTAGATAATCCGGCATTGATATAACGATATGATAAAACAACAACAGGCCATTCAGGCCATCCGCGGGATGCATGACATCCTGCCCGAACAATCCGACTTATTGGCAGTGGCTTGAAAATAAGGCCAGACAGGTGCTAGGCGCTTACGGTTATCAGGAAATTCGCCTGCCTATCGTTGAAAAAACCGACTTGTTCAAACGTTCCATCGGCGAAGTAACAGATATCGTTGAAAAAGAAATGTACACTTTCGAGGACAGAAACGGCGATTCGCTGACCTTGCGGCCGGAGGGTACCGCAGGCTGTGTGCGAGCCTGTCTGGAGCATGGTTTGCTGCATAACCAGAACCATCGCTTGTGGTATTACGGACCGATGTTCCGCCACGAGCGCCCGCAGAAAGGCCGCTACCGGCAGTTTTATCAACTTGGGGTGGAAGCCTACGGCATGCCCGGCCCGGATGTCGATGCGGAAATCATTCTACTCAGCGACAGGCTTTGGAAGCTGCTGGGCATCCGCGGCAAGTTGCAATTGCAGATTAATTCTCTGGGCAGCAGCGAGGAGCGTGCAAATTATCGCCACAAACTGGTCGGTTATTTCAAGCAGCATTTGCTTTTGCTGGATGAAGATAGCTTAAGGCGGTTGGAAACCAATCCTTTACGCATTCTGGATAGCAAGAATCCCGATATGCAGGCCATGTTGCAAGAGGCGCCGGTTTTATTGGAACATTTAGGCGAACAGAGCCTGAATCATTTCAATGCCTTAAAATCGACACTGGATGATCTCGGCATAGTTTACCGGTTGAACACACGTCTGGTGCGCGGTCTGGACTATTACTGCCAAACCGTTTTCGAGTGGGTGACCGAGGAACTGGGCGCTCAGGGGACGATCTGCGCCGGCGGCCGCTATGACGGCCTGATCGAACAATTGGGCGGCAAGGCCAATCATGGCATCGGTTTTGCCATGGGCATGGAACGCATATTGGCGCTGGTCGAACAGCTCGATCATGTTGCCGTCGAACCCAGCGTTGACGTTTATATGATCAGAGTCGGCGAACAGGCGGAAAAAGCCGGCATGGCACTGGCCGAAAGGATACGCGATCGAATCGGCAGTTTAAAACTGCAAGTCAACTGCGGCGGCGGCAGTTTTAAAAGCCAGTTCAAAAAGGCCGATAAATCAGGTGCGGCTTATGCGATTATTCTCGGTGACGATGAAGCCCGGCGCGGCGAAGCGGCGTTAAAATCGTTACGGATCATGCAGGAGCAAACAACGCTCGCTTATGACGATCTATTGCAAAACCTGCAACTTTGGCAGTCCAATAAAACCCTTTAAATTTACCGTAAACAGAAGAGAATCGACGTGGCAATTTACGATACAGAAGAAGAACAACTCGACCAATTAAAAAAATGGTGGGAGGCCAATCACAGTGCGCTGCTGGCAGGCGTGATCGGTGCGCTGGTATTAATTGCCGGCATGAATTTTTGGCAGAAGAATCGATTGAATACCCGCAGTCAAGCTTCGCAAATGTATCAGGAATTGCTGGATAGCGCTGCCAAAAATAATTTAGATTCGGTAGAAAAGATTGCCGAGAAACTGTCTGTGGAATACGGTTCGTCAGCTTATGCCCACTATGCGGCTTTACAACTTGCCAAGGTTAAAGTTCAAAAAGGCGATTTGGAAGCAGCGAAAGCTATTCTGCAAAAAGAAATTAAAACCGCTGACAGCAATGAACTTAAGCAAATAGCCCGCTTGCGGTTGATCCAATTGATGCTGGCCGACAAACAATATGAAGCCGGGCTCCAGTTGATTGCCGAAGTCGATCCGGCGACCACTGAAGGTTTTTCTGCCGGTTACGATGAATTACAGGGTGATTTGTATTTGGCGATGGATAGGCTGGACGAAGCACGCGCCGCCTATCAAAGCGCAATTAGAACCGGTCAGGCTACCCCGCTGGTGCAATTTAAGTTGGACGACATCACAGCAGCGCCTGTCATTACTGGAAACGTTACTAAATAATGCTTAAAACCCGGTTGTCAATGATTCGCCGCATTCGTTTTGCTCTTGTTTCGGCCCTGTTCGGAAGCCTGCTGTTTTTGACGGGTTGCTCGGGTTTGGATACGGTAGGCGATATGATGTCAAGCATCACCGATTTGTTTGCCAGCGATGACGATACCGCCGATCCTCCAAAGACACTGCCGGAAGAATTTCAGGGTGAAATTCAGGTCGAAAATGTTATGGAATGAATCGGTAGGCGATGGTGCCGACAAAAAATACCTGAAACTGTTGCCCGCTCTTCGGGACGGAAAAATTTATGTCGCCGATTTCAATGGCCGTTTGCAATCGCGTGCCATCAGTAACGGCGATATTGTCTGGGAAACCAAATCCGATTACACCTATGCTGCCGGTCCCGGTTTGGGCTTGCAAACGGCTATCATGGGCACCAGCCATGGACAGGTTGTTGCTTTCGATATCGGCACCGGCGTTCAAAAATGGAGTACCTTCGTTTCCAGTGAAGTGCTGGCAGTGCCGGTGATAGCCAAGGGCAAAGTGATTGTACGTACGACTGACGGCAAAATTATAGCTCTCAGGGAAGATGACGGGGGAATAATATGGTCAGTGGAACACAGCGTGCCAGCTTTAAGTATTAGAGGAGCCGGAGCCCCTCTTGTTTCCGGAGACCGGGTTATAGCCGGTTCCGCCAACGGCAAACTGGTTGCATTGCAATTGAGCGACGGCAAATTGTTATGGGAGGCAACCATAGTCATTCCAAGCGGCCGTTCCGAAGTGGAACGCCTGGTCGATCTGGATGTCGATCCCGTGGTATCCCGGGGATCGGTTTATATTTCCAGTTATCAGGGCGGAACTTCCTCCGTGTCGGAAGCTGATGGCGAGGTGATCTGGCGTAACGAAAACGTTTCATCCTATACCGGCATCAGCAACGACTCCCGCTATCTATACGTTAGCGATACGCATGGCGAAGTCTGGCAACTGGATCAACGCAGCGGGGCTTCGCTCTGGAAACAGAAAGAACTGCATAACCGGCAATTGACTGCCGCTATCGTCTATAATAATTATGTGGTCGCCGGTGATTTTGAGGGTTATGTTCACTGGCTGTCCAATAGCGACGGACGGCTGCTTGCCCGCATCAAAATCGCCAAAGCACCGATAGAAACCACGCCTGTCGTCGTCGACGGCATCGTTTATGTTTATGCAAAAGACGGCACTCTTGCTGCCTTGAAAGCGAGATGAGTATGTTGCCTGTAATTGCCCTGGTCGGCCGTCCTAATGTCGGCAAATCCACACTTTTCAATTATCTGACCCGTAGCCGCGAGGCGCTGGTCGCCGACTATCCGGGCTTGACCCGCGATCGTCAATACGGACGGGTCAGGCGCGGCGAGCGCGATTGCCTGGTGGTCGATACCGGCGGTATTACCGGCGAAGGAGAGGGCATCGATGCGTTTTCCAGAAAACAGGTCGAAATCGCTTTACAGGAAGCCGATGTCGTGCTGTTTTTGGTGGATGCTCGGGATGGACTGAACGCCTCCGATGAAATCATCGCCGAAAGCTTGCGGAAATTGGGCAAACCTGTGGTATTGGTGGTCAATAAAATGGATGGCATCGACAGCAATACCGTTGCCAACGATTTCTACAGCCTGGCTTTAGGCGAACCGATAGCCATTGCCGCTGCCCATGGCCGCAATGTCCACGATCTACTGGAACGTATCGATGAATTGTTGCCGCAGTTGGACGAGGAAATCGAGGAACAGGAACAAGGTATCGCGATTGCCATCGTCGGCCGTCCCAATGTCGGTAAATCCACGCTGGTGAATCGTCTGCTCGGCGAAGAACGGGTCGTGGTATTTGACGAAGCGGGTACCACCCGCGATAGTATCTATATTCCATTCGAACGCGACGGCCAGAGATTTACGCTGATCGATACTGCCGGCATGCGCCGCCGTGCCAAAGTTTCGCTGGTCGTGGAAAAATTCAGCATCATCAAATCCCTGCAAGCCATCGATAAATCGCATGTGGTGATTTATCTGATCGATGCCGTGGAAGGCGTTACCGATCAGGATGCTCATATTCTCGGTTTGATTCTGGAAGCGGGCAGGGCACTGATAATCGGTCTCAATAAATGGGATGGACTAAGCGCCGAACATCGCGATTTCGTGAAAAAGCAGATCGACATTAAGCTGGCTTTTTTGGAATACGCGGAAAAACACCCCATCTCCGCCTTGCACGGTAGCGGCGTCGGTAAATTGTTCGATGTGGTGCATAGTTTGTACGATTCGGCAATGATCGATATGTCCACCCCGCTACTGACCCGCATACTGAACGATGCGGTAGCAACCCACCAGCCGCCCTTGGTTAGCGGTCGCCGCATCAAGCTGAAATACGCCCATCAAGGCGGGCGCAATCCGCCGGTGGTCGTCATCCACGGCGTGCAGACCGATGCCTTGCCGGGTGCTTATAAACGCTATCTGATGAATTATTTCCGCGAGCAGTTGCATTTGAAAGGAACACAGGTGAGACTGGTATTCAAATCACCGGAAAATCCCTTTCACGGTCAAAAAAACAAATTGAGCGAGAGGCAGACAAAAAAACGCAAACGCCTGATCGACTTTAGTAAACGCAAAAAATAATTCTAACTCAGTAGCAGAGCAGGAGACAGACATGGCAACTATCACCTTTCAAGGCAAACCGATCAATACTATTGGCGATCTGCCTGCTGTCGGCTCGAACGCGCCCGACTTCAAACTCACAAACCGCAAGATGCTGGATGTCGACCTGTCCGCCTATGCCGGCAAAAGAAAAGTGCTGAATATTGTGCCCAGCCTGGATACGCCAACCTGCCAGGCCTCGACTCGCAAATTCAACGAAAAAGCCGCACACTTGCATAACACCGCAGTTTTGGTTATATCTGCCGACTTGCCGTTTGCTCAGGCGCGTTTTTGCGAAATCGAAGGCATCAAGCATGTAGAGGCTTTATCGACTTTCCGCTCCGGTTTCGCGCATGATTACGGGGTCGAACTGCTGGATAGCATACTGGCAGGTTTAACTGCCCGCGCCGTTTTGGTAATCGATGAAAACGACCGGGTGATCTATACGGAACTGGTTAGCGAAATTGCCGATGAGCCGGATTATACGACTGCATTGGCCGCATTGAGCGCTGCATAATGCCTGCCGGTCAAACGCGTGGTAGCCATAAGCCGCACTAGACAAATTTCTATTGATTCTATCCCGCTCATTTTCAACCCAAACCGGAATGAGCTGCATTGACATTCGTCCCGTGCTTATTCCGGTCTGATAACAGTCTGGTTGAATTGATACAGCTTGGCAACTTTTTAACTTGCCATAACAAGTCGAGACCGCCTTCTGTTCAGAGGCTGAAAAGCCGTATCCCGATGATGTCAGACAGAGCGGCAGCGGCTGCGCACCCCTGATTTAAATCCATAAAATACAAATTTTAATAAAGGAAATCTTATGAAATTCTCTCCCTGTATAGATCAATGCACAACAGAAGGCACGCACTGTGAAGGTTGCGGGCGTTCGCATACGGAAATTGCCGAAACCAAAAAACTGGTCAAATCGGTTGTCGAATTTGTGCAAAAACAGGATTATGAAAACCGGGAAGAATTTGTTGCCGCAATTAGCAAAAGCATTCTGAAAAAATTAGCGAAACAGGATTAGCAGAGAAGGCCGCCGACCGAGTTTAAACTGCCGATGCCAATAAGATAATGCTTTATTTATGCTGGGTTTCAAGTTGGTGCCCGTTCATCCATAGAAGCGGGTTTTGCGTTTTGCAGTTGTCGGAGTTGTTGGCTTTCAGGCGCCTAGGCATCAGGAATCGATGTTGACTCTAAATCGGCAAAAAAAGCTGTTGTATTCGATGCAGGCGGTTAACCGCAAGACTTTACCAATCTTAAGTTTGATTGTCTTGCCTATGCTATATTTGCCGGCGGGTAAAAATGCTTCGGGTTGCCCGGAGTTTTCGTTAACAATCAGCGCATAGTCGCTGCCGTAGGTTGCGCTAATATCATAAACGGTATAATCGCCCGGTAAATATTCAAGCAAAACCAATGACGATCCGGCTATGTCCTGCAACGTCTTCTGCCGGATAATAGCCAGCATGGACGGCTGTTGCAGTTGCCGGTAAAGCAGGCAAAGATTGCCTATGGTACATGCGATGGGACATTTTTCGGCAATCACGTATAACTTGCCGACAGTGCGTCTCAGGGAAACTGTCTTGCCTGGATAGGGGCTTTTTACCGGCAGATCGTCCGTTATTTTATCCGTCTCCAGCTGTAGTCTTCCAAGTTTTGACGGATAGTCACCCTGAGCTGATTGTCTGCCTGAAAGTTGGAGATTATTAATACTGTGCTGTTCCTTTAAAAAATCGCAAATTTCCGCTAGCCCGTGCAAGAGTTGCGATGAGTTTCTCAGACCTAAATTGGTGCTGCTTAATACCGTAGCATAGGCGGTTAAATGCAGAACCAGTTTAGCCTGGTCTTCGGTTTTAATGTGGTTTTAATTGTACTCTGATGAAGGGCATTGGCAAATGGCCGGCAGTCGATTGCCATAAATCCTGTAGGTAAGCGTTTGTTACTGCCCTTAACTGCACTGGGTTCCTCGCCTTCCAGATTCCAGTAAAAGCAAAAACCCCCGGCTTGCTCGCCACCGATCTCGACCAAATCGAAATACCGGCTACTGAGTCTGAATAATTCGCCGATTTCCTCGGCAGTGTATTGGCTGGGTTGGAAAAGACTAAACAGCAGGTTGCGTTTCAATACATTTATTATGCTATTCAGGCTTCTGAATTCGGTTACGTTAGGCGTCAGATTTTGGTTCAGCACCTGGGTTACATTCGCCAATTTGTAAAGCACTGCGCTTTTTTTCCATAACGAATCAGAAGGTATTTCGTACAGCAGATAGCAATTTCGTAAATAATAACCGTTCAATTGTAAAGCATAATAGATTGCCATTTGCATTTGCATGTCGGAAAGCTCTTTACTCTCCACCAGTTTGCTAAAGGCAAATGCCAGCTGTCTCAGTAGTTTTAAACCGAGTTTAGCGAATTTTATCGATTTTTTTGTCAGCGGCCGATTGTCTTTAGCGGTGTTTAAACCCGATAAACCGTTCGATAAAAACAGAATCGGCGAGGTTAAAATAACTAATAAAGGGTAAGATAGCCTGGGTTTAGCCTTGCATTTTTCCAATAAATTCAGAATTTGAGATAACTGACTGGCAGCAATGGCCGGTGGCAATGATGTCAGAGTCTCCAGCCAACCGGCAAGAGATTCCGTATCAAGCGAAAACGGTAGGGATTCATAGTCTTTCATCTGCTTGCGAATTTTATGAGCCACGAAGGTTTATCCTGTTTCAGAAAAACCCGATTTTTTATATATAGTGTCTATTTTGAATAAAAACTTCACTTAACACAATGATTCGATTATCAAATTGGAAATGGTTGATAGCATCCCCAATCATGGGCGGACTATTGACCCTGGCATTCGCACCTTATGATTTCTCTTATGCTGCCCTACCTGCATTGATGTTCTTATACTGGGCCTGGTCGCTATTTAATGTTAAGCAATCTGCGCTAGTTGGTTACTTATTCGGCCTGGGTTTATTCGGTTCGGGTATCTGGTGGGTTTATATCAGTGTCCATGATTTGGGCGGCGCCGATGCCTTAAGCGCCGGCATGTTAACTATGTTGCTGGTGAGCGTCTGGGCATTGTTCCCGGCCTTAACAGGCGCATTGGCGGCCGAGGGGCGGCAACTTCGCCGGTAGTATGGATAAGGATTTTAGGATTAGCCTTGCTTTGGGTGGCACTGGAATATATTCGCGGCTACTGGTTATTGAACGGATTTCCGTGGCTTCAAGTGGCTTATAGCCAATTGAAAACGCCCTTGGCCGGATTCGCGCCGGTCAGCGGGGTTTACGGCGTCGGTTTTTTGCTGGCAGCCTCGGCGTTTAGTTTGGTTGAAATGCTCACAGGCAAACTGGCAGCTAAACAGGGGCTGGCGTTTTTACTGCTATGCTGGGGCGGCGGCGGCTTGCTGAAAAATATAAATTGGACACAGCCCATCGGTGCGCCGATTAAAATCACGCTAGTGCAGGGCAATATCGACCAAGCCATAAAATGGCAGCCCAATCAAAGGTCAAATACGCTACGCCTCTATCAACAATTCACTGAAGAGCATTGGGATTCCAATGTCATCATCTGGCCGGAAACTGCCATTCCGGCATTTTTATCGCAGGTAAAGGAATTTTATCTTGATCCGTTGGCAGCAGCAGTCCGGGAACATCATGTCGATTTGCTGGTCAGTTTACCGACCGGCGGTGACAGACAAATACTATTTTAATAGTGTATTAGCCCTCGGCGAGAAACAGGCGCTGTATCATAAAAATCACTTACTGCCGTTTGGCGAGTATTTACCTTGAACCCTTGTCCGGTTGGATTTTGGATCAGCTACAGATTCCTCTCGGCAATTTTAGCGCCGGACATGACAAACAGACCTTGTTAACGGCTGGCGGTTATCCGTTTATCACCACCATTTGTTATGAAGATGCTTTCGGGGAACAGGTCGGCAGGCAAATAGCCGAAGCCGCTTACATTGTCAATGTCACCAACGATGCCTGGTTCGGCGATTCTTCACAAGCCTACCAACACATGCAAATGGCCCAAATGCGGGCGCTGGAAACCGGCCGTTATCTGGCCAGAGCCACCAATACCGGCTTGACCGGCTTTGTTGCGCCGGACGGTTCTATCATAAAACAGGCACCCGTGTTCGCCACCACCACACTTACCGGCACCATCCTGCCGATGGGCGGTGTTACTCCTTACTCCCGGTTTGGGGATAATGCCGTGTTTGCCGGGCTGACCGGTTTGGTGTTGGCGGTTTATTTTCTGGCGGGGCAAAATAAGAGGGCGTCCCGAAAGGACTGCGGAATGTCTGCGGCAAGTTAGCAATTACGTTACAGCTATCTTCCTAAAACGACCTAATAATACAGCCTACATATATTGAAATAAGGACAATCCCTGAACTTTTGTAAAAGCCTGTTGAGCTGCCTGCAAGGCCGTCTGTTGCAGGTCGAATTGGCTGATCGCACTGGGATAATTCAGATCGCCGATAGCCGATGATGTGGTCTGATTATCCAGAATAGTCTGGGCATTGATGCTTTGCTGACTGGTTAAGGCCTGCAATTTGGAACCTGAGGCGGCTTGTGCATTATCTATGTTGTTCAAGGCCGTATCGATATCGGTGAGCGATGCAGTATTGGGGGTATTGGCTTTTAAATCGCTCGATAACTGCGAAACGGCCTGAAAAATGTTGCTGATGGAGCCTTCCAGTCAATGGCGGGGTGAGATTGCACCGAATACCGTAGAGCCGGGATCGCCATTCGTACTTGCCGGTTCTCGGGTCGAACGATGATGCTGCGCTGGCTGCCATTACCGTTATAGGTGTAAGTTGGTGGTACCGTCGTGTTGTCGAAAGGTTGGGTTTTGGTAACCGTGCCCGAAAAAATATATTCGCCGTCGGCATCCTGGGTGTTAGCAATAGTCAGTAATATCCGCTGGTTAAATTCGGTCGATTTGCGTGGCAATTTGCTGCCTGTTTGCAGCAGTATTCGTACGCGTTCAAACCTTGCGCAGCCAAATCCCTGATGCTTTGCAGAATGCTGGTGGCACTGGTGAGACTAGAACCTTCAAGCTGCAATTTTTCCTGAGCGGCGCCTGATATTTGTCTGATATTGCTGAGTTTCCTGTATGTTTTGGTTAAAGTCGATCAGGCTGGAGGCTACTACCGGATTTTCCGATGGCGTCAGATACTGTTGTTCGGACGAAATTTTCATTTGAGTTTCACTCAAATTACTTTGCTGGTTCAGCATATTATTGATGGTTGATTGATAACTCCAGGCTGTAGAAATTCGCATAATACTCTCCTAGCCGACTGCATTTAGCATGGCAGTAAATAACGTTTGCGCAACCGTACGGTTTTCGCTGCTGCCTGATAGGCATTCTGATACAGAATCAAATTGGAGGCTTCTTCATTAAGATTAACACCGGAGGTACTTTGTTGAGCGGCGGTAGCATTTTGCAAGGCTGTGTTCTGTGCAGTGCTGTTGAGATTCGCGGTATTGGTACTGGCTCCGACACCAGCCACCAATTGTCCGTATACTTGTGAAAAAGTGCTGGTGCCGTTCAACATCAGGGTCTGGGTTTGCAGATTGGCTAAAGCCAAGGCATTGCTATTGTCGCCCGGCCCGCTTGTTGCAGAATCCGCTGCCGCGATTTGTGTTGGTGTAATCGCCGGGTTAACCTGAATTGTCGTAGCCGCATTAAAGTTAGGGCTGATCTGGAAGGTATCGCCGGTCGTGAGGTTGCCGGTGGAAAACTGATGCTGAAACCGTCAGTAGCAGCAGTTGTCGCCAAGGAGGCATCGTCCAAACCAGTGACGGTGCTATTATTGCTTAAATTGGTCAGGCTATAGGTGTTGGGCGGGGTGCTGGTTACTTGCAACTGGTAGGATGCGCCTAACCCCGGAACCTGTGCAGCGGTGGGTTGAACAAATGCGGCGGAAACCGTCAGATTCGGGTCGCTATACTTACCTTCGACTTGAACGCTGGGTGAGCCTAGATTGAATAAGGGCACACCTTGAGTACCGGTTAGATCATAACCAGAGGTCTGTACGTTATTAACTTCGGTTGCCAGTCCGGTCGCCAGCAAACCCAGTTGCTGCTGGGCCAGTTCCAGCACTTGATCCCTGAATTGAATATTGCCGGCAATTTGACCGCCGGAAATCTGCTCCGAAATATCCTGGCCGTTCAGCATAATCTGCATATGGCTGCTATCCGTTGCTGAACTTTGCACGGCAAGCGTCGAAGCGGAGTTTCCCTGTACTAGCGACTGTCCCTGACCGATAAAGACATTGATAGAGCCGTTGCTTTGAGGGACTACCGTTACATTGGCAAGCTGGGAAATCTGATTAAGCGCGGCATCGCGCTGATCCAGCAAACCGTTGGGGGTTACAGCGGTGCCGTTATTGCTGGCAGCGACAATCTGGGTATTTAACTGAGCTATGGTTTGGGCGTAGGTGTTTAATTGGGTCACTGAATTAGTCAGATTGCCGTTGACTTGCGTACTCAGATTGGCGAAAGTCGAGGAAATATTATTAAATTGGGCA
>CAVXZR010000018.1:0-45001 GCA_963765965.1 uncultured Pseudomonadota bacterium
AGGCCGGCTATAGCGACGAACAGGAATAGCGTGCCCAGAAAACCGAGGTATTTCCGCGGCTCGGCCATGCCGACCTCTTTGATTTGTTGCTCGATTGCTGTAACCAGTATTTCCAGAAGATTCTGCCAGCGCGAGCGTTGCAGATCCGTGGCAAGACGGCGGGTAACGAGTTTGGCGCCTACGGTCATCGCCAGCATCAAACCCCAGGTGAAAACAATGGTGCCGTTGAGTTTGATGAAGCCCAACTGCCAAAAAATTATCTGATCGGCGCTAAGGTGCATGATAGCCTCCCAGGCTGCCGGCCTTATCCGGCTGGAGCGGTGGCCGGGTATACCGCGAGACGATGATGCGCGCGCTGACGAAGCCGAGCAGACAGGTCATGAATCGCAGACTGTCATCGCCGCCGATCAAATAAAATCCGGTTAAAACTACGCCGGTGCGCAACAACAAACTGCCGAAAAACAATAGCGCGGGCCTTTTGGCCGCAATACTTGTGCGCACCGTCCACCAAAGTCCGCCGAAAAAAACGGCGCCCAGCAGCAGGCCCGAGAAAAATACCAGCGCCCATCGCAAATAATCATACATCTTCATCCTCCCGTTCCGCGTGTATGGCCTTATCTTCCTTGACAACCCAATGCCAGGCATTCCAACAACCGATCGCCAGCCCTGCCGCCAAAAGCGCCAATGTCCAGGAATGAGTCCCCGGATAACGGCCATCCAGCCATAAACCTAGCGCAACGCCCAGCAACGTCGGCACCACCACCGACCAGCCGATCAGCCCTATCATGCCCAAGCCGAACCAAACGCCCGGTGCCGGATTACGGCGCGCCTTGAGCTTACGCGGGGCTTTCGCGCCGACCTGGCCGGCGAAAGTTTTAGCCGGTTTGCCGTTTCCCTTGAGTTCTTATTCATGCTGAAAACGGGTGAAACGGCGAATAAATCCGCTTTCCAATTTTGCCATGACCGTGCGTACTTCCAGTTCTTGCGCGTCCAGTGACAAAAACTCCTGCTCCACCAAATTGCGCAATTGGCCAAGATCCTTTCCGCCTAAAGCCCTGCGCACGGAAACCAGTACATCCCGGCCGGTCTTGACCAGCACCCCGGCATCGACCGCTACAGCCACTTCGCCTTCCGTTTCGGTTTCGTAAATCAGAATCCCCGGCACCAGCGTGGCGATACAGTCCAGCCGATGCGGCAACAGTCCAAACCAGCCTTCACGGCTTTCCGCAACAATCCGCAACACCCCGCTTTTCTCTGCGAATAGCTGGAACGGTAAAAGTATTTTAAGATGCATGTCCATCGGCAACCGGTTCGTGCTTAGTTTGCGATTTTGCCGGGGGCGGCGGATTGGCCTCCGGCCTGGCTTTGGGTTTAGCCTTGTCGGCTGGTTGCGCATCAGGCTTGCCGATTTTTGCTTTTGCCTTGGCTTCATCCAAGGTTCCTATCATATAGAACGCGCTTTCCGGATAGTCTTTGCATTCATCGTTCAGGATACGTTCGCAACCATCCAGTGCATCTTTTAGGCTGACAAGTTTGCCTTTGAGTCCGGTGAACTGCTCGGTGGTGAAAAACGGCTGGGTGAGAAAACGCTCCAGGCGGCGGGCGCGGCCGACGATGTTGCGGTCCTCCGGCGAAAGCTGCTCTAAGCCCAGCATGGCGATGATGTCCTTAAGATCCGCATATTGCGCCAGCGTCTGGCGGATTTTTCCCGCCAAACTGTAATGCCGCTCGCCGACTATGCCGGTCGTAGTCATCTTGGAACTGGATTGCAAAGGGTCTATAGCCGGAAAAAGTCCTTCGGCAGCTCGATTACGCGACAACACAATCGATGCCGAAAGATGCGAAAACGTATGCACAGCCGCCGGATCGGTCAAATCGTCCGCCGGCACATAAACCGCCTGAATCGAGGTAATGGCGCCGGTATCGGTGTTGGCGATGCGTTCCTCCAAGCCGGACAGCTCGGTACCCAACGTCGGCTGATAGCCTTGACGCGAAGGCATTTGTCCCATCAGGCCCGAGATCTCCATGCCGGCCTGGATAAAGCGGAAGATATTGTCTATCAGCAGCAAGACATCGCGGTGTTCGACGTCGCGAAAATATTCCGCCATCGTCAGCGCGGCAAGACCCACGCGGAACCGGCTACCCGGCGGTTCGTTCATTTGACCGTAAATCATCACCATATTCGGCAATACCCCGGCATCCCGCATCTCGCGGTAAAGCTCCTCGCCTTCCCGGCAGCGTTCGCCGATACCGCAAAAAATGCTGACGCCTGCCTGATGCCCGATCATGTTATGGATCATTTCCGTGAGCAAAACCGTTTTGCCGACCCCGGCCCCGCCGAAAAGCCCGGCCTTTCCGCCGCGTTCCAGCGGCATCAGGACATCGATAACCTTGATTCCGGTTTCAAAGATTTCCGACTGGGTGGAGCGGCGTTTCAAAGACGGCGGAGACTGATGCACCGAACGCCATTGCACATCTACCGGCGCCGCTTGCCGGTCGATGGGATTGCCGAATACGTCGAACATGCGCGAGAGCGTGCCTTTTCCGACCGGCGCCAGCAAGGGAGCGCCGGTATCCTGCACCGGATTGCCTCGGGCCAAACCTTGCGTAGGGGTAAGCGCGATGCCGCGCACATGGCGCGCATCCATCTGCGCCAACACTTCAATGGCGATTTTTCCTTCCTGAGCACACAATAAAGAATAGATAGCCGGTAAATGTGCGGCAAAGCGGATATCGACCACGCTGCCGCGTACCGAAACCACCGTGCCGAGGTTCATAGCCTTGCATTCCATGCAGCAATCACGGCCACCTCCGGGTGGTGGAGGTCATAGCCGAGAATACTGAGAGACGCCGTATCGAGTGGAAAATGCTGAGCTTCGACCAGCGGTAAGCCGATCCAGCGGGCAGCCAGAACACTGCCAATCTGGCCGTGAGTAAACAGTGCTATATTTCCCTCCAGCAGGCGTAGGCGGTTAGAAGCGGATCGGCCCGTTCTAAAATCTGTGCCGGTAATTCGCCGTTCGGACATCCGTCCCAATAAATAGTCCAGTTCGGCTGCTCCTTGAGAATATCGACGGAGCGGCGGCCTTCGTAATTGCCATAGTCCCACTCGATCAAATCCGCTTCGATTTCCGGCTCCTTATCCAACCCAACCAAGCTACAGGTTTGCCGAGCGCGTTGCAGCGGGCTGGTCAACACATGGGAAAAGGCTATGCCTTGCAGACGTTTACCCAGTTTTCTTGCCTGGGCTTCTCCGTTCGCGGTTAACGGTATATCCGTGCGGCCTGTGTGTCGGCCGGAAACAGACCATTCGGTTTCGCCATGTCGAATCAAATAAAGACACCGGCTTTGACTTGTCGGCAATTCTTGCTTCATCATTACGGCAGACTCCAGAGCCAATTTCTAATTTCCGGCATATCCTCACCATGTTTATCGATATACTGTTTGTGCTCGACAAGTTTGTTCTGCAACCGCTGCTTGAGGGTGATACCTTTGCTGCCGGTCTGCGGCAGGCGGTCGATGGCATCCATCGCCAGATGGAAGCGATCCAGATCGTTGAGCACAGTCATGTCGAAGGGCGTGGTAATGGTGCCCTCTTCCTTATAACCGCGCACATGGATGTTGGCGTGGTTGGCGCGGCGGTAGGTCAAGCGGTGAATCAACCACGGGTAAGCATGGAAAGCAAAAATGACCGGCTTGTCCGTCGTGAACAGGTTGTTGAAATCTTTATCGGGTAAACCATGCGGATGTTCGGTTGGCGATTGCAGCTTCATCAGATCGACAACGTTAACCACCCGGATAATCAATTCAGGCAGGTGTTCGCGCAGGATAGAGACGGCCGCCAGCGTTTCCAGGGTCGGCACATCCCCGCAGCAAGCCATGACAAAATCAGATTCAAGGCGATGATCGTTGCCCGCCCATTCCCAGATACCGATGCCTTGAGAGCAATGCCGGACGGCAGCGTCCATCGTCAACCATTGCGGTGCCGGATGTTTACCGGCAATCACCAGGTTTACGTAATGCCGGCTGCGCAGGCAGTGGTCCATCACCGATAACAGGCAATTGGCATCCGGCGGCAAATAAACGCGCACGATTTCGGCTTTCTTATTCACGACGTGATCGATGAAACCGGGGTCCTGATGGCTAAAGCCATTATGGTCCTGACGCCAGACATGCGAAGCCAGCAAATAGTTCAGTGAAGCGATTCTCCGCCGCCACGGCAGATGCGCGGTCACCTTCAGCCATTTGGCATGTTGGCTGAACATTGAATCGATAATGTGGATGAATGCTTCGTAACAGTTAAAGATGCCATGCCGCCCGGTGAGCAAATAGCCCTCGAGCCAGCCTTCGCATTGATGTTCGCTGAGCATGGAATCCAGCACGCGTCCGGCTTGGGCAAGCGATTCGTCATTGGGAAAAATAACAGCTTCCCATTGGCGTTGAGTCACTTGAAACAGGGCTTCCAGACCGTTGGACAAGGTTTCGTCAGGGCCGAAGACCCGAAAATTTCGCTGTTCGCTGTTTAGTTTGACGACATCCCGCAGGAAAGACCCGAGCACATGCACGTCGCCGACGCCGCGAACACCCGGTTCGGGTACCTGCTGCGCATAGTCCCGAAAATCGGGCATGATGAGATCACGTAGCAAAATCCCGCCATTGGCGTGGGGATTCGACCCCATGCGGCGGTCACCCTTGGGGGCTAATTCGGCCAATTCCGGTTTCAGGCGGCCTTGCCCATCGAACAGTTCCTCGGGCCGGTAACTTCTCAGCCAGTCTTCCAGCAGTTTGAGATGTTCGGGATGTGCGGCAGGATCCGAAAGCGGCACCTGATGAGAACGAAAGGTACTTTCAATCTGTAAACCATCGATCATCTTAGGTCCGGTCCAGCCCTTGGGGGACGCCAGCACTATCATCGGCCAGCGCGGCCTGGACAGGTCGCTGTTCTTGCGGGCTTGCAGCTGAATATCTTTGATCCGCTCCACTACCGTATCGAGCGTCGCGGCCATAGCCTCATGCATCAGTTCGGGCTCATGCCCTTCTACGAAATAAGGCGTCCAGCCATAGCCGCGCAGCAATTGTTCCAATTCCACGCGCGTGATGCGCGCCAGGATGGTCGGGTTGGAAATCTTAAAACCGTTGAGGTGCAGAATCGGCAGTACCGCGCCGTCGCCAACCGGATTGAGGAATTTGTTGGAGTGCCAGGCCGTAGCCAACGGCCCGGTCTCCGCCTCGCCGTCGCCGACCACGCAGGCGACTATCAAATCGGGATTATCGAACACGGCCCCGAAGGCATGACTCAGCGAATAACCTAATTCGCCGCCTTCGTGAATTGAACCCGGACATTCCGGCGAGGCGTGGCTGGGGATGCCGCCGGGAAAGGAAAATTGCAGAAACAGCTTTTGTAGTCCGGCTTCGTTCTGGCTGATATTAGGATAAATCTCGCTGTAGCTGCCCTCGAGATATGTGTTGGCAACCACAGCCGGACCGCCGTGGCCGGGGCCGGAGATATAAATCATGTCCAGGCCGTATTTATTGATGGCCCGGTTCAAGTGCGCATAAATAAAATTCTGGCCGGGAGTCGTACCCCAGTGTCCCAGCAGCATATGCTTGACATCACTGATCTGTAGCGGCCTTTTCAGGAGCGGATTGTCGAAAAGATAAATTTGACCGACCGACAAATAGTTGGCGGCTCGCCAGTAAGCATCGATATTATGTAGAGTTTCCGGCGTTAGAGTCTTGGCCTTCATGCTTTGAGCTCCTAAATTGGTTTGAGGCCTCTCGCTGTTTTTAAACATTTTCATCGGTGGGTTCGTGGTTTACATTGTCTTTTGCAGTTAGATATTTCTCCAGATAGATGGATAAAACCACGCTGGCAATTGCAATGACGACTAATATCCACATGAACTCTTCAACGTAAGCTGTGAGAATTGCGGTTAGCCCCAGGAAAATACCGGCCAGATAAAAACGCCAACCGACATGGAAACCATCCAGAAAAGTCGACAAGGCCAATATCAATAGAATAACCAAGCCGGAACCTTCGTAGGTCATGCGTCCGGTTTTAACAAAAGCAAAACTGACTAGTATCGCTATCAGCGTCACACCCCAGTGAATAGACTGCGTTACCAATAGGTTGGTAAAGCTGGCCCCTTTTTTGTCCACCAGGGTCTTTTCGATCACAATGGCCGAAACACACAATACCGCTACCATGAAAATCCAGTAAGCCCAACTGGATGCGGGCGCGTAATCGGTAATGGCTACCCCAATAATCGCCAGAAAAATGATAATAGAAACTATGATTTCTTCAGTTTCAATCCTTTTTAAATAAGCAACAGCACGTGCGTAAGCATTTGGAATATTCGGTTTATCGTCAAACATTTTTTTCTCCAATTTTTGCAGAATATCCGCTTCAACAGGAATGCTCCGGCAGCCGATTCATCAACCCGGTAACCCTCGGGCCGATCATGGCGCCGGAATCAGGCCTATCCCGATTTACATGGGTTAATGACTGGCCGACATGTCATGCACATCAGCCTCTTCGGCTTTGTTATCCACCAGAATATTTTTGGCTTTTTCGACTTCCTCCAGGGTGCCGTGGACGATGAGCACGAATTTATCGGCCTTCAAGGCTGTTTCGTAACGAATCACGCTATCCTTAGGTATGCCGATACTGGCAAGAGCACCGCCGAAGGCTGTCAGACCGCCGGTAATCACCGACAATTCCAGCGCACCGATGATCCAGCTCACCAGCGGACCGCCAACCATCACCGGACCTATGCCGGGAATGAGAAAGAATGCGGAGCCGAACAGCAAGCCCCAAATCCAACCCCAAAATAAGCCGAACTTACCCCAGGTCGCCATGCGATCGCCGGTGTTGTAATAACCGATGACATTTTCTTCGCTATGGTAATCTTTGCCGACGACGGACAGTTTCTTCATATCGTAGCCGGATTTTTGTAGTTCCTTGACCGCGTTTTCTGCGTCCTGATGACTGTTAAACAGACCAACGGCCGAGCTTTCTTTGACTGACATTACTGCTACTCCCTGATTTTGGGTAAAAAGGCGACCGCAAATTGTCAAACAATTTACGGTCGCCGGCTTTGGAACGAATGTTGGAAAGTCTCGCCTCTGTTGCTTGGGGGGGCTCAAAGGGCAAGACAAATTCACCGGATAGAGACTAATATTTAGGATAAGTATCCTTACGGATTCAAGAGCTGCCGTCTCAACCGACTATCGGACGAATTCTTTTCCGGAATCATTATCGGATTTATTAGCCGGGCAGTCTGTTCGACAACGCACACAGCGAAATTTCTGAAATGATTTAATGCGTCGAATGACAGCAAAGTTGTAGGGTACGCAGTGCGTACCTCTTTAGGCCGCCGGGATTTGGTGGGCTTTAGGTGATAGTCAGTTAGGTCTTGGTATGTGGAATCGGCGTTTTCATTTTATTTTTCAAAATTTAATCTTACCGATAAACAGATCTTTAAACATCACTAAATCGCCTATAAAGCTGTATATTGGGTACGTAAAGGTGGCGGGCGTGTTTTTTTCAAAAACATAGTGCCCAACCCATGCAAAGGAGTAACCCCAAACTAACGATAAAGGCATTAGCCAATAATTTTTTAAGAAAAAGATGACTAGCAATAAAAATACTATGCCGAGTAGGGTGCCTACAAAATGAAATAATCGGCAAATCGTATTTTCGTGCTGAGAAAGATAGAAAGGATAAAATTCCTTAAATGTTTTGAATTCTGCGCTCATGTTCGACTAGTTTTTTCCTTAATAGAAATCATAGGCCGTATACGATACCTTTGGCCTTGCATATGCCGTAAGAAACATCTACAAGTTACAGTCCGAGGTTCTTCTATCTTATGCTGAACAATGGCCATTGGCATAATGTACGCTGAAACCGCCCTACTCTCCCAACACGTAAAACCTGAGGCTGCATTACCTAAGTTTCATGAGTTCGACGATTCTAGAGTAAGTTAGGCTTAGCATAGGTTTTTTGATTTCCCCCTTTTCAACTCGTTTTTGCGATTTTGACATAGAATGCAGAAACGAGGCAAACACAAGTACTAAAAGTGGATCAGTGACCTCCGGAAGATGGCCGTTGAAAAACATTTGTGCTGCTTCAATTAACCCAGTAATAAACAATGCACATATTATTGCTACCATCCATTTATAACAACATTCAAACAAAAGCCAAACAAGAGTCCCATACAAAAAAAATTTTTCAAAAATGACAGAAGTATTAACCAGCATACTACCTTGCAAGAAACCATAGAATGGAATCCAGTGAAATGAAGAAGGGACAGAACTATACTCGAATGGTGAAAGGCCGCTTGCTATAAGCGATGTGGCAATTGATAGGGCAAGAAGTAGCGTGCGAGACCGACTATTTTTTATCCGCTCCCACAACGAAATACCCAAAAAAGCGCCCACTACATTTGAGGCGGTGACTACATTATCTATGATCACCGTTTCCAGCGCAAACGTAATGGTCATTGACGTTAATATGTATTTCCTTGCGCTAAACTTAGGCATAATGCTATTCCATAGATAAATTACAGCAGCCCAAGCTACTGCATCATGAAAAACATTAATTCCGGATAACTGAATATTTAAAAAAATCGGTTTTAGGCTATCCTTGATTTTCTGAAAATCCAAACTCGGAATAAATGGCATCAATCGATAGCAGAACCAACTGGCGATTAATATGATTTGTGGGCCAAATATGCTTTTAAATCGTAATCTTGCATCTGATAGGTAATTACGATGGAACAATCCGAAAACAGCGCCAATACCTGTGCCTACTATATTTAAAATTGCATCGGAAAGGTTTGCATCTCGACTGGGTATGCATATCTGCATTATCTGGAGCGCCATGCCCAGCAATGCGCCAAGGCCGATTACGGATATGAGGCGTAGAATAGTTTTAAATGAATTAGAAAACGCAAGCATGCCTATGTAGCCAAAAGGAAGAAATAAAGCGATATTGGCCACTATATCGCCACGGCTTGTAGTTGATGTCCAAGTTTTATTTAATTGACTAAGAGCTTCATAAATTGCAATATTGCAATTAAAGTCGAATGGATATAAAGAGCCATATACAATGAAACCTGCTATGAGAATAAACGTATATTTCATTGAATAAATGGGTCAATTGGTACAGACTTAGGAACATAAGCTTAACTGGAACAATCAGTTATGAAATAATTTCAATTTTTGGGAAAAAGGTAAGCACCCACCCAAAACAGCATTTTCGCTATTATATATAAATGTATTATCCCATAATTTACCGGCAGTGACGCAGGAGCATGGGAACGATGCCAAAAAGGGTGAATTGGCTATCCGCGTGTCCGGCAAAGATTTACGGTGAATATTTGCCCAGACGACACCAATGCCTATGCTATGTGCGCTAGCAGACTGTTAATCGCTGTGGATAGCCTTATCCTGTCACGCAACAGGCAAAACCAAACGATGTCGACATTTAGCAGTGTTACTCAACAGTTTGTCCCGAATTGCCATACCGGCCGTCTTTGATGGGATTCCTCAGCTATGCAAATAGAAACGCTAAATAAAGTTCTGCCCTTGAGTCTGGCGCTTTTCCACGCCCTGCCCGTCTGGGCTTCCGGTAACGAGGAAGTCCCGGCCGGCGAAGAGGCGGCGACCCGGCAGATCGAGCGCATGATCGAGGACTCGGTCCGGGTAGATGAAGCGAAGTACGGTTCGGCCCTCAGAGACGCCCATGCCAAGGCCCACGCTTGCGTGCAGGCGAAGTTTCGCGTCCTGAACAATCTGCCCGAGAAACTTCGGGTTGGGATTTTTGCCGATCCTCGCGCTTACCCGGCCTGGATCCGCTACTCCAACGCATCCGGCAAAGTGCAAAACGACTCTGAACAGGACGCACGGGGAATGGCGGTCAAACTGATGGGCATAGAGGGTAGCGAGTCCGGTACCCAAGACTTTCTGATGATTAATCACCCGGTATTTTTCGTGCGGAACGCGGTGGACTACCTTGAATTTCAGAAGGCTGTTTCGAATAGTGGCTCCTTTAAATTCTTTTTCCCCGGTTTTAATCCGTTGAATTTCCGCCTACACGAATTTGGTATCGTCAACGCCATCCGAAACACCGAGATTGCCAATCCCCTGTTCAGCCGCTACTGGAGTACAACGCCTTATCTGTTTGGCGAAAACACGTCGATGAAATTTTCCGTGCGGCCCTGCACTGGCATTATGCCATCGAATGACAAGACCTCCTCTCAGGACTTCCTGCGCGAAAATATGCAAAAGCAACTTACCCAAGGCGAAGCCTGCTTCGATTTTCTGGTTCAGCTTCGCAATCACCCTGCTGAAATGCCTATCGAGGACCCAACCCTCGAATGGAAAGAAAAAATCTCGCCTTTTTCCCCTGTAGCGCGGATTACGATTCCAGCCCAGCAATTCAATTCCCCTCAGCAACAGGAGTTTTGCGAGAACCTGTCTTTCACGCCCTGGCACGCTCTCCCGGAATTTAGACCGCTAGGCGGCATAAATCGTGTGCGCAAGACCATTTACGACACGGTATCCCGTGTCCGCCATGAACTCAATGGCGAAGAACGCCGAGAACCGGCTCGCTGAGCCAAAAGGAGAAATACCATGATACATCCCGACCAAATTAAACCCGATATGCCCGTTGTCTGCTCGGAAGGTGTTCAATTCGCTACAGTCGATCATATGGAAGGAACGAATAATCTTAAGTTGAAGAAAGATCACGCCGGTCAGCACCATTACATTCCGCTTTCCTGGGTAAGTTCAATCGAAGACGGCAAAGTTAAAGTTAATCGTCCGGTCGATGGAGCAATGCGGGAGTGGTTAACAGTTTCGCCAATGTTTTAAGAATAAGGCTATTCATGCTCCATCGCGGCAGTGTTTTAACCACGACATGCTGCTGGATTGCACTTGGCGCGATGTAGTTATGCCAATGACGCTATCGAGCGTCAGGCCGGTTATCTCGCAATTCCGGAAATCTGCCAATTGATGAATTTCTGTCAGCATCGTCGGTAAATTGAATCACTATACGTGTTACGGTGCCGTTTACTCTATTCGAACTGGAATAGGGCGCAAAGTCATGATAAACTAAACTAAGTAAACTAAATTAAACTAGGCGTTCATCATGCAAACATACAATATTCACGAGGCTAAAACCCAACTATCCCGACTGGTGGAGCAAGCCGCCAAGGGTGAGCCGTTCGTCATCGCCAAGGCAGGCAAGCCTATGGTCAAGGTGATTGCGCTCAATGCGCCAGAGCCTACTCAGATCAAACGCTTCGGTTTTATGGCTGGACAAATCAGTGTGCCGGATGATTTCGACCGGATGGGCGAAGCGGATATCCTGAAGATGTTTGAGGATGGCGCATGAAGCTGCTGCTGGACACCCACCTGCTCCTGTGGGCGGCGGAAGGCTTTGAGTATCTACCATCGGATGCCCAGACGCTGATGAACGAACCTGAAAACGAACTGTTCTTCAGCGTCGCCAGTCTGTGGGAAGTCGTTATCAAATGCGGCTTAGGCCGCGAAGATTTCAAGGTCGATCCACGCATACTGCGACGCAGCCTGCTGGATAACGGCTATCACGAACTGCCGATCCTCAGTGAGCATGCGGTAGCCATTGGAGCCTTGCCACCAATCCATAAAGATCCTTTCGACCGCCTACTTGTCGCACAGGCCATTGTCGAGGGCATAACGCTACTGACGGCCGACGCACGCGTGGCAGAATATTCCGGTCCGGTGCAACACGTCTAACGAATGGCAGCAAAAAACAAGCTGCTAACGGTAAATAAAAAAATATCGAAAACATAAATAACCCATGAGCAACCGCTTTAGTGGTTGTTTGGCTGTTTCGGCTGAGTCGCCGCCAGTAAAGTCAGCCCCTTAGCGTGGGCACGGTTTCGTGTCCACGCGCTTTGGCCTTTCATCCGCATGGGCACAAAAACCGTGCCCACCCTGTCTTTCGTCGCGAATGCGGGTTTTAAAAATGACATTCGGTACAATTGATAACATGCCTGGTATTCCTTGGTCATGCAGGTAAGGTCAGCAGCACAGCGGATCAAAGCTTGCATACCGCGCGAGTTTGTCAGCTAAGGCTTTATAGGCGGCGCCCGCTAAGGATTGGGGCGTAGTAGTTGCGGCTGCGACACGCCAAACGATGTTGCCGACATCATCGGCAACCAGCAATGCAGCTTGCTTGTCGAGCACGGCGATGCCTACAGGCCTGCCGTAGGCATCGCCATCGGCGCTAACAAAACCGGTCAGCACATCAATAGGGTCGCCAAAAGGCCTGCCCTCTTTGAAAGGAACGAAAATGACCCGATAGCCGCTGCGTGGCTTTCGGTTCCACGAACCATGCAGGCCGATGAAAACCCCGTTGTCGAAGGGCGCCGGCCAGGCCGTGTTCTTGGATAAAGCCAGACCGAGCGCAGCGGTGTGCGGTCCGAGCGCATAATCCGGCATGACGGCCTTGGCAACCAGATCGGGGCGTTGAGGCTGAACACGCTCATCCGGATGTTGGCCGAAATAACTGTAAGGCCAACCGTAAAAACTGCCGTCGGCTACCGAAGTCAGGTAATCCGGCACCAGATCGCTGCCGAGTTCGTCGCGTTCGTTAACCACGGTCCAAAGCGTAACGCCATCCGGCCCCCAGGCTAAGCCATTGGGATTGCGCAAACCGGTAGCGAAGATACGGTGGCTATTTTGAGTTAGATCCACTACCCAAATGGCGGCCCGGCCCAGCTCTTGGTCCATGCCGTTCTCGGCCACATTACTGTTCGAACCCACCGTCACATAAAGTCGGGAACCGTCCTGGCCGGCCAGGATGTTTTTGGTCCAGTGATGATTGATGGGGCCTGCCGGCAGATCCAGCACCTTGGTTCCGGGTAGATCGATATGGGTTTGGCCTTCGGTATAAGGGTACTTGATAACCGCATCCGTGTTAGCCACGTAGAAATCCTTGCCGACCAGCGCCATGCCAAAGGGTGAATTAAGCCCTTCGATAAACACGGAACGCGTTTCAGCGACGCCATCGCCATCGCGGTCGCGCAGCAGCGTGATGCGATTGGCGCTGGCGCCGCCTGCGCCGACTTTGTCCATAAGCCACGTCTTAATCCAGCCCGTAAGACTGATTCCGTCTTCCGGTTTCTGCGGAGCATTGGTTTCGGCAACTAATACGTCAGCGTTGGGCAGTACGTACAGCCAGCGCGGGTGATCAAGTCCGACGGCAAAAGCGTTGACGCTCATCCCGGCTGCCGGCAAAGGTTTTCCATTCGCCGGCCAGCCCTTGGCCGGAGCGATATTCACCGTGGGAATCAAAGTCTGCTTGGGCGGCGGCAGTTGGGGATGGGCGCCGAAACCCGCAGAGATAGGCAACTGCGCAACGTCACCGCAGGCAGTTAGCACCACCCCTGCCAACACTAATAACAAACGGTATCTTGGATACATGAACATATCATTCTATTCAGGTTGCGGATTGAACACAGACAGCTTGCCGTCAACTTTCGCGTTCAGCCGGGCGCCTATTCTCGTAGCATGGATTCCCGGCGGCCTGCCGCCCTATCCGATGCTTACCGCAATTCTCTAAACAGACTTGTTTCACGTCCACAGATGCTAGCGGCAAATTTATGGCATATTCCAAAGGTAAAGACTCCTAACTCATTGGAATGATCAATGATTTCTTGATCGACATTGCAGCCTCCGAGAAAAACGCGAGCCTGACCAAATTTTTTAAAACAATTTAGCCGCAATATCAGTATCAGTCTGTACGGAATCGTACATAGACGCGGTCAGAATTTTTAGGCACGGGGTCAATTATAAAACGTCCGATATGTTTCTTACCGAACTGACAACGTCAGCTATGGCGTTTATAAAATCATGACTTGATTAACAACTCCGGTTCTTTGAATGAAGCTCTCCATTTTTTACTATTTCTGAGGATTTGATATGCCCACTACTAATCCAGGTTCAATCCGCTTCGGTCAAGTTTTTCGTTGGGTAGGCATAATGCTGTTCTTATTTCTGGCGGGTTTTGTTGCCATAATATTTATGCCCAGTGATTGGTTACGCGAATTAACGGGTAATAAAGGCAGCGCCTTGATCGGACGTGAATTTGCAATTGATGGCGATGTTAATATCGCTTGGGACTGGACAACGCCAAAAGTTTCACTACATAAACTACGAATTGCCAACTTATCTGAAAGCAAAGATAAAAATATGTTGGCGATCGAAGAGCTTGATTTCGAAATAAAGATCTGGAAATTGTTACTGCTAGAGTTGAACTTACCCAGCGTCAGTATTGTAAAGCCCACAATCATATTGGAAAAATTCACGGAAACTAAAAAAAATTGGGATTTTCCGATGCTTTCAGGGGCTCATGTCGCCAACAAAGCGGTTTTACCCAATGACCGTAGTAGTTTTCCTATCGTCGGTAGGCTATCGATAACCGATGGTAAGTTAACCTATCGGGATATGCCAAAGCAATTGGCGACAAAATTGGCAATAGCCTCGGCCACAGGCGGTGAAGGCCATGAAAAAGATATTTATACCGTGTCCGGCGCGGGTACATTGCAGGACAAGCCGTTTTCTATTCAGGCTAAGGGAGGCTCGCTATCCATGCTGCGAAATAATACCGTCGCTTACCCGCTCATGCTCAATGTCGACATGGGGAGCACCCATATTAACGTAGAAGGTACGTTCGCCGATCCTGTTAAGATGGCCGGCGTCAATGCTCAGCTTAATCTGCATGGGGATAATCTGGCTGATCTGTTCTATTTAACAGGTATTCCGCTGCTGCCGACGTCTCCTTATAAATTAATCGGACATTTGCAAAAACAAAACGGGATTTGGGAATTCCACAACTTCCGAGGACAGGTAGGAGACAGCGATTTGTCAGGAGAGTTGACTTACGATACTACCGGGCAGCGAAGTCTCGTGAAAGCTGAGCTCGTATCACAACTCCTTGACATGAAAGATTTAGCCGGTTTTATCGGCGCCACGCCAAAAGAAGGAACACGGTCGCCTGCGCAAAAAGTACAGGCCGAACGCGAAAAGGCCAGTCCGCATTTGTTACCTGACATCCCTATCGATTTAACCAGGTTGCGCGCCGCCGATATGAATGTGCGGCTGAAGGCCAATCAAATCAAAGCGCCGGATTTTCCGATAAATGATCTGGATATTGGTTTCAATATTCAGAACGGCGTTTTAAGAATGGATCCATTCGATTTCGGTGTAGCCTTTGGGACGATCAGCGGGAGCCTAATATTGGACGGCCATAAAGATATTCCCATCATTCAATCGGATTTAATGATAAAGCGCTTAAGTTTTAAACAGTTTTTCGCCAAGACTCGATTCGAATCTTTGTCAGCCGGTTATTTTGGCGGGAGGCTGCAATTGAAAGGTGCCGGCAGTTCGCTGGCTAATTTTTTGGCTACGAGCAACGGCCGGATTATCTTGATGATGTCCGGGGGCACCATTAGTTTACTGATTATCGATGCGACCGGCCTTAACCTTGGCCAAGCTGTTCCTTTACTGTTAGGGAAAGACAAAACGACTACTATCCGCTGCGCAATCGGTGATTTCAAGGTTGATAACGGCTTATTGAATTCGGACGTTTTTGTATTGGATACCACGGATTCCAATATAGCGGGGGAAATGCGCATCAATCTAAAAGACGAAGCCTTGAATGCTCAGGTTGAGGCGCATCCGAAAGATTTTAGTCTTTTTAGCGCCCGCACGCCTATTACCGTCAGCGGTACTTTGAAACACCCCTCTATTGGGCTTGATCCTAAAGAGCTGGCATTGCGCGGGACAAGTGCAGCCGTTTTAAGCGTCTTTCTTAGCCCATTGGCCGCTATCATCCCATTTATTGAACTGGGGCTTGGTAAAGACAGCGATTGCGGTGAATTAATTCAACATGCCCGTCACTATACAGAAACTAAAACAGTACCGAAGTAGTTTAAAAAAGGGCATGGTTCAAAAGGAGCCGAAAAGGCGGATTGCTCCGATCAAGTCATCGCATCCCCAACTTTCCTTAACAGCCAACGGCCGGAGTTTCCGACCTGTCGCCATAGTTGCGGCCACTTGTCCCGGCCTTGGGCTTCATTCAAGCAACGTAACAAGCGTGTACGTTGCGCCTCGTCCATTTGTTGCCCCATAGCCAATATTAAAGAATCGACATTGTAAGGACCCAAACCTTCATTCTCACCCAAACTGACCGGCACCATCGCAGTGTCGGTTGGTAATGCCAACTCTTCCTGTATAGCGGACATGGCAGCCTGGATATTTCTGGATTTAGCGCAATCCGGTGTCCGGATGTCATAGGGTGGCCGCCATTCTCGCGTAGGCCGCAATGTATCGATATGGGTTACTATAGTTATGATCGGCGGAACCTTGCGATTAGGCTGGGCCAGAAAATGTTGTTGAAACGCGTTCAAAAAACGCCTATCGGCCAGCCGTGCGGCATTATTGGCAGTACAGACCAGCAATAATAAATCGGTCTTGTCCAAAACTTGTTGATTGCCGTCCAGCCAATTATTTTGTTCCCCATAGCCCGGGGTGTCAAAAATTAAGCCGGACAGCAGTCCTTCGCGCTCCAGTTTGTAAGGCATTAGTTCGGCTGTGCATGACGCCACATCCGCTGCCGCAAGCGGCTTGTCGAACAGCGTGTTGATCAGGGTCGATTTGCCTGCATTGGTTTGCCCGGCCACCAATATTCGCAACGGCTCCCGCTCCAAACTTTCTTGTTGCTCAAAGGCCTGCCGGCGATCTTGTTGGGATTGGAATGACAGCGATTCGACTTTTTCAGATTCTACCGCCATGCGGCCGCTGTAGAGTAGAATGGCATATTCACCGACTTTTTGGATATAAAGATCCAGCAGCCAACTCTGAAGATGCGGCAAAGTCAAATCAACGACAGTATCCTGGGTATAGCTCTTGGCTTCATTTAAGAAACCGCTTAGCGGATTTATGATCATTCGACCCAAGCGAAATACCGTTTGTGCATCGTTGAAATGTGCCAGCCAACGTTGGAAATTCAGGCCATCCGCCAAGGTGATTACATGGCTAAACGGTAGATTTACGGACAACTGTTTGTGCATATCATGGCTAACATGCTCGACGATACGCAGCAGTTCTGTAACGGGTATGTCCAATTCCGGATTTTTAGCAGTGGGGCGGTAATGCTTTGCCACCACGCCGAGTACGCGCCGCCCTATCTCTACCCAGGCGTCTGATTGGGCGTATCTTAGGGACTTATCCTCCTTGGTCTGTGCCGCTAGAGCTTGCACATCGCTCCAGGCTGTCTTATCGACTTGTGAACAGAATGGTTCTAGCCTGCCCTGATTCGCGAAAAAAGGCTGTTTCTCATGTCGCCTCAGCACTCTGGCTATAATCCATGCGATACCGCTACAAGAGGCTGATACGCTCAGCCAGAGCAATAGCAGTTGTTGTTGCCACAACCACCAACCGCCTACCGCCATTAAAGCCAAAAACGGTAAGCTCCCAAGCACAAGAATCACTAACCACGGCCACATCGCCCGTTTCAGCATGCATAGTCTCCTATTTAAAACGTTCTTTCAGTAATTCACGGCCGCGCCGCAATTGTGCTTCGTACACGGCTTTCAGCATCTCGGATGTAAAGCTGTCGCCTCGTCGAGTTTTGGCATAGTAGAAACATAAGGTCATCCCTAAGGCATAGGTAATTGCCGCCGTAGAAAGGCCTGAGATAACCGAACCCCAACCAGGAATCAGCTTGGCTAACTCGCGAACGCCAATCCCAATACTTATGCCGCCGATACCGACAGCGCTTGCCACTTCATAGACGCTGCGCGAAGTCAGCGATAATCCGTATATCGAGGCAATGCTGTGAAACAACTTACCCTGTGCTGCTATGACCAAAGGCACGCCTATGGCCGGTACCGGCGTCATTGCCAAAAGGCCTGAGGAAATGGCGTAGCCTATGACATGCGGATAGGCATGCTCGGCGTAGACGTCGTTAAGATAAGCCGTTTGCTCTTGGCTGCCCATCAACATTAGCCGCAATCCCAGTGGCAACATCGACTCGATTTTCGTCCAGAGAGCATCAAGCCCGTAGTGTAGCGGCTTATAGCCATCGCCCTCTTGCGTAAAATCCACGGCGGCAAACTGGGCATTGAATACTTTGAATCGTGTGCGCTGAATTTGTAGAGAGCGCACCAGATCCGGCGGCAAATGAGTGTCGAAACTGTTGCCTGAAAAGGGGTAGGGTTGCAGATGATCCATCGTTTTACCGGGATAGCCTTCGTGCAAACAAGTTTGTACTATCAAAATTGGCCATTCGGGATGCGCCTTGCGAATTTCTTGAATGGCGTGGTGAACAGCGTCGAGTTCATGATCCATCCCCTTGATGACGACCATCAACAAATGCGCCTGCTTCCGGCACCAGTTAATGTCTTCCTGAGGATCGTACTCAACTTCGCCCAAGCCTTTTGTATCCAGAAAGCGCACAAAAGCGGTATCGGTACTTGGAAAATCAAAGACATCGGATCGCTGTGTACAAGACTGAAAGCCTTCGCCCACTTTCGCGCGCGTAGAACCGGTCAATGCTTGAATGATGGAAGTTTTACCGCTTTGGGTTTTGCCCAGCAACCAAACCACCGGTACCGGCAGACTTTGGCGAGCTTCTTCCAACTTTGCATGCAGATAACTATCGGATACCTTGGGATGTAGAATTTGATTTTTCCAGGGTCCGTTCATGAATTTGTCCAGCATGGATTCACCCGGTTATGAAATGGGGCTTGGTATATTTGGATATTGCCTAGTGGATCAACTTTTGATTAGAAATTATTATAATAGTGTTTATCGCCGATTGAATCTATTTAAATTATCCAACTGTTGGGTTAGATGGGGGATGAGACAGTTATAGGATGTGCTGAGCGATAGCGAAGCGCATCCTATAAGCGCTTCGGAAGTTGCCGAATAGATACCAAATTTATTCAAAATGCCTGTAAGTGCCTAGAAACTAAAACAATACCAAACAAGCAGTAGTCTTATGTGTTCTAGCGTACAGAAAACATTATTTTTTGCAGCTATCATAAAACTAACAAATTTTTGAATTTTGCGATTGGACCTAACTAGGCGCCGGCACTGATCCCAGAGGGAGCTACCCAAATCTTATAAATTATTTCGTAGCGATCTTTCCGGCCGTCCGCTGTTGAAAATGATGTACATGCACCATAGGCAGACGAGTAAGCAGTATCTTAAGTCAATTTTTCAAATCGTTTCTCAGGTGAACAAAATGCAATCGAAATGGGTAGTTTTGGTGTTGAGTGTCTGGATAGCTTACTCGTCAGCCGCATGGGCGGATACAGTGGCTGATTTAACTAAAGGGGCGGAGCTCGGCGATGCCGCCGCGCAAACGGAACTAGGTACAAAATATGCTTTAGGCACTGACGTACCGAGCAATTTCGTTGAAGCAGAAAAATGGTATCGTTTAGCCGCCAAACAAGGCAACCCGCTAGCCCAGTATCATTTAGGCGTCATGTACGCAAACGGCGAAGGGTTGCCGCTCGATTTTAAACTGGCGGCGGAATGGTTTTTAAAATCGGCCAAACAAGGCGATATACCGGCGCAATTCAACGTTGGCTTAATGTATATCAATGGCGACGGCTTACCCCAGGATTACAAACAAGCCTTTGAATGGTTTCAGAAGGCTGCGGAAAGCGGCCATGCAACCGCTCAACTCGATCTCGGCTTGATGTATATTCGAGGCGAGGGCGTTGCCAAAAATCCTGTCGAAGCCGCCAGGTGGTTTAAGCTTGCGGCGGATCAAGGCGAGCCGGGCGCTCTGTACCATCTCGGCATCTGTTATGTTGAGGGAGAAGGCGTTCCGAAGAATGATCAGACTGCTTATACATGGCTAACTTTGGCGGCGTCTCACGGCGAAGACCAAGCGCATGAAATACTGCATGAACTCGACGATGAATTAACAAGCGGCCAAATTGCGGATGCAAAGCAACGTGCAGCTGATTGGCGGCCCGTTGTTCATTAAGCGGCTATTAATTCATACGAGGCCATCCACTCTACAAAAGAATATTTATACATAATATTCATTAAGTTATCGAAAACATGATTGGCCGGTTCGAAATAGGTATTTCACCGGCAGCATATTGGAAAAAGGATGCATAGGAGATTGGCTATAAACCGTTCTTATGGTCACAACCCATCAATTGGCACCCAGGCTATGGCTGAAGAAGGAAAAATGAAAAAATTAATTCTCTTGTTGTTTTTGGTGTTGGTGTTATTAACGTCATGCCTATTTGTCCCTTTCGGTGGCGGGGGTGGAGGGTATGGTCACGGCGGAGGTTATCGCGGAGGCTATGGCGGCCACGGCAGATAATAATATTAATTTTCCGGTAAGTTCTCGTATTGAAAAACTGAAATCAATGTATCGGGGAGTGAATCGATGACGCATAACCGATTGTGCAAAAACTTATGAAAAGATTTGTCTCAATCACCAAAAAATTCGGGGCTAATCCGGCATGTCCGGGTATTTAACCCGGATCAGCGCAGTTTTTTAAGCATTCCCGGCTTTAAGCCCTTCCTAATTTACTAACATTTTAGTCCCATCCCTGTCGCCATCATTCCCACGCTCCGGCGTGGGAATGCAGCCCAAAGCCATAAGCGTGAACCCCATAGGTTGCATACCTTATAGGGCGCAATAGGCGATAGCCGTATTGCGCCGCATGTTGGGCTTCGATCATTCGGCGTATTACGCTATCGTTAATACGCCCTATGGACCTGATGAGGCATCTTAAAATCCTGGCAGTCCGCCAATGTTGTTTTGGGGACTAAATCAGCCGGAAATCAAACCAATGTGGGTTAGGCGATAGCCGTAACCCACCTCCAGAGAACTTTAAACTACTTCGAACTGACTACTGCCAGAAAACCCCGGTGGCAAGGTGGCAAGCAAGCATCCGTCAAAACATAGTCGGCGGACTACCGGCAGTTGTGGATTATTTTGAATCTTCTGAAATTAACTGAATAGTGAGTGCATTCAGCATGGTTACTTGACCGCTTATTCGACTGCTCAAAACGCTGATGGAACAGCAGTGTTGATTGAGCCCGAATATGCAATAATGTACATTAAATCTGTACAACTTTGGAGTAGCTATGAATTCGGTTAATGTCACGCAACTGCGCCAGCATTTGCCCGATTACCTTAAACAAGTGCAACAAGGTCAAGAAATTGCAATTACGTTGCACGGAAAAACCATTGCTCGCATCGTTCCTGATCACCCGGAAGGCAAACGCGAAGCAGCGCTAAAACGTCTGGAAGCGCTACGTGGCACGGTGATCACCGGTGACATTCTTGCGCCTTTATACGAAGAATGGACGGGCGATGCTGACAATTTGTGATACCAACGTTTTGCTGTTTTGGGCTGATCGGCGTGACCGGTTAACTGTATCCGCAAAACAAGCTTTGGATAGCGGACGAGCAGAAGGCAATCTCGCCTGTGCCGCCATTAGCTTTTGGGAAATAGCCATGCTGTTTCGTAAAAATCGTTTAGTGCTGCCTGCACAATATACGCCAACCTCGTATATGGATGACATTGCTGAATCGCTTGGCTTAAATATTCTCCAGTTAACACCTGCTATCGCAACCTTGGCCGAAAGCGGCATCATTACACAGGGCGATCCTGGTGATAGGTTAATTGCTGCTACGGCTATTGCCCATCATGCTCCGCTGCTAACAGCGGATGAAAAACTTCGATCAACGCCCGGCCTACTATGTATCTGGTAATCAGATTGGCAGCTTAAATAATCAGACAGTTTGTAGTGCTGTTAACGATTTTGTTGATCCCAAGCTTAAGCAAATTTGCGACGAAGTAGCGACCTTGGCAAACGAAGGTACAAACCGCAGCCGTGAAGAAGAAAAGCAATACGAAACGCTGCAAAGCTTGGAATTGGAGATAATCGAACTGCGAGAAATCCTGTTAAATATCGCTAAAGACTATCAGCCCACTCATGACGACGGCGTACAAATCACCACAACCCCCTTATGGCCCCTTTTTCGCCACAAACCTTGGCAAAAAGTATTGAAAGACGCCTGGGCTAAATTGGAAAAAGGCGATTACGACTGGGCGCATCTTGCCATGAACTATTGGCATAAGCGGGTGCGGGAAAAATGCAAGACCGACAAGTCCTTGACTATTGCGCATGGCCTGGAAGCACTTTACCAGGAACCCGAGGTTAAACCGAAAAAGACCCGAGGCAAAATTGCCGCAACATGAAACACCATGCCATTCGTGCTATAGTGCCTTAGTAAAACATTACTAGGAGAAACAACCATGACTATCGGGAATTTTCAATGTAGCGTTAAGGTAATAGGTGTCAATGGACAAATATCCTTGGGCAAGCAATTCGCCGGCCGGCAAGTGCTGGTGGAAGAGCAGGAACCCGGGGTCTGGCTGGTGAGAACCGCAACTGTCATTCCTGATAATGAGCGCTGGCTGCATTTTCCACAGGCGGCAACCGATCTGGAAAACGCTTTAAACTGGGCGCAAACTAATCCGTCTGACGACACCCTTGTGGATGCTGAATTGGATAAGCTAAATGGCTGAAATTGAAAAGCATGCACCGGTCAGGCTGGATCTTAATAATCCGGTGTTTCAGGAAAATTTATTGAATCTTCCAAAGCCTGAGCGGCACAGTGCATTGGAAACACTTGATAAATTGCGGCGCATGACTTGGCAACAGGTTTATCAGGATAAAGGCCTGAAATGGGAAAAAATTGCCAGTGTCAGACTGCCGCCGGGAATAGCCGCCATTTATTCGTTACGCATCACCCAATCGAGACGCGCTACAGCATACCGGGAAGGTGATTTTATCCGTATGCTGACGATTTCGCCTGATCACGATAGTACTTATGGCAAAAAATAACGGCATAATTTTTTGGGGGGCTTAAAGTGAACCTAGGGACCCAAGGGCTAGCGTGACGTGAATACTAAAGGAGACTAAATAGCGCTCGCCCGACCTATTCGCAGTCAACACACATGCACAGCTTGCAGAATATCACCCTGCTCACCCCAAAACCACCCTTACCCGATGCACCTGCCCGTCGTCCTGCAAGCCTAAGCTATTACCCCCTGCTTGCTCTATGCCGTCCAGTTCCATACTGGCTATCCCACATGACACGCCGTTAGGATTTTCCACCGAGATTTCATAGCGGCTGGTTTTATAGTGATAGCTTATGCTGTAGTCAGTCCAGGCTTTGGGTATGCAAGGATTTAAAACCAATTTGTCTGCGCGGATTTGCAAGCCCAAGACCGATTCCAGTCCGGCCCGGTAAAACCAGCCGGCCGCGCCTGTGTACCAGGTCCAGCCGCCGCGCCGCACATGCGGCGGTTCGGCATAAATGTCCGCCGCCAGTACATAGGGCTCCACTTTATAGGCGTAAACACCGGTGCGGGTCGTGGTGCGCTTGATCGGATTCAACATGCGCAGCAGTTCCGCCGCCTGATCGCCCTCGCCCAGCATGGCGTAGGCGATGACCGACCAGATAGCCGCGTGGGTATATTGCCCGCCGTTCTCGCGGACGCCGGGCGGGTATCCTTTGATATAGCCGGGGTCGCGCTCGGTTTTGTCGAAGGGAGGGGTAAATAGCAAAACCAGATCGTCGCCATAGCGAACCAGATATTCCCGTACCGAGTGCATGGCCCGCTGCGCTCGCTCGCTATCGGCTGCGCCGGATATTACCGCCCAACTTTGGGCAATCGAATCGATGCGGCATTCGGCGTTCGCCGCAGAACCTAAAGGCGCGCCGTCATCAAAATAAGCCCGCCGGTACCAAGCGCCGTCCCAGCCCTCCTCTTCCACCGCCAGCTTCAACTTGCCAAGATGCTCGCGCCAACGGGCTGCGGTTTGGCTTTCGCCGCGCGCTTCAGCCAGCGTGGCGAATTCGCCCAACGTCGCGATCAGGAACCACGCCAGCCAGATGCTCTCGCCCCGGCCTTCTCGCCCTACGCGATTCATGCCGTCATTCCAGTCGCCGCTGCCGATGAGCGGCAGTCCGTGCTGACCGGTGCTCAGACTAAGGTCCAGCGCTCGCGCGCAGTGATCGAAAAGCGTGGCTTGCCGGGTAGACTGATTAGGCTGAAAATAGGCATCGTCCTGTTCCGGTTTCAGTTCGGGACCGTCCAGAAACGCCAACAGGCTATCGAGAATATCGGTATCGCCGCTGACTTTAATATAGTGGGCGACGGCATAGGGCAGCCAGATACGGTCATCCGAGAAATGCGTACGCACCCCACGGCCGGTGGGCGGATGCCACCAATGTTGCACATCCCCCTCGGCAAACTGCCGTCCGGCTGCGAGCAGTAGGTGCTTGCGGGTCAGATCGGGTCTGGCGACCGCGAGCGCCATGCTGTCCTGCAATTGATCGCGAAAGCCGAAAGCGCCTCCCACCTGATAAAAACCGGCTCTAGCCCACATCCGGCAACTCAGGGTTTGATAGAGCAACCAGCGGTTCAAAAGCAAGTCCAGTTCCCGATCCGGGGTTTTAACCTGCACCTTGCCGAGCACTGCCTGCCAGGATTGCTGTACTTGGCTAAAGATTTCGGCAGGTTTAGCACGGCGATAGCGTTTGACCAATTCCACCGCATGGGCGCGGTTGCTGCCTTGGCCCAACAGAAAGATAATCTCGGTCTCGGCGTCGGCGGCCAGATCGATCACTGTCTCCAGGGCTGCGCAAGAGTCCAGACCGGCGCCGGCCCGGTTTCTCAGCGGCTTGGAACCGAGCAGGCCGGCAGGTGCATCCAGACTGCCGTTACGACCGATGAATTCAGCCCGGTTCCCGGTCCAGCCGCTCTGCCGGCCGGCCAGATCGGCGAAGGCGACGCGCTCGCCGAACTCTGCGTCCCAAGGGTTATTGGCGAACAATGCGCCGGTTTCATCATCCGGATCGGTGATGATATAGGGAGCAGTCACCGCCCGCGAAGCGCCCAGCACCCATTCCGCATAGACAGCTACCGTTAATTTACGCGTTCGTCCGGAGATATTTTTTAAGGTCAAGCAAGAAATCTTGACCGGATCGTCCGGGCTGACAAATTGCAGCAAATCGCTATGAATGCCATGCGAAGCATGCTCAAAACGGCTATAGCCCTGACCATGGCGTATCAGATAGCTGGCATTCTCCACCCGAATCGGCAATGCGGTTGGACACCATAATTGCTTGGTTTCATCGTCGCGTATATAGAAAATCTCGCCGGAGGGATCGCTGACCGGGTCATTGGACCAGGGTGTCAGCAGGTTTTCGCGGCTATTCCCGGACCATGTGCAAGTACTGCCCGATTCCGAAACCATAAAGCCGAATTCCGGGTTGGCAATCACGTTGATCCAGGGCGTTGGCGTCCATTGGCCTTTATCCAATACGATGACATATTCACCGCCGTCTGCGTCGAAACCGCCTAAGCCGTTGAAGAATTCCAAGGTGGGTATCGGTAGTAATGGCGGTGTATCGGATTCAGGGGACGGCAGGTTTCTAGCGGCAATAAAAGCGGTTTCCGGGCGGGGATGCCTCAACAACAACTGTTCGGCCAAAGTGCCGCGATTGCTGACCAGCACGGCGCGGGCGGCGGTTTGCAGCAAGCGCCGCTCCTCAGCGGAAAGCTGATCGACCCGCAGCACGAAAATCACACCCTGATTTTCATGTTCATGTGGCGTAAAACGCGCTTGATTTTCCCGTACCATGTTTTCCAATAGCGTCTGTAAATCCTCAACATAGGACACTTCTTTTTCGTTCAGGATCACCAGATCGACGCTAAGACCCTTGATGCGCCAATACTCGTGGGCGCACAGCAATTGCGCAACGATACGGCGGTCTTCCAATTCCTTGACGCGCAGCAGGATGATAGGCCGGTCGCCTGAAATACCATAGCGCCACAGCCCGGTAACGTTCAAGGTATTCATCTGCATCAACTTGCCGGGTGGCCGTAATGAGGAATCGGCATAGATCAAGCGGTTGGCCAGATATTGAAAGAGTTGCGCTTCCTCGGGTTTGGTGCGTAGATGCTGCATTTGCACCTGGGCATGCGTCCAGGCCAGAGCCGATACCCGTTCCCAGGCCGCCGCGTTATGGTATTTGTCAACCAGTTCTTCAACAGCCCGGCGCGTAGAAGCAGCCAGCGTGGTGAAGGTCAGGTGTTCGGTTGCCCCAACTTCAAGCCGCACTCTGGTACGCAAACTGAATATCGGGTCTAAAACGGCTCCGACAGTGTTGCTAAGGGGGCGTCCATCCATAATGGCTATCGGCGCCCGCAAGCTTTGTCCGCGCCCGACAAAACGGGCACGGTCGGTTTCGTATTGCAAACCCTCGTTCGCTTGACTGCCCGTCAAGATATGGGCCGCCCAAATCGCCGGCTCTTCCGCTGTCCTTTGCCGTCGATGCGCGAGCAAACTTCGGGTATGCGGCTGGTATTCCGTCTGCACGAACAAGTTGGAAAAGGCCGGATGGGCGATGTCCGACGGCATAGCCGCCAACACGATTTCCGCGTAGGAGGTGATTTCTATTTCCCGAGTCCGCAAGCCATTGTTAGTCAAACTTAGGCGGCGGATTTCCGCATCGTCCTCCGGCGAGACCACAATCTCCAAAGTGCTGAGAATGCCGTGATCGCTACGGGTAATACGGGCGCGATCTTCCAGGAACACCACTTCATAGCGGTCCGGAACAACCGTCGTCGGCTGGTAACCCGCAGACCATACCTCAAAGCTGGCCACATCACGCAGATAAAGATAGCTGCCCCAGGCATCCCGCGTGACATCTTCGCGCCAACGCGTAACCGCCAAATTCCGCCATAAGCTGTAACCTGAACCGGCGCTGGTAATCATTACTGCATAATGGCCATTGGACAGTAATTGTATCGAGGGCGTCGAAGACATCGGCGAAGGCACTCGCCGAACCGGCGGCTGCACGGTTTCCTTGATTTCGGCCATGGCTTGGGATAACGGTAAGCTGCTGGTGTCCGCGCCTTGCGGCACGCGTTCCTGTAGTAACAAATCAGCAGACCGGACCAAGGGCGCGTTATGGAAGCGATGACGCACGGAGCCGTCATGCAAGACATTCGCTAAAGCCACCAGCGACATACCCTGGTGATGCGCCATATAACAGCGCACGATAGCCACCCGCTGGCCTTCGACCAGCCGGATCGGGGTATAGTCTAAAGCTTCATAAAAGCCAAAGCGGCCTAAGGCCCCCTGTTTTTCCAGGTGCTCGAAGTTTTGCACGGCGGCATGCGGTAAATACATGGCGGCCAAGGCGGTGGCATAGGGTGCAATGACCCGTTCTTCGCCGAGTCCGCGTTTCATGCCCAGACCGGGTACGCCGAAAGCCGAATACTGATAGGTCAGGGCGATATCACGGCCATTGAAAGCCGACTCGGAAACTCCCCAGGGTATGCCGCACTCTTTGCCGTATTCTATTTGGCGCTTGATCACCAGTCTGCAGGTCTGATCCAGCAGACTGTAACGCGGTGTAAAGGTCACCAGCGAAGGCATCAGGTATTCGAACATCGACCCGGACCATGACAGCAATACCGTGCCATGCGCGGCGCGGGTCACGCGCCTGCCGAGATGAAACCAGTGATTGCCGGGCACATCGCGTTTGGCGATAGCGATCAAACTGGCCAGTCGCGCCTCCGACGCCAACAGATCATAATAACTGGGATCGATCGAGCCTTCCATGACGCGATAACCGATGGAGAACATATGGCGTTCGGCGTCATAGAGAAAACGGAAATCCATAGCATGAAACAAACTGTCCAACTGTGCGGCCATATCCTCCAGCCGCCTGGTCAACCCTGCGGCTTGCTCTCCGGCGCGGCGCAACTTCACCAGCGCTTTCAGGTCGGCAACCGGCAAAGGTTGTTGGCCGGCCGCCTGAAACGCAGCCAAGGCCTGCGCATAGAAGCCGGATAACTCGCTTAGCGGAATAGACGGCAGCGGGCCTTTCCACCACAGCGCAGCAGGCTGGCCGGACGCCGGCGCCGGCACGATATTGTCAAACTGTTGAGTAAGGTTAATCCAGGGCAGGAGATTTTCTACATCGCGCGCATGAGAACGGATGTCATCGCAGAGCATGCCGGTCCAGGCCAGCACCTCGCTGTTTGCAACATCGCCGCGTTCGGCGGCGTAGGCGCTAACCAGATCCAGCAGAGTGTCCGCGCATGGCGGCAATTTCTGCCAGAGATCGCTCCAGCCTTGCGCATCGATAGGATTGCCGTGCAATATTTCGCCGAGTTTGATAGCTTTTTGCCGCAATTCTTTCAGCGTAACGGTACGCGTCCGCCTATCGTCGCTGATTTTCGCCAGTTCGGTGCTGAGCATGGTATGGGCGTCAATCAGTCCCGGCAAAGCCTGGGTGAGTAACAAGGGACGGCGCAGGATTTCCCGGCAGCTTTCTGCCAAGGTCAACAAATGCCCGGCCAGATTGCCGCTATCCACAGTCGAAACATAGGCGGGTTCCAGGATATGCAAATCGCTGGTATCGTACCAATTGTAAAAATGCCCCTTTAAACGTGGCAAGCGGCTTAAAGTGTTTAAGGTCGCTTCCAGCCGGTCTACGCTATCCAGCAAACCGATCCAGCCGAAATCGCGCGCAGCGACAACCGCTAATAGATAGAGTCCGAAATTTGTCGGCGAACTGCGATGGGCGATAACGGCTTGCGGGTCTTCCTGAAAATTATCCGGCGGCAGATAGTGTTCCTCTGCGGTGACGAAGGTGGTAAAAAACCGCCAGATGCGCCTGCCGATCAACTGTAGCTTTTGTCCGTCCCCGGCTTGCAGGGATTCCGCTTTATCTAATCCGGGGGGCAAACTCAAACTACGCGCGACTATCGGCGCCAGCAACCACAACAGCAGAAACGGCGTAGCGTCGATAAGCGCGGCCGGATTGAAAATCAACACCAAGCCGGTTGCGCCAAATACCACGATGGACGAACGGCTTAATGGCCCGATCAGATTTATCAAGGCATGATCCGATAAGCTCTTGGCCTGTAGGGCGGTAACCCATTTCAATAAGCGCCGCCGGGTAATCAGGAGCCTGATCAGGGTGCGGACAATGGCGTCCGTCATTAACCAGGCATGCTGCACCAAAAAAGTCAGGGCTATCAGACTATTACTGATCGCCCAAAGCAAATTTTCCGCTGTGCTGCGCAGATGGGTGCGCAACGAAACGCTGCGACGCGGCAAACTAAAGCCTTTACCGCACGCCATGATGACGGGAACGGCTAAGGAGGTGAGCACCAGGCCGATCAGTACCGCCTGCGGCGCCTGCGGGATTGCCCAGGTTAAAACCAGCGCCGAAAAGGCAGCCGGCGCCGACAGAGAGCGGCGTAAATTGTCGAGCATTTTCCAGCGGCTAATAATAGGCATGTTGCTGCCGCTTTCGCCGAATATCCAGGGTAATAATTGCCAGTCGCCCCTGGCCCAGCGATGTTCGCGCAAGGCCGCCACTTCGGTATGAGAGGGAAATTCCTCGAAAAACTCGATATCGCTCACTAAAGCGCAGCGCACGTAAATGCTCTCGAACAAATCATGGCTCAGTTGGGTGTTGTCCGGCACCCGTCCGGCCAGCGCGGCTTCGAAACTATCGACATGATATAAGCCCTTTCCGCTGTAGGTGCCCTGCGCGAATAAATCCTGATAAAGTTCCGAAACCGAACTTGCGTAGGCGTCGGTGCCGGAAGCGCCGGCAAACAGCCGGTGAAACATCGAGTGTTCCCGGCGGAGCGGCAAGGTCGGCGTCACCCTGGGCTGGAGTATGCCGTAACCGTCCACGATACATTGAGTACGGGGATCGAAGACCGGCCGGTTCAGAGGATGCATAGCCACGCCGACTAATTGCGACACCACGCCCATCGGCAGCTTGGTATCGGCATCGAGCGTAATCACATAACAGACGCCCGGCGGCGCTGCGGCCGGCAGGCCATTGACAGGCAAAAACGAAGTATCGGTTGCGCCGCGCAATAGACGGTTGAATTCGTGGAGTTTGCCGCGTTTGCGTTCCCAGCCCATCCACTTGGCTTCACTCGGGTTCCATAGCCGCTTGCGGTGAAACACAAAAAACCGTTCGCCGCCGTATTTGGCATTCAGGGCCGCGACGCCGGCAACGGCTGCCTGCAACAAGCTGTCATCGTTCGGCAGTGTTTCCTGTTCGGCATCCAGCCAATCCGACAACAGCGCGAAACGCACCGCGCCGTCCGGATTGGACAGATAGCGGATTTCCATCTGTTTAACCTGATCCAGCACTTCGGCCTCTCTAACGAGCATGGTCGGCACCACGACAAAGGTGCTCATTTCCTCCGGCACCCCGGCTTTCAATTCAAGACGCGGCAAATGGCGCGGCGGCAATCCGGCAATGATCAATTGGTTAAAGAAACCGATGGCAATATCCGATACCGGAAACAGCATGAACAAACCCAGCAGGAAAATCAGCATGCCGTTCAACTGTGCTGCGATACTTGCCGTCAAAGGCAAGGCAAACAATAGCAGCGTCAATCCGGCAAGGCTGCCGAGATATAACAGTCCGGCGTGTGCAATATAGGCGCGCAGCAGCGTTTGTTTTATAGAGGGCCGGTATCCCACTTCCCTTTCGAAAGCGTAGCGCCCCGCACCGATCAGATAGTAGCCCGGTTCCAATAGCCTATCATTGTTATCGGCTTGTTCTCCGGCACGCTGGATTTTTTGCATGACCTGCAGGGCGATGTCCTGCTCCGACTGCGGCGAGCGCCGGGCCAGTTCTTCGATGGCGTGCCGGTAACGATCGCGGGTTAGAAAATCCATGGCCGCATAACCGGCATGAACGCGCAGGCTGGCCTCCACATGACTGACTTCTTCGACGAATTGCGGCCAATCGAAGGCTGAGATGGCTCGCATGCTGGTAATAATATTACGAACAGTCTGGTTATCGGCAATTTGCTCCGCATGTTCACGATGCACCAGCTCTTCCAGACTGAGGCCCTGCTCGTGCAACCAGTCATTCAGGAAATCCAGCGACAATACGACAGACGGGTGCGGGTCATGCGACCTCAGCAGAATTTGCACGGCGTAGGCCTGACGTAGCGGCGCGGACGGTAATACCGCCGAAGGAATAGGCGGGTCCGGCCTATCGCTTCCGGCAACGATTTGTTCCACCTCATCCACAAATTCATCAGCCAACTGCCGGCCCGATTGCGAACGCATAATGCTGACAGCCAGGCGGCGAAGATTTTCGACCAGCAACACCCGGAGCGTAATCGGTATCGCCCATAGTTCGCCGAGGGTAAGCGGCGTGGTTTGTTGATACGCTTTGACGAATAGGGTCAGCAATTCCGGCGTAAAGCGGCTATCGGTATGCGCCACCAAGGCCCAGACAATGCCATAGACCCGCGGGAAACCAGCGAGGAAGCCTTCGGACAACTTGGGCAATTCCCGATAATAGCTTTCGGGTAAGTCAACGTGAATATTGCTGACCTGTTCTTCGATGATATGAAAATTGTCCAGCAGCCATTCAGCGGCCGGGGTAATGGCATGCTGTTCGCGGACCGTCTTGGCGACGGACTTATACGCTTCAAATAAGACCCGGGCGTTCTCGCGTACCCTTGGAATCAGGCGTTGTGCGGTTTTAAGCTGGCTGACCTGTTGTGCTTTCGCTAAACTAATGGCATGCTGGACCAGTCGTTCAGTGCTGAACAATTCAAACCGAATCGGTAACGCTTCACCGCCTGGATGATCAATCCTAACTCTCTTCCTACGCTGATTCTGCTTAGCCATGGTGGCATCTCCGAGTCCAAATAAACATTCAATAAGCAGCTAGCTGTCTTAGATTTTTAACATCTCACCACCAAAAAATCGATCCGCATCTTCTATAGCATTGTAGGATCTTACCCTATAATATTGATTTACGACTAAATTCTGCCCAGTAATACCAGAACCGGTAATATGATCAGTACCAGCCTAAGCCCGCTGCTGGGTCCATAACCCTAGGACAGCTATGAGGCCAGACTGGAATAACGCCTAACAACATGAGTATGATGATTTCCAGTAAAATGGCGCCTAATGACATGGAAGTTTTCCATGAAAAAAACCTTAAGCCGGAAGCCGTTACAAAACGGCATAGCCCTCAGAATATTGCCTTAGGTAATGCCACGGTGCATTAGCCCCAAGATACCGACGACAATCAGATACACTGCCACGAAATAATTTAAAAACCTTGGAACCAGTAAAATCAAAATGCCGACCACCACAGACAATACAGGCTCAATCGCCAGATTCATGAGATTCATCTGCATTCTCCTCAAGTATTCAAAAATACAGCTTAACTATTTGCAAGCATGCGGTCTGTACGTTACCGAACACAAAAAACCGGCATTAGCCTAGCGGTAACGCCGCTGCAGTCGGGGCCTGATCTTCTGCTTAAGCCAGACCCGATTCTTTGACTAAGGATATCGTAATAAATAACTTACCGGTTTTAATCCCCTCACCCCAACCCTCTCCCGGAGAGAGGGAGGTAAATGACGCGCCGAATTCAGGGATGTTATTTTCGGCGATATTCTTACTTAAATTTAGAAACTACGCTGGCGAGACCGGTTCTAAGATCATGCCAGACGTGTTCCGCAGTCTCTTTAACCGACCCCCATGCATCACCGCTGGCGGCCTGCAATTCTTTGATTTTCTCGGCAGCGGCGCGTTCTTTGACTCTTAAAGCCTCGATCTCCTCGTGATATTTGGCCTTCACATCTTCCGCCGCCGTTTCGGCTTTGGAATTTAAGACGTCAATTTCAGCACTCCACTCTTTCAGTTCAGCAGCCAGTTTTTCGATGTATTCTTCTTTGGTTTTCATAGGATTCTCTCTTTGTTATTGATTGACAAAATTTTGTGGTTTATGGCGCCTGGAACTATGATTTACCCGTTTAACTTTCAAACAGGACAAATCAGACGCTCGTTGTTAGGCTTGAGTGCTTCTCGGAACAAGGCCCATTACTGGCGTTGGGTGAGTTTGCCGTCACTGACGGCGAGCCGGTAATTTGTTTTCATGGTATTTTTTTATCCATTGAGTTAAACATCGAATACAATCGTTGCTTTAGTTCGCGCAATTGCCGGAATTTATTTTAATGATGATTAGACACCTTTCGGCGAATGAACACAGTGCGCTAACGTACATTCAGGCAATATTGCGGTGGTGAGGCGTTCGTTGCGGTAACGACCTAGCGCCCAAAGCGGGAAAAACTTGTGGTAGCCGTGATATTTCAGATAAAAAAACTTCGGGAAGCCGGGGGCATTAAAGTATTCGTTTTTCCAGAATCCGTCGGCCTGCTGGTTTTTCAGCAAATAATTCACCCCGTTATCAACTTCAGCACTCCCGGCTTCGCCTACCGAAAGCAATGCCAGCAGCGCCAGAGAGGTATGAAACGCCGTGCTGGTTTCAGATTCGCCGTGACTATCGGCATCGTGATAGCTGTCATTACTCTCGCCCCAGCCGCCGTCAAGCAGTTGTTTGGACTTCAACCAGACAACAGCTTTGCGGATACCGGGATCATCGATAGCCATGCCTGAACTTTCAAAGCCTGTCAGTACCGACCAAGTACCATAGATGTAATTAGTGCCCCAACGGCCGTACCAGGAACCATTCGTTTCCTGCTGTTTGCGCAAATAAGCAATGCAACGATCAATGATAGGCCGATATTCCGGATGCCGGCTTAGACGGTTGCCCAAGAACATAATGCAGCGGCCACTGACGTCAGCAGTGGGCGGATCGAGCAGCGCGCCATGGTCGGCGAAAGGAATCTGGTTGAGATAGTAATGCGTGTTATCGGCGTCAAAAGCGCCGTATCCGCCATTTTTGGATTGCATGCCGGCGATCCAGGCTCCGGCGCGCTCAAGATTCCCGGCAAACGCCGGATTGCAGTCCTGCAGCAAGGCTTGCGCAACCACCGCGGTATCGTCCAGATCAGGATAATAACTGTTGCCGAATTGAAAAGCCCAGCCGCCACCGGCTAGCTTAGGGCGCTGGATACGCCAGTCGCCGGGTTCGTCATGTAATTGCTTGCCAGCCAACCAGTGCAAAGCCGAATCAAGCGCCTTTTGGATAGATGGGTCGGCTTTACGGTGATCGATTTCTTGCAGGGTCAACGCCACCAGACCGGTATCCCAAACCGGTGAAACACACGGCTGGCAGTAAGCTGTATCATTTTTGACGATCAACAAACGATCGATGGCTGCTCTGGCGATAAGCCGATGTTCGTTATCCGCCGGAATACCCAGATAATCCATGGCTTCATAAGCATTGACCATCGCGGTAAAAATCGCACCGAGACCATCGCCGCCATTCAGCCTTGCCATGAACCAGTCGTGCGCCTTGGCGGTAGCCTTGCGGCGAACGGCTCCCGGAATAAAAGGCTCCAGCAGCCATCCTGCCCGATCAAGCAGTAAAATAGCCTTTCCCAACGGGGTTTTGACGTGTGAAAAATAATTTTTTTCCAGATCAGGCGGCGTAACAAACAGTTCAGGGACGCCGATTTTACCTGGATTGCGGGCTTTTACCCGATAGGTACTAAGTATCAGCAACGGCACCATCACGGTCCGCGACCAGTAAGAGACTTTGTCGAGGTGAAACGGGAACCACCTGGGCAGCAGCATGATTTCCACCGGCATAAAGGGCACCGCCTTCCAGGGCAGTTGCTCGAACATGGCAAGCATAATCCGGGTAAACACATTGGCTTTCGCCGCGCCGCCATTTGCCAAAATCCACTGCCGCGCCTTGACAATATGCACTGCGTCAATAGCGTCTCCAGCCATTTTTAAGGCGTAATAGGCCTTAACGGTACAACTAAGATCTCCGCCGCCGCCTGCGTAAAGGGAATAACTGCCGTCCGGGCTTTGATGTTTGCGCAGATAATGGGCGATTTTTGCCTGTAGCGTTTCATTGATTTCGTCCATGAAATGCATCATCAGGATATACTCGGCAGAGATTGTGCAATCCGCTTCCAGCTCAAACACCCAATAACCTTGCGGGTTTTGCAGACCGATGAGTTGCGCTCCGGCCAAGGCAATCGCTGCATCTAAGGGACTCCGGGAGTTTGGCGAGCAGGTAGTAGCGGAACCCTGTCCTGACAATGAAGAAGTCTCTGTTAGCATGATTTGATTTTCTCTAATTTGACTTTATGGTTTCAGCTTTCGTCAGGGACACTGGAAAAGCTTGTAAAAAGTGCCTGCCGGCAGCGGGGAGAACTTAAAAAAAGCCCCATATCGGGTTGCTGCGACGAATGAGGCGGGTGACCAGACGGCCAGGTTTACGTTAGGAACACATATGAGGTTCTACGGTAAATAGCCACGCTTCGTCTCAGAAATTGATATAAAGCATAACCACAACATCAGACATTTTCTGTACGTTATCGAACATAGACGCTTCCTAAAGCCAGTCTGTAAGCTATGACGCATAAAAAACCCGGCGGCCGGTAAATTTACGTGCGTTACCATACAGACGGTTAAATGCTTTCGGAGTAGTTTATAAATTTATAGAGCTAAGATGGGTAGTGGTGAAGGTTCAGATATTTGCCCCACCCGCTATCGCTAAACATTACCGGAGTACACAACTTGCCGCCTGTGCCATCTGTCTTCGCCGCTAATTATCTGCTAAGCTCTCTCCCCTGTAAGGATCGTGAACGATTGATCGCCCAATGCGAACCTATCCAGCTCAATATTGCCGAGATTCTGTACGCCAGGGGTGACCGAATACCCTATGTTTATTTCCCGACCGGAAGTTTCATTTCCTTGGTCACCCCCCTTGATGGCGGCTCGGGCCTGGAAGTCGGTTTAATTGGAAATGAAGGAGTGTTGGGAATTACTCTGATGCTGGAAGTTGATATCGCACCGTTTGAGGCTTTAGTTCAGGGAGCCGGCACAGCTTTGCGCATTACGGCAAAGGCATTTCGGCAAGAACTTGAACAAAGCGCGGCCTTGCAACGGTTGCTAAAACGCTACCTGTATGTATTGATGAGACAACTAGCGCAAACCGCTACCTGTTGCCGCATCCATGTGGTGGAAGCGCGCCTTGCCCGTTGGCTGTTGATGACTCAGGATCGGGCCCACGCCGACACCTTCCACATTACCCACCTGGTCCTGGCCAACATGCTCGGAGTTCGGCGCGTAGGCATTACCAAAGCAGCAAGTTCGTTGCAACGGCAAAAGCTGATCACCTACCGCCGGGGTAATATAACGATACTCAACCGTCCTGGTTTGGAAACCGCTGCTTGTGCCTGCTATCAAGCAGAAAAACAAACTTACGCACACATAATGACTTGACAGCAAACCACATCAGCTTGAAGACAAGTTTGAAAAGGTTAATATCCTAGCCTACATCACGCCTCAGCTACAAAATCCACGAAAACGGATCGCACTTCACTCGACACGCCAAAGAGATAAATGATGTTTTTTAACAAATTTTTAACCCCATTCATGCTGCTGATCCCCCTGTTAATTCCGGGTCTTGAGGTCTACGCTCAAGATGCCCCTACCCAACAGCAAGTTGTGGAAAACTTCGGAATCAGCGCCTCGCAAAGCGTGCAGTTGGAACGCGGCGAAATCGTCTCATTTGAGGTTAGCGAAACCAGCCGGAAAGAATTGGCTATCGGCCTGGCCATTCTATTGCCGGTAGCCTTGCCGAAAGTCGTTGACTATATAAAGTCTACCAATCTGATGGCTGTCGAACCCGATATGCTTGCTTCCGGACCGCTGGCCACTAATGCCGATGTGAATAGCTTAAAGAAATTCGCTTTTACCGTACAGCAGATCGACGAAGCCAAGGCGTTTCTGGAGGCTGAACCGGGCGAAGAATTTAATCTCTCGAAACTGGAACTCGACAATCTGAAAAACCTGCAAACCGGTCTACAGGATGCGGATATTAAAACTTTGTTAACAGTCGCCAACCAAAAATACCGGGAATTTTTATTACAACGCTTTCAAGCTTACCGAAAAAACGGTCTAGCCGGGATTAGCCCTTATATCCGCGAAAACGGCACTGCCGATCCGGCAGAAGAACTACGTATCGATGCCGCAAACAGTAAAGCATGGGACAAATACTTTCCCAAACTGCAACAAGCCTGGCTTAATTATCCGGCCGCTTTACCCGCCCATGCCAGCGAACACTTTCTTTGGTTAATTCATGAAACCGAAGACCGGCCTACGGCCATTCTTACCCACCGCGTGACGCTGACCAACAAACTGGGCGGCATTGTTCTTTCCCGGCAGTTTTATGTCGGTCACTCCTTCAATTCCAGCCATGTTGTTTCAGGCGGTCTGCCTTATAAAGACGGCACCCTGTTTTTTTATTACACCTGCCTTTCCAGCGATCAGGTAGCCGGGATAGGCAGCACCCTTAGACATGAGCTGGGCCGCGAGCGAATGAAAGGCGAAATGGTCATACGCTTAAATCGGATAAACAAAGAATTAAAATTGAAAACCGCAGTGCTTGCAGGCAAGGATTAAATCATAACTTTAGGCGATTACCGGCAAACCGGGCTGGCTTATCCGGCAAATTGATGAAGGCTTTATTTGACCATTAGCGGATGATCAAACCGAATAACGTTTTTCAAGTCAAAACTTTTTACATATTCGGCGTATTTTGCTGAAATGCCGTCGGCGATTTGCGGCACTTTCAAGTCAATGACCAGCAAAGTGATGACAATAGCAAAAACACCGTCGCTAAATGTTTCTATACGCGAAGTGTTCAAGCCGGCCGGGTCGCTTTCGGAAATCTGGTCCATTGTCATCACTTTCCGTATTTTTTTAAAAATGCTTACGACCAAAAGAGTCTGCCAGCCTGCCGAACCTAAAAAAGCCTATTTTCGGCAAATTGTTTGCCGAGTTCTTATCCGTATTATTGGCTCATTTTCTTGAGCTACTCGACAGTTAAACGCTGACCGCCTTTTTTCTGTTTTTTTGCCAAAGTCAGCGTTAGTACGCCGTTTTCGTAACGGGCCTTGCTGGCCGCTTCATCAATATCAGCCGGTAATTGAAAACTACGCGTTACTTCGCCATAATAACGTTCGCTACGCAAAGTTTTGTCCTCCTTGCTTTCGCTATCGACCTGACTAATCTGAGCGAGGATAGTGACGGCATTACCGCGAACATCGACATGAATGTTTTCCTTACCTGCGCCCGGGATCTCGGCATGAACGATAAATTCGTTGGGATTTTCCTTCACATCAACCTTAATCAGTGCCGGCAATGCGTCGCCGTGTAGGGGCTTGATGAAATAGCCGGGGCCAACATCGCTCAACAGTTCGTTAAACAGACCTCGGCTTACAAATGGACTTAAGTTACTCATATCGATTTCCTATAGGGTTTGCGAAATTTTTTTGGGTCTCAAGGAACAATATAAGAGCAAAAACAAGCCTTGTCGGTACGCTATCGTACAAATGGCTATAACAGTTTTATGGCCAGAGCGGATATTAAACTGACAAAGTTGTGTTAACCATGTGATCGAAAATGTGTTGATTCACCTTCTTCGTTATAAATAGCCTTACCTCGGCCCAGTATATTTTTACGGCCAGATTCAGCGAAAGCCAATATTTGAGAGGCTAATCTATCGGCAATATTCAGTTGTTTTAGCGTATTTGCCAGATTTTCTTTGACAACATCATAGTTATCATCATTTGGTTGTAATCTAATAAGATGTGAGTGTGCAGGACAAACCAAAACAAGACTGGATTCTTGCTCGCCACCGACAAGATCCCCAGTCACAAACATCTCAAGGAAAGCAAAATCTCGATTATTCACCATGCTAGGTTTGGCATTGCCTCTCGCGAAAGCAGCCGTAAAGAAATCATCCGCTAATCCTGAAACTTTTTTTGGGTCAACTCCATTTTTATTGAGCAAGGCATTTATGTGCGCTGCAACTGCGGTTCGCCGCAATGCCGCGGCGCTATCAATTTCAACCCAACCAAGAGGAGGCAACACCATGGCAGGAAATAAGCTGAGCATCAAGTTGACCGAGGAGCAGCAAAATCAGATCCAAGCCACCGGCAAGATCATTCGTGAATTGAACATTGACCTGCAAACGTCAGGGAATCTTAGCGAGCAGGACCTGGAGAATATTGCAGGCGGACTTAAGCTCGATCTTTCTGGCGGCATCTAAACATCGCCCGAAGCTGGGGATGATGTCGGCTCAAGTCGTGACCCTATGCATCAACGGACTCTCAAGGTAGCACCTATGGGCACAAGTCTTTTCCCTCCGCGAAGCGTGGTCGGCAGTCAGGGTTTCGACGCCCAATGTGATCGGGCCTTTGAACTTTTGGGCTCCACGGCCGATGCCGTGCTGATTGTTCCGCCCTTCGCGGGTCTCGATTTCCCTTCGTTAGGCATCCACCTTCTTCAGGCGGCCGTGAGGGCCGGACTACGTGTACCAATCCTTTACGCCAATCTCCTTTTGCGGCGCTGGGCGGCGATAAGCTCTATCGCTCAATATGCCGGGCAAGATACGGCCCGCTGTGGGGCGAACGGGTTTTCACCGCCGCCGCCTTCGGCCTTCCACCCCTGGGATATGAAGTCGAAAAACGAACGCCCAGCTTTGCAACCAAAACGAGGCCCCGGGCGGCGAGATAACTTTCGACGCGCTGGAGGCGTTGGAACGCGAGGCCGCGCCGTTTTGCTCCGCCCTCGGCAAGCGTTTCGCCGCGCTCCGTTTCCGCGTGGCCGGCGCTAGCAGCAACTTCCAACAAACGGCTGCCGCCACCGCTCTGCTGGCTCAGGTGAAACGCGCCCGGCCCGAGGCCATCACCATTATCGGTGGCGCCAACTGCGAAGGCGACGTGCCGGTTGTGCTCCACTGGAAGCCCCCATTGACTACATTTTTTCGGGCTGAGTGTGAGTCCGTGTTCCCGGACTTCCTGCGCCGCGCCGTTGCGGGTGAGGCCTTGCCCTCCGATCGCATTATCCAGGGCAAAGCGCGCTCTCGATACCAGATTCGCTCCCCAACCCTCCTATGAAGATTATTTCGCCCAGCTCGATAATGCCCTGCCCTCCTGGCGCAACAGCAAGCAGGTGTGGCTGCCCTACGAAAGCAGCCGCGGTTGCTGGTGGGGCGCCCGCCAGCATTGCACTTTCTGCGGCCTCAATGGGCAGACCATGGGCTTTCGCGAAAAATCTCTCCGGACCGGATGATGGCGGAACTCCACCGGCTGCTTCGGCGCCATCCCACCGGCCGCGTATTCATGACCGACAACATCATCCCCGATTCTTACTTTCGCTCCGTGCTCCCGCGCATGGCGGAAGAACTGCCTCCCGTGCGGATCTATTACGAAACCAAATCCAACCTGCGTCTTGACCAGGTGGAGCTTCTGCATCGGGCCGGGATCATGACATTCAGCCCGGCATTGAGGCCCTCTCGTCGTCCCTGCTACGCCGCATGAAAAAAGGTGTGCTGGCGCGGCAGAACCTGGAACTCCTGCGCTATGCGCGAGCCTGCGGGGTGACCCTCACCTGGAATCTGCTGACGGAGTTTCCCGGCGACAGGCGAGAGGACTACGAGGAAACCCTGGCCCTGATGCCGCTGATTCACCATTTGCATCCACCCGCGGGCTTGTTTACCGTAAGCATCGAACGCTTCAGTCCCTATTTCAAGGATGCCGCCGACTATGGCGTTTCGAACCTGGAACCGTCGGCGGCCTACTCCTGTGCGTTTCCCCGCTCCGCTGATCTGCGCAGCCTGGCCTATCACTTTACCGGGCAATTTGAGTGTGCGCACACTTCCCACCCGGAGCTGCGGGATTTGCTCGAACGTGCCTACCGCCCGTGGCGCGATTCCTGGACGGCAGGGTCTCCGCCGCCCGCTCTGAACCTCTCCGCCGGGGATGATGGCTACTACACGCTGATGGACACGCGGGGAGTGGAAGGCACGGAAATGTTCCAGTTCCTCGATGAGGAGCAGGCGCGTAGGCGGTGCTCATCGCGGGGCCCATGGAACGTCAACCGCTCGCTGCATGGGCCATCGAACGTAAGCTGGCTGTCTCCCTTGACGGTTGGTGCGTTCCTCTGGCCGTAGCCAAATTGGGTAACGTGGCGCCGCCTTGAGGCGGGGGCCTCGGGGACGAATGATTCCGCGGCAAGCTTAAGCGGCGCCCTCGTTCCAACCCTGTCCCTTCCGCTTAGCTCACCGTAAGCCCTCGTGGTTCCCCACTCCATTCCTTATATTATGATTGCCGGTACTTACGCACTGGGCTTCGCCCGGTGGTCAGGTGTATATTATCGATGGGGCGGAAAGTGCATACTCGAGGGAGGAATCATGTCAAAAGAATCAGAAGTCACACGCCGGGATTTCCTAAGGGCGGCACGGCGGGCGCCGGCTTTGCGGCCTTGGGTGGAATCAACTTTATCGCCAACCCCGGCCGGGTTTTTGGGGCCAATGATCGGCATCCCATTTGGGATGATCGGCTGTGGAGACCGCGCGCAGGAGGACCTCCACGCTGCCTTGAAGTCTCCCAACGTCGAGTGCGTGGCCGCGGCTGACCTTTACACGCGCCGCCTCGACGAAGTGAAGAAAAATCGTTCCCACGGTCAAGACCTACCAGGATTTCCGCAGATTGCTCGACGACAAATCGATTGACGCCGTCGTGATCGCTACTCCGCAGCACCAGCATGCCCTGAACTTTGTTCCGGCCATTCAGGCGGGCAAGGATGTTTACCAGGAATATGATGGCCTCGATCTGATGATGATTGCCGATGGCACCCCTTTGAAGATTCTTATCTGTGTTGCGGCAGGCGGGCATTCAATCCACCAGTTCCGATGTTTTCTGCAAAGTGCGGGATATGGCGGCGGAAAAGGACAAGATGGGAGACGTCACCGGCATCCACACTCACATGTGGCGCAACGCCCGGTACGGGGGCTGGAAGCGCGATATTCCCGCTGACTGCGATCTGGCTCATGTGGATTGGAAGACGTTCCAGGGTGAAACCAAGCCGCGCGAGTTCGATCCTAACCGGGTCATCAACAACCTGGTGTTTCTTCTGGGATTACGCGGGCGGCAATGTGTTTGAAAATATGGTTCACCAGGTGGGCTTCTGGTTCAAGGCGCTGGGTCTGAAACTGCCCGCCGCAGTCACCAATGGCGGCGCCAACTATCTTTCACCCGGTATGGAAGCGCCCGACACCATGGACGTCTCCATGGAGATGTCGGAGAACATTTTGTTCACCTGGAACTCCGGGTTCGGAAATCGGCATTACAAGGCGGAAGACGACTTCCTGCTCGGCACCAAGGGAACCATAACCCGCGGGCGGTACCAGGCGGAATACATTCCGGAAGGCCAGCACCACGCGGCCGCGCCCGGTGCGCACGCTGCAGCCGGGCCCGCCGAGTCCATGGTTCCTGACATCGTAGGCCGCGGTGACGGCACCGAAATCCACTTTGCAAATTTCTTCGAGTGCATGCGTACCCGCAAAGAACCGAACTGCCCGTTTGATCTTGGGTTCAACTCAGCGATCGCCTGTCAGATGGCCGTGCGCTCCTATCGCGAGCGTCGCCGGGTGATTTGGGATGCGGAACACGAAGAGATTGTGTAAGCCGTCGGCAACATCCTGCCCACCAGCAGGGGCACGCCACGGCGCGCCCCTGCTACCGCGGCAATGAAGCGGGCACCACAATTGCGACACTTGCTCGCAAAAGCGTTCCAACTGCTTCTACTGTCCTGGGAAATACGCAAAAGATGGTCGGGGCGCCCAGATTTGAACTGGGGACCTCTTGGTCCCGAACCAAGCGCGCTACCAGGCTACGCTACGCCCCGACAAGAACAGGTGATCAGTGACAGGTGACTAGTGGTTAGTGGCAGAGACGAAAGCGCCTGCGGTCTAGCCACTCGTCACCTGATCACCTGTCCACTGTCTTTTTGGTCGGGACGGGCAGATTTGAACTGCCGACCCCTTGCACCCCAAGCAAGTGCGCTACCAGGCTGCGCTACGTCCCGTCATGACAGGTTGCGCCTGCAGGTACAGGGGCATTCCCAACAGGCCAGGCACGCAATCCTTCAACGCTAGCACTTCCGCGAAAGCATTGTCAATACGGACTGCAACTCCTGCCGGATGGCCTTGAGTTCCGTCATGTCGAGGGGAGATTGGAAAGGTGCTTCTGCTCCGCCGGGATTCTTGCCATCGCTGGCCAAATGCCGGCGCGCGCCTTCAATGGTGAATCCCTTTTCATACAGGAGCCGGCGAATTTGGAAGATCAGCTCCACATCCTTGCGGCGGTAAAGCCGGTGCCCCGACTTGCCCTTCACCGGCCGCAGCGCCGGAGAATTCCGTTTCCCAATAGCGCAGGACAAAGGCCTTGGTGCGAGTCAACTCGCTGACCTCGCCAATGCGAAAATAGAGCTTGTCCGGAATCGCCACATCAGTGGGGGCAACCTGGATCAAGCGTGCCGCGCGACCTCGAGACATAATCCACAGATTACGCAGATTTCGCAGATTAGGCAAGGCGAAGGCAGAAGCGCAGGAAACAGCGACCAGCGTTCTGAGGATCCAGATTACCCGTCCCGACATTGCGGGTATACTTTGCCCCTTTCGGGCTGTTCGCGCTCCTGAGGCTGGACATCGTTTGCTTGACTACCGCCTGGAATCGTAGGTTGGAATGGATATCGGACGCAATCTGTGGCTATCGCGAAGGGAGATCACAGCTTATGGGGAAGTTGATTATCGGCATCGATGTGGGTGGCACCAAAGTGGCAGGAGGGCTGGTCACACTGAAGGGGCGGCTGGTGGAATCGCAGGTGGTCCCCACGCACGCGGACAAAGGGTTCGAGAAGAGTTACGGCCAGATCACGCACCTGATTGGGCGCTTGGTGCGCGCGGCCGGAGGCAAGGAAAATGTGGGCGGCATCGGCATCTGCGCGCCCGGTCCGCTCAATCCCAAAACCGGAGTGGTGCTAATCCGCCCAATTTGCCCGGCTGGCGGGACATCGAGCTGGCCAAGCTGGTGGAGAAGGAATTCGGCCTGCCCGCCAAGTTGGAGAATGACGCCAACGCCGCGGGATTGGCGGAAGTCCTGTTCGGCGCCGCCGTGGGTTACAAGGATGTTTTCTACGTGACCGTCAGCACCGGCATCGGAACCGGCATCATCATCAACCGGAAAATCTATCACGGCAAGAACGGCATCGCGGGCGAAGGCGGCCACGTTTCCATTGACTATCGCAGCCCCTATCGCTGCGGGTGCGGGACCTATGGCTGCATTGAAGCGCTGGCGGCGGGCCCCGCCATGGCCCGGCGCGCGCGCGTGATGCTGGAGCAGGAACACAGCCTTCCCAGCGTTCTGCGCGAACCTGACGCATGGCCATGCCGAAGAGATTACCCCGCAGATGATTCAGCAGGCGGCGCGCAAAGGCGACCGCGTGGCGAAGACCGTTCTGGATGAAACCGGCTTCTACCTGGGCGTTTGGCTGGCCGGCATGATCAGCCTGTTCGATCCCGAGGCCATCGTGATCGGCGGCGGTGTTTCCCATATCGGCAAGCCCTTGTTCGACAAGATCGAGCCACGATACCCCAGCTACACGATCAACGGCTTCGCCGCGAAGACCCCGATGCTGCCCGCCAAGCTACGTTCAGATGCTCGGCGTGTACGGCGCCGCGGCAGTGTTTTTGCCTGCCGGTGAAGAGGCGGGGTGCTAAACCCGCAGACTACGCAGATTTTACAGATCTGGCTGGGTCCCATGCCCATTGCCGCCGCCTTGTCCGGAAACAAAGCGTTCCAGCGCGTCCAGCACTCTGGTCACAGTGGCACGAAATTCGGCCAGTTCGGTGGAATGCGCGTCGAGCTGTTCCTCATGCATCGCTAGCCGCCGGTCCGTGTCCCGCTCAAATCGAGCCACCAACTCAGCCTGCACCAACATTTGCTCTCTGAGTCTGGCAATGCGTTCTTCCGGGGTCATAATTCACCTAGCAATACGTAAAAACTGAAAGTTGAGTAATACGTAATAAACATAA
>CAVXZR010000019.1:0-28668 GCA_963765965.1 uncultured Pseudomonadota bacterium
CGGGCTGGAAGCCCATGCCACGGGCCTGCCAGAAACTCTTGTCGCAAATCGATGAACTATTGGCTTGACTTTCCCGCGCCTGTTCATTCAGACTCATGGCAGGGCCGTTAGGGGGGGACATGTTTTGGACCTTCAACGGCTGCCTCCGCCAACGGCAATCACCCACCGGCCGACGCTGACAGCATTCCACCTCACACGTTTCCAGCAAGAGATCATGCACAGCGATGACCAACTTGCACCAAGGAAAGATGAAATGACCCATCGACTCTCGAACCTCATGATCGTTGCCTGCACGTACCTGCTCTGCCTGGCGGCGCCGGGACCCGCGGCAGCGGACGATTACTTCGTCAACCAGAAGCACCCCGATGCCACCGACAACAACCCGGGCACGAAAGCCAAGCCGCTCATGACCATCCAGGCGGGTTTCGACAAGGCACAGCCCAGCGACGCCCGTCCTGGTGCGCGGCGGCGTCTACCAGGAAAGCGTCAAGTTCAAGCGCGGTGGGTCCTATAAGCGGCCAGTGCCATCGAGCCCTGGAGCCCGCAAGGCCTCAAATGGCTCACACTGGAAGCCTACCGGGACGAACACGTCGTGCTGGATGGGGCCGCGGCAATCCCCGCCGACAAGTGGCTGGCGATTGGCCCCGGACCGCAAGTGCGTCTACTGGACCCCGCTGGTAGGCGGGGAGCAAAGGCAACCGCATCAACATGGTGTTCCGCGACGGGACCATGATCATGCCCACGCTGGCGAATGTGCCCGGCAAGGAACTCCTCGCTGATCGAGGAGCACCTGCTCCCTGGTGCCGGCCATGCCGGGCGACAAGCCGGCCGACGAAGGCTACTATTACAAGACCAGCGGAAACGGCTGTTCGTGAACCTGGGCGGCCGCGTGCCGGGGAAAGACGCCGAAGTCCGGGCAGTCCGCTTGCCTTACGGCATTGACGCCGCCGGCACGTCCTTCGTCCGCGTCCGCAAGTTCGAAGTGCGGAACTACATTGGCGCCGGGGATCGGCGTCTACAACGCCCACGAGTTCGTGGTGGAAGACAACCATATTCACCACTGCGGCAACGGCATGTGGGGCAGCCAGGTTTCCACCGGCTTCATTCGGCACAATACGATCGCCGACATCATGAAGGTCGGCATGGGGCTGGGGAGGGGCGCGGGGCACGATCGTGGAAGAGAACGTCGTCAAGCGGAGCCATCTGAACCCCTACAAGGTCCTCGCCTGGGGACACCACGCGATCATCTGCAACAGCTCGTTCGGCTTTATCCTCCGCAACAACGTCGTCGCGGACTGTGCGGGACGCCGGCGGAGTGTCAGCCCCGATTGCGGCGGGCTGGGCCTCGGATTGTACGGCAACACGGTCTTCAACGTGAATGCTTGCTGGATTCTACATCGAAGCCAGCGTGACGGGGCGCCACGCTGCGTTGGAATTGCACATTCAATGACGGCAAGCTGCATCGTGTTCCGAGCAAAACTGGGCCAACACACACATCAGAACTACACCTTCCACAATCGCCGCGAGGGGCCTGGCCATCGGCTCGTGCGACCAGGACGAGCTGCCCAAGGCCAACGGCCATGATGTACAACTGGGTCATCGACAATGGGACGGGATCAACCTTCGGGCCGGACCGCCTCAAAGAACCGGCCCATACCTTCGACCACAATGTCTACAAGGTCCCCTGCAGGCGGGGTGATTCTCCAGTTTGGGAGCAAGCAGTACAAGGACATGGCAACCTTGCGCACGCGCATCAGCAATCACTGGCGCAATGCCGGCAATGGCTGAATAGCCATCTATCCGGCGTCAATTACATGCCGGTGAGCAGCAATGCGGAAGCGGCCCGGTTGGCTTCGCTGGATAGCAGCAGGGCGGCCATTGCCGGTTTGGTCGCGGCTGAATTATACGATTTGACTGTCTGAAAACAATATTGAAGACGAAGCCGATAATACCACCCGCTTTATCGTCCTAGGCCGTCAGCAACCGGTATCAACCGGCGCCGATAAAACTTCTATGATGGTGTCCACCGTAAATCAAGCCGGCGCGCTGTACAAGATTCTGGCGCCGTTTGCCGAATGCGGCATCAGCATGGAACATATCGAATCACGTCCTTCCCGGCAAGGTTTGTGGGAGTATCTGTTTTTTATTGATATTGAGGGTCATCGAGACGACCCGGATGTATCCAAGGCCTTGGCAGCACTGCAAAACAATGTCCATGTCCTGAAAATTCTCGGATCTTATCCGAAAGCTGTTATTTAATTACTTAAAATCGATGAACAAATTTTTAGAACTTGCGTTGTCCGGCGTTCAACAATTAGTGCCTTACGTGCCGGGGAAACCGGTGGATGAATTACAGCGTGAGCTTGGTTTGACGGAAATTGTCAAACTGGCCTCCAATGAAAACCCGCTAGGTACCGGCAGCAAGGTGGCAGCCGCCATTCTGGCCGCTTTGCCGGAATTGACGCGTTACCCGGACGGAAGCGGTTTTGCCTTAAAGACAGCGCTGGCAGCTAAACTAGGCGTGGCTCCGGAACAAATTACCCTAGGCAACGGTTCCAGCGAAATCTTGGAATTGGTGATGCGCACCTTTGTCACGCCGGAAATGGAAGTGGTGTTTTCCCAGCATGCCTTCGCGCTTTACCCTATCTTGACTCAGGCGGTGGGCGCCAAAGCAAAAGTGGCGCCTGCAAAAAACTACGGTCACGATCTGGCAGCGATGCAGGCGCAAATTACAGCCGATACCCGGTTGGTGTTTATCGCCAATCCCAATAACCCAACCGGCACCCTATTGGCAAGCCGGGAACTGGAAGCCTTTATTGCTGCTTTGCCCGCCCAGGTTTTGTGTGTGCTGGATGAAGCCTATTTCGAGTTCGTTGCCGACGCAGACAGGGCTGATAGCATCCACTGGCCGGATCGTTACCCGAATTTGGTTATCGCCCGGACATTTTCCAAAGCCTATGGTCTGGCGGGTTTACGCATCGGCTATGGCATCTCCTCCGTAGAGGTTGCAGATTTATTGAACAGGGTACGGCAACCGTTTAATTCCAATGCCCTGGCGTTGGCCGCAGCCGAAGCAGCGCTAGGCGACAGCGATTATCTGGCCCAAACCGTCGCCATAAACAAGGCCGGCATGCTGCAACTGACTGCTGCATTTAAAAATTTGGGGCTAAACTGGATACCTTCATCCGGTAATTTCGTGGCTGTCGATGTGCAAACATCGGGTCTAGTCGTTTACGAAGCCTTGTTGCGCAAAGGCGTGATCGTCCGTCCGATTGCCAATTACGAAATGCCGGGACATATACGGGTCAGTATCGGCACCGAAAAGGAAAATCAAACCTTTATCGATGCCTTCAGTCAGGTATTGCAAGGTGTTTAAGCGCATCTGCATTATCGGCCTTGGCCTGATCGGCGGCTCTGTCGCCAGAGCGGCACGCCAACACGGTTTAGCCGGGCAGATTGTTGCCTTGGGGCAGGAAAAAAATTTACCGCATCTGGAAATTGCCCGGCAATTGGGAGTTATCGACAGCTTTTATACCGATACCGCTGCCGCGCTGGAAAATGCCGATTGCGTGATTATTGCTACCCCGGTCGGTGCCGTACAGGCCATTTTTCAACGTATTAAACCGTTTTGGAACGACGCGGCTGTCTACAGCGATGCCTGTAGTACAAAAGCCAGTGTCGTCGCGGCGGCACAAGCGGTTTTCGGCAAAGTGCCCGCTAATTTCGTTCCCGCTCATCCGATAGCCGGCGCCGAACGTAGCGGTGTCGAGGCTTCTTCTGCCGACTTGTTCAATAAACGGCGCTTAATCATAACGCCGCTTGAGCATACCGATCATCAGGCCCTTAAGCTAATTTCGGATTTTTGGGAAAAGATCGGCTCCAGCGTATCGATCATGAATGTTGAGCATCACGATACGGTGCTGGCTGCGACCAGCCATTTGCCGCATGTGCTGGCTTATGCGCTGGTGGGCTTATTGGGCCGAAAGGACGAAACGCGCGAGATATTCAAATACGCCGCAGGCGGGTTTAAGGATTTTAGCCGTATCGCCTCCAGCGACCCGACCATGTGGCTGGATATCTGTCTGGCCAATAAACTGGAAATAATTCCACTGATTCAGCAATATCAGGCTGAATTGCACAAAATAGAACAGTTGCTGACCGATGATCGGGCAGAGCAGCTTTTCGAAACCTTTACGTATGCCAGAAATGCTCGGCAGCGTTTTCTCGACAAACTAGAAGACTAACAAGTAAATAACCATGTCACAATCCATTACCTTTAAAGTGCGGCCCGGCGGCAGTTTGCGCGGCGAAATTCGAGTCCCCGGCGATAAATCCATGTCCCACCGCTCCATCATGCTGGGGTCGCTAGCAGAAGGCATTACTCATGTCACTGGCTTTCTGAATGCCGAAGACGCCATGTCGACACTGGAAGCGTTCCGGGCTATGGGGGTAGAAATCGAAGGACCGGTGAATGGCGAAGTAACTATTCACGGCGTCGGCAAACACGGTTTAAAAGCGCCGCAAGCCCCGCTTTACCTCGGCAACTCGGGAACTTCCATGCGCCTACTCTGCGGTCTGCTGGCCGGACAACCGTTCGATTCGGTATTGACCGGCGACAAATCCCTGGAATCCAGGCCGATGCGGCGGGTAACCATGCCTTTGGCGCTAATGGGTGCTGACATCGAAACCCAGGAAAACGGTACCGCGCCGCTGCACATCAAAGGCAAAACCGGTCTGAACGGCATCAATTACAATATGCCGCTGGCGAGTGCGCAGGTTAAATCCTGTCTGCTATTGGCCGGCATGTATGCCAACGGTCAAACCACTGTCACCGAACCGGCACCGACCCGCGATCATACCGAGCGGATGCTGAATGGTTTCGGCTATCCGGTACAACGCCAGGGCAGCACTGCAACCATCAATAACCAGGGCAAGTTGACAGCCACGCAAATCGATGTACCCAGCGACATTTCTTCGGCGGCGTTTTTTCTGGTTGGTGCCAGCATTGCCCCGAACTCCGACGTGACATTGAAACACGTCGGCATCAATCCTACCCGTACCGGCGTGATCGATATTTTGCGGCTGATGGGTGCCGATATAGAAGTCGTGAACGAAACATCGGTTGGCGGTGAGCCGGTTGCCGATCTGCGGGTGCGCAGCAGTCAACTTAAAGGCATCGCTATTCCCGAAGAACTGGTACCCTTGGCAATCGATGAATTCCCGGTATTATTTGTTGCCGCAGCCTGTGCCGAAGGAAAAACCGTATTGACCGGCGCCAAGGAATTGCGCGTCAAGGAATCCGACCGTATCCAGGTGATGGCGGATGGTTTGCAAATTTTGGGCGTCGATGCCCAGCCTACCGAAGACGGCATGATTATCAATGGCGGCAGCATAGGCGGCGGTGAAGTCGATTCGCATGGCGATCACCGCATCGCCATGTCGTTTTCCATCGCCGGGTTGCGGGCCAACGCAGCCATTACTATCCATGATTGTGCCAATGTAAACACCTCTTTTCCGGAATTTCGCCAGTTGGCAACCCAACTCGGCCTGGATCTGAGCAGTCTTTGACATGTCGGTACCGGTATTAACCATAGACGGTCCCAGCGGCGCCGGTAAAGGCACCGTTAGCCGGACCGTAGCCAAACTGCTGAACTGGCACTATCTGGATAGCGGTTCGATTTATCGTTCGCTGGCTATTGCAGTGCTGGAATCGGGTAGCGATTTGCATAACGTTGCCGAAATATGCCGGCAAGCCGCCATCATGAAGCTGGAATTCGATTGCGGCGATGAATTGCTCGTTAGGTTAAACGGTGAGGACATCACTTCAAAATTGCCGACTGAAACCACCGGAAATGCAGCCTCAATCATTGCCGCTTATCCGCAAGTCAGGCAGGTTCTATTGCAAAAACAGAAGGATTTTCAACAGCTTCCGGGGCTTGTGGCAGATGGCAGGGATATGGGTAGCGTGGTGTTTCCCGATGCCCGCTATAAGGTGTATTTAACCGCCAGTTCTGAAGAAAGAGCTTTGCGAAGATATAAGCAGTTGATAGAGAAGGGTATTCATGCTAACCTAATCACTATTACCAAGGAAATAGAAGAACGTGACCAGCGCGACAGTCAACGGGCAACCGCTCCGCTGACTATTCCGCTAGGTGCATGCTATATCGATTCCTCAAGTTTAACCATCCAACAGGTGATAGACGCGGTAATGAATCTGGTCCATTAGGGCTTTTAGGCGGTTGCCGAATGACGGCAGCTTTTTTTAATTTTTTGAGAAAGAAAGCTTGTTTGAGTTTTAACAAGTTTGGGAAAGAATAGAAATGAGCGAAAGCTTTGCACAGTTACTAGAAGAGAGTTTTGCCAAGACCGAAATGCGTCCTGGCGCCATGTTAATCGGTACCGTTATTGATATCGAGAACGAGTTTGTTATCGTCAGCACTCAAGCTAAATCGGAAGGCGTTATTCCGAAATGGCAGTTTTTGAATGCGGACGGCGATCTCGAAGTCAATGTCGGCGATGAAATCGAGGTTGCTCTCGATTTGTTTGAAGATGGCTTGGGCGCTACTCTTCTTTCCCGCGATAAAGCTAAGAAAAGCAAGGCCTGGAGCGAGCTGGAAAAAGCTTTCGAAACCCAGGAAACCGTTATCGGCCGTATCAACGGCAAGGTTCGCGGCGGCTTTACTGTCGCAGTCGGCGCCTTACGGGCCTTCCTGCCCGGTTCGCTGGTGGACGTGCGTCCTATCCGCGACACCACCTTTCTGGAAAACCGCGATCTGGAATTCAAAGTCATCAAAATTGACCAAAAACGTAACAACGTCGTCTTGTCGCGTCGTGCCGTGGTCGAAAGCGAATACAGCGCAGAAAGAGAAGAATTGGTTAAAACCCTGCAAGACGGCGCGATTGTTACCGGTATCGTTAAAAATCTCACCGATTACGGCGCGTTTATCGATCTGGGCGGCGTAGACGGACTATTGCACATTACCGATATGGCATGGCGCCGTGTTCGCCATCCTTCCGAGTGCGTGGAAATCGGCCAGGAAGTCAAAGTTAAAGTACTTAAATTCGATAAAGACAAAACCCGCGTCTCGCTGGGCATGAAACAACTGGATGAAGATCCATGGCAAAACATTGCCCGCCGTTACCCGGCCGGCAGCCGCGTATTCGGTAAAGTCAACAATCTGACCGACTACGGCTGTTTCGTTGAAATCGAAGAAGGCGTCGAAGGTCTGGTGCACGTCTCCGAAATGGATTGGACCAACAAAAACGTCAATCCGTCTAAAGTCGTACAATTGGGCGATGAAGTTGAAGTCATGGTGCTGGAAATCGACGAAGAACGCCGCCGTATTTCTTTGGGCATGAAACAATGCCGATCCAACCCATGGGATGAGTTTGCAGCAACCCATAACAAAGGCGATAAAATCAGCGGCAAAATCAAATCCATCACCGACTTCGGTATCTTTATCGGCCTGGATGGCGGTATTGACGGTCTGGTGCATATGTCCGACATTTCCTGGAACGAAAACGACGAAGAAGCCATTCGCAACTACAAAAAAGGCGATGAGGTTGAAACCGTCATTCTGGCTGTCGATTCCGAACGCGAACGTATTTCCCTGGGCATCAAACAACTGGAACAGGACCCGTTCCAAAACTATATTGCCTTGCATGAAAAAGGCAGCCTGGTTAAAGGTACCATCAAGGAAGTCGATGCTAAAGGCGCGGTAGTTACCCTGGCAGATAATGTCGAAGGTTATTTGCGCGCATCCGAAATTCAACGCGATCGCGTCGAAGATGCGCGTACACTGCTGAAAGAAGGCGACGAAATCGAAGCCAAATTCATCGGTGTCAACAAAAAAACCAAGTCTATTTCTTTATCTATCAAAGCCAAAGATGTTGAAGAAGAATCGAATGCGATCAAAGATTATTCTTCGCAAAACGCCGGTTCTGCAACATTAGGCGATATCTTTAAACAGATAGACAAGTAATCATCCGTCTTTTAAGGGTGTTATGAGCCATACTCATATCACCCTGTTTTGAATATTCAGGGTTCGATGTGACAAAATCAGAATTGATAGAAGTGCTGGCAAGAAAACAGCCCCATCTTGCACTTAAAGACGTTGAATTGGCTGTCAGATGTGTTGTTGACCATTTAAGCGACACTTTGGCGAGCGGAGATAGAATTGAAATCAGAGGTTTTGGCAGTTTCTCTCTGCATCATCGCTCTGCCCGTTTAGGCAGAAATCCCAAAACCGGCGAATCCGTTTCTTTAACGGAGAAACATGTGCCTCATTTCAAGCCCGGCAAGGAATTGAGGGATATGGTCGATGCTTCGCGCGAAAAATATAAAATTGTAGACTGAAGTTTTTTCAAGCTCAGCTTGGCTTAAGCCCGTGAATTATAGTGTTAAGGTTTAACCATAATTATCCCTATGATCCGTGCTACGGTTATACTCTTGAAGACTTGCTGCGGGTACCTGCCCCACTAGCGCCTGTCGATTTTCAGGCGTTCTGGGAGCAGCGTTACCAACGTACTATCGGTTTTAATCCGCGAAACAAACTCACTTTCTGTGGTAGCCATGCAGGCTATCTGATCAACGATATCAGTTATCAATCAACCGGCGGTTTCAAAATCAACGGCTGGCTGCTGATACCTGAAAACCGGCAGATCAAACAAGGCATCGTCGTTGGTCATGGTTATGGCGGCAGGGAGCAGCCGGACTATCATCTCAATATCCCAGAGACAGCCTTATTATTTCCTTGTTTTCGCGGTTTGGCACGCAGCCGTTGTGCCGGTGTTCCGGAACAACCCGATAAGCATGTACTGCACGGCATTCATAGCCGCGAAGATTATATCATCGGCGGCTGCGTCGAGGACTTATGGCTGGCGGTATCGGTGCTGCTGAACCTTTATCCGCACACAGCAGGCCGTATCGGTTATATGGGTATCAGTTTCGGGGGCGGTTTAGGCGCATTGGCCCTGCCTTGGGATAAGCGCGTACAGCGCGCGCACTTTAATGTACCGACTTTCGGTAATCAGCTGCTACGTTTGAAATTACAGACCATGGGCAGCGCCGCAGCCTTAAAACAGTATGCCGAATGTAACCATCATATATTTGACACATTAGCCTATTATGATACTTCGGTGTCTGCCGCTTATGCAACGCAAGCGGGGCATTTTGCATTGGCGCTTTTTGACCCGGTGGTAGCCCCGCCCGGACAATTTGCCGTTTACAACGCCTGGGGCGCAAAAAAGAATTTGTTTATACTTGAAGCCGGTCATTTCGACTATCCCAATCGTGCCTTGCAAGACCAGCAACTGTTAGCCGAGTTAAAACAATTTTTCGCTTAAATATCGCATTAATCCATGAATCGCGAATATCACCATTGGTTTAGTCCGCGCCTGGGACGAAATATGGAATTACTGGTTTTCGGCCATGCCGGCGCCAAAGTCCTGGTTTTTCCGACGCGTGACGGCCGTTTTTACGAATATGAAAATTTGCGGATCGTCGAAAGCATACGCAATAAAATCGAAGCAGGGCATCTGCAACTATACTGCCTGGACAGCATAGACCACGAAACCTTTTACTGTTTCTGGAACCGGCCTGAAGACCGCATTCAGCGGCACATACAGTTTGAAAACTATGTGCTCACCGAAGTCATGCCTTTCATGAATGCCAAAAACCCCGATCCCTGCCTTATCTCCCACGGTTGTAGTTTAGGCGCCTATCATGCCGCCAACATCGCCTTCAGGCACCCGCATCTGTTCCATAAACTGGTTGCGTTCTCGGGGCGTTTCGATTTGACTCACGAAGTTGAAAATTTTAAAAACCTATTGGGCGGCCATTACGATCAGGATGTATATTTCCACACTCCCACCCATTTTCTACCGAACCTGAATTGCGAAAAGCAGCTAAACGATTTGCGGAAAATGGACATCATACTGGTCATCGGCAAAGAAGACCCGTTCCTGGGAAACAACCACGAACTCAGCCGGATACTCAATCAAAAAGGCATACCTCACGCTCTGCACGAATGGGACGGGCGGGCGCATCAAGGACGCTATTGGCGGAAGATGGCGGCGCTTTATATTTAGGCACTCTAAAACGTCTGGAAGTACTGTGTAGCGCCGTGATCGTTCCACCATTAAACGAAGAATGGACGGGCGATGCTGACAATCCGTGATGCTAATATTTTGCTGTTTTGGGTAGACCTGCGTGGCCGATTAACTGTTCTTGCCCAACAAGCTTTGGATCCCAAAAACGTGGCTTCCCGTAGTAACCTAAAAGCTAGTCACGGAATATTGGTAATGGCGATTATGCAGGCAAACAGCCGGTTTTGAGGCAGAGCGCATTTTATTTGACGCGCCGCATTGCCGAAGAAAATATGGAATGGAGCCTCGAACGGATTGAAGCCAGATAACGTGCGCTAGCTAAGATCGCTACCAGCGTTTGGCGTATTGCCCAATTGGCCTAACAGTCTCTTAATTCACCAAGTTTCCGTATGGATAGTTATTCGAAGACTGCGGCAAGGGATGTTGCATCCAGTATCCGATCCCCCCATAACTCAAGCTGTTCGATTTCAGCTTGTTCCAGTTTTAGCCGCGCCCAGTCCGGTATAGGGCCAAAACGCTTAAAAAGCTGTCTTTTTAAAAGCAAGCATTCACCTTCGTGTTTCCCTTCTAACTTGCCTTCAATCCTACCCTCAAGCAAGCCTTCCAATCGTCCTTCACGCCGTTCTTCTTCGGCAATTTCCTGATAGAAACGCGTTTGTTTTAATTGAACGTCTAAACCTAACATGGTTTTTATCTCCTCGCGTGTCAGTTTCGGCAGTTTATAGACCAAAACGGTTTCTATAAATTCTATGGCTTCTTTATCGATTTTATCACTTTTTTCTACAAGCGTTTGTACCAGCGCAGCGGCCTCATCCGGTGAGCAGGCTACCAGCCGCAATAGGTCATAGACGGGTTCTGTACGAAGTTTAAAGTCTTCCAGATAAATCCGTTTGATTTGCGGCAAGCCCAGTAAAGGCTGGAAGGCGGGATTGGCAGGTTTTTCGGTTTTCCGGTCCGGATAAATCACAAATGCCAGCCAGCAGGGTCCGCTGGTTTGCCGATATAAATACAGCATGATTTCAGTAAAAAACCGTCCATAAAAATTCGGATCGGGCTGGTATTGTACTTCGGCGAAAATGATAGGCCGTTCCGGATTACCGTTTATCGGCTTGAATATGCCGTCAATTCTAAAGCCGGTTTGCTTAATTTCTTCCGAAAGGAATTGGTAGCTGTTTTGCTCATAAGGCAGTTGCAGCAGGTCAAAGGCAAACTTCGGCCAATTTTGGAACAGGCGATAAAACAGACTGTCGGTTTGCATCTTTTCAGTTCAGCGGTTGATTTTTGTTAAAGACTGTTTCCACTTGTATGGTGAGTCTGTAAGCTATAAATTATATGACTTTGAGATTAATGCCACCATTAACTCTGCATGTTAAATTAATTTCGCAAAATGAGTTCACAAAGGCCAATAGGCATGGGTTTTTAACAATTACATTGTTTAACCCAGCCATTATTGCGAACAGTTAATTTTTCGCATGTTTCCAACCGTCCAGCTATTGCCCTTAAAGCAGCATTGAACCTTTAGCCGTTTTTGCAGATACACGGTTAAAACGATAAGGTAAAAGGAGGGGGGTCATGAAAACGAAAAAAATTGAAATGTCAAACGATAGCCGCGCAGTTACCGGATGCAAACATCAAACGTTAGCTAAAGAATGGGTGTTGGAGACTACGTTTTTGTTCGGCATGCCATCCGGGAATTACATCTGCTCTCAATGCGGCCTTCCTCTTTCTGAAATTTTAAGAGGGGCAAGGAAGTGATTTTGTAGTTGGCAGGGCGGTTCCGGCATAACGTGGTCTGCCCTCGTGCTACAAGTAATTTGCTTTGGCGGATGCTTGATTTGTTATCCGGGTTTTCGGCAGCCGCCGGTTTGAGGTGGTTTTAAGTCCTCCGAAGGCAAGGTGGTTCACGGCTATCAACTAACCCACCCAACCTTGGTTTGATTCCGGGTTAATCCAGTCGCAAAAACAAAATTGGTGGACTACCAGAACGATAATTGCTCAGTCATAAAGCTTTGCCGCCTGGTTGCGAAACGATTGAATCATGGAATCGCAAAGCTGGTTAAATAAGCCCTCTAAAATAAAGCTCAACAATTTACTGGAGAATTCGAAATCAAAATGCAAAGAAATTAAAGACTTATTCTTTTCTATTGGGGTAAAATACCATGCGCCTTTAAAGGTTTTGAAAGGCCCGTTTTCCTGATGCATTGAAATAAATTGGCCTTTTTCGAAAGTGTTCACGGTGGTAAATTCAAAGCCAAGTTGGCCCTTGGCGATTTTGAAAGCCGCTCTTAATTGATCGTCTTGTACGGCAAGGACTTTAGACGAAGCGCATAAGGGAATAAATTTCGAATACGAATTAACATCGCTAACCAAATTGTACATTTGATCCGATGAATATTCGACGATTACCTTTTTACTAAAAATGGACATTATGTATCCGGCGATTGCGAACTATGCGGTAAGTATAGTTTGAATTTTAGTCGCCATTCAGCGTAAATTTTAAGAAGACGTTGAGCGTCCGGGGATGCGTTCCCACGCCGGAGAGACTGTGAAGAATTGCCTGTAGGATGGGTAGAGCGATAGCGAAACCCATCTTTGTAGGCCTAATTGATGGGTTTCGCTATCGCTCAACCCATCCTACGCGATTAAATCAAAATTCTTTCACAGGCTCTGGAGCGTGGGAACGATGTTGAATTAGCTTAAGTTAGCGCCATTCGAGTCTGAGCGATGAAAAATGTTTTATATGGAAAATCAGTTAATTACTATCCGCTTTTAGCAAGGGAGTCCGTGCGCGGTGACAACCTAAGATCCCGGTAAATATTTTCTTTTCCGAAATATCGCAAAAGCCTTGCTCCTGGAGAAGTATCGACAATTCTTCTGTCGAATAAAAAATCTCCAAAGCGTCGGTAAAATATTTGATGAGATTTAACGCCGCAGGGCTGCTGCCAAACAAAAATCCGGTGCCGGCCAGGCATACGCGTAGATAAGGATAGTAAAGTTTTTCAACTAACGGGCTACTGGGTCTTAACATATCGCAGTGATAAAAATAGCCGCCTGGCTTAAGAACGCGTTTAATTTCCGCAAACACTTCAGTAATTTTTAAGTGCCGCGATGCAAACTGTAACGTTACCATATCAAAGTGATTATCCGGAAAAGGCAAGGAGTGAACATCGCCAATCACGCTATTGATATGAAATCCTAAATTCTCGGCACGTTGCCGCCCCACTTCCTGCATGGCGGTACTACGATCAATGGCATTTATTTCCAATGTCGGTTCTTTTTTAAGCAAAGCAATGCCTATGGCATTTGTTCCCGCGCAAACATCCAATACCTTTTGATTAGGTTGCAACTCAAACATCGACATGAAGCAATATAGAAACCAGTTCCAGGTTCCAAGACTGGCCACTTGATTGCCGCGATCATAATAAGGCGCAATATCCTTAAATGCTTCATTCAACTGCTGCGTCCAAACTGTGCTGAAAGCCAGTTCTCTCATTTGTTCCCGGTCGGGAAGCGGTGGTATAGCCATTGTTTAATATATGCCGGTAAAGTTATGAAATGAAATGCTTAAGTTATGTGAAAACCCCAAACGCTTGTTATTTTTTTTGCGTCCAGCGCGGCAACCACATTTGCGCCAGCGAGGTGGCAATCATTACCGTAGACGCCATGCTATAGCCGAAACCGCCTATCATGGTAAACCAGGCGAAGCCCGGCCAGTACTTGGTTCCCCACCAGGAGGCGATATCCAATATCAGAAACGCAAAAGGCGTGGAGATCAAAATCAGTTTCCATTTTTGATTAAACTCCGCCATGCCGAAAATCCAGCCGACAAACAGGAAGATGAAGCCAATACCGAATAAATGGATATGCGAAACTCGCGTTAAAGTGGCGATGCTGGCGCCGTGGTCGACCTCGGCCAGGGATTTTGCCACTTCCAGTTTGGCAACTTCCGGTAAACCGGATTCGGCGTCATGGCAATTGCTGCAATATTTTTCAAATAATGGTCCGACTGTTTTCCATTCCGATTCCGGTGCATCGTCTCGCACCCATTGTATGATGGTAAATTTAACATCCTGAGGAGCGTTGCCTTTCATTTTGCCGGTCAGCGCGCCCTCAAGCTTTGAGCCTGAGCGGTTGCCGTAATAGCTGTAAACGATATCGTTTATGGATAACCCCGGCTTGCCGTCCGCCATGCCATGCGTCAGCATAATCTGCATACCCGCCATCATCAGGCCGCAGCCGATGACTAATAAAAACCCTGTGAACAAAACCCGATACGCTTGCGGAAGCTTGCCTAATGTCATTTCTTCTTTGATTGTAATCATTCTGATTCCTAAAATTTGTAAGAATACGTCAAGCCCACGACACTAGCCGCATAACTTTGAGGTTGTAGGTTGGTAGGCATCAGCGTGCTTGGCGTATAACCGATCTGCTGGGCGTTGTAAAAATAGTCGTTGCTGTGTAATTGTTGGAACATATAACTCAATGACACTTTACCGTTTTTATGGACTTGGTAATTGCCGGTGAGTTTTAGACTCAAAAGCTCGTTCTTAATAGGCGACAAATTTCCGCAAGAAAGCGTTGCGGATGCTGCGCAGGTTGCTAAATAGGGAACTTGCGTTGTATAGGTTGACGTGTCAAGCGCATATGAAACATCGCCGATGATTTCCAGTTTGCCGTCCATTAGCCCTGTATGCCGGCTAAGAAGGCCGAAGGCGTTTGAGGTGTCATCCAACTGGTTGGTCCAGATTTGCGTTGGCGCTACTGAGGTACTGGCGCCTTTTCCGGTTCCGCCGCTTCGCAAATTCCTAAAACCGTTCTGCCAATTAAAATAGGCGGATAGGCTGTTATTTTCCGTATAAGTATAAGTGGCATCGAGATTCACGCCCGCCGAGCGCCGATTCTGCACACCGAGCGTCGCGTCGTAATTATCATAGGTATACGTGCCGTTTAATCCCACATCAAATTGTTGGGTCAGTTGCCAACTGACGCCGGCTTTTCCCATATTTTGACTGCGGTTCGCGTAAGGATAGGCTACGTAACCCAGGAAATTTTCGCCGTTCAGCGCAGTTGTTGGCGAGCCGATCGGATAAGAACTAAACATGAAGTTAGGATCGTAGGAAGCGCGGCGATTTCCGTAATTATAACCGGCGTTAAAATTTAGGTTATCGAACGCTTTTAGGCGATAACTCAGGTTGATTTTGTCTTCGTTGGTGCTGGGCGTGGAGACACAGCCGAGACCTCCTACCACAGAGTTGCACCAGCGGTCGATACTCTCCCGCTCATAACCCAGACGCAAAGTCTGGTTTTTGGTCAGCCGGTATGCTGCAGACGCCTCGTATTGGGCCTTTCTGTTGCTGTAGGGCATATTGATGCCGGTGTAAAAACCATTAGTGCCGGTTCCGTTGGCACCGATGGTTTTGTAATTATAAATGTTTGAGTTGGTTTGATTATCGCGCTCATTGAATTTAAAACCGGCTGTCAGGGTTAGATCCTTGATGCTTTGATCGGTCAGCTTCACGTCCGCATGAGTCGTCGCCACTTGACCATTTAGCGACGAAGCCGGCAGTCCGTTTGCCTGCATCATATTAAATGTACTGCCGGTGGGCTGCAATATGCTGGTTGGCGCAAAGTTATCGTTCTGGGTGTTATAGCCCCAAGAAAATCCGCCGACCAGTTTTGTCGCCTGCGAAAGGTCATAGCCGCCGCTCAGATTCAACTGGTGGAGGACGTTGCTTGGCGCAGTGCTCATGGTGTTGTTGACGTAGCAGGTTGTGCCCGAGCAAGTGCTGGCGCCGTTGGCCATTGCGCTTTGCCAACTGACGTTGTTGTAGTTGTCGTGGAAGAGCGAGCCGTAGTAACCGGTGCTTAGATGCGCCTTATCGCCAACCCAGTTCAGAGCGGCGGTAATGTTGTCCGTCGTGTAGCTGGTAGGGTTCATGATAATGTTGACCGCTTGGCTGGTCCCCAGGATTTGATTTCCACCCAGTTTTATCCCGGCCTGCGAACCGGTGCCTAAGAGTTTTGCGCCCGATTGATCCGTGTGTTTAAAATCGACCTGTGCGCTTAGCTCCGGCGAGAAGAAGTACGTGGCGCTGACGGGTATATTCTGGCGCGTAGTGTACTCTTGTTCAGTTTGCAACGCGTTTGACTGGGTAGGCGTCAGGGCTCTTGTGCCCGGTTTACCGGTTGCTGTGTTTATCGAACCAAAATCCTCGGGCAGGGTAAAATTATTTCCGCCGGGGTTGCCTTGCAAGGGTGTTTGAAAAGTATTGCTAATGTTATGGCGCAATTCGTCATAACCGATGCTGATGCTCCATTTGCCCTGCTCGCTGATCTTGCCGGTGAAGGTGCGCGAGGTGGTGCCGACATCGGTTCCGCTTAGCCACCAGCGCAGCGCGCTACCTGTACCCGTCGTATCGTAGCCGGGCCCTCCACGCAGATCGAAGTTGCCTATGCCGTAGAAACCCTCTTTATTAAGCCCGTTGTATTGACCGAATCTGGAAGACGATTGGCTGGCGAACAAGGAGCCGAATTCTACCGAGCTGCTAGGCTGCGTTAAGGTGTCGGCCTCATCGTCGGCTGCATAGGCTGCCTGCGGTAGCGCAGCGGTTATCGCCAATAGGGACTGTACCACTGTAGTTAATATACCGGCCTTCATTACATTACGAGTTTTCATGATAGTCTCCAGGTATTCGTTTAGCGTTGCAAAAAGGCACCTGCAGGATCGTTCGAGCCATGTACCATGCTATGGCAATTCATGCAAGCCCGGCCTGTAAAATTCACGCTTGGGTTACCGGTTAGTCCGCCTTGCGTGCCGGCGGCGCTTCCGGCGACAGGACTTGGGCTTTGATGCGGACCATCATGGCATTCGTCACATAAAAATGGCGGACGCGATTTCAGTAAGGGCGTAATGTTGGAACCGTGCGGAGTATGGCAAATGGTGCAATCCTCGGTGACCGGCTGATGTTCCCATAAGAAAGGCCCGCGTTTTTCGGCATGGCAGGTGTAGCAGGTTTCGGTGACGGTATTTTTAACCAGCGATTTTGCGCTGGAGGAGCCATGCGGGTTATGGCACTCGGAGCACGCAACCTTGCCTTCGGTTATCGGGTGGTGGGAAAATTTACGCGTATCCGATCTCTGATTTTTATGGCAGGTAAAGCAGACTTCGGGTTGGGTCTTTTTATCGCGCACATCGTCATGTGGCGTATGGACCTGGTGGCACGAGGCGCACGACAAGTTGGCTACCTGATGAGGGCCGCCTTGCCAGTTGGTGCGTTTTTGATCTTTACCGTGACAGGTCAGGCAAGCTTTATTCTGATCATTGGCTTCACTGGTTGGCAGGAGGCTTTTACTGCTGCCGAATACAATATCGGGCGTTGCGCGAACACCGTTTGTTACATTGCCTGCCAAATGTTTTTCACTTTCGCCGTGGCAACCTTGACAGGAAGGGGTGCGCGAATCGGCCTTATTGCCGTGCGCAGTCTGATAAATGGAGAGTATCGGCTTGGTTTCGGTTTCGTCATGACAGCGTGTACAGACCGCGTCTTTAGCCATACCATCGGTAGCGGTCTTCTTTGCGCTTTTGCTATCGGAACCCGGTTCAGGCAAATTATCCTGAATTGTTGAACAATTTATCGGCATGAGCGGCCCCTGTCAGAAGTGCGCACAGGATAATCAGCTTAAGTAAAATTTTCATAAGAAAGTGCTTCTAGTTAGATTGACGATCCTTCCACAAGTCCGGACCGTATCGATTTGCACAAATACAGGCTGAGTTCCGCTAAAGGGCGGAAGGTTTGCTCCACTCATCGTATTTGTAGTCCGAACTCGCCCGGAAGCTCATTAATAGACAGGACAATAGATACGGCTGGTGTTTACCACAACCTGTTGTTGAGGGTAGAGTTGACACCCCACCCGGTTACTGCCGGTTCAACAAATTTGATAACAATTTTGTAATTAGAGCAAAGTTTTGTGTTATTAAAGTGAAAGAATCCAGTCCACAAGGTTTTTACTTGCTTCCGGATTGTCGGATTTTAAGATCATGTGCGGTTCCTCGTGCCCGTCCGGAAATTTGGCGGTTTCGCCGGAACTGAGGTGGTGAAGCAATTTCTCTTCGCCTTTAGGATCGTCTTTATATTTTGCGGCAATTTTGTTCCAGCCCGGACCGTCCTTATCCTTATCGACGCCATGGCATCTAAAACAATTGTTCTGCTTAGCCAAGGCTTTCGCCGAATCGGCATCGACCGCCAGCGCATTACCGGAAAATAGCAATGTGGTAATAGTAACTGTAAAAAACAACTTTAGAGTGAACGCATGAATATGTGTCATAAAATTATCTTATAAAATTAAAGGATGCTTAAAGCTATTAAAGCAAAGGCTATTTGTAATTGCAAATTTATCAAGCTCGGAAATTTATTTAAAAAACGCGGTCTCCCAATCACAAATTAGGAAAACAAAGTGAACGGCAGACCTACCGTAGAATTAAAGCACACGCCAAGCATAGTTCAAGTCCGTGTGCTAAATAAATATAAATAATGCCGGAACACCGCGCAAGGTTAAGGCGAAACGCGGCCACCGGCCAGCCCCGCGCAGCAAATAAGGATAAACCGTGAGCCGTGGGAAGGGGGCGGTTGCTATTCTCTCCGGGTGCAGTGCCGGCGAGGCCTGGCAAGCTAAGGTAATTACGATGCAGCCGTTACGGCGTTTTTTTGCCCGGTTTAGCCTTACCAGATCCATCTGCCTACTGACGTTTTGATAAATCAAGAATAGCAGAAGAACTTTTATGAAGACGCATAGCTCAATCGGTTATGACATACTCAAGAATAGCGACACGCCTGTGCTTAAATTCGCCGCAGAAATAGCGCTCAATCACCACGAAAAATGGGACGGCAGCGGCTATCCGGGTGGTCTGGCCAGTGCCGAAATTCTGGAATCGGCGCGAATTGTCGCTGTAGCGGATGTGTTTGATGCCCTATCCACGAAACAGCCTTATAAGGAGACTTGGCCTATGGATCGAATTATGGCTACCTTTGAAAATGGCATAGGTTAACACTTTGAGCCTAAAATGGTTGAAATTTTTAAGGATAATCTACCGGAAATGCTCGATATAAGAGCTAATTGGAAGCAGAGGGAAGATAATAATGAATACCCTTGAATAGGAATGCGATATCCCATACAGAAAATGCGAAAAAGGGGAATCTTTACAGCCGACAACTCAAAAGCGGCCAAGATAACTCCCCCTGGCATAATACCCTACAGGATAAGAAGTCTCTAAGAGATGCGTTCTTTTTCTATAATATCACCTGTACCGGTTATTGAAACTTTCCAGCTATCTAAACCGGTTGTGATATAAACTTCGAATTCTTCGCCGATGCCGTTCGGGTTGGAAATCAACTCGGCTTTTTTCAGCTTATAACCTGGAAAATTCTTTTCTAAGGTTTCTTTAACCTGGCTTGACGCTTCGGATAAATCATCCATGAGCAGTTCATTGGTAAACAAAACGCCGTCCTCCCTGAATAGCTCCAGATTAGGCGTATCGCTACCTTCTTCTTTGTAGCTGACTTCTAATAAATGCCGTTTAAAGTGAGTTTCGCGGCTGGCTTGTAGATCGATGGCTTTGGGATGCCTTTTTAAAATATCTGCTCTTACTTTTTCAGGTATGCCGCCCTGGGTTGACGGTTCGGCATTAACGCTTAAGGCCATAGCCAATAAAACGGCAGAGCTTAAGGTTGTAACTATTATTTGACGCATTGTTTTTCCTGTATCGATTAGTGTAAATTGGGTTGCCATTCCGCCGCGCGTTTTTGCGCTTCGGAGACTTGTTCTGCTGATAATTCCGTTTCAAGCGTATTCAATAATTCATGAGAATTGGGTTCGCGTTGCGCAGCAGCAAGCGAAAACCAGACATAGGCTTCCTGAAAGTCCTTTGAAACGCCTTCGCCATCGTAATAACACAGACCAAGATGGTATTGGGCGATGGCATCGCCTTGCTCAGCGGATAACTTGAACCAGTTAACGGCTTCTTGCGGATTTTTGGCGACGCCTTCGCCGCGAATATACATTAAGCCAAGATTCAACTGAGCGGTGGGATGTCCGTGATCGGCAGCCAACCGAAACCATTTCGCGGCCTGTTCATAATGCCGGGGTACGCCATCGCCATCGGCATACATCAGGCCAACAGTGAATTGCGCCTGTTCATCGCCGCGTTCCGCCGATTTTAAAAACCATTTTAGGGCTTGTTTAAGGTTGACCGGAACGCCTTCGCCATGGGCATACATCAAGCCCATATTATATTCTGCCAGCGGATTGCCTTGTGCGGCAGCGGCCCTGAACCATTTTTCGGCCAGATGGAAATCCTTGGGAACGCCATTGCCTTCGGCGTATTCTGTGCCCAAATCGGTTTGGGCGACGGCGTCGCCTTGTTCAGCGCGGTGAATTAAATCATCCAGCTTGTCTGCCCATAGTGCCGGCGAATAACACAGCCAAACAGCCAATGCTCTTTTTACCCATTTTGTTTGCATATTAAACCTGCATAAAAAGATTGAAAAAATCGATTATATAGAATTAATCGCGGTCATGTCTTCTATAGCTGCCATAGTCTCTAATTTCCCGCCCGGGTCCACCGAAATTCGGATGCGACGGACCGTGGTTATAACCCCCATAGGCCTCGACTCGCGGTGGAATATAAGGTGCGGCTACCGGTCCGCCATAGTGCGGATACGGCTGAGGGGGAGCGTAACCGACACAGCCGCTCATTAACATGAGGCTAATGACGACAATGAGCGAACGCAGGTATTGAATTTTCATATTATATCTCGGGTTCCTATATTGCTTTATCTATTCATTTCATTATCGATGGAGGCGCCGGCAGCAGCGCCAAGACAAACCGGCGGCCAATGGATTGCCATTGCCCGTTTCATAACCTATCGCACCACCGGCTATGCCGCCGATGCCCCGCTCAAAGCAATGCCGGGTGCGTTACCGTAATAACACGGCGGAGGCGGCGAAATGGGATTTTAAACCCATATGTATCGTACCGGTCTTCGCGGCCCAAGCGGCTGATGGGCACAACCAAAGGATTACAATGAATTTGCTTGTTTTGATCATATAAATCCTAATTTAATGTTTAGGATTATAAAAGATTATGCCCCAATTTGCTTAAAAGCGGCTTAAGGAGATTTCCGGTTTTTTATGACTGGCAGTGTTGATAAATCCTGTGGGAGCTGGGGTTCGGCGTTCCCGGCATTCGCTTTCATCGCCTGACATGATTTATAAAATAGCCGGTAACTGGTACACTGCTCAGCCTAAATTTAAAAATTGCAGGGATCCGGGTATTTTGCAATTTTTTCCTTTTTTTCGATAAGTACTAAAACCGAGGATATAAACGATGCGGAAAACCAGCCGTTTCAAACACAGCATACCAACTATCAGTTTAACCCTTTTAATGACAGGGTGTTCTTCGCAACCCGTACAACCACCACCTCCAGCGCCAAAAGTTTTTTCCGGCGAACAAATGATGCGGGATAGCCAAGGCATAGCGCAATTGGGCAGCCGCTGGCAGGAAGGCAAGCAAAAGGTCGATAAGGGACAAGCTTTGCAACGCCAAGGTCAGTCCGAAATCGATCAGGGCCAGTCTTTGATAGACGAAGGACAAAAAATTATGCGCGAAAGCGAAGAGGGCTACAAAACACTAAAACAATAAAGCGTATGTCAGGGCGTAGGTTGGGTTAGCGATAGCGGCGTAACCCAACATGTTAGCTTATCGGTGACTGTCCGCTTCGATTGTTGGGTTACGCTAACCCAACCACTACTTTAGCGGCTCTGTCGATCAGCATTTTTCGTACCGCTTCCTGAATGGTTTGCGTCGCAAGGCGCCGATAGTCCCATTTTTCGTCGCTGTCCGGGCAGGGAACTATCATGGTGGCATTGGCTTCAAAAAGCAGGATTCCACCTTCGCTGTCAAGGGCAAAATCGATACCGGCATAATCCAGATGCAGCGCCCGGCAAATTGAGTGCAGCGCCGTCATGGCTTTAGCACCTAATATCGATGGCATATCATTCAGGAATGCCGCTTCCATTTGTCTGGCCTCGGCTTGCTCGCCCATGTGTGCGCTAAAATAATGCACTTTCCAGTGTTTCGATACGGCCATATGCAGCGGGTAGAGCTCGCCGTCCACGAACATCACCCGGTATTTATGAAAATACCCTTGTTGATTGCGAGCGTCCAGTATTTCTAAAACCAGTAAATTTTCTCCCGGCAATTCAAACACTGCTTGCTGAAAGTCGTGCGCTGTTTCGATACGCACGAAGAACTGGCCGGTGTGGAAACCCGGGCTACGCAATAACAGCGGATAAGTTAGGCCTTGGCCGGCCAGTAATTCTTGCGCCGCTTCTCCCATCAGATCTGTCCGTGACAGCAAGGCCGACTTAGGCGTCACCACCCCAGGCAACTTACCCAGGCGCTCGGCATTGTCCAGCCGGCCGGTCAGCTTGACCAGTTTAGGCGGGTTAATCACCGGCATGGCAGTTTTAGCCAATAGGGCGTCGGCAGCGTCCAGACCCTCCCGGCACAAGTCGGCGTCGCCTATGGCGTTAAAGACCAGCCGGTGTGGAGGCAAAGGCATATCGGCATCGAAATATTCGGTAAAGACCAGAGTGGATTGAAAAATGCATTCATCCAGAATATGTTTCAAAGCGATGTTACCGCCTTTCGCCGAACTTAATATCAGCACCGGCAAGCCGGGTTCGCTGCCGCGATACGGCCAATTCATGATGGGATGATTTCGGAAACCCAATTCGCGATGCTCGGATGCCGCGCTATTTTCGCCTAGTCCGCCGAGCACATAAGCTAGGCCCTGATGAGCTTCTGCCAAACCGGGGTTCAGAGCCAGCGCAGCTTGATAATGGTCTTTGGCTGACGGGTAATCGGCCTGGGATTGCAATAGATTGGCGAGATTAAGATGGGCTATGTTCTCGCCTGGATGGCTAGCCACGGCTTGTTGATACAGGGTGCGGGCGGCGCTCAGGTAGCCGGTATTGAACAGCAGATTGCCGAAATCGTTTAAGGCGCCGAAATGCGCCGGTTCCTTGTTCAATACGGCCAGAAACTCGCTTTTGGCCTGCTCATAACGGCCATGGCCGGTTAGAAGCACTGCACGGTGATAGCGGAGTTGGTTATTCTCCGGTTCGATTGCCAGCAGTTGCTCCAATTTGCTGAACGTTAATTCGTCATCCTGTTTACGCAATTCGATTAGCGCTTGCAACTCCTGCGGGTCCGGTTGGTTGTGAGCCGACATTTCGCGAAGGCAGTCAATTGCTTGATTCCGTTCATCGGTCAAGCGATTCTTAGCTTCAATCAATTCAAGCGGAGGAGGCTGGCTGGCCGCTAAAAATTCGGTTTCCTGTTTGAGTAAGACTGTCAGTGCCAGGGTAAGATCGGATGCTTTAGCTATGGCCGTCTGTAAGGAAACGGGTTTATGGTCGATTATGCGTGTTTCAGGTTTGTCTACGGTCATTATGTTCCGCTAATGAAATTTTCGGCAGGATATTGTTTAGTTAGCGCTATCCACGTCCTGCTCCATTGGTTTTTATTGCATTCTCAACGTTCTTTCGGGACGATACAGAACCCCTGCGGTTCCACACCCAAGGCGGTATTAAACTTGCTGGACAGATTCTGGAAAGCAATTATGGCCGTCAGTTCGATGATTGCATCATCATCGAAGTGGCAATGCAATTGTTCGAAATGCTTGTGCGTTGCCCGGCGGTTCGAATCAGTCATTGCTTCGGCATATGACAGGGCGGCTTTCTCCCGTTCGTTGAACAACGGATTTGTTTCGAATTCCACGAGTGCCGCCAGCTTATCCGGATTGAGTCCACGCCTGAGAACGATGAATGAATTAAGATCGATGCAGAAATGACAACCGTTGATCTGCGAAACGCGGACAGTAATCAATGAGCGCAATAAAGGTTCGATTGGCGAAGAGCGGCGGTCGAGCGCACCGTAAAGCAAAGCAAGCGCAGCAAAGACCTTCGGCGTTCGTGCCCACAGCCGGGCTGATTCCAAAACTGCGCCGTAGTGCCGTTTCTGGCTCCAAAAAAATAGCCGTGCATACCACGGAAACCGATGATTTGATGGCGTTGTTATGACAGACATGATATCCCCTTTATTCCTTATGGCATTTTACTCGATAACTTCATCTGTACCCAATTGCACCATTGCGAATAGGGCCGTAGGGCGGAACCTGATAAGGGTTACGCCACTCGAAGCCGGTCAGCGTTCCCGGTATTTGGCTATAATGACTTGTTGGATAAGTTGTCTGTTGTTCAAGGCTTGGCGGATCGCCTGTCGGCATCCGCCCTACGGCTAATTATCGCCAATATTGCCACTTTTCCAAATAGAAAACAGCAACCAGATTCCGCTCACCGTGGCAAATGAGTATCCCAGTAGTCCGAACGCAGGTAAACCGAACAATTCCGGCCCGCCTGTTACTGTCATGATAATAGAAGAACCGATAATGAGCGCGGCTGTCACCATGCCCATGGTTAACCGGCTGATGGCGTTATCGATGGTACTAACATGGCGTTCGATATGCATGACGTTGATATTAACCTGAAAAGCGCCCTTTCTGGCGGCTCGCAACAGGTTACGCAAATCTTTCGGAAAGCTGGACATCAACTCAACGACACTGATCAGATTACGCCAACCCCTCTTGGCTATAGCCTCGGGTCTATAGCGTTCCAGCATCAATTTTCGAACATAGGGTGCCGCAAATACCAGGGTATTAAAATCCGGATTAAGATATCTGCCGAGACCGTCGAGAGTGAGATAAGCTTTGATTAACAAGGCGAGATCGGCCGGCAAAATCAATTTATGATCTCTGAATATAGCCATCAAATCACTTAGCATGGCAGTTAGGCTTAAATCCTTCAAGGATATAGAGCTGTATTGATCAACGAATGACTCTATCTCGACGGTCAGCGCATGTTGATCCGTATAGACATCCGACCAGTCTTCGAAAATCTCCGCCACTCTAACCGGCTCGTGGTTGATCATGCCATACAGTAAACCGACCACTTGCTCCTTTCGCTCTTCAGTTAACCGGCCGGACATGCCGAAATCAATAAATGCCAATCTATTCTCAGGCAGGTAAAACACATTGCCGGGATGCGGGTCGGCATGAAAAAAACCATCTTCCATGATCATTTTCAGGATGGCGCCAGCGCCGCGCTCCGCCAGCAGTTTTTTATCCAGCCCGTTTTTCTCTATGGTTTCAATATCCCGGCCTTGAATACCTTGGATATATTCTTGGACATTTATTCTTTCTCCGGTCCATTGCCAATAAACTTTAGGAATCACAATATAGGGATTGTCAGCCAAGTTAGCGGCGACTCGTTCCGCATTTCTACACTCGCCGGCAAGGTCGAGTTCCCTGCGTAGCGATAGGTTAAACTGCTGGAGGATTTCTCTCGGATGAAAGCGGCGAAATTCCGGTGATTCTGATTCGGCAATCTCGACAATGCGTTGTAAAAGCCTTAAATCAGCCTCGATTATTTTGCGTAGGCCTGGACGTCGAATTTTTAAAATAACCTGCGTTCCGTCTTTTAAGACCGCTTTATGTACCTGAGCAATAGAAGCCGCTGCCAGCGGCTGTTTATCAACTGCCGAAAAAATCTCATCGATGCTGCCGCCGATATCTTCTTCGATCTGGGGCAGCAAATCTTCAAACGGCAGGGGAGGCGCCTGATCCTGAAGTTTTTCAAACTCGGTAATATATTGCGGCGAAAACACATCGACGCGTGTAGCAAGGATTTGTCCTAACTTGATGAATGTAGGCCCCAACTCTTCCAGTACTCGACGGACACGTTGGGGAGTGTCGAGTTTGACATACTCATTTGCATACTCCCAATGCAACACTCTACCGGCGCGTTCCAATGCTCCGCCTATCCCCAAAGCACGCACAAAGCTGCCGAATCCATATCGTATCAATATAGAGGCGATATCATGAACTCGACTGAGATCCTTGGTTGCATGTAAAATTTCCCACAACATTGTTTGCCTGGGCGTTTTATTTTTTGGAATGAGGCGCTTTAAGACTTTCAGCGATGCCCGATAAAATACCGCTGCCTAATTCCGCTAAGGTGATAGTTGCTTGAACTGTGCTGGAAATCACCGAATCTTTACCTAAATCTGGCAACTTTTTCAATGCTTCCAGCGCAGTTAAGGCTTGTTTGCCGACAGCGGTTCCGCTATGCCGGGCATGTGTGACAAAGTCGCCGGCAATCTCAGAAATCAGCTGATTACTACCAGCGACTTTCTCCAAGGAATCCAGAAATGAGTTTTCCATGCCTTGTAAATCTTGGGATGCCCCATTAATATCGTGTTGAGAATACTCGCTGACTTTAGAAGCGGCTTCTTCAATGGCTAGTTTCCAGGCTTCTACAGCCACGGCTAAAGCATCATCCAAAGCCGAAACAGCTTGGCCGAATATCTCTTTGGCATGTTCGCTTTTCGTACTGACGCCTTCATTGATGCCTTTACTAACCGCTTCAGCTACATTTTGAATATTTTCTATATCCAGTTGCCTGGAGGTCAGAGCTTTCAGGGTAATATTTTTGATTTTATGATGAATATCGGAACCCGATTGTACCGATTCCCGAATTTCATCTTCTACGGCTTGGAGTTGGTTTATTTCAGACATAGTCGCTCACCTAAATTAAATGGGACAACAGAATGGGAATTATTTCACTCTAGAAGACTGCTTAAAGTAAATGCCGGGACCTAGTTCGGCCAGAGGCCTAAGCCGATCTGGGAGTCGGCGGTCCCAGCCCCTAAACAAATTGGACTGCATTTTTATAGTTTAGTTTCGTATAAATTGTGGACCAACTTTTGAACAAACTGTGTAAACGAAAATACAGCCTTCACCGCCACTTAAAAACCATTAACGTAATATCATCCTCAAAAGTGGTTCTTTGACAAAACTGCTGTAAAGCAGCATCCACAGGGCGCCGGTTGTCGGGATCGACCATGGCGAAATCCCAAAGCTCGGTGCCTTGATAGAGGTCGGGGACGCCCGGCGCGGTCAGTTTGAGAACGGTCTGCACTAAGCTATTGCCAACGTCCGAGCGGCGCGAGGCGTGCTACGAGCGACGTGCAGGCATCCTAGGAAAGTGGTTCGATCGGTCGGGGATCGAGAGCTCTGGCGCACCGAAGGCGCGACGCTGCCCCTTCATAGGCCGGGTCCTGGATCATCCAGCTCCAACGCCGCTTTGCTTCGCGCAGCGACTTGACCATGGCCTGCTCGAGCCTGGCGGCATACTCGCTCAGGCGATCGGGCGTCATACCCCCCGGGGGGATAGGAATTCCAGCGGCTTACGTGCCCCGACGAGCAATTGCAGGAACAAATATTCGTCGTTGCGGTCGGGCGGCGCCGAGCCTTCCACGTCGCCCAGTCGCGCGCGCAGAGATGCGGCTGAGCGTCGAGACCGCGCGGCCCCACTCGTCCGGCAGTTCGCTGAGGGCCGCAAGCCTCGCGCGCGTGTCTTCGCCGCGCTTGGTGTCGTGGGTGGCGGAAGCCAGCATGGTTGCCGGCCAGTGCGCGCGCGGGCGAGATTGGCATTGTGCCAGGCAGCGATCCAAACGCCGAACGTACCGGGCGGGCCGCCGACTTCGTTCAGAGCTATGAAGCGATTGTATCGGTAGAACGCCGTGTCTTCAACGCCTTTTGCCATCACCGGGCCAGTATACTGCTGCACGCGCATGGCGAAGCGAATAATCGTCTCTTTGTCGAAGCCGCGCTCGGAGCCCAATTCGCCGCTGAGCAACCGGTGAAGGAAATCGAATACGCTGGGGTCGATCGCCGCGTCCATCCGGCGGGCGCGCGCGACGGCCCAGGCGAGGTCGCGCTTGTCGGCCTTCTCTCCGGGCCGGGAATTGGTGTCGAGGTAGCAACGATAGACGGGAAAGCACGCGACGATCGACTTCAGCGCCCGCTGCAGCAGCGACCGCGTGAAATCGGCTGTGCGGCTCGTCTGACGGGCGATGCGCGCGGCATCGCGGCCAAGCGTGCTCAGCTCGCTCGCGAGCTCGTTTTCCAGGACTCGCTCCTTCGAAATGCGGGCCGGGGCGACGTCCTCGTATTCGAGGAGATGGTGGCCGGCAACTGCATGATTTTCGTGAACGCGGCTTCTTGCGCGGGATCGATCTGGAGACCAAGAAGGAGATTGAGGAAATCATAGCCGGTCGTTCCCTGGATCGGCCAGGACGAGCGAAGATACTCGTGGTTTTATCAAGATCTTTTCGACGACGATGAAGCAGTTTCGGCCCGGTCCGCGTACCGCAATCGCTCGAGAGGTAGGCTCTGGGATCGAGCAAACCGTCGATGTGGTCGAGACGCAGCCCTTGCAGGGAACCGTCGCGAACGAGCCTGAGGACCAGGCGATGGGCATGGTCGAACACGTCGTCGCGTTCCATGCGGAGGCCGGCGAGATCGTTGACGTTGAAGAAACGACGGTAGTTGATCTCGTCGCCCGGCCACCACACACCAACGAACCAAGTACGTAGAACAT
>CAVXZR010000020.1:0-6380 GCA_963765965.1 uncultured Pseudomonadota bacterium
CATCTGCGCGGCGACCGGTACCGGATCCAAGCCCAAATGCGGCAACGCGGCATGACAGCCTTTACCGCGTATCACGATGCGAAAGGTATTGCTGGAAGCCATCACCGGCCCCGGACTGACCGCGAATTGCCCGACCGGCATGCCCGGCCAGTCTATGCATGCCGTAAACCGCCTGCATCGGAAAGCGTTCGAACAATCCATCCCGGATCATGGCGTTTGCGCCGCCGCCTTCTTCTTCAGCCGGTTGAAAAATCAGATAGACAGTGCCGTCAAATGGCTTATCTTTGGCTAAATAGCGAGCGGCGGCAAGCAACATGGCGGTATGGCCGTCGTGACCGCAAGCATGCATTTTCCCGGGATGGCGAGAGCTATGCGCAAAGCGGTTTTGTTCATCGATAAAGCATCCATATCGGCGCGTAAGCCGATGGCGTCGAGCTTGCCTGCTTTTAGTATGCCGATTACCCCGGTTTTTCCGAGGCCGCGTTCCACCGGAATTCCCCAGGCTTGCAATTGCGCGGCGACCAGCTCAAGGGTACGTGCTTCCTCTAAACTTAATTCCGGGTAAAGCGTGGATTTCATGGCGAATGGCCTGGTTGCTTTCCTGATCGGCAACAATCTCGGCGATTAAGCTGGCTGGCTGCATGCTCCCTCTGTTAAAAAATCGAGCGCGGATAAAGTTTTAGTCCCTTTAAATGGAAGGGAAGACAACATTACATTTTAGAACAACTTGTCAATAAAGCCACTTCGCAACCGCTTTTGCCAGACTAGCCATGCCATGCCGCGAATGTCGGTAATATTCCCGTTTTTTTACGTCAAACTAATTTGACTTTATGCTATTCGTCATTCTAATATAGCGTACACTTCTAAAGTGTACACTTTATTTCGAACATAATTTATGAAAAATATAACCCTCAGTGCAGAGGTTAACTTGATCGAAGCCGCTCGCGAGCGGGCTCGTCACGAAAATACCACATTAAATGCACAATTTCGCCGACTGGTTGGCAGACTATGTTCGACAAGAAAAAAGGCCGGATGCCGCCATGGCGTTAATCGAGGAATTGCGAGGTCAAGCGCGGTCGCGCGGGCGTAAATTCACGCGTGATGAAATGAATTAGTGGTGATTTTATCGATACCAACATTTTCGTCGTTTATTTTGACGAAGACTGATGACCGCAAACGCGCTATTGCCTGAGTATCGGTGCGAAAAGCTCTTGAATCGAAGCGCCTGCATTAGCCATCAGGTTGTTCAAGAAACGCTAAACGTTGTGACCCTGGAATTAATCTTCGCCGATGAAGTATAGAAAAACGCCCAGCGTTTTTTGGAGCAAATATTGGCGCGGTTTATGGCGGAAAAGATGACAGTTTGGCGCTCTATCGTGGTCTGGACATACAATTGCGCTATGGATTCAGTTATTACGATGCGCTGATTGTCGCGGCAGCCCTTGAGTGCAATTGCAGGCTTTTAAAATACATCAGGACTTGCAACATAAACAAATAATTCGACGGTCTTAGAATCGAAAATCCCTTTCGTTGAATCTTATTGATAATGTACAAACAACAAGCGGATGTCATTGAACTGACATCCGCTTGTTGCGTACAGCCTATTTTATTTAATAAACGTCAAACCATCATTCGCTATGTCGGTCTTAATCACATCGCCCGGCATAAACCGCCCGGAGAGAATTTCATTCGCCAGCGGATTTTCGAGTTGCCGTTGTATCGCCCGTTTCAAAGGCCGCGCGCCATAAACCGGATCGAAACCGGCTTCGCCGAGCTGGTCCAGCGCGGCTTCGCTGATTTCAAAGCCGATGTCCCGGTCTCTTAAGCGATGGCGCAGCAAATCGATCTGAATTTTGGAAATAGCGCGAATTTGGTCTTGCGCCAAAGGATGAAACACCACCGCCTCATCAATCCGGTTGATGAATTCCGGCCTAAAGTGCTGGCCGACCACCTCCATGACCGCGTCTTTCATTTCCGTGTAATTATCTTCGCCGGCCAATTCCTGAATCACATGCGAGCCCAGATTGGAGGTCATGATGATCACGGTATTTCGTAAAGTCGACGCGTACGGCCCTGTCCATCGGTCAGGCGGCCATCATCCAACACTTGCAACAGAATATTGAATACCTCGGGGTGAGCTTTTTCGATCTCATCCAGCAAAATCACCGAATAAGGCCTGCGGCGCACGGCTTCGGTTAAATAGCCGCCTTCTTCGTAGCCAACATAGCCGGGAGGCGCGCCTATCAACCGGGCGACGGAGTGTTTCTCCATGAACTCGGACATATCGATGCGCACCATGGCTTCTTCGGTGTCGAACATGAATTCCGCCAGCGCCTTGCACAACTCGGTTTTGCCGACGCCGGTGGGACCCAGAAACAGGAAAGAGCCATTAGGCCGATTGGGGTCCGATAAGCCCGCGCGTGAACGGCGGATGGCGTTGCTGACGGCTTTTAAAGCCTCCTGTTGGCCAATCACGCGTTTGCTCAAGTTCTTCTTCCATGCGCAACAGTTTTTCGCGTTCGCCCTCCATCATTTTTGATACCGGGATGCCGGTCCATTTCGAGACGATTTCGGCGATTTCCTCTTCGGTGACTTTGCTGCGCAGCAAGGTAGTGTCCTGCATTTCCGCCTGGGAAGCCAGATCCAGCTCTTTTTCCAGTTTAGGGATTTCGCCATACTGCAATTCCGACATGCGGGTGTAATCCTGGCTGCGGCGGGCAGCTTCCAGTTCCAGACTGGGCGTGTTCCAGTTGTTTCCTTGATGCTGGCGCGTACCTTGCAGGGCGGCTTTTTCGGCTTTCCAGATTTCTTCCAGATCGGAATATTCTTTTTCCAGATGGCAATTTCTTCCTGCAGGGTTTCCAGGCGTTTTTTCGATGCCGAATCGTTTTCATTTTTCATCGCTTCGCGTTCAATTTTTAATTGAATCAAGCGGCGATCCAGTTTATCCATGGCTTCCGGTTTGGAATCCATTTCCATGCGGATGCGGCTGGCGGCTTCATCTATCAGATCGATAGCTTTATCCGGTAGCTGCCGATCGGCAATATAGCGGTGCGATAAGGTGGCGGCGGCAACAATGGCCGGGTCGGTAATATCCACGCTATGGTGGATTTCGTAGCGTTCTTTCAAGCCGCGCAAAATCGCCACGGTGTCTTCCACACTGGGTTCATCGACCAACACTTTTTGAAAACGGCGTTCCAGCGCGGCGTCTTTTTCGATGTAGTTGCGGTATTCGTCCAGCGTGGTCGCGCCGACGCAATGCAATTCGCCACGCGCCAGCGCCGGTTTCAGCATATTGCCGGCATCCATCGCGCCTTCGGCTTTACCTGCGCCGACCATGGTATGCATTTCGTCGATAAACAGGATGACCTGGCCTTCCTGTTTGGCGATATCATTCAGTACAGCTTTCAGACGCTCTTCAAATTCGCCGCGAAATTTGGCGCCGGCAATCAGCGCCGCCATATCCAAGCGCCAGCAATTTTTTGTTTTTAATGCCTTCCGGCACTTCGCCGTTAACGATCCGCTAGCGCCAGTCCTTCGACAATAGCGGTTTTTCCGACGCCGGGTTCGCCGATCAGTACCGGATTGTTTTTGGTGCGGCGTTGCAATACCTGAATGGTGCGGCGGATTTCGTCGTCGCGGCCGATCACCGGATCGAGTTTGCCCTGTTCGCGCGCGCTCGGTCAGATCGATGGTATATTTTTTCAGGGCTTGACGTTGGTCTTCGGCATTGGCGTCATTGACGTTTTGACCGCCGCGCATGTTTTCAATCGCTTTTTCGACCGCCTGCTGGGTGACGCCGGCGCGTTTGAGTACGCCTTGCAGCGCGCTTTTGCTTTCCAGCGCCGCCAGCAAAAACAGTTCGCTGGAAATAAAGGCGTCCTGGCGTTTTTGCGCCAGTTTGTCGGTCAAATTCAAAATGCGTGATAGTTCGCTGGATATTTGCACATCGCCGCCGGAACCGGATACTGACGCCAGCCGGTCAATTTCCTGAGTCAGTTCTTTATGCAAAGCGTTAATCTGCACGCCGGTCTGGATCAGCAACGGCTTTATGCTGCCGCCCTCCTGATCGATCAGCGCCAGCATGACATGCAGGGGTTCGATAAATTGATGGTCTTTGCCCAAAGCCAAACTTTGCGCATCGCTTAGAGCCAGCTGAAATTTGCTGGTTAGTTTGTCCATTCGCATACTGCCTACCTCAAACAATGATTACTTGTACCGAAGATTGGGTGTTTGCCCTGGGTTTTCAATCCCTGTGCCGGTAAAAATAACCCTATTTTCCTTCAGGCAAGGCCGGAATTTCAGAAAAAAGCCTGATCAATCGCCAAAAACACGCCAATAGCCAATGCCGTTAAATCACAGTACAATTACCCTGCGCTGCGGCATGCCACGGATGAAAACCTTGGGCTTTCATCCGTGGATCCGCGTAACTATCAGTTTTAATTCGTAGGAGTTTTATAAATGGCAACCGGTACTGTTAAGTGGTTTAACAACACCAAAGGTTTTGGCTTTATTGAGCCTGCCGAAGGCAAAGAGGACGTTTTTGTACACCACTCGGTGATCCAGGGGGAAGGTTTTAAAACCTTGTCTCCAGGTCAATCCGTTCAATTTCGATATTGAGTCCGGCCCCAAAGGCTTGACCGCCGCGAATGTACTAGCCAAATAAACGCTAAAATCTCCGGTCGAAAAGGCTCTTTAGATTAAGGAGCCTTTTTTATGCGCGCCGGCAGCCATTTTGATTTGCGGCAGCCGATTTCCGGGTATACTTCAAGCTCCTTTATTTTCCTACCTCTACGCTTATGGCTCGCGAATTCTCACCGTTAAAACAGTTGGACACTCCTGTCAAAGTTTTATTTACCGGCTATCTGACCACGGTAGCGGTCGGTTACCTGGTCGCCCTGATCCAGATTCTGTTCACTACGGCATGGCTGACGGCAAGTTCGGTTTGTCGATAGACGACATCGTCTGATAGTTATTACGGCAATCGCTCCGGCACCGTGCCTGGCAAACCAAGTTAAACGGCTCCATGAAGGAAAATGCTTCCGAACGCGAACGTTTTCAGATCATACAATGGGTGCGTGACGGCGCGGACCAGGATGAGTACGCCGAATCCGGCGTCGAGAAAATTATCCAGGAACGTTGCGTAATGTGCCACAACAAGGACGCGGCGGTGCCGAATTTCAATGATTTTAATGTGTTAAAAGAACTGACCAGGAAGACAAAGGCGTCATTTTCAGCTCCTTACTGGTAATTTCATATTCATTTGTTCGGCATAGGCTTTATTTTTATGTTTGTCGGCCTGATTTTCAGCTTTAGCGAAACCAGTACCCTTAAATACAAGTGCATCGCCATCGGCATGCCTTATGTTTTTTTATTGGTGGATATTATTTCCTGGTGGCTGACCAAATTAAATCCGATGTTCGCTTGGCTGGTGATTTTCGCCGGCGCCGGCATGGCCGTGTCTTTTGCTTTCATGTGGACGGTTTGGTACTGGAAATGTGGTGGTTTGACAAAGCTTTTGTCAACGCCCAGGGCGAACGCCGTGTGCAATGGAGCGTTTATCTGGAAGGCAAATTCAGGGAAGCCGGCGGCGAAAAAGCGGCTCAGCGTTTAGCGGAGGCCGGCAAGGAGCTCTTGTTATATAGCCGGGATCAGTTTGTAACCCATGGCTGGCCGCTGCTCAAGTCCTGGCTGCATAAATTGACCACAAAAAAATAAGCATTTTGTGAAGTGATCTGCAAAATTATTTTCACTATTTAAGGTTCAGCCAGGTTTGCCGCTACCATTTACAGTATGATTCGCCTTATAGATTAAAGGAGGTGCGCCATGCAAGTCAGTTCACTCACGGGTAGCGCGACCAGCATCATCGCTAACGCGCAACAGAGGGCCAATACCGCCGCGCAAACTATCGCCAATTTATCGGTGCAAAGCGGTGAAGTCGGCGGCTCCAAAGGATGTTTCCGCCGGCGATTTATTCAAGCCGATTCTCAGTTTGAAAGCCGCCGAAAATGAAAACTCGGCTGGCGTAAAGCTGCTTAAGACGCAGAACAAAATGTTGGGCTCGTTATTGGATGTAACGGCTTAAGTACTGACGCTGACATCTCGGTCCTCAAAGTGCGAAACGAGTCAGGACGAACGCGCCGGCTCTCTGTGACGGGCTATGTCGAGTGGGTACTTGGTGACTTGCGGTCTAAATCAGCGATGCATGTAGTCACCGAAATCAACCCCGCGAGCGGTTCGCTGTTCGCGCGGAATCCATACAACAAGGAGTTCACAGACAGGATTGGTTTCTTCGATGTGGGCGAGCCTATCCGGACAGTAAGCGGCGATCGAGCCGAATTTCTTGGGCGCAACGGCACTCTGCGAAATCCGGCCGCTAT
>CAVXZR010000021.1:0-11361 GCA_963765965.1 uncultured Pseudomonadota bacterium
TTCTAAATTAAGCCATGTTAAAGGTTAGCGATGCTGAATGGGCGTTACGCCTAGATCTGGCTGCCGCCTTTCATATGGCGGTGGCGAATAATTTGCACGAAGCTATCGCAAATCATTTCTCGGCGGTATTACCGGATACTGAACAGTTTCTGGTCAATCCGTTCGGCCTGCATTTTTCGGAAATTACCGCGTCCAAGCTGATTGTCTGCGATTTCGACGGCAATGTTCTGCGTGGTGATGGCGAACCATCACCCTCCGCGCACCATATCCATGCGCCCATCCACAGACTGGTTCCCCGAGCCAAGGTGTTAATGCATACCCATCAACCTTATGCAACCGCCTTAACCATGATCGCAGGCGGCCGCATCGAATGGGCCATGCAAACCGCCTGCCGCTTTTAAGACGACTGCCTACGACAACGACTACGGCGTGGCTTTAGCTGACTCGGTCGGCGAACGCTTATCTAAAATTTTCGCTGGCAATCGAGATGTATTGTTTATGGGCAATCACGGTGTGATGAAGCAGCGGCGCCGACCATAGCCCAGGCCTTCGATGATCTTTATTTCATTGAGCGCGTCGCGCAAACCCAGATCTTTGCCATGAGCAGCGGTAAACACTTATCCTTGCTGACCCCGGAAATCGTCGCGAAAGTCGCCGCGCAAACCCGGCATGAACGTTTTGAGCTGGGTTATATAGATCGGCATTTTCAGGCGCAAAAACGGCTATTGGATGCGGCCGGGGGGATTTATCGGGGGTGATGGCTACTCACAACCTCCGCACTATGATTCCTAGCACTCACCGCCATAAAACTCAAAGGCGAATCGGCATAGAGCCGCTGCAAAGTCGCGACCAGGTCCGCCGCCCTGTCATCCCCCTGCACAATGCAAAACCCGGTAGGCCCCCACGAGGTTTGGCCTATCCCCACCGCGCCCTGAACTTCTAAATAATCAATTGCCTTAGCCACTTCCGGGCTGGTGAAAATCCCGCCCTGCACCGGCGCAAAATGTTCGCCGACTGAGGCTTGCAAGGCGCTGATCACCGCGCCGAACTGCGGTAAATCACTTTCGGCAATCGCAGGCAGAGCTTGCATCAACAATAAATAACTCAAGCGTTCGGCTTCACGGCGTGGAAAGGGCGGCAACTGTTTAAAGGCATTGATTTCCTGTTCGCCGTGCAAGCCCTGACCGCGCTGATCGAAAACCAAAATAAATCGCCAGTCTTCCGGGACCGGCAACTGCACCAAAATCGGCGGAGTACCTGTATTCGGACCACGGCCACCGTCCAACACCAATCCACCCTTTTCAAATACCCCAATCCCTATGCCGGAACGCGCACCGCGGTCGGTGAGTCGGGCAATATGCACGCACGTTCAAGTCCAAGCCATAAAAACTATTCAACGCCATGCCGATAGCCAAAGCCATTTGCGTGCCGAACCCAAGCCTATATGTTCAGGAATCGCCGCGGAAATATCAATTTGCAGATTTTCGGAGACTTGCAGAGCTAAACACAATTGCCGGGTACATTTCAAGGCTCTGGCCGCGGAAGGTCCAGTGACGGTTAAGGCAGCGGCGCCCTGCATGCTTATACTGGTATTGATCTCGTTAAGGCCTATACCTATACTGCCGAAATCCCTACCCAAGGCGCCGCTTAAATCGATAAACCCCATATGCAATCTTGCCGGAGCTAAAACAGTGACTTTTTCGTAGCGTGCTTTCACAAGCCGGATTCCATTGAAAAATAAACTATGATTATACCTAATCAGCGCCGGAATCGACTGGCGATTAGTAATTTTACGTACTGAAAACCACCGTTCCAGGGCTGCAGAACCAAAGCTTAGTGATTTCGCAAGCAAGCAAAAATTTATTTCTGCGGCATGCTTAGTAAGTAAAATTACAGCTTAATTATAGCTAAAATTGCATTTATCAATCTTTTACTGAGGAGCGGATAGTGAAACAACCGGAAATTAAGGCATTCATCAACGCCGGGGTGGTCATTAGCCTATGAGTCAAGCGAAACACATTGTCATTGTCGGCGCAGGCCCAGGGGGTTTATGCGCAGGCATGTTGCTCAGTCAGCGCGGTTTTAAAGTATCCATCTATGATAAAAATTCCGAAGTCGGCGGCCGCAACCGACCGATACGCATAAACGGCTTTTGTTTCGATACCGGCCCAACCTTTTTATTAATGAAAGGGGTCCTGGATGAGATGTTTGCATTATGCGGCCGGCGTAGCGAAGACTACCTAGAGTTTAAGCCACTCAATCCTATGTATCGCTTAGTTTACGATGATATAGAATTAGCCGTGGATTCTAGTCCGGAACGCATGCGCACCGAATTACAGCGGGTATTTACAGAAGGCAGCGCCGGCTTCGATAGGTTTCTGAGCAACGAACGCAGCCGTTTCAATCGGCTTTATCCCTGCATGACCCGCGATTATTCCTCGCTCACCGCATTTTTGTCGCTGGATCCATTCGCGCCCTGCCCTGGCTGGCGTTTCCAAAAAGCGTGTTCAATAATCTCGGTCAATACTTCATGTCGGAAAAAATGCGCCTAGCGTTTTGCTTCCAATCCAAATACCTGGGCATGTCCCCCTGGGACTGCCCGGCGCTGTTTACCATGCTGCCCTATCTGGAACATGACTACAGCATATATCATGTCAGCGGCGGTTTGCATCGCATCTCGGCAGCCATGGCGCAAGTGATAAAAGATCCGGCGAGAAATTCATCTGCACACCGAAATAGACTCCTTAGTGATAGAAAACGGCGTCACCAAAGGCGTAAAACTACTTAACGGCGAAGTAATCAACAGTGACGAAGTAATCATCAACGCCGATTTCGCACATGCCATGCGCCGCCTGATCGCACCGGAACATTTACGCAAATACGCCCCTGCGCAGTTGGAAAAACTGGAATATTCCTGCTCGACTTTTATGCTGTATCTAGGGCTGAACACAGTTTACCAACTTGACCACCATACCATCGTGTTTGCCAAGGATTATCAAACCAATATCCGCAATATTTTCAAAAACAAAGCCCTGACGGCTGACTTTTCCTTTTATGTGCAAAACGCTTGCGTCAGTGACGCTAGTCTGGCCCCTGCCGGCAAGTCGGCGCTATATATATTGGCCCCCATGCCAAACAACGACAGCGGCATAGACTGGCAAAGCCATTGCGCGCTGGTCCGCGAGCAGATTCTGGATGCGCTGGGCGCACGGCTAGGGCTCACGGATATTCGTCAGCATATCGTATGCGAAAAAATCATCACTCCGCAAACATGGGAAACTGATGAATACGTTTACAAAGGCGCGACCTTTAGTCTATCGCATAAATTCAGCCAAATGTTGTATTGGCGGCCGCATAATCGTTTTGAAGAACTGGACAACTGCTATCTGGTCGGCGGCGGCACGCATCCCGGCAGCGGCTTACCCACCATCTATGAATCCGCGCGGATTTCCGCAAAACTGATTTCCGACAAACACCAAGCGCCTAATCCAAAAACCTCACCCAGCACCTGGCTAAAAAAAACGCGGGCTTAACATGACGAGCATAGCAGCGACATCGCCTGTCGACGGGCAAATACTGGGTGATTTTCAAGTCAGCAGGCCGGAACGAATTGTTCAACAACTTGCCGCAGCCAGTTGCGCGGCTAAGCAGTGGGGCGAAACACCAATAGCGGCGCGAGTGCAAAAACTAGCGCCACTGAGTCAACTAATTCTCACAGATCTGGACAATATTTGCACGCTGATCCGCCAGACCAGCGGCAAAGTAATGACTGAAACGCTGCTAGGAGAAATCTATCCGGTATTGGATCTGCTGCAGTATTATCAAAAACACGCGGCGCGCATTTTAGCTTCCCACGGGGTAGCCACCTCGCCTTTCGCTTTCCCCGGCGCAACCGCTTTTATAGATCGCCGTCCCTATGGCGTAGTAGCCGTCATATCGCCGTGGAATTATCCGTTTCAACTCTCAGTCGCGCCGCTGTTAACCGCTTTGTTTGCCGGCAATGCGGTAGTGCTGAAAGTATCGGAATTAAGTTTGCCGATTGGAGAACTGATCGCGGAACTGTTCGGTAAACTGGATTTACCTGAAACTTAGTGCAATGCATCAACGGCGGCAGCGAAACCGGCGCCCAACTCATAGACGCCGGGCCCGATTTGGTGTTTTTCACCGGCGGTTTATCGACAGGCCGAGCGGTAATGCAACGCGCCGCTGCGTTCCCGATTCCGGTGCTGTTGGAATTAGGCGGCAAGGATCCCATGCTGGTGTTTGCCGATGCGCAATTGGAGCGCGCCGCAGCCGCAGCCTTGTACGGCGCTTTCAGCAACGCCGGCCAAGCCTGTGTTTCGGTGGAACGCCTGTATGTGCAGCAGGGCTGCTACCCGGAGTTTTTGCAGCAGCTGTTGACAGGCGTCAAACAGCTGAGATTCGGCAGCGATGCACATGGCGACTTGGGTGTGATGACGTCTGAGCAACAGATTGCTCTGGTACAAGCCCATTATCAAGACGCCATCAACCAAGGTGCACAAGCTTCCGGGCCTTTGGTTCAGGATGGGAATAGTCTGCAACCGGTGCTGCTATGGAATGTGCATCACGGCATGCGCGTAATGCGCGAAGAAAGCTTTGGCCCCTTACTGCCGGTAATGCCGTTTACAGATGAGGCGGAGGTGGTGCGACTCGCTAATGACAGCGAATTCGGGCTGAACGCCAGCATTTGGAGCGAAAACATTCCCAAAGCCCAGCGCATCGCCGCGCAATTAGTAGTCGGCAACTGGGCGATCAATGATGTGTTGAAAAACGTAGGCCATCCCGGTCTGCCGTTCGGTGGCGTTAAACATAGTGGTTTTGGCCGTTATCACGGTGCGGAGGGCTTGCGCAGTTTCACTTATGCCGTTGCCGGCATGACCAATCGCAGCAGCCGTTTGCCGCAGGAGCCGAATTGGTTCCCCTATAACGCTCAGCGTTATCAAGACTTTAAAGGCTATACTGGATTTTGTTTATGGCGGCGGTTCGCTGTTGCTACGCATAAAGCGTAATTGGCCGGCCTTACAGGCTTTCCGCGATTATTCCGCCTTCGATCTCACACAACGTTGGCAAAACTTTAAATTAATGCTGCCTAGGCTACGGAACTACTTATGAATTTAACTAAAAAAAAATCCCGCGTCGTTGTCATCGGCGGCGGCTCGGGCGGCCTATCGGCCGCCATTTCACTGGCGACCGAAGGCTTTAGCGTCCAAATTCTAGAAAAAAACGATAAGCTAGGCGGTAAGCTGAATATCCTGGAAAAAGATGGCTTTAGCTTCGATCTCGGCCCGTCCATTTTGACCATGCCGCATGCTTTCGAGAATTTATTCAGCCGCGCCGGTAAAAATATGGCTGATTATATACAGATAGAAAAAGTCGAGCCCCATTGGCGCAGGAAGTTTACTTTCCGGACGGCATGACTATTGATTTATGCGAAAATACCGATCAACAACGCCGCGAGTTAGATAAACTCGGACCGGAAACCTGGGAGGAGTTTCAGCGCTTCATGACCTATTCCAAAAAACTCTGTAGCGAAACCGAAGCCGGCTATTTTGCTAAAGGTTTGGATGACTTTTGGGATTTACTGCGTTTGTACGGGGCGACTGCGCAGCTTGCTGAGTTTTGATGTGTTCAGAAGCATGGATCAGGGCGTGCGGCGCTTTATTTCCGATCCCAAGCTGGTAGATATTCTGAATTATTTCATCAAATATGTCGGCTCTTCGCCTTCAGCGCCCCGGCCTTGCTGAATTTACTGCCTTACATTCAATATTACTACGGTCTGTGGTATGTGCCAGGCGGTATGTACGGCTTGGCGCGTGCGCTGGAGCGTTTAGCTATCGAATTGGGCGTGGAGATCCGCTTGCAGGCGGAAGTGGCGGAAATTCAAACCCAAGGCAAGCAGGCCAGAAGCGTTCGGCTACTGGAAGGCGAAATTATTCCGGCTGAGATCGTGGTATCCAATATGGAAGTCATCCCAGCCATGCAGCAACTCTTGCCCAGCACCGAAGCGGAATTAAAAAAAATGCGGCGCTTCGAGCCTACCTGTTCCGGCCTGGTGCTGCATCTGGGCGTCAACCGGCTGTATCCGCAGTTGGCGCATCACAATTTCTTTTATTCCGCCGAACCGCGCAAGCATTTCGATGCCGTGTTTCATAGCGACAAGCTCTCCGACGATCCGACCATTTATCTGGTTGCACCAGTCAAATCCGATCCAAATATAGCCCCGACCGGCTGCGAAATCATCAAAATTCTGCCGCACATTCCGCATCTAAACCCGGACAAACCCCTAAGCCCGGCAGATTATCTGGCGCTACGCGAACGGGTACTGGTAAAACTGGAACGCATGGGACTGACCGATTTGCAGAAACACATCATCCCGAAGAATACTGGACCCCGCACGATATTCAGAGCCGCTATTACTCTAATCAGGGCTCAATTTACGGCGTAGTGTCAGATCGCTACAAAAACCTGGGCTTTAAAGCCCCGCAACGCAGTAGTCAGTTATCGAATCTGTATTTCGTCGGCGGCAGCGTGAATCCAGGCGGAGGTATGCCTATGGTAGTATTGTCCGGGCAATTGGTAAGGGATAAGATTTTGGCGGATTTAAAAGTTAACTAATAATCAGAAAAGTCATTCTATAGAGCCAAACACTCCCTAATCGTCAACCGCATAGCCTGCCGCGCCGGCCAATAGGCCGCAACCAGTGCCAGCAGCAACACAATCCCCAGCCAATAAGCCACTGACCACCAGTCAAACGCAAAATCCAAAGCTATCCCCAGACATAGTCTGGCCTAACTCCTCCGTCACCGGTTTGGCGAGCAGATAGGCCAGCGGCACACTCAATGTCCAGGCGATTAAACCATGCAACAGCCCTTCCAGCATAAACAAGCGAAACACTGTTTTGGACGGTGCGCCTATGGCCCGCAGCACACCTATTTCCCGGGTGCGTTGCAAGACCTCAATCGCTAAAGCGCCCGACAAGCCGATGCCACCTACCACGGCCAACATCGCCGCCAGCCCGAATAAAGTGCCCAGCACCGGATTAAATTGATTGCGGGTGAAGAGGCGTTGCTCCAATTTGGCTTGCGTGGTGTACACATCCAGTTTGATAGACTGCGCTTGAAAACGCTGTCTCAATAGATGCAGATAAGCCGCTTCCTGGTCTGGATTGCTAATGTCTGCCGCCAACAAGGCATAAGAAACTGAGTCGGTTAAATTTGTTAGGTCCCTTAGGGTTTCCAGCGGCGCATAAACAGGTTCGATAGCAAAATTACTGGCCAACAGCCAGCGATATAGACCGACGACTTGCCATGCTTGGGTTTTTGGACCTATGCCCACATCCAAATAATCACCCACCCGGACCCATTCAGTCTTGCGCTTTCTGCGCTCAACAGCAAGACTTTTTGTCCAGTGTCGCCGGCTTGCAGCCAGCGACCAGCTTCAATCAAGGGTTGATAAAGCTGCGAGTCAGCCGGCAAGGCCAGCATCTGCACCCCAAGAGCGCCTTTTTGCAATATCGCCGCGCCCTGTTGCGAAAGTTCTATCGGCAACCGTTGCCAAACTTCCACTTTATAGGTTCCAGGCACTGATTCAGCAATTTCAATTACCTGGCGCTGATTTTGATCGGCAGTAAAACCCAGTCGCACCGCAAACCGGCTACGGGCCATTTCCTGATCCAGCGTTAAATTCAAGGAGGCGATCAAGCTCATCAAAACCAGAAACATCATCCCGGCAATCAGCAACACGCTTTGCGTGAACAACAACCTGGCTTTGTGGTGCAACAAATTGCCCAAGGCGGCTGCGTAGATCGTCGGTAAAAACCGGGTGATGTGGCGTTCCAGCCAGACAGTACTAGGGCTGTCAGTTCCCGCTCCACCCAAACCATAGCCGGCCAAGGCCACGCGCACCGGCAGCGCCGCCGCCCGCAGAATCGGCGCCAAGGCCGCCAACAAAGGCGCCACCAAGCGCCGCCCAACATCAACAGCAAAGCGCGGGGCGAGAACACAAAGCCGCCGCAATCGATATTAAATAAAACTAATAAGCTACAAGAGCTGTAATAGCCGGCGGCTAAAGCCGGAGGTATCGCTAACAGCACAGCACTCAAAGCCAGCAACAAAACTTCTGAAACATAAATTTTGGCAATCATGAAAGTTTTGGCCCCCAAGGCTTTCATCACGCCAATCTGCTGAATTTGCAAAGTTAGATGAGCAGAAACAGTGTTTAATATCAGCACGCTGGCCAAAGCCAAGGCTGCCAGCGCCAGAATTTGTAATACGCCGTTGACACTCGCGAGTATCGGCCTGCCCCAATGCCGTTCAGGATCTTGCAACAGGCTGACATTTACGGGTATACCTTGCGCAGCCAACAAACTACGAATACTTACCGCCACCGTTCGGGCTTGTTCACCGCTATAAGGTGGTGAAATTTGCACCAATAATTGCCGAAACGTATCGGCAGCCACTCCAAAACGTTCACCCCCTGCTGCATCGGTGAGAAAATGCACTTGGCCGCCGAATGTCGGCGGTTTCACGAAAGGATGACGGACCACACCATTGATGCTAAGTAACTGGCTGCCGTTAGGGGTGGCAAATTCTAATTGCTCGCCTTTCTGTAAACCTGTAACTTGCGCTGATAAATTTTCAATAGCTATATTAGTGTCTGCCGGCCAGTTTCCTGATTGCAACGTGGTTTTATCAAAACGCTGCAACTGATAATCAGCACGCACCTCGAGGTAGCCTGCCGCCATGCGGCTGCGCCGGGCTGGCGAAATTGCACGGATAATTGCGTCATGGTATCCACGCCGGCCACGCCGGGCAGGGCTATAATTTTTGCCAACACTGCCTGGTCGGCGTCGCTACGTAATATCAGATTAATATGCGAGGGTTGTGATAACTGGTGCGCCGCATCCATTTTCGCGAGTTGTAAATCCAGCATGCCAAACAGCGTACCAACGCAAAACACGCCCACTGCAATGCTGAGCACAGCTAATAAACTTCTGGATTTGGCCTGCCATAAGTCGGCAAACACTTTATGCCACAGAGTAGACATCAGCTGGCCGCAAGTTTAAGATCAGTATGAATCTGCCCGCAACGAATTTCGATCTTGGCCGGCGGCGTTGGCCAACGCCGGATTATGCGTTACCATCAGCAAAGTTTTACCCTGCTCACGCAGTTTGACAAACAGTTCAAAGACCGCATCGGCGGTCGCCGCATCCAAATTACCGGTCGGCTCGTCGGCGACAATCAGCGGCGGATCGTTAGCCAAAGCCCGCGCAATCGCCACGCGTTGTGCTGGCCGCCGGAAACCTGGCTGGCAGACGTTGCGCGGCATCGGCCAAACCGACTTGCTCCAGCAACAGCATGGCCCGCTCTTGGCGTTGACGCTTACTTAAGCGGCCAAGAAACTCCATAGGCAGTACGATGTTTTGCAACAAACTTAAGGCTGGCAGCAATTGAAAAAATTGAAACACTATGCCGACCTGAACGCCGCGCCAGGCGCAAAGTTTTTCATTACTCAGTTGCTGCAAGGCTGTGCCGTTAATCTGCACTTCGCCCCGGCTGGGATGATCGATACCGGTCAAAAGATTCAGTAAAGTGGATTTTCCGTTGCCGGATGGTCCTACAATGGCGACAAACTCGCCGGCCGCCACACGCAAATTGATGTCGTGCAGCACGGTTTGCATGGCTCCGCCTTGCGGATAATCTTTATATACATGTTTCAATTCAATAATGTTTTGCATGCTTGCCGGGAAATTCATACACTGCGCCAATTATCTGCTATCGTAGCACGGCGCGCTTAAACAGTTTTTAACCACGGAGCACTTTGCATGTTATCGGTGCGTATCATCTGGCTATGTATTTGCCTTATTTGGGTAGTTGCCGAAATTCAGTTGAGCCGCCGCTCCAAACGGAACCCACAAAAAGGTCCGCTGGGCGAACGGCGGTCGCAGACTTGGCTTTGGCTTAGCCTTTGCAGTAGCATATTTTTCGCGCTGCTGTTTAAAACTTTAGCATGGTTGCCTATGCCACTGGACTATTTACCTCGCCAAGGCTTAGGCCTCTTACTTTGTCTAAGTGGCATAGGATTGCGCTATTGGGCAATCATCACTTCTCGGTCGATTTTTTTCCACCCATGTTTTGATTATCCAGCAACATGAATTGATTATGTTTGGTCCCTACCGTTGGTTACGGCATCCGGCTTATTCCGGAGTGCTGCTGGCGCTGGCGGGCGCAGGTTTGGCTATGGGTGATTGGCTAGCGCTTGCGCTGCTGATGGCTCCTCCTTTTTGGGCTTTTCACAGCCGAATAGGGATAGAAGAAAAAATGTTGCACAATAATTTTGGCGAACAATATGCAGCTTACGCAAAAAGTACGTATAAGTTAATACCGCTGTTGTACTGAACCCAATGCTTAACTCAAGATCTTGGTTAAAAAATTTAGACTGTTAAATGCAAACTGTATGGTTTTTCATTAACAGTAGCCGGTTATATATCCCTAATTGAGACAGTCAGCGAAAAACGAGTGACATAATGCCAATAAAATCTATTAAACACTCAACACAAAAATCAGAGCCCGTCTGGTGGCTGACGGCGCTCACAGACTTTCAGACCACACCTACTGGTTTAAGCACCGACGCGGCCAATGAGCGCCGCGCTAAATTCGGCCCAAATGTATTGCAGGATCATAAACGGCAGTTATTAATCCTGCAATTCCTGGCCCGGTTTAAAAACCCTTTGGTTTTGCTGTTGTTAGGGGCCAGCACCATTTCCGCGTTTACCGGCGAAATCACCAATTTCGCCATTATCTTCACGCTGGTGATATTCAGCGTCACCTTGGACTTTGTGCAAGAGCATCGCGCAGGCAAAGCTGCGGACAGTTTGCGCAAATCGGTTTCCGTGCGCGCCAGCGTGTTGCGCGACGGCCAGTCGGTGGAAATCCCGGTCAGCGAAGTCGTGCCCGGCGATCTGGCCATTCTCTTGTGCCGGCGATATGATACCGGCTGACGGCTTGGTTTCTGGAAGCCAAGGATTTGTTCATTAAGCAATCGCTGTTGACCGGCGAATCCTATCCGGTAGAAAAACATCCCGGCTTTCTGCCGGCTGACGCAACCGATATGCAAAGCGCCACTAATGCGGTTTTCATGGGCACGACCGTGATCAGCGGCAGAGCCAAAATGCGCGTCATCAAAACCGGGCCCGGCACGGCGATCGGCGCCATCGCCGACAGTCTGACCCGGCAACCGCCGCCGACTGCTTTTGAAATCGGTACGCAACGCTTTGGCATACTCATCATGCGTCTAACGATACTGTTGGTATTGTTTGTGCTATTAGTGAATGCCTTTTTG
>CAVXZR010000022.1:0-13642 GCA_963765965.1 uncultured Pseudomonadota bacterium
TACCGCCATCAATAATCCGATCAGCCCTGCGGTATTATGCGGCAGTTTTCGTGAAATGATCCTACAGTTTGAATTATGCAATAAAACCAACTCGATTCTTTATCATAGTTTTGAAAAAACATTAATTAACGGCCTGATTCCTTTATACGAACAGTCCATCCAGCTTTTGTTGAAATTTGGCCCTGCCGATACGCTTGCACCCTATTTTGCCGAGCAAACCAATAAAGCCTCCGAAAGGTTTCAGCCTCGTCACTTATCCGCCGTCGAAAAAAGCATTTCAAACCGGGATGGCCTGCAAAAATTTTTGATTGAAAATCATCTGCCGTTACAAGCACATAATCCTACCACACAGAAAAACCTGCAGCCGATCACGCAAATCACCGGGAAGTTGTTGGATATATTGACTGAAATCAATGACGTCTCTCCGGAAGCAGTCAAAAGAATCATGTCCGGGGATAAATCGGACTCATCAAACCAAGGTTATTCCTATTATAGCGACGATGACGTAGTGAATGCCCTTTCCAAGTTACAGCTAACGCTAGGTGACAACAGTACGCTTCATCTGGATTCGACGGCCCTAAACCAACGCCTTCAGGAAACCTTGGACAATTTGTCCCTGGGGACAAAATCGCTTTCCAAAGACAACAGTCAACGGCTGGAAATTTACGGGAAATTTTTTGAAACGCTGTTCAATGATTTTGACTTTTCCGCCGATATCAAAACCTATCTGGAAAAAATTCATTTGCCTTTGCTGTCCTTGCCCTTACAGGGCAATGATTTTCTAGATGACGACGTGCATCCTGCCCGAGCAATCCTTAATCAGTTAGCGGCTTTGGAGTCAGCGGTAAAAGGCGATAAAGCCATAGGACAAATTAAAGTCAAAAATACTTTGAACAGGCTTGTTGACCGGATCGCTCGGGAGGCAAGCACCAACCCGGCCATCTTCAAGGAAGTCGAACAAGAATTAGACGGGATCAGCAAGGGAGTCAGCCTATCCACTGAGCTAAAGATCCGACGCCTTGTCGACACGCATGAAGAACAACAAAAATTCGAAAACACAAAACGTTCGGTGCAACTGGAAATCGATCAGCATATCGGAGGAAGGCCGATTCCGGCCATTATCCCGCTGTTGCTGAAATCCGGCTGGCAACAGTTATTGCTTGATGCCGAACTAAATAAGGAAAAAAACTCCGCCGAAAAGCTGAAATACCTTGCGGTCCTTGACGATTTAATTTTTTGGCATTACGAACCGGACTCCATCCGGAAAATTCAGGCCGGAAGCATTAAAAAGACCCTTGAATTTATTGAGGACGCCCTAAAACCGGTTTGCCCGGACGCTTCGCAACGCAGCAACATCATTGCGGAATTAAGTGCTTTACTACTGGGCATAGGCATCCCGAAAATCGGTAAACGAGTTGAAACTGCCGGTATCGAACCTGAAAACCCTGCCGTCCCAACGCTTGCCGACAACTGGACCCTTCTGGTTGAACAACTCGGCGTTGGCGAATGGCTGATGATTTCAAGCGGTTCGGCAGGATTTGAACCCATGAAACTGGTGTGGATCGGCGATGTTGTTCAGGTTTATGTTTTTGTAAATCGCGATGGATTGAACCCATTGGAAGTCGGCAAAAACGAACTGGCAAACCTGTTACGAAGCGGCGGCGCCCATAAAATGGAAAGCCTTGATACACCGTTAATGGATCGCGCGACCAATTCGATGTTGCAAAAGATGCATAAAAAGCTTATCCATAACGCAACCCATGATCCGGTAACCGACCTGTTCACCCGGGACGAGTTTGTCAGGCAACTCAAAAATGAAATGGCCAAGCTCGATAATTCCTATCATATGCTCTGCCATCTGGAAGTATTGGATTTACGCGTGATCTCTAATATTTGCGGGGGTGACGGCTGTGAACAATTGCTTAAAAAACTGGTGCAGCTAATGGCCGAGCGATTACGAAACGATGACCTTTTCGCACGGCTTGGGCACAAGTCGTTTGCTATTCTGTTCAAACACTGCTCTGTCGATGAAAGCCATGAAAAATCAAAAAAACTGATGAAACTCATCAGCGAATCGCGTTTTCAATGGCAAGAAAAAAGCTTTGCCTTTAACGTCAGCGTGGGACTGGTACCTTTCATGGACAACTGTTTAGATGTTCAGCTATTACTCCAGCAGGCCGATTCCGCCAGTATTTCGGCGGAACGTTCCAGCCAAGATCGTATTTTGCTGTTTACCAACGAGGATGAAAGCCTTAAACGGCTGAACAAGCTTTATGAATGGATAGGCCACATCGACACCGTGCTTTCCCAGAATCGATTATTTGTCCGTTGCCAGATGATTGCGGCGATAGAACCGGGGAAAAACGATCATGAACATTATGAAATTTTACTGGGCATAAGGGACGAGGCTGGGGATATTGTCCCTCCGGATCATTTTATTCCTGCCGTTGAACGTTGTAAGCGCATGCCTGAAATCGATCAATGGATAATAACCAATGTATTTAGCTGGATTGAAAAAAACAGTGATGATTTCGACAGGATGGACGGTTTCTCAATCAATTTGTCAGGCCAGTCGATTAACAGCGAAGCCTTTCTGGAGTTTCTTAAGGATACCCTGGAAGCGAGCAAGGTCCCGACCGGCAAACTGACCTTTGAAATCACTGAAACCGTTGCCTCGGAAAATTTAGTCTTTACCAAACGGTTCATCAAGACCATCAAGCAGTTTGGCTGCAAATTCTCGCTGGATGATTTCGGTTCGGGTTATTCTTCCTATTCGTATCTGAAAAATTTGAATGTCGATTACCTGAAAATCGACGGCGTTTTCGTTAAAGATATTGCCAATAACAAAGCAGACATCGCCATCGTAAAATCCATGAACGAAATTGCCCATTCCCTGGGTTTGAAAACCATCGCCGAATACGTTGAAAACAATGAGATTCGAGGCATACTTAAAGAGATCGGCGTAGATTACGGCCAGGGATACGGGATTCATAAGCCAATCCCGTTGACTGAATTGGTCATTGAGTCCGCTTCGGCACCGGCTTATTTTTTTGAAGACAACAGTTTCTGGGACTTGTAATAATAACTGTCTAAACTTGGCGTGTGGCTTGCGAAGTGCGGCGCCTTACCCGTGAGTTAACTTCCTCCCGGTTAAATAACGGCTGTTGCCATTCTCCGAGAACGGCTAATTGAGAAATTCAATGAACCTGCTAAACATCGAAGCTGAGAATGGCTCGATTGTGCAGCCAAACGGCAAAAGCCAATAGCTTTCGTCCGGCAAAGATCAATTTATTTTAAAAAAGTTTGATTTAGCTTTGATTTTTTTGTTTTTTAAATTTATATCTGATGATACTAATTCGCCATGAAATCAACCTCCAGGATCTAAAAGCAAGCGATCGGCTGCCATCACCGTCAAACACGGCTTTAGCAATTATGCGTTCAACAAAAAGCGACGATGCCACCGCTCGATCCGTTGCCGAGCTGGTGCAAACCGATCCGGCGTTAAGCGGCCGTATTCTTAAGTTCGTAAACTCGGCCGCTATCAGTCTCCGCAGGCCGATCATCAGTATTCAGGACGCTGTCCAACTGTTGGGCATGAATGCCGTAGGCCAATTTGCCATTAGTCTCTCCGTGATTGGCCGGTATCGTCAAGGCCCATGCCAGAATTTTGAATATTCAAACTATTGGTCCCTTGCCTTAAGCCGGGCAGTATCTCTTCAAGCTGTCAGCCGAATGCAACCTGTCACGATTCCCGAGGAGGCGTTTTCTTTAGGTCTACTGGCTGATATCGGTAAATTGGCGATGGCGGCCCTCTGGCCCAATGTCTATAGTGAAATCCTTGAAAACACTGATGCCGAACAATTACTGTTAATGGAAGAGCAACAATTTGCTGTCAATCATCGCGAACTAAGTATGTTGTTGTTAGCTGACTGGGGATTTCCATCGGTGTTTCTCGATGCTCTCAAACAACCATCCTGCATTGATTCACAGTCTTACTCCAGAGCGGGTCAATTGAAAAATCAATTGGATTTTGCTGAATGTATTGCCGGTTATTGTCTAGGGGACGATCCTTATCGGCAACAGTTGGATGCCGATTTACTGCGATTAGGAAAATCATACGGTCTTTGGGAGCCTGAGTTAAAGGTCTTCCTGATGGCTATTGAACAAGAATGGCGTAACTGGGGAGAGCTGATTGGCGTCAGTACCGATATCCGGCTGAGTTTACCAAACGACGACATTACATCTTATAAGGTCGAGCATGCTGTTGAAGTACTGTTTGTGAGCGACGATCAGGTAAAGGCGGACAATTTGGCGAACCATATCCGCGAGATTGGCTTTGCCGTTAATCTCTTGCCCGATGCGAACTCGGCAATAGCTTATTATGTGGATTACAACCCGGGCCCTGTTATCATTATTTTGTATTCAGACCCTTTGATATGGAAAGCAACGGATATCTATCAAAGCCTTTTGAATTTTGCAAAAGAGAAATCCTTTTATTTTATTTATCTGGCCGACAATGGGGATGAGGCTATCATAGCGGAGGCGCTTGAGTGCGGCGCCGATGCTTTTCTATATGAGCCCATCAGTCCAACCGTGCTTAAAGCGCATTTAGCAGTCGGAAAGCGCTTTGTTCACACTCAAAGAAAGTCAGCCAGGACTCTTGCGGAAATTGACCGCTTCAATGAGGAATTATCTGCAACCACGCAAAGACTGGAAGTCATGGCAAATACGGACCCTCTTACGTCCTTGCCGAATCGGCGTTATGCGCTAGCTTGCCTGGAACAGGAATGGGCGACCCTGATGCGTTACGGCCGATCGTTTTGCGTTTTATTGTTGGATTTGGATCGATTCAAATTGATCAACGATAACTTAGGTCATGCCGTAGGCGATGCTGTGCTCATTCATGTCACTAAAATCATGCAGAAATCGATTCGTATCAACGACATCCTGTGCCGATTCGGCGGTGAGGAGTTTTTGGTGATTGCGCCGGAAACCGACCGTGCTGCCGCTCTGGTATTAGCAGAACGCATTCGTGCCGCAATCGAGCAGGACCAACCGCCTGGTTTAGGCACTTCGATGAAGATCACGGTTAGTATTGGCGCAGCCTCAATGATCATTAAGGATGAAGGATGGCAAAACATGTTGGAACGAGCCGATCAAGCAATGTACAGTATCAAAATCGCCGGACGTAATGGCGTGGGATTTGCCGATTGCTTGTAAAATCCGCAAATCAGGCTTTATTTTAAGCTTTTGAAGCTGAAATAAAGTCGCTTAATGGAGTGAGTGATCGGTAAAAGCCGGGCAAGGCCATTCTACTTCCGCTGCCGAACACGGAATCCATTGTTGTCCCGCGTGAGTTTAGACGATGCGCGCTAGAACGAAATAAACGCCACAATAACCTATTTAACAACCCAAAAACTGCTCGAATTCCGCCAAAGGCATGGGTTTCCCGAACAGGTACCCTTGAAAGATCATACAGCCGTGCATTTCCAGGAAAGCAAGCTGTTCTTCCGTTTCCACGCCCTCGGCAATGACCTCCTTGCCAAGCTTGTTGGCCATAAGAATGATGGTTTGGACAATAGCCTCATCATCCGGGTCGATTGAAATATCCTGTACGAAACTTTGATCGATTTTCAGTTGATCGATAGGTAGTTTTTTAATACTCGATAGCGATGAATAGCCGGTCCCAAAGTCATCCATGGAGAATTGCACGCCGGCTTCCCTGAGTATTTTCATTTTGTCGATGGTATTGCCTATATCTTCGAGTACCAGCGATTCGGTTAATTCCAGCTTGAGCCGATTGGGATTGATGCCTTCGCTATCCAGCAAACGAATGACTCGCTCCACAAAATCAACCTGTTGGAATTGGCGTGCGCTAACGTTCACTGCCAGATGCAAATGCCGGGCATGTTCACTGCCTTCCCATGCCTTAATTTGAGCACAGGCTGTCTCCAATACCCATTGACCGATCAACAATATCAAGCCGGTTTCCTCGGCCAGTGGAATGAAGTCTGCGGGAGGGACGAAACCTCGCTGCGGATGTTGCCAGCGAATCAGCACTTCGGCGCCGATAATAGCGCGGTTATGGTCAACCTGTGGTTGGTAATACAGCGAAAACTGGTTTTTTACCAGCGCAAGGTGCAAGTCGGCTTCGAGTTCAACGCGAGCGCTAATGCTGACCTGCATTTGCGGATCGAAAAACCGTAGAGTATTCCGGCCTGAGGCCTTGGCCTGATACATGGCGATATCAGCCTGCTTCAGCACTATGTCTATGGTTTGCTCGTCTTCATAGAAAACGGCGGCGCCAATACTTGGGGTACAGTGGTATTGATGCGCGCCAAGCATGTAAGGTTGATTGAGAATAGCCAAAATCTTATGGCTTATGAATTCTGCCACAGTAGCTGCTTCAAAAGCCTGCTCGCTCAAATCTTCCAGCATCACCACAAATTCGTCTCCGCCCAAACGGGCAACCGTATCGCCTTCACGAACACAGGAGCTAAGCCGTTCTGCAACCTGTTGCAACATTGAATCCCCCATGTCGTGACCGAGAGAATCATTGAGCGTCTTGAAATTATCCATGTCGATAAACAGCAGAACGCCTTTGCGGCCATTTCGATGGCTCGACGCTAATGCCGATTTTAAACGGTCCTGTAGCAGCCGCCTGTTTGGCAGGTTAGTTAGTGGATCATAAAATGCCAGACGTTCGATTTTCTCCGCCGCCGCCTTATTTTTAGAGTTGTCGATGTGTGCTGCCACGTAATGCGTGATGACACCCTGGTTGGTTTTGACGGCAGTTACAGTCAGAAAGGTGGGATAGATTTCGCCATTTTTACGCCGATCGAAGACCTCTCCCTGCCATGTTCCGTTAACACAAGCGCAGTTCCTGATTTCTTCATAAAAATCTGCCGGATGTAAATCGGACTGGAGAATACTCGGTATGCGCCCCATAACTTCCTCGGCCGCATAGCCGGTAATTTCAGTAAATGCTTTGTTTACCCGCAGGGTTCTGCAATTCACATCGGTAATCATCATGGATTCATGGGAATCAAACGCCACGGCGGCTATAAGCAGCTCTTTCTCAGCTTGCTTCCTATCGGTAATATCAATTTCTATGCCGGTCATGCGTAAAGGCCTTCCTGTCAGGTCGCGTTGAATGATCGCGCCGCGATTTATGACCCAGCTCAAGGTTCCCGACTTGGTGCATACCCGATAATCAGAGGTAAACAAAGGGCTATCGCTTTCGAAATAGTCAGCGAGTTTTTTCTTCACTTCCGGTAAATCATCGAGAAAAATTCCTTTTTCCCAGGTGACTATGCTTTGTTCAATTTCTTCCGGCCGATAGCCGCGCATTTCAGCCCAACGATCGTTAAAAATAAAACGGCCGGTTTTGATATCCCAATCCCAAGTCGCCAATTCGGCGCTGGACAGAGTCAAAGCCAGCCGCGACTCGCTCTCCCGCAAAGCAGCTTCAGCCAGCTCCCGTTCAGCGATAATGGCGCTGAGATGCTCATTGTTTTGTTGTAAGTGCCCCAAATGCTCCAAAAAAAAAGTAACCATCCATACAAGGATAGGCGCCACAACCCCGGAGGTAACCAGGCCGGTCAAAAGATAATCGGAGGGAATTTCGCCTTTTAGCAAAAGCCCCATCAGCGAGCAGATAGCCTCGCTGAGTAAAACCGAAATAAAAACTAATAATAACCACACCCACGGCAGGGCCGTTTTCTGTAGCCATAAAAAAATATTAAGTTTCATTCAGTTAAAGTTCCCTTGTTTTGCGTAGGGATATATAGAAGTAAATATTACCCACCCCAATAGCATTAAAAAAAACTTAAGCCATTAATTATAAAAAATAATCTATTAAGTAACGATGTCATATCTCATTGTAAAATATTAGGCAATAGATTATATAAACCAGCCTGATTGATGTTTGCTATGCGCAGTTTTTGAAACCCGCTCCAAGCCCATTTTGCGGTTTCCGGCCCGGACTAGGAACGAGTATCCGTATTTGTCATTACACTTTTCTCGATTATCGTTACATCTACCTTCTCCATCATATCAAATTGTTTTCGTTGTCTAGTCAAATTGTCAGTAGGTAAAATCAAAAAAACGTTCCTACAGATTTATGGGGTTGCCGATAATACTGCGGCACGCTGTTTGGCGACCCGCCTGGAAATCAATACTCTCCCCACATTACCCTCATTCCTCAAACCAGACAACGATTTGCAGAAATTGAAAACTAATAGGCCAAAGCATATTCGGCTCGCGCCCCGATCAGGTGGTCCAGCAAATTTTCCGGCAACGCCGCCAACACACTATCGACAGCGTCTTTGGATAGCACAGACCAAGCAGCTATGTGTACGCCGACTGCCAATTTCTCCCGGCTCCCGTCTGTGTTCAGCCGGAAAAAATCGAATCGTAGCTCAATGCCTTTTTCGTGTACCGCGTGCAAATACATCCTCGCATCCAGGGTGTCGAACGGCATGGCATCGCGCAGATGCTTCACCTCAGTGAAAATACAACGCAATCCGCCACTGCATCCCAGGATTCGATAGGCTTCCGGTATCACTCGAAAAAAATACCCGTCGCGCAATATTCCCTGCAGTTCGTAATACTTTGAATAGTAGATATTACCGACCAAATTAGCATCGTTGAGCGAGGTTCCGATACTTTGCTGAGACAGGAGTTCGCCGGAATTCGGACCCGAATCGACCCGCCAATGGTTAGCACCCAAGCGTTTCAGCGCTTTTTTATAACCATCCGAGCCACCAAGGTCCAGCCGGTCGTCATCACTAGTGAATTCCTTAAAAAACCGGTTTAGATAATCGGGGTAGCGTTCGGGCGTAACCACGCCGTGGCCGATTACCTTAGCCCAAGTCATTTGGATCTGGCTGTTTGCCAGGGGCTGCAAAACACCGTCCGCTCCAACCCGGCACCAATCGAAACCAACCGATACCATGGAATTGTCAGGACCTCCCCGCCCGAGAAACCGGCAACTAACCTCGACGACATCACCGGATAGCACCGGACCGTGAATTTGCACCCACGACTGGTTGGTTACCCAGGCGTATTCTCCGCCGGTAAAATCAGCAGCCAACCGGCCCAGCACCGGACGCAAGGCCATTTCCCGCAGGCGCCCCATCCACTCGAAAAAACGCACAAAATACACGCTGCCGTCCGGGTTGGCGCCGTCCTTGAACGACATGGGGAAGCGGAAGCGAATAGAGCGATGATTCGTATCGGCGGAAAGCTCGGCTTTAACCCCGAAAAACTCCGCCGTATCGCCGCTGCCGGAAAGCCAGTCGCTCCACGCATGGCCGGCAAGGGCAACGGGCGCCTGATCGTCGCTTAACGCTTCGTTTAGGTTCGCAGCCCCCAATGGCAGCATTTTTTGATTTATCTCCGGTTTAACCTTCAGCCCCATCAAATAGGGTGGCCAAATTTCGGAAATCGTCACAGCAACCATGTATTCTATATCGCCGAGGACACTCTGTAGTGTGAGAATTCTCACAGTATGGCCGCCGCTGCCGGCAAGGAAAATCACTGTATCAGCATTTCGTTTATCGATTTCCAGCGTCAAGTCTCGCGAATCGAAGTTTTTGATGGCCGCCTCCAGCGCCGACCATATCCGAATACCCGCCTGATCCAGCGAATCCCCGTCCTGTTCCAGCCGCTGTAACAAATCGAACAGTGGGGCATTGAGCATAGCCCGCCATTGCTCAGGACTGCGCTTGACATTCGCAGCCAAATCGCAACCCTGTGCGCCATTGCCGGCGATACATAACACCCAATCGTCTTCGTGACTGAGAGAGATGCCGATGGTATGGCCAACTTCCTCGTACAGCCGGTCCGAAAGCCCGGCGGACCTACAGACTATAGGCTTTCCTGACTCAAGCCAGCGAATTTGCAGGGCTTCGGTGTCGATTGCGTACCGAACCCCGGCCAAACTAAGCGCAGCTTGAAAAACCGGCGCTTCCAGCGTATGCCTGGCGTTCTTGTCCTTGCCGTTCAAGCTCGGTATACAGCGAAGAACCCCAGCCGGCGCGAAAAATCCCAATTCGCGGGCGGCTTGATCTAACTTTTTCTGAAACAGCGACTGCTCTTCATTGTACGGTTTGGTCAGCAATTGTTCCGGCGTAGGGAAATCGCTACGCTGTTCCATAAGCTGCATTTCATAGCCGCTGATACGTTCGATCAGATGATTTTCGCCGTCAACTACGATCACTTCTCCAAAAATTTTGCGGCCTTCCCGGCCGGTAATAGTGGCTTGAGCGCGATAACGGCCGGCTTTTTCAACATGGGCGTAAAGGTCGATGGCTTCGATGCGGAAAGGCAAACAAATCTCCGGCGTCATCGATAACTGAGCGGCTTGCAACAAGGTGTCCCGATAATACGGATCGCCTAGCGTCAATGGCGCACTTACCTCGTCCGAAAAGCCTTCCGGCATCGATAGGGTTTGCCGGCGCGCTTCGGTGATAAAATTGACGCTGCTGCGACTAAGATCTTCAATGGCGCTGATGCGTTGAAACAGCGGCCCCTGGAACAACACACCCCCGTATAAATCAAGTGACGGCACTATGCCGAGCATGCCGCGCTCCGGCAGCATCTGCTCGCCGGCATGCCGGTCTTGACGTTTGCCGAAAATGAAGTTGGCGGAAAAATGGGCTTGCTCCCAGCCGGTTTGCTCAGTGTGGATCGAGGCCTCGACAATTCTGTCCACCGATGCCGTTTCGCGGTCTCTGGCTAACGCCCGGATCTCCAGGGACGATGCCCGCCCCGGATTAACCACGATGGGGTGTTCCAAGCGAATGTTTTCAATACGTACGACGTCTAACTCCGGATCGCCAAGGAGAGCAGCGCAGTTCTGCGCCATTGCCTCCAGGCCCATGACAGTCGGAAACAGCAGCGATCCACGGTAATTATGATCCCGCAAATAAAGATCGTGGTTGCTATCCAAACTAACCCGGCTAATCCGTTCGATTCCCGGTTCAGCCTGCCGGACTATCCCTAAGAACCGGCCGGTAACCGGTTGTTCGGCATTTATCTGCGCCGGTTGCCAGGCGGCAAGTCCGGTATGGCTGGCTGTCACGATGACCTCCGAGCTTGGCGGCGCAAATCTTATCCAGCGCATAAACTGGCGCACGCCGTCTTGCACGGAAATCGCGTCTATGCCGATTTGTTCCAAGTGCTGAACGCTGCCTAGTTTAACGCCCATGCCCACTTCATCCCAAACGCCAAAGGCATAAGCGGCCACTGCGGTTTGGGGATGAGCCTGCGCATATGTTTCCAGAAGCCGCGCAACGGTTTCATTGGAATAGGCATACCAGGCATTATTGCGCATGCCGGTAACCCCGATGATGGAGGTAAAGACGGCGAAAAGTTTCGGTGGCGCCGATTCGAAAATCGCAAACAGGTTTTCGGCGCCGCGCAACTTGGTTGCTATTTCGGCTTCGGCCATGGAAGCGGACACATCGATGACTCGTCGCGGCATATTGCTGCCTGCACCATGCAGGACGCCGGTGATCGGCCCCAAGTCCCGGCGAATGGATGCCGCAACGGCCGCAAGTGCATCGCCATCGGCAACGTCTGCGGAATAATACCGGTATTCGATAGCCGAAAGGGCCAGTTTACTCAGGGTTGCAGCCAACTCGCTTTTCTCGCCGGACTGCGGCAGGGGAGAACGTCCGATTAAAGCCAGTTTTACGCCGGTTTCGCGGGCAAAGGCCAAGGCACATTCGGCGGTAATACCTTTTCCGCCTCCGGTAACCAGCAATACGTCGCGTGACGACCATGACAAATTGCGGGGAGAACATTGTTCCGCTTCGATATGTTTGACGCGACGCAACAAACGGTTTCCGGCGGCGTCATATTCCACGGCATGATAACGCGCTTCGTTGTGCAGTTCGGCAGCGATTTGCCAGGTCATGAAATCGGCTGACAGTTGATGATCGACCCCAAGCACAACAACTTCCAATTCCGGCCGTTCCTGATAGATGCTGGCAGCAAACGACCAAACTGCCGGCGAATTAAATGGTTTACCCTCGACTTGCTTCTGCACGAAAACGATGGATTGCAGGTTTTGCCAAAGCACGGGATGTTGCCGATTGAGTCTTTGAAATACCGAAAGCTGCCGCACGCTGTCGGTGGGCGTACAAATGTTCCAGCCGTCCAACAAAATCACTAACCGGGAAGGCAAACCGGCAAAATCGGCGCCAGGGGCGTCATAAAATAGCGGCGTAGCCAAGTTCCGGGCGAATTGTTCGGCAAACGGCGAATTTCCGCCGGGCGCGACCAGCAAAAGGTTTTGTGGAAGACATAAACCGGGATCGGCAGTGACATCCAGGGATTCGGCTGTTTTCGACAGACAAAATGCTCTGACCCAGCGCGCATGGCTTTGTTTTTTAGCCGGGATAGTTTCGGTAGCGCCGGGAATTGTGGCACCATTTGCCATGGCGGCCTGAACTTGGGAGGCGATTTCGCCAAGCGTGGCATTGGTCAGGCTACCCGCCTGGACTCGGGTCTGGGTTTGTGTTTGCAAAAGCAGCTCTCCTAATAAAGAAGCCGCCTTGATGGAGTCGATATTCAAATCGTCGAGTAATTTTTGATCGGACGCCAGACTTTCATGATTGAAACCGGTGTGTTCCGCTACCAAGTCGAACAACCGGTCCAAAACGCTTGCGGCGACCGGCTCGGTTCCCACGGCCGCTTCGAAAACCGCAATGAGCTGTTTCAAATCGGCTGAGGCTAACCGAATGGAGTCAACCTTACCCGCCACGCCCAATTGCAAAGCCGCGTCGCCCAGTAAACTGCCGATTTTGATGGAATCCAGATTCAAATCGTCTATTAAACGGGCGTTGTCGGCTATAGAATTTTCACTGAAACCGGTTCGTTCGCATATCAATCCCATCAATACCGACCGGACCGAGCTTGATCGAGCCTGCTGGAATTGATTGGAAACAAGCTCTGCCGAAGGCAAAGGGGGCGAGGCGATAATCCTGTCTACCATATTCGAAATGTTCAGGGGCGGCAAACTTCCGTTTTCCATGACGATTTGCTGTTGTGAGCCTATATCGGCCAACAACCCGATGAACTGTTCCGACCTCGCCAGTTGCGCCAGCGTGTCATCGGACAGTTCGCGTACGGTGCGCGAGGGAATATCGTGCAGCATGATGGGCAGGGAGCTGGCCTCGGCGATCGCCCGGAAGTGAGCTTCGATGCCGGACGGCATCGGCTTGTTGTAGTAGGGGACGACCGAAAGCACCGCGTCGGCGCCGGCCTGTTCGGCGCGCCGCGTCAGCGCGACGGCATGGCTCGTTGAATTCGATCCGGCGCCAGCGATGATGCGGACGCGCCCCCGCGCGATCTCAACCGCGCTGCGGATGATGGCGTCATGTTCGGCCGACGTCAGCGTCGACGCCTCGCCGGCGGTCTCGCCGACGACGACGGCCGGGACTTCGGCCTCGATCTGCCTTTCGCAAAGCCTGGCGAAGGCCTTCAGATCGAGCCTGCCCGCCTCGTCGAAGGGCGTGGGAAGATCCGGTATGTACCCCTTGAGCCAGGTGGCGGGGTGCGCGGAAGATGTCATCGGGATTCACGCCGCCTTTTCGATCTGGCCATAACCCGGGCGGTGGGCGGAAAGCACCAG
>CAVXZR010000023.1:0-24341 GCA_963765965.1 uncultured Pseudomonadota bacterium
AATTCCAGCGTATCGTCAATATTTCCAAGAGCAGGAAGCACTGGAGATTTTTCTTTCTTGTGGAATTCAGGAGGGATCTTTGTTGGTGGAATCTGCAAACAATCAGACTGCACTCGAAATGGAAGCTTACTTTTTGAGCATGTTTCAACGGAGATAGATCTCTAGGTCTGTAAATATTAAAGGTATTTCGTCGTATTATATCTTTCCTCTTACCTTCCTTTGCCGCCAGGAGAAAGCTCTGGATCTTTGAACCGAACTGTATTTGGCGACTGCAGGTAGTTCTGGAAGCTGTTTGGGAGAGAGAAGAATTTTTGGTTCCTCTTGAGGAGGTATGTCATGCGAGTCTTGTTGTTCTGGTTCTTCTGCGCGGATAATTCAGCTCTATCAAATTGCAATGTGATAATGTACCAGTTGATGTTATGGCAGGCTTCTTCCACATGCTCCTCAGTATTCGTCTCTTCTTTTAGAGGTGGTGAGTTAGGTTTTTCTTCTGATACAGGTGCTTCGTCCGAGACTTAATGAGGCTTCTCCAAATAGGACTGAGCTGTAATTCAAATGTTTCGGAGTTGATTTTTTCAATGAAGACTTAATTGGAGATTTCGCAGGAGTTGAAGTGTTCTGAGAAGTGGAGTTGGTCGTGTACTCCGCGGCGAATCCTTTTCCAAGCGATCCAGGAAAATTGGCGAATTGCATTGGCAAGTTCTGGTTGTTTCGCTGGCCTTTTTTCGTAGTAAGTCATTATATCTATCCTCTGGTCCTTCACAGGCGGATTTGGCGACTAGTGTGTCGATCTATCGACAACATGAAATGTTCCACATGACAAAATCCATCCCGAATTTCTTTCTCTCTCTGCGTCTCTGAGGCCAATTTGGAGGTCTATAACGCTATATAACTGTCTAAAATGCGAATTGCGAGTTCTATGGATGCCAAGGATTTCTTACAACGAAAATGCCAACTCCCAAAATAGATGTGGGATCGATGGGAGAGAACAACAAACTTTTCTAGGAATTTTCAAATGGGAGAGACAAATCTCTATTGGATTGTTGTGAGCCAGGGGAAGAAATGAAATGTATGAGAAAAGGATTTTGATTAATATATTCATCAGGATAGAGGACAAAGTGAAAGAAAGTGGAAATGAGAACAAAAATTGAGGAATGGAGTCACTTCCGGAAAATGTTGGTCGTGATATTTGGCCTTGTTTCCAGTATGTGTAGATTTGGGTGATTGCAAATTCTTCATCAAGGACAACAGTGGTTTCCTCTTTTGTGCACCAATGGTAAATTTTTGAGGGCAGGCAGAAGGGCATTCGATCCATCTGTGTCCAGAGAATGCAGCAATAGTGCATGCCTGTACTCACGGAATACTATCCTTTGTAAAGAGGCTCCTTCAAGATCAACGAGTAGATCCAACAGCACAGCATAATCTACCCTTGTTCGAGGCATGTTTGCATGGACACCAAGATATTGTCAAAGAATTGCTGAAAGATGGTCGAGCACAGCCAATGGATGGAACTCATCACAGTTTGAAAGCTGCTTGCATTGGTGGACATGCAATAATAGTGAAACTCCTGTTGCAAGATGCCAGAATGATTCCTCGAGATGTCGATCTGATAGAATCCCTTCTTCTGGCGTGTTCAGGACATCGATGCGCAACACAAAACGCCGATCGACCACAATCCGATTGGAGTAGCCGCCATAGGTAAATTTGCCGCTGTGCTTGTCCGGGCTGTTGTAGGTGAATACGGTTTGGCCGCAATACTGCTCCTGATGATCCTTGCACTCCGGGCAAATGCCGCAGGAATCCACCATGCAGCCCACCCCCACCATATCGCCGGGCTTGAATTCGGTCACCTCGTGGCCAACCTGCGCTATTTTGCCGATAATTTCATGGCCGGGTACTATCGGATAAGTGGTTGCTTTCCATTCATTCCTGGCTTGATGAATATCGCTATGACAGACGCCGCAGTAGAGAATTTCGATTAACACATCCTGCGGTTTCGGGTCGCGGCGTTCGAAATGAAAGGGGCGCAGAGGTGTTTGCGAATTAAAGGCTGCATAACCGATACTTTTTCCCATGTTAAGCTCCATTATGGCTATTGTTGCTGGTTGGAACAGGATGAAAAAACTTTCCGATTTTTGGGTTTTTATGCATCATTTGGCCTTGGGCTTGGAGGGGCAGCCGGAATTCGGGCTGCAAGTCATGGTACGTTCCCGGCGTCACGGTGGATTGCAGCAAGTACCGCGCTCGATTTTTTTCATTCTAATTCTTAAGTGATTATCAAAACCAAATATTAGCAGACGCGCGGCACAAATATAGCTTTAAATATCCGGAAATTAATCGATAGCTTTCCGATTCTCCCTCCCTTGGTGCGAAATAATCCGCAAACCCGTGCGCGTGCGGTATAGTTCTAGGATTAACTTAAGTCAGGCCTACCCTATGAAATTATTGATACGCAATCTTCCCCGGACCACAACCGAAGCGGAGCTTAGGGCTATGTTTGAAGCTCACGGCAATTTGCAATCCTGCACACTGGTAATGGACAAGGAAACCGGCCTCTCCAAGGGCTTCGGTTATGTCGAGATGCCCAAAACCGGCGATGCCAAGGCAGCTATGAAGGTTCTGAACGGCCTCGAATTGAACGGTAACAGAATCCGCGTTAAAAAGGCCGAGCTTAAACAGGAAGACTAGGCATGGTTCAAGGAGCATGACATTCGCATTATTCACAGACCGGCAGAATTCGATTCGAGCCACGCCCTTGAGGAAAACATTTCATGCAAATACCTAAGCAAGACCCGCTCCATGGCGTAACCCTGGCGATGATGTTAACCCGCCTGGTTAAAGCGTACGGTTGGGAAGAGTTGAGCCGCCTTATCAATATCCGCTGCTTTAGCCATGAGCCGAGTATTTCTTCCAGCCTGAAATTCCTGCGCAAGACGCCTTGGGCAAGGGAGAAACTTGAGAGACTTTATCTGGACGGCAATTTTTCGGCAAACAAGAATTAATCGCTTTGCATGGCTACAAGATCCTTTGCGGACAACGCGGATCATTAACCACGAATCATGCCTTCTATTTAGCGCTAATTGTCATGATAATGTAACAGTCGGACGGTAGCAAATAACAAGCTCTTTATGAAACAATGCAACAGACAACTGAGTTTGTCCTGCACTGAGTCTAAGCCGAATTAATTTCGGCTTGCGGTGAGAGGATGCCGTTCACTGTGGTTTTGTTAGCAACTAACTTAAAATGATTTTAAATAAAATGATGGAAAAGCTGTTTATTTTGATATTGACAGTTTTGGCGACACAGAACGTAACTGCCGAATCCAAGCTATCGGTCGGCGAATTTAGCCGCAACCGGCTTGAGGGTTGGGAGAAAAAAATCTCGGAAGGCGAAACCCAATACCAGCTTGAAAACATTGGCGGTTTGACTGTGCTAAAAGCGAATAGCCATGCCTCGGCTTCCGGCATGTTTAAAGAGCAACGTATAGACCTGCAGCAAACACCGTTTCTCAACTGGTCATGGCGTATTGTCAATCGTCTGGGTGACATTATCGAACAAACGAAAGACGGAGACGATTATGCGGCAAGGTTGTATGTAGTGGTAAAAGGCGGTTTTGCATTTTGGCAAACCAAGGCCATCAATTATGTCTGGACCAGCCATACCGAAAAGGAAACCGTCTGGCCCAATGCCTATGCCGGCGACCAACTCATGATGCTGTCTTTGCGCGGTCCGGAAGCTGCACTGAATGTCTGGCATGTTGAAAAACGCAACGTCAGCGCCGATTTAAAAAAAATGTTCGGTGAAGATATACGTTATATCGATGCTGTCGCCTTAATGACCGATTCCGACAACAGTAACGGTCATGTTTCTGCGTTTTACGGCGATATTTGGTTTTCCAAAGATTAGGTGGCAGCTTTGGAACGGGCATGAAATAAATTCGACAAACCCTGTAAAGGGAGCAAACGCTAAAAATTCGGGAGGAATTTTTTGTCCCAGTTAGCCTTTATCGCTGGTTTGAGGTTACGCCTTAGGCGGGGTTGGGCGCTTTTTCTTTTCAATATACAATATATCGCTTTATAGGCGATTTTGAGATGTTTAACGATCTGTTCATCGGTAAGATTAATTTTTGAAAAATATAATGAAAACAACTGTAAATTGAGCTGATTCCTTTCAACATTTCCGGCGCCCCTATTTTGACAGGTTGAGAGGAGGACATCAGTTCAATACAATTGATTGGAAAAATCAGCCGTCAAATTTCAGGCCAGTTCATAGACGTATCTTTGATAACTTCAACTTGATTGCCGCGCCGCCGGTTTGCAACGCGTTTTTCCAAGAATTCGGCAGGCATTCCATTGTGATTAATGTTCATGATTACCAACGGCCCTGGTATTGTCCGTACACCGGCGCTTGCTGGCTATAGCCGTAATTGTTTACCGGCGGCTGCGCATAATATGGCTGTAGAGCCGGTGCGTAATAGGGCTGCGGTGCTGGGTAATATCCGGCTACCGGCGCCGGCGCATAAGTGGCGCCATAATAAGGCATGTACCCGTATCCGCCGTACCCATAGCCACCACCATAACCATAATGTCCGTGATGACCCCAGCCATGGGCAAAAGCAGTCGATGTAAAGCACATTGCGCAAATTGCAGCAATTTTTATGAACCTGAACATATATCCTCCTTTAGGCTGTATTGTTTAGATGCCTTATATCCAGCATCAACTGCGCCAAGTCAATTTTTGTTATGTACTACAATTACTTATCTGTAAACGCTTTGCACAGATGGAACTTGTGTGGTGTATTTGAACCAATTTGGCGGTCAAATTTCCGGTGGATTGAATTTTCAACCAACTTTAGTAAACCATAAGTTTTAAAATGCATCGGCTGTTACCGTCAGTCCGTCGGAATCTTTCGGCAGAATCTTGCTAAAATGCATGACACCTAAAAAATGAGAGTGTTGCATGATCGAATTGAAAGCCAAAGAGATCACAGCACGTTACGCACACCCCGCGTCCGCGCACTAAAAATCGAACTAATGCCTGATGACATTAAGCCGGTCATCCGGCTGTGCGGCTTGATGTTGATGGTCGTTCGGTCCTGGCAGGCTCCGTCATTTTATACAGGCCGCTTTTGGCTAGTCTTCCTAAATTTAGCGGTATTACCTGCCAAACTCACAGCATCCAAACATCACACATGTATCGGCAAAAAACCATCATCAAACGATTGCCATCATTAGCCGACATCATAGCGGTTTTAGTTCTAAACGGATGCGCCACCAGCACCACTAAGAAAGCTAATCCGAACGATCCTTGGCAAAACTGGAATAAAAGCGCTCAGTCTTAAAAGTAACTTGTGTCCTTACCAATCGATTTGCGGGTGGAATCCTATCAGGACTTTACTCGTACGCGAATTGTTCAACAAATCGTTGTTCAGCCTTTATAATCCCAGTTTCGAATAATAATTATGGGCGTACACAGCCTTTGCAATGAAAAAATACTACAACGCTTTACCTTGCAGGTTGCAAGGTCTTATCGATCTCAATCAGCACCATTTGCTAAAGCACGGCTTGAAAGGCATAGAAAAGGAGAGTCTGCGTATAACCGCAGAAGGGGCTATTTCCCAGACCCGCCATCCGGTTGCCGTAGGTTCGGCGCTGTCCCATCCCTACATCACCACCGATTATTCGGAAGCGTTGATGGAGTTTATTACGCCGCCTTTTGCCGACATAAAACAAACCCTGGATTATTTACACCAGATTCATCAGTTCGTTTATCCGCATTTAGGCGATGAGTTGTTGCTGGCTACCAGCATGCCGTGCGGAATCGATGGCGACCTGAGCATTCCGATAGCGGAATACGGCAGTTCCAACATCGGCAAGATGAAACACGTTTACCGCCGAGGATTGTGGCATCGTTACGGCCGTACCATGCAGGCGATAGCCGGGATTCATTTCAATTATTCGGTACCTGAGGCCTTATGGCCCAGCCTACATCAGAACAGCGGTTCAGAAGCTTCGCTGGAAGCCTTTATCTCCGATGCCTATTTCGGTTTGATCAGGAATTTCCAGCGCCAAGGCTGGTTGATATTGTATTTGTTCGGAGCTTCGCCTGCTATCTGTAAAACTTTCTTTAGCAGCCGGCCTAAATTGATGGATGAGTTTCAGGAGTTCGACCAACACACTGTTTATCATCCTTATGCAACCTCGCTACGGATGAGCGATATCGGCTATAAAAGCAAGAATCAGGCCGGGTTGAAAATCGATTATAATTCGCTGGAAGGCTATGTCGCTAGCCTGACTGCCGCTATCAATACCCCCTATCCCGAGTATGAAAACATCGGTGTTAAAGTCGATGGCGAATATCAGCAGCTAAACGCCAATATTCTACAGATCGAAAACGAGTTTTATAGCACCATGCGTCCCAAACAAATCGCCAACTCGGGCGAAAAGCCAACCCTAGCTTTAAAAAGGCGCGGTGTGTTGTATGTGGAAATGCGTTCTCTGGATTTAAACCTGTTTAATCCGGTTGGCATAGACGAAAGCACGGCGCGCTTTATAGAGGCGTTTTTATTGAGTTGTCTGTTACACGATAGCCCTCCGCAAGGACCCGAAGAATTTCAAGTCAATAACAGCAATCAACTGCTGGTTGCCAACCAGGGCCGTAAACCCGGCCTGATGTTGAATAAAAACGGCGAAGCAATCAGTCTGCACGATTGGGCGCACAGTATTTTAACTGCTATGCGGCCGATTTGTATGTTGCTGGATCAGGGCTGTCTCGATAAACCTTATCAAATGGCTTTACAACAACAACTGGCGGCGGTGGATAACCCGGCCTTAACCCCTTCTGCGCATATTTTGGCTTGTATGAAGGACCATCTACAGGAATTCGGCTGTTTCGCCACCAATACTTCAGCTTTGCATAAGCATTTTTTCACTGCGCAAAGCCTGGATGCCGAGACCCTGCAAAAGTTCGACGAAATGGCTGCCGCATCGCTTAAAAAGCAGCAAATGATTGAAAGCAGCGACAATTTAAGTTTCGACGATTTTTTGACCCGTTATTTTAGCCAGGCCTAAAGCTCATGACCACCTTCGATTCATTAAGCGCCCAAGCCGAATTAAAAGGCAAAAACCCGCGTACCATCTTAAAAGCCGCGCTGGCTGCTTTCGACAATATCGCAATTTCTTTCAGTGGCGCGGAAGATGTAGTGTTGATCGATCTGGCACTACAGATTCGCAAAGACATTCAGGTGTTTTCGCTGGATACCGGCCGCCTGCATCCCGAAACCTACCGCTTTATCGAACAGGTGCGTAAACATTATCGAATCGAAATCGAATTACTGACGCCGGACCGGCAAATTTTGGATGCCTTTGTCAAAAAGAAAGGTCTATTCAGCTTTTACGAAGACGGCCACCAGGAATGTTGCGCTATTCGTAAGGTCGAACCTTTGCGGCGTAAACTGGCGACGCTGGACGCCTGGATAACGGGGCAACGCCGGGATCAAAGCCTTGATACCCGCACCGATATTCAGGAACTGGAACTGGATACCACCTTTTCCGGCGCAGACAAGCCGTTGTTCAAATTCAATCCGTTGTTGAACTGGAGTTCCGCGCAAGTTTGGGACTATATCGAAGCCTATCAAGTGCCGTATAACAGTTTACATGCCCAAGGTTACATCAGCATCGGCTGCGAACCCTGTACCCGTCCGGTTTTACCGAACCAGCACGAAAGGGCCGGCCGCTGGTGGTGGGAGGATGCGGCCAAAAAAGAATGCGGCCTGCATGCCGGTAATGTGAAGGAGAAATCCTGAGCTGGCAGAAACACCGCTAATAGGCCGGTGCGATTTTTGGCTGCGAGAGTGTAGACGGCTTGAGCGGTTATTTTACTGTAACTATTCAGTGTATTCACGGACGGAAACCATCGTTCCCACGCTCCGGCGTGGAAATGCATCCTCAGACGCTCTGCGTCTTCCTGATGAGCGACAAAGGCCTTTGAGCTAAATAAAACGAATTTCAACAATCGTAGCTGACCACCCACGAATGATAGTCAGGTTGGACGGTGAGATGGCTTGCTCCAACTGACAATGCTGCTGTGATGATTAAATCACCGTGTTATTTGTAGAAGACGCAGAACGTCCAGGGATACATTCCCACGCCGGAGCGTGGGAACGATAAAAAAAACAGGATTAAGCAGCGGCAGTGGCATTAACTGTTACGCTTCAATTTAGCTAAAAGAACGATTCTTACTCGGCGATTGACCTCACTTGTCGGCTCATCGCTATCCGCCAAGTCTTTTTGCCTTTAAAACAGCCGGGTCAGTTGAAAATAAGCCTGAGGCCCCGATGCCGTCGGATCAGACGTTGGCTGTTTATTGCTGTCTCGCCAGGCCAGACTGGTCCGCAAATTAAAACCTTTAGCTTCCAGCCAGTTTATGCCGAAGCCATAACCAGCCAAATGCTGAGAATTCGTCGTGTTACCTGCTAAGGGTATGGCATTAATATGCGCATATCCCATATCAATAAACCCAATAACTTGTAAATAGCCTGGCAAATAATCGAGAGCAGGTAATCGGTAACGCGCCTCGAAATTCGAATACCAGCCTTCATCGGCATTTCCTTCCCCGACTGGATAAGCACGAATAGCATACGGACCGCCTAGCGTAATATGCTCTGAACTATCGAGATTTTTGCTGGCAACCTGTCCATAGAAATTGCCGTACACACTGAAAGGTCCCCACAGCGTTTGCGTGCGATTAAATAGACCGTTAAATTTATGATAGCCGCCATTTTTGTTAATGCCTGTGGTTTGATCGTTCGAGTAAGATTGCGCATTAGTGAAATTGACGTTCCCGACAGCCGCATTGATATAAGCCTGAGTTAACGCAGGTTCGGTCAGCCAGGTGTCGTTCATATTGCCGGAAAAGGAAAAGTTCGCCACATCCAGTTCCCGGGCATTAGAACTTCCAACCGTACCCAGGTCGTCCTCCAGCCAGCGATGATCGTAACGAACGCTACCTGTCAGTTGTCCATTTTTATTGAGCAGCAGCGGCTGGGTTAGGGTCGAGCCTACGCTGCGGTAATAACCACTGCTCTGCAAGGGTGTGAAAGTGCGTCCCAAGCTATAATGCAATTCGGAGAAACTGATGCCCAGCCGGGTGCCATAGCCGTTAATCGCGGTGTTGTAGTCTGCCCAGCCGGTAACAGCGCCGCCTGTTTCGGTGGTTTGTGCGCGTAAATTCAGTTGATCGCCCAAGCCGAAGGGATCGTTAATCGTCATGCCGCCATCGAATCGATAATAACCCGTTGCATACAAGCCATAGTTGTCGGCGGTCGTGTAGCCACTGATTAAGGGCGCCTCTTTGACTTTTAACCCTAAGGACGAAGTGCCTGTTTCCTTGCCGGGCGCTAAGACCAGCTTTGCGTTAATCCCCGGCAATTGGTTCAGCCGCAAGCTCAAATTATCAAGATCGCTCTCGGTAATCAGGCTGCCTTTCGGCATGGTATTCAGGAATTTTTGCAGCACTTGCCGATTGATGCGTGTGTCATTAAGCATATTAATGCTTTCACCCTTTAAGTGCTCGCCATCCAGATGACCTTCAATGATCGCTATTTCTACCTGGCCGTTAGTCAAGGTTTGTTCGGGTAAGTAGGCATAGGCGACTAAATAGCCTTCCTTTCGATAGTGCTGGGTAATGACGTCGGCTGCTTGTTGTAAATCGTCAAAACTTAACTCGCGATGGGTATAGCTTTCCAGTAAAGCCTGCAATACTTTAGTTGGAATTTGACTGTTACCGCTAAAAGTAAAGCCTTCCACTTTGATATGAAGGTTATTTTGTGTTGCCATAGGCTTTTTGAGCGCGGGTGTTTCTATTTCCGGTTCAGCGGCTTGTTTTGGCAGATTGGGAGATTTGCCGCTCTCCCGCATAATCAAACCGGCATCCGGTACGGCGGGCGCGGCTCTAATGCCGGAAACAGGGCCGAGCAGAAGGGTAAGGACAAGCAAGCTGTAATTATTTTTCATGAGCCGATGTTTGAATACTGATCGAGTGATTGAATAAGTGCTTTGAGTTGGGTTAGCCGCACCCTTTGTTTTATTCAGAGCTTGATCCAGTCAGCATAAAGTTATTACCTTTGGTATAAATAACCGGTTCTTGTAATACCCCGACGATTTTTTTAGAAAAGGCGGGTAAGGTTTTAACGATGTATTCGGCAACGCCATGCGCAGAATGATTGGCATCCGGTTTTTCGATATCCTGGGACATTAGATAGCTGAATAAACCATGGCCGAGACTTCTTGCTTCGTAGGCCTCTTTATCTTTTGCCGCCGAGGTAATCATGGTAATGCCCAAGGAACGGCTTAGACTTCGTGTGAAATAGTGTTGACCGATTTGCAGCGTATTAAAGGAGTCGGTCGCCTGACCCGAATAGCAGGAATCGATCATGACAATAATGTGCTGCATTTTTGCATCTTTAAAAATGTCTTTTAACTCTGTGGTGGAAATGCCTGCTACGGCCACTTGTTCCGGCGTCGGCTGCATTTTGGTTTCATAGGGTAAAAAATACCATTCTTTCCCTATTGCCAGGCCGTGGCCTGCGAAGTAAATAATCAAGGTATCTTGTGGGTTGCCCTGGCTAAATTCTTTCAGTTCAGCCAGGATTCTGGGCTTGGTGGCATTTTCGTTATAAAGGTTTTTGCTCGTCGCAATTCTTGAATTGTTTTTAATCGCTTGACCAATGGCGTTGGCGTCGGCAACGCTGTAATCCAGGTCTAAAGCGTTGTCGCTGTAGTTATCGATGCCCACCGTTAGAATATGGATAGGTGAAATCGCTGCCTTGATTTGGCTATCAAAACTTAATTCGGTGCTGCTGTTTTCAATGCCCATGTTATTGCTGGCGATGACTTTTAAGGTATTTTTACCGGCAGTGGGCATCACATTTAGCGCCAGAAGCCGATGTTCAGCCTTGTTGCCGGATAAATTTTGCTGCGAGGCAATGACGTTTTCATTGTTCAGCAATTTGCCGTTTTGATAGATATTAATTTGTTTAATGCCGCCGCCCCGGTCATAAACATCCAATTGCGCTACCACATTGTTCTCGGTCGTATGCCGCTCATCCAGTTGTAAGGTTAGTTTAGGCGGCAGCGTGATGCCTTCTTTGACCATCAGCGGATTACGATTCAAGTAATCCTGATTACGTAACACATTGCCGACTAAACCGGGTTCATAGTAGTTTTCAGAAAAACTATCTAAAGGAATGTCTTCTTGGCTGGCGGTCCATGAGAAATTATCCAGAGCTTCTTCAGAGCCGTCGAAACGGCCGAAAGCATCCATAGCCGTCCAGCCTTGTTTGGTAGAAAATAAGCGTAACATTTTTGCGCCCGTGGCAACATCCCATAGCGATATCTCGCCATTCTCCATCGCGGTCAGTAATTTTTTATCCCCTTCCAGCAGTTTGGCGTATATGAAAGGATTGTTGATATTTTGCAGGCTGAGCTGAGTATGGCCTTGACCGTTGCCGACCCGGACAGTGCCATCGTTAAGAATATAGGCATAAGTATTCTTGCCGACATCGACTGTGCTGATAGTCTCAGCGAAATCGGCAATGGGGTTCAGGTTATCTGTCGTAATCGGCCAGTCCAACAACTCGCCGCTCGCAAGCCCCAAGTGCAGGGTGTCGTTGTCCTTAAACCGGACATAAACGACTTGTTCGCCGAGGTTGGGTAAAGATTTGATGACTTGACCATTTGAGAGGTTGACAATATCGACGGCATCGGTTACCGTCTGTAATCGCAAGTCACGCGGCAGCACATAGGTACCCGATTGTTGACTAAGCACCGCAGCGTAACGATTGTCATCGCTCATGGCCAAGGTACTGACTTCACCGCGCTGATAAGGTAAATCCCAGAGTTTTTTGGATTGAGTGTTATCCCATAAACCCAGGTTTTTAAGGCCTGAGTTGACTAACAGCAGATTGCCGTCATTAGAGGCCGTAAAATGCCGGGTAATCGGCTTATCGATCGAAAGCTGGTCGTCGAGGGTAGAGCAAACAATGTCATAAGTGCAGATGTCGGTTTTGCTGGCAACCGATAAGGTTTCACCCTTATTACTAACGGCGCTGATGTCCGTTAACACCGGGTTTGCATTTTGAGTAGCAATTTGACGTTGCACCCCGGCTCTAAAGTCCCAAATTCGAACCTCTCCATTGTCCAGCAATAAGGACAAATATTGATTGCTCGGGTCCATCTGCATCCGTTTGATGCGTCCGGCACTGTTTTTTATTTTTAACGTGGGTTTAAAGATGATTTGCTCATTTTCTGGTCCGGAAAAAACAGCGGGTAAGATATTGACTGTAGGATTGATTAAGTAACCCGTATATTCTTCTGTCTTGTCTTGAACGGGTGCGCTAGCATTTACCGAACTGCTGATTAAACTGGTTGGAGCCGTTGGGATGACAGGCTGAGGCAAAATAGAAGCTATCACGCCATTAATGGCAACGATAGGTTGTTGTGCAGGGTTAGTAATATTAGAACTGGGCGAACTTGGACCGATTGGGGTATTGTAATGGCTGTTAGTGATAGAACCGTGGTTATAGCCCACAAGGCCGCCGACATGACTACCATTTCCACTCACACTGCCGGAGGCGTAACTGTTACTGATCGCACCATAGTTCTCCCCAACAAGGCCGCCGACATAATCGCCAGTTCCATTTACACTGCCGGTGGCGTAACTGTTACTGATTACCTCGTTGCTGTAGGTCTGGGAGGCGTTCCATCCCACAAGGCCACCGAGATTAGAAGATCCGGTCACAGTGGCGGCGGCATAGCTGTTACTGATGTTGCCGACTTGATATCCCACAAGGCCGCCGACATAGGAAGATCCGGTCACAGTGCCGGTGACATAGCTATTAGTGATAGGATAGTTGGTTGGAGAGTCGTTGTTATTATAGCCCACAAGGCCGCCGACATTATTACCATTTCCACTCACACTGCCGGTGACATAGCTGTTACTGATCTCACCATTGTTGTTCCACCCAGCAAGGCCGCCGACATCAGTGTGGCCGGTTATATTGACGCCAACCAATCCAATGTTGCTAATTGAACTGCCCGTAGTATAACCAAACAGCCCTAAATAGTTAGCACTTGGTGAATGAATTGTTAGCCCTGTAATAGTGTGTCCTAAACCGTTAAAGCTGCCTGTGAAAGGGTTTGATAAATTACCAATTGGTATAAATGGGAAACCAGTAGTAATGTTTGACCCCAGCGCATAGTTATTGGCTAAGTTTGCTGTTGCAGCCATGCCTTGCAGGGTAGCAGCACCGCCTGTCGCATCCGCCGCTACCCCCGGGCTATTTATCACGTAATAGGATGTACCGCCGATAACCAGAGCCACCGTCGAACTTGGGGAGACATTAGGCAAACTGATCGAGGCGCCACCTCCCAGATTTAAGGAGCCGTTGATCGCGAGACCCGCACTTGCCCCTGTCGCGGAGATGTTGGCATTGACGTTGACATTGTTCGAGGCGGTGAGAGTGAGTATGGTATTTGCGCTCCACGACACGGCATCGTTGACATTGATGTTGCCGCTGCCATTCGCTGTGGAACCCTGGCTGGAAAGAATCGTAACTGCTCCATTCACCAACGCGGCGGAGAGTGTCGCTCCAGAAATATCTGCCGATGGGGTTCCCGCAGTCACGGTTCCCGTCAACCCCGGTCCGATAGTGAAATCTGCCGGATCAATTAACCAGGTGCCGCTTTTGCCATGCGGGGCTTTAGTCGTAATATTGGCTGTATCGGCAATTTTCACCTGCGCTGCGGAGGTTTCGATAGAACTGCCATCGCCTTGTTTGGGCGCGGAGGCATTCAGTTGTCCAGCCACGGAGACAGCGCCATCGCTCATGTTGGCGAAAACCGTTATCGTACCTGCGTTGCCGTGGTCCAGCGTTTGCGCATCCAGGTTCGCACCGGCTTGAATAGTAGCCTGGTTAGTGCTTTGCTTATCGCCAATGGCGATAGCGCCGCCGCCGGTATCCCCGGAAGCATTCAATACAGCATTACTGTTGACCTGAATTTGCGCGCCGCTAACCGTTATGGTTCCACCCTGAGTACCATTGCTGTTGACTGCCTGACCACTCACATCCAGTGTGCCACCAACCTGCACCATGCCGTTGTCACCGCCCGACAACACAATGGAACCATTTTTTTCCACCAATCCGCGCGCTTCGACCACACCTTCATTGTTGATGACTGTTTTTAACAGTTGTGAGGCGGATTGGGCGGTCATGATGATCTGGCCGCCATCGGCCTGGATAACACCGTTATTATTGATTTGCGCATTCAGGGCGGCTTCGGTAACTTTGACTTCCACCAAGCCATCGCCTTTCATGTCGAGATCGACGGTTTTGCCGGCCGCCAACACCGTTGAGCCTTGTGGGGTATTGATGGTACCGGCGTTTTCAACCTGCTCGCCAATCAAGACAACCACGCCGCCATTAGGTGTGTTAATTTGCCCCTGGTTGATGACGCTGCCTTTTGCCCCGTCTTGAGTAAAATGCAGTTTGCCGTTTGCAAAGTCCGCATTGCTGATTGAATGCGTGCTGGCTACCAGGCCACCCACATCAACTTGCGCTGTGTTGCTGAAAAGGACGCCATTCGGATTGACCAGGAAGACTTGTCCATTGGCGTTAAGCCGGCCTTGTATCACACTGGGGTCTTGGCCCACGACGCGATCAAGCTGGACTGCATTGGCGTTAGGTTGTTGAATATTGACGGTTTCGTGGGCGCCTATCGAAAAGCTTTGCCAATTAATAATGGCATTTTGATTGCTTTGATTGATTTGTAGATGGCCGGCGGAAAGGGAGGATATACTCACCTGGCCGGAGACCACTGCGCTTCCAGTGGGTAAGGCAAAACTGACGGATGAGCACAGGGATAGAAACGGAATGATGATGGCTTTGCGGCGTACCGAGTTGCGTTTTTTGCCGGTTTTGGCCAGTTCAGAGGCGACGACCCATTGGCCGGTGATTTCATTCCGGATAATTCGATAGAGATTACTATTCATGATATTTATTATCCCTATAAACATGAAAATCGTCGTGTTTTGAAGCAATGGTAGCTATTGCAGTGCAGCACAAATCAAGTTTTGTCAAAAAAGACAATATGCAACCCTCCTATTGAGGAAATAATCCCAGGGGTAATGCCATAGGCCTTTTATAGTAAACATTCAAACCTGCAAGGCAGGGGAGGGGGGAGTGCGTTATGTAGTGAAACCGCATCTAAATCAAACCAAGCACATAATTCAAATGACTTTTTACTTAAATTTCGAGTGGCTTTAGCATTGTTCCGGTTTACCAGATCACTCTTCCATTGCGCTGCTACTGCTAACATTGGCCTGCGGTAGCCGGCTGTATATCTAGTAATTGTGATAATTGCCTTAGTCACTTATTCTCACTGCCCGCTAGCTGCACTTATGATCCTTTCCCAAGTTTTTCTATATAAATAAAATTATACTTATCTTAATGTCAATTTTAAATTCGTATGAATGCTTACGTAAAACTACCTATACCATACAAGTGCACAGTATATTTTAGAAGGCCATTATATACGGCTTGGAGTAGGCGTTAGAATTATGTAACTAAATCAGAATTTATTTTAATTGGAATATTAATGAGTTATAAAAAAGGACAAATTAAGTGTCAGGTCTAACAATCTAACATTAAAATGTTGAATTGTTAGACCTGACACCGTGCGACGACACCGTGCGACACTTAGGTATAAAAATAATGAGTGTGAGCAGATGTTTGGGAATGGATTTAAAAATGCTGATTTTGATTGGCAGGATTTTTTTTAACGTATTGACACCGGCTGGCTAATGGATGACCCCTGGTTTTCGTACAAAAGCGACCTTCAAAATGATGGGGTCGGGGTTACGGTCGAAATCCCGTCACCCCGACCCGATCATTGATGTTAGGTTTATCCGATAACTCAATAAAATCCGAAAAATGGAACACTGGATAGTATCTATTGCAGTGAATTTCGATAGTCTAGATTTAAGCCTGGATTTGTTTTTTACGTGAAATTCCAAGCCCCATTAGACCCAACGCAAGCAGCGCTATGGTTGCCGGTTCCGGAACAAAAACAGTCGCGTCAAGGGAAAAATGCGTAGGGCCGCTTGAACCTGCTGTGCCGTAAATTCCATCATTTGTATTGTTAACGATAACTTCTAGAGTATTAACGTGCCCAACATTTATCAGGACAGGGTCAAGGTTGTTTGAAATTCCGTAATCATAACTACTATTACTGCCAGTAAAACATTGGGGTTGGGAAGTGCCGCCGGGAGTTGATTGAAATAACCCTAAAAAACCAGGGGTAGAATCACCAAGGGCGTTGCTAAAGGTACAGGGGGTGCCGGTGGTATCAAAAAGACCTGTCGCGGCGACCAGTAGTCCATTCAACAGTAGTTCCGCTCTGTCATCCGAGCTAAATTGACTTATATCCAAAAAAGCTAGATTTAAAAAAGCATTGGTTGTAAAAGAAAAAGTTGCGGTCCAAAAACCGCTTTCATTGTTATTGACGAATCCATAAGGTGTAGTTGGAGTTGTTGGTTGTCCGTTAATAGTTAACGCAGGCAGCGTGTTTAATGTAACTGCGTTGTTTATGTTTTGTGTTCCATCAGAAAATATCCAACTATTTTGGTTTGCCGGGTCTGCGCTGACATCAACAGGAGTAAAAAAAGATGCATTGGCGCTAGAAAGATTGCTGCATAGCAGCAGAGCCATGGTTGTTTGAAAAGCAGCGTTATTAGGTTTTAAAGTCATGGTAACTTTCCTTTCACTATTGATTAATTAGGGGGTAGTGTTGTAACTTATGTTTTTTTCTAGTAGGCATTATCAACTATAAATTAGCTTACTCGGGTTGGCTGTAGGTACGAATACCTGCAAACTAACTAGTTGACCATAAAAATGCTTCAATTTATTGATTAAAATAGGATATTACTGAATATCTGCGTTTAGCGCGTAGGTTGGACTGACGTAAGTGAAAAATTAAGGGTCAGGTCGAAGATTATTGCTCACGTTGAAGTTTTGTTGGATCATCCTGAAATTGGCCGCATAGTACTCGAGTTCGCCGAGCCCAACATCCGTGAACTGATCCATCCGCCTTTTCGTATTGAGAATTGGTTGGATATCCAGTCCATTAGTGTGGTTAGAGTTTGGCGCAGTGAGAGAAAGTTGCAGTTGCCTGATCTAATTGAGCTCTGAGGAAAAATAACGATCAAAGAGAGTCAGCCGGCATAAGTTCTCACATTCCAACTTTACAACAAGCCGTGAGGTATTGCGATTCCGTTGCTAGCGATTCGTCAGGATAAGCGACTCACCGTTAATGTCAATTTACCCCAGTTGTTCCAATACCATCCCAAAAGATCATTGGCGTAACAGCACAATTCTCCAATACCGGAAATATCTATTCGCAGATGCTCCCCGATGACAAAACGATTTGCTTCATCCATGCCGATGGCGCCGATCAAGGCAAAAATCGAGGCGTTCGGAAAGCGCAGGGTTCCCGGAAATATTTTACGATAACCGTTCGGACCGCAAGGAATGTAAAAATCCACCCATGTTCCACGTGCTTTCATTTCATAGCTGCCCGGTATAAGCTGGATGTCGGTTTGATTCCATAACGGGCGGGAGCAAATTTCAACTGTCCGCGATTCGCCGATTAGTAAAGGTGTTGTCATGACAAAATTAGGGGTGGTTTTGTAATGGGGATGAACTATATGGTATCTTATTTAACAAGCAGATAAATTTATCTTTTTTGCGAAAGCAAAAGCACATGGCGTCAGCCGCGGAGGTTACTATGAAAGTCACGTTTTTTGATTAGAATCGCGATTGATGCGCTTCGCTTTCTCTCATCATCCTATGAATCCTTGGTTTATTTGGAGCGCCTTTTATCCGGGGGGGGCTAAGCCTTCGTGACCGTTGGGTTGCAAAGAGCGCAATCCAACCTGGCTAACACCCTATTTTTTAAATCGTTTGACCGCTCAACTTACACTATGGATTACTGCAGAGAGAGTTAAGGCGGCACCGGCAGCAATTCCGCTGCGAATCTCCGCCTTAACTCAATCATCCAAAGCCGCTAATCAAAAACGACCGGCTTGATAATCATCTATCGCTTCGTCAATTTGTTGCCGAGTATTCATAACGAACGGTCCATGCTGGACTATCGGTTCATGCAAGGGTTGCCCGGCGATTAGAAGAACACGGCTGGCCGGACCGGCCAACAGGATAATACCATCTGCTTCTGCCGAATTACTGAGAATCGCCATCTGCTTTTCTGTTGCTTTTTGCTGGGATACGGTCACTTCACCCTGATAGACATAAAAAAACGCATGGTGGCCGGCAGGTATTAATTGCTTAAAATAAGCCGTTGCGGGTAAATGCACATCCAGGCAAAGCGGTTCGGTAGCCGGCCGCTGTATGGCGCCGCTGACGCCGTGACTTTGACCGGCCAGCACTCGCACCTTGACGCCTTGGTCTGTCGTTAGTTCCGGTATTTGCTCATTTTGAAAGTCATGATAGCTGGCAGGCAACATTTTCAGGTGGGAAGGCAAATTGATCCATAGTTGAAACCCTTGCAGCAATCCGTCTTTCTGTTCGGGCATTTCCGAATGAATAATGCCTTTTCCGGCTGTCATCCACTGAATGCCCCCGGTTTCCAGCAATCCCCGATGACCGGCGTTATCGCTATGCCGCATGCGTCCGGCGACCAGATAGGTCATGGTCTCGAAACCCCGATGCGGATGATCGGGGAAACCGGCGATGTAGTCTTGCGGCGAATCGCTGTTGAAGGCGTCCAGCATTAAAAATGGATCCAGCCGGGTTTGCAGGTTCCCTGTAAGTAGACGGGTCAATTTTACGCCTGCTCCGTCAGAAGTCGCTTGACCGGTTAGTAATTTTTCGATCTGACGGGAATGCCGGACAGTAGTTGAGCCATTTTTTTCGATTTTCATAATTTACCTGCAAATACGACATTAGAATATACATATTACTTTGCTCGTTAATTGATGGCAGAGAGGAGAGCCGTCATGGGATGTAAGCAGGAAAACCGGCAAGCGCCTATGGATATGGCTAATGCGGATCATGCAGGAGCGGATAGCCTTCCCTGTTTGTTAAGCTCTCTGTCCCCCAGTGTCAGAATCTTACTTGCCGAAAATTCAACTACGTTTGACATAGTTTAGCTGTTTTGTCTAGCCCTGGATTTTTGAAGTGAAAAATCAGTCATGGGCAACCAACAAGAAACTATATGTAAAGTTTTTATAGGTGGCATAATATGCTTTCGATCTTAGAAAAGTGAGATTTGTTCCGGCGGATTGGTTATTTTTTTGAAATAAACTCTTTCCGGCCGGGAGTAAGGATGAACGAGCCGAGCGGCTGTTGCGGAAATGACCTGGGTGTGTAGTGCCGGGCAAACTCAGCCGAAAATTAATGCGCATCTCTGCTCGAAATTCTAGGCAGCAATTTTATCGTTCGTTAAATTCACCTCAGTTTCGGAAGCCGCCATGACCAGTGAAATCCCTTGCAAATATTTTCCCCAATTGCCGGCTCGCTGGCATTGCCATCCTTGCCAAGTGAACATGTCGGACCCCTGCGCAATCGAAGCCGAACCTTACCGCGCCAAATCCGGCGCTAAGCTTTGCCCGATTTGCAATCGGGCCTTGTATTCGATCGGCATCGGCAATTCCATAAAACCGTTTTGGCAGCGTATTCCGAAATTTTTCCTGTATCCGATAAAGCCGAATGCACTGGTCTATCTTGCCACTATTGCCTGCATTAATGTGGCGGGGGTGATACATCCCATCGTTGTTTTACTGTTATATCTCCTGAGTATGGTTGCGGTGTTAAACTACTGCTTCAAATGTCTCAACCATTCGGCTCGCGGCAATCTCGAACCTCCCTCCAACCATCTTGAATACCCCGCAGCCGGCAACGATCTGGTGCTGAAACAGATCGGCGTCTATGTGATCATGGGTTTAATAGTTTCCCTGTCTGCCTTAATGGGAAAACCGGGCTTCTATTCGGCTTTGATTTTCCTGTTGGCCGGCATACCCGGCTCGACAATGCTTCTTGCCATGGAAGGCCGGGTTCTATCGGCTATCAATCCGGTAAAACTTTTTAACATCATGCTGGCTACGGGTAAATCCTATTGGATACTCTATGTTTTTCTGATCTTGTTGTCCGGCGGCGAAAAATTGCTGCCGGAATGGGTGAACAATGTTTTGCCCTCAGCAGCAATACTTCCGGTCCAGGTGTTTCTAACCGGTTATTTTATGGTGGTGATGTATGCCATGATGGGTTATTTGATTTACCAACATCACGAAGAACTGGGCTTCGACGAAGTCAAGGAATTTAAGGAAAGAAGAATAGGCAATATACCGGGGCTGGAGGATAACCCTTTTCTGAATACCATCACTATTCTCATCAAGGAAGGCAAACCGGATGAAGCTTTAAAAAGACTAAAACCGCGCCTTCAAAACGGCGGCTCCTTAAAAGAACACGAGAAATATCACAAATTGCTGGTATCAACCGAAAACAAAGAGGAAATAAATGAACACGGCAAGCTGTATATCCGCAGATTGCTGGGGCAGGAGGGCAAATCCCGCAACCAGAAGCTACACGAAGTTTTGGAAGTCTATGCAGACTGTTTGAAAAACGATAGTGCGTTTCATTATCCTGAGGCAAAGGTAGTTTACGAGCTGGCAAAAGCAGCACGGCAATTCAACATGCACAATCTTGCCATGAGCATTTTGAAAAAATTTCATATGAATTATGCCTATAACAGATTGATTCCCGATGCTTATCTTATGTTGGCCCAGATGCTTGTGGAACATAGGCAGAAAGACGAGGAAGCCAAGAAGTTATTACGTTTTGTTATAAAACGCTATCCCGAGCATGAACTGGCGCCACAGATCAAAGATTATTTGACTATGCTAGGGCATTTGCCGGTAACGAACTCCGCCTCATACATTGGCAGTTCTTGAAGAGACCGGACTTCCGGCGCACATCTGTTGCCCGGCCTGCAAGGCCGCCCGGCTATGCGGATAATATTTGCACAGGGCTTGCAGACAGATTAATTTTTTGTTTTTGTTGCCCTGTTTATGCCAGGCATTTGCCAGCATCAACAATATCTCGTCCAAACCTTGGCGTTGAGCGGGTTCTCGCTTCAGCAACAAGGCTACCGCGTTTTCCGCCTCGCTGAGAAAGCCGGTTCCACAAAACCGCGCGGCGAGTTTCAATAGACAGGCTGGCGTCATTCCGATACCCTGAGGATTCTTGCAATAGTCCGCGAAGGTTTCGCGTAAATGAACATGTTATTTTTATTCTAGCGTTATATCTGCTTCTTTGTAAGCGTTATGCGGTTCATTCCAGGGGATCTGAATATTACTAATTTGCCGGATTAGCTAATTTATGTTGGGGCAGGGGAGAATGACGCGAAATCGTAAAATCGCCTGTCGTTGTGTTTTCTTAAGCTCTTGGCATCCGCATGGCTGTGCTACAATCGCAGGCACTTAAAACCCATTCTATAAGGTCACACTATGCAATTTAATAAACCGGCTGTTTTCGCTTTACTGCTTTTATCCTTTTCAGCAGTCGCGGAGGTTCAGTTGACTCGCGCCGATATACTGGGTAAATGGCAGATCGACAAAGAATCGGTTCATGCCGACGGCAGAGATGCCCGGGACATCAGCACAGTCTGGGTTTTCAGAGAAGACGGTACGATGGAAGGTACTACCAATGAGGTGGAAGCGCATGCGCGTGTCAATCAGTTGCGGGCGGTGCTTAATTATTCGGTCGAAGACGGCAAACTGATCAAGCAGGCGGCAGCAGGGCGTTCAAAAATGGAAACTTGCATAACGACGGAAAAAGAAGGCAATAAAATGGTTTTGAAGTGTGGAACGACCTATTTTTTCATGACCAAAAAATAAGGTAACTATTCAGCGTATTCACGGACGCGCAGGCAGTCACCTTCGTTCCTACGCTCCGGAGACTGTGAAAGAATTGCCTGTAGGATGGGTTTCTCTATCGAGCTTTAACAAGTCGCTATCGCTCTACCCATCCTACGCGATTAAATCAAAATTCTTTCACAGTCTCTCCGGCGTGGGAACGCATCCCAGGATGCTCTGCGTCATATTGATTATTAACAATCCAGGTTATAGGAAGACATGATATACGAGTTTAGGCCGCGATAGAGATTGAGAGTGTGAATAATATATTCGACTTCGCCGAGCGTTGTCTGTTCGACAGCGATATTGAGCAAAAGCTGTCTTTAACGCATCAGGCCAGGCATTTGCTTGAGGCGGGTATTTTATCCTTTCAATCGCCGGGCGAGGCATTGGCTATCGATAATACCTTGTTTCCCGGCAAGCCGTCCTTGCTGATGCCGCGCGATATGCCGCGCCGCCGGTTAGATACCGATGCCGGCAAAGCGGCATTTTTTCATGCCCTGGCACACATCGAATTTGTAGCAATCTATCTGGCTTGGGATATTATTTACCGATTTCGGGGTTTACCGGAGGCTTTTTATGCAGACTGGTTACGGATTGCCGATGAAGAGGCTCAACATTTCAGTTTGATTCGCAAGCATCTTTGGAACTTTGGGATCGATTACGGGGATTTGCCCGCGCATCGCGGTTTATGGTCTCATGCCGAAGACACGGCGGAGGATATCCTGGCGCGGCTGGCGGTGGTGCCGCGCTGCATGGAGGCTAGGGGGCTGGATGTGACGCCGGGGATGATCGATAAGCTAAGGGCTATGGACGATGAGGCCGGCGTGGCAATTCTAACGCGGATTTACCGGGACGAAATCGGACATGTCGAACGCGGTTCCTATTGGTTTAATCTGTTGGCGAAACAGCGCGGATGCGATCCTGAACAAACATATGCGGAGTTGATTATGACTTACTACAAAGGAAAACCTAAAGGGCCGTTTAATCGAGAAGTGCGTATAATCGCCGGATTCTCAAATAACGAAATCGATTGGCTGGAGGAACGCCTGCATGACTAATAAACCGGTTTTTGATTATCCACTGTTTGCGATGGGGTTTAGAGTTTTTTTTGCACTGGCGGGATTATCGGCATTAGCGCTGATTGCCCTATGGAACCGGGTGTCCAATGGTTCGCTGCATCTCGATCTTTATTTCCCCGGCAGCCTCTGGCATGCTCATGAAATGCTGCTGGGCTATGCGGCGGCAGTGATCGCCGGTTTCCTGTTAACCGCCGTCAAGAACTGGACCGGTATGCAGACGGTTACTCCCGATCAACTGGCCTCGTTGTGTATTCTGTGGCTCTACGGCCGGGTGGCGCCGTTTTACGCTGGTCTGTTGCCGGATGTGCTGATAGCGGCTGTGGATTTCGCTTTTATGCCGGTGCTGGCGTATTTTGTCAGCAAACCGATTTTAAAAACCGGGCAGATTAAACAATTGATATTTGTTGCTGCGCTGCTGTTGATGGCAATAGCCAATGCGCTGATTCATGCACAAATCCTGGGTGTGTTTGAAACCGGTGCGGCCTTGGGCCTTAATCTGTTGATAGCGGCTATCGTTATCATGATCACGGTCATCGCCGGACGGGTGTTTCCATTTTTTACCGAGCGGGGATTGAGCGGGGTAATCTGCATTCGCAATCCGATGCTGGATATCGCGGCTGTTGTCGCCAGCCTGGCGGCTTTTATATTATTATTGTTCGATGTCTCGGGGGCGATTTTAGCCGTCTCCGCTATCGCCGCTTTAGTGGTCAATGTGATGCGGGTGGCGGGCTGGTATGACAGGCGCATTTGGTTTTTACCCTTGCTATGGGTTTTATATATCGGTTACGGCTGGCTGGTTTTTGGCTTCGCTCTGTTGTCTCTATCCGCTTTTTCGCTGGTTTCGACCTCCTTGGCGCTCCATGCCTTTACCGTCGGCGGTATCGGCGTACTGAGCTTGGGCATGATGGCTCGCGTGGCCTTAGGGCATACCGGCAGGGCGCTAAAAACCTCCAACCTGATGGCAATCGCTTTTGTGCTGATCAACCTGGCAGCGCTGTTCCGGGTATTGTTCGCCGCGATTGTGCCGCCTGGTACGGCGGTTTCATTCTTTTTTCAACGTATAGCTGGCTGGCGGCTTTCTCATTGTTCCTGCTTTATTACCTACCGATTCTGAGTGCGGCTAGAGTGGACGGGCAGGAGGGGTAGTTTGTAGGATGGGCACTGCTGTTTGTGCCCACGGGGGACAATTCATAAATTGCCGATGCTCGTCTTTTTTGGATTGTCGGCCTATTTTTACGATTTGGCTGTATTTTAGGTTTCACCCGTTCGCCAGCG
>CAVXZR010000024.1:0-8338 GCA_963765965.1 uncultured Pseudomonadota bacterium
GACCAATTGCTATGATCACGCCCGCGCCCAAAAAGCCGATGCCGGACACCACATAAGCCGCGACATGCACGGCGCCTTCGTGCCCGGTCAAGCGATTGGCCATATCGACAAATACCGCCGCGCCGACCGCCACCAACACATTAGTCCGCAGGCCCGCGGTACGCTGGCGGTATTGCCGCTCCAAGCCGATCCATCGAACCGAGCACGAAGGCCGTCGTCAGGCTGAGGGAGGTGTTGAGGAGCGAGTTTAGGTTGATGTTGGTGAAGGCTTCCATAAGGTTTTCGGTTTATGCTTGGCGTTGGGAGATTGTAAGCCTTTTTGGAAGCGAATTGGCTCAAATCAAATTAAGGCTTTGCTGTTGGTTTCAAAATATAGCTTTTCCTAATAAAATCGCATTGCCGTTTTAATTTCGGTCAAAGTAATTTAGGTTTTCGGCAACCGACGATTTTGGAATCGGGGAGGGTGTCAGAGGACGCCGTAAATAACTCCCTGTAGGCTTTGATCCAGCATCCATGCTGGATAAACCTCTGACACCCTCCCCGACCCCAAAATCTCAGGTGTTAGCCTTCATCCGCGCTGAATTTATGCTTTCGGCTTTTAAAGATGATTTATCTTTTTTACTTATTATTTCCGGCGTAATATTATTTATATCAAAACCACTGGATTCGTGAAAAAATATGCGGCCCATACACCCCGGCGAAATATTGCGTGAAGACTTCCTGATTCCGCTCGGCATGAGCTCAAAATACTTTAGCGCAAGCTTCACGGGCTTCCGAAACCCGGATGCATGAAATTATCAAGGAACGCCAGGGAATTTCGCCCGACACGGCACTACGCTTGGCGCGTTACTTCGGCGGCGACGCGCAATCCTGACTGAATCTGCAAACTGCTTATGATGTGCGGATGGCGAAACAAAATGTCTTGGAGCTTATTGAGCGGGAGGTTTTACCGAGGCAAGCTGCTTAAATAATGTTTTGCGTGGTAAAAAATGCAATCACTCAACTTAAGAGGCATAAATGTGTGGCAAAATTATTCAAGAGATTCGCAATTTCAGAGTACAGCATGCAGCCAGCTTTAATTACGACTTAGATCGGATTTTTGCCGATTTAAAAGTCAAAGATGAAAAACACGCAGCCGAGGGGTGGATAGTTATACCACCTCCGCTTAAGTTACCTGACAATTCTAAGTAAATTCTCCATTCAGTTACTCGGGAAGCTGGAGCTTCCATGACCTTATTCCCAAGCAGAGCTTAGGAATAAGCCTGCCGCCGAAAAATTCAAAAAACTTTTACTTGTCCCTCATTTGCGATAGGGTTATAGTCCGCACCAAGGCTAACAGCCCTAAGCTAAAATATAATAACAAAACAACACGTTGCAGGAGAATTTTATGGGTGGAATCTTAGAACTTGCGTTCATCATGTTGATCATAGCCGCCTTGGCTTTTTTACCGCTAGGCTATTTCATCTACATGTACACCAACAAGGGCGGCGAGCCATTCGGCGATATAGAACCGCATGGCGACAGCGAATCGCCGGTTTTGAAAGGCGTGGATAAGCTGCTTCATCTGTTTAAAAGTAAAGTAAAAAAATAATTTGGCTTGACTACAGCCACAAAAAAGCCGGGGAAACCCGGCTTTTTTTCGCCAGCTTAAGCGGCTTGCCCGCAAGTCGGGCAATGCAGATTTTTCTTAAATCGCATAGCCTGCCATTCCATGGTCAAGCCATCCAATAACAATAGCCTGCCCACCAGCGCTTCACCGATATTCATGATCAATTTCATCGCCTCCATGGCCTGAATACTGCCGACTATGCCGGTAATCGGAGCAATCACTCCATTGCTGGCGCAATTTTGCAACTCTTCACCCTCGCCTTGATACAAACAGTTGTAGCATGGGCTGTCATGCTCTCCGGGCGTAAACACGCTGATTTGCCCTTCAAAGCGAATGGCGGCGCCCGAGACCAGCGGCGTTTTGGCCGCAACGCAAGCCCGATTGACGGCAAAGCGGGTAGTGAAATTATCGCTGCAATCCAGCACCACATCGGCGTCCCGCACCTCACTATACAAGCGTTCGCCCTGTAACCGCGCCTTGATGGCCACTACCTTGACGTCGGGATTGATATTTTTCAGGGTGTTAAGGGTTGAAATGACTTTATCCATCCCTATATCAGGCGTGTGGTGAGCAATCTGGCGCTGCAAATTGGCTAACTCGACTTGATCGTCATCGTAAACGGTAAGCTGGCCGACGCCGGCGGCAGCTAAATACATGGCTGCCGGCGAGCCAAGGCCGCCGGCGCCGACGATTAATACCTTGGCGCTCAGCAGTTTTTGCTGACCGGCAATATCGATTTGCGGCAGCATGATTTGCCGGCTGTATCTCAGTAATTGTTGGTCATTCATAGGTTGATAAGTGTGGCTAAGTCGGCAAATAATGCCAAAGAGCTTGACAGAGTGCAAAACCTGGATATTATTAGCACTCATTGCGATAGAGTGCTAATAAAAATTTTTAACCTTTACTTTACATCTAATCTTAAGGAGACATTGATGAAAATTCGTCCGCTACATGACCGCGTGGTCGTTAAACGTGTTGAAGAAGAAACCAAAACCGCTGGCGGCATCGTTCTGCCGGGTTCCGCGGCTGAAAAACCGAGTGAAGGCGAAGTGTTGGCGGTCGGTTTAGGTAAACCGCTGGACAACGGCCAAGTTCGCGCGCTGGAAGTTAAAGTCGGCGACAAAGTATTGTTTGGCAAATACTCCGGCAGCGAAGTTAAAGTCGATGGCGAGCAATATATCGTCATGCGCGAAGAAGACATCATAGGCATTTTGGGTTAATCCAAATCTCAATCCAAAATAATCTTTTTCAAAAACATAAAAAATTTCAGGACATAAGAAATGGCAGCAAAAGACGTAAAATTCGGCGGCGACGCCCGTGCTTTAATGGCGCAAGGCGTTAATGTTCTAGCTAACGCAGTAAAAGTGACTTTAGGCCCTAAAGGCCGTAACGTCGTGATGGAAAAATCTTCGGCGCACCCACCATCACCAAAGACGGTGTTTCGGTGGCTAAAGAAATCGAATTGAAGGACAAATTTGAAAACATGGGCGCGCAAATGGTGAAAGAAGTTGCTTCGCAAACTTCTGATGTCGCCGGTGACGGCACCACGACCGCTACCGTTTTGGCGCAAGCCATTGTTAGCGAAGGTATAAAATCTGTTGCTGCTGGCATGAACCCGATGGATCTGAAACGCGGTATTGATAAAGCGGTCACCGTAGCGGTTGAGGAATTGAAAAAATTGTCCAAACCTTGCAAAGATACCAAAGACATCGCACAAGTCGGCGCCATTTCTGCTAACTCCGATGCACTGATCGGCAAAATCATTGCCGAAGCGATGGAAAAAGTCGGTAAAGAAGGCGTGATCACCGTTGAAGAAGGTCAGGCCTTGAAAACGAACTTGGACGTAGTCGAAGGGATGCAGTTTGATCGCGGCTACCTGTCTCCTTACTTCATCAACAATCAAGCAAAGCATGAGCTGTCGAACTGGAGATCCTTATATTCTTATTATCGACAAAAAAATCTCCAAATTCGTGAAATGTTACCTGTTCTGGAAGGCGTGGCGAAATCCGGCAAACCCTTGCTGATCATTGCTGAAGACGTTGAAGGCGAAGCCTTGGCAACCTTCGTTGTGAACAAGATTCGTGGCATCGTTAAAGTTGCTGCTGTGAAAGCTCCTGGCTTTGGCGATCGCCGTAAAGAAATGCTGCAAGACATCGCCGTCCTGACCGGCGGCAAGTGATTTCTGAAGAAGTGGGTCTTGACCTTCGAAAAAGCCGACATCGAACAATTTGGGCACAGCTAAACGCGTGCAGATCACCAAAGAAAACACCACAATCATTGATGGCGCTGGCGACAAAGCTGAAATCAAAGCTCGCGTTGCACAAATTCGTGCTCAAGTCGAAGAAGCCACGTCTGATTACGATCGTGAAAAACTGCAAGAACGTTTGGCTAAATTGGCTGGCGGCGTTGCGGTTATCAAAGTCGGTGCGGCAACCGAAGTGGAAATGAAAGAGAAGAAAGCTCGCGTTGAAGATGCTTTGCATGCAACTCGCGCTGCGGTTGAAGAAGGCGTGGTTCCTGGCGGCGGTGTTGCACTGATTCGTGCTTTGCAGCGCTTGACGAGCTAAAAGGCGATAACCATGACCAAACCGTGGGTATCAATATCCTGCGTCGCGCATGGAAGAGCCTTTGCGTCAAATCGTCACCAATGCCGGCGACGAAGCTTCCGTGGTACTGAATAAAGTGATGCAAGGCAAAGGAAACTTCGGTTACAATGCGGCAACCGGTGAATACGGCGACATGATTGCATATGGGCATTCTGGATCCAGCCAAAGTCATTGCGTACAGCATTACAAAACGCGGCTTCTGTTGCCGGCTTAATGATCACCACCGAAGCTATGGTAGCTGATGCTTCAGCCGAAAGCAAAGGCGGTGCTGCAATGCGGCTGATATGGGCGGCATGGGCGGCATGGGCGGCATGATGTAATAGCTGCCAGCCAGCTTAGCCTAAAACAAAAAGCCCCGGCGCTCAATGAGCGCCGGGGCTTTTTTTGGATTTATACCTGTCAATTAATACCCGGTTCCACGCGGAGACTGGTAATTGTTTCGTGGAATAACCTTACAGCATGACCATACGTTTCATAATCAAACTTATTTCGGTTAAAAATTAATATGGATAATAACCGGAATCCGTTTCGTTAACGCACAACTGAATGGTAAAACATTATCTTAATTCGTCCAACAAGGCTTGCGCGGCTAGTTTTTGATCGCGGGTGCCTTTGCCGAGCACTTCTTCAGCGATGATCTTGGCGGCGGAAGCATCTCCCATGTCTACATAAGCTTTCGCCAAGTCAATTTTGGTTTCGTATTCGTCCGATATCGGTCAAATCGGAAACGTTTAGATCAAAAAAGTCACTGTCCTTACTAAAATCACTGTCTTTGCTATCTAACGGAGTGTCAAAATCAAAGCTAAAATCAAACTCGCTGAAGCTTTCTTCTTCTAATACTTCGGGTTTTGCCAGCAGTGGCTCTGTAATATCCGGATTGAAATCGCTAAAGGCGGAAAAATTAAAGTTTTCACTATTTACCTGGTTAACGGCTTCCGGTTTAGCCGGTTTGTTCGGCGGCTCCTGGCTTGACGCCTTAACGACAGCATCAATATCGAAATTAAAATCAAATGTTTCCAATTCGAGATCTTGATCGGCGTCTTTCGCATTTTCGGCGCTGGAGTCGAATGAAAAACTACTGAGATCAAAGTCAATAGACTCTATTTCCGCGGAGGTTTCCTCCTTGATGGGCTGCTTTTGCAAGGCCGCCGAGTCGGATAAGGCCGCTAAATCGTTTTCCAGATCATGATCCGCTTTGGCTTCGCTTTCTGTTTCGAATTTATAATCGGCGTATTCTGACAGCAGTTCGTCAGAGGCCTCGGAGTCCGCCGAAAAAGACAAACTCATTTCATCCAGATTATCGACGCCTATACCGAATTTAGCATCGGCTGAACTAAAATCCAAATCCAGTTGCTCATTCCCCTGCAGGCTGGCTTGAGAAAAAGCCTGTTTCAAATCTAAAAATTCGTCACTAAGATCTTCCGGTATCGTTGAGTCTTCCAAGGCCAGCGAGGAATCCAAGGCATTGAAATAATCATTGTCCAGCACGGAATCCATTCCCGAATTCGCCGCGGCCCCGGTAACTGACGCGTCACTATTAGAATTTTTCGTTTTTTGCAGCCTGTTGGCGACAGCAGCGCCACCGAATAAAGCCATTTCGGGAACCAACTCTTTGCCCATTTCACTGACTTTGTTCCAAAAGCCTCGGTCGTTTTCCTTACCATCGCCGGACAAAGCTGCCGCATACTTGGAAAAGGCTTCTTGTTTTCGGCTGCGTAATATATTTCCAGCAACTTTAATTTGAAGGTATCACGGCCGGGTTCATGATTAAGCGCATTACGAATTAATTCCTCGGCTTGCTGGTAGCGGCCATACGCTAAATAAACATCGGCTTCGGAGAGAGGATCGATTTCATTTTGATCGGTGTCAAAAGCATCAAAATCGCTCGGGGTAAAATCACTGATAAATGAGCTTTCACCGACCGTACCCACGTCATAGTTAGCTGGACTTTCCAATTCCATTACCGGAACCGAAAGCGTACTTTCGGATTCCGGCATGGTGATTTGACTAGCGGAAGCAAACATGCTTTCGGTATAAGTTTGCTCATCTATTCGGCGCTTACGCCACAGCAACCATCCCAACACCCCCAGTACGCTCGCGCCAAAGCCCGCGACAGCTACATAATAGGCGCCATCGGATAGAAAAAGCCTTCTTCCGCCGGAATGGGGGTTGGCGGAACTTGCTCAGCCGGTTTTGGCGCTACTTTGGCGACTGGCGGCGGCGGAGTTGGCGCAACCGGTTTGATTTCAGACACCACAGGCGCCGGGGTTTACGCCGCCGCCGGCTCAACAGCGGCGGGCGGTGGCGTAACCGTGGGTTGCGGCGTAGCAACAGGCGGCTGCACCACGGGGGGGGCAACGGCTTGGGTTGCTGGTTGCACCGGCGCGGCGGCGTTCTGCGGCGTTTTATTATTTTGCAACTGGGCAAGCTGTTGATCCTTCAGCGCCAGCATTTGTTGCATCATGTTTAATTGCCGTTCGAGATTCTCAACCCGATACTGCAATTCCTGGGACTAGCGTCTGCTGGTTTACCGGTTTCCCCGTTGGCCGCCAGTACATTGGCTTTACCGTTTTTAGCTTGACCGCTGCCGGTACCGGTAGCTTCTCCGTTATCGGTAATTTTCGGCTCTCCTGGCGGAGCAATCAGCTTCAGCGGTTTTTCGACGGCCGCGGATGATTCCTTGGAATATAATTTTGTTCACCAGCGGTATTTGTTCGCTGTTGCGCCGTACCGGCGCCTGACTCACCGACAGGAATTTTTAAAATAGCGCCGGCTTTTAGCGCATTCGGGTCGTTATGATAAAACGCCTCAGGATTGGCGCTAAAAAGTTCCGCCAACATTTGGCTGGCTGGAATGCCACGCTGCTTAGCCAATTCACCGGCAATTTTCCATAAGGTATCGTTTTTTTGCACCGGACCAAACTCGCCGCTGGTGGCTATCCGCCGGTCTGGTCTTGATTCGTTGCGGGCTGACGGACGGAGGCGAACTTCGGTACGACGCGGCTTTCTTTCCGTCCGGGCCGTGGCGTACAGAGGTTCTTCACGATAACCGCTATTTTCGGCCAAGGGAAGAGTAGCTTGCTTATATTCCGGCGGCGGATCTATGAGCAGGGTAAACTCGCGGTACTGGCTACCTTGCGACCAGGAAACTTCCAGCAAAAAATCGAGGAAAGGTTCGTTCAGGCTTTCCCTGGAGAACAATTTAACAATGATTGCGCCATCATTCAGCACAACCAGATCAAATTTGATTTTGGTGAGAAAATAACTCCAAGGAATGCCCGCCTGATCGAATTTTTCCGGGGGCGCCATGCGCACAGTGATATCGGCAGGATTTTCTCCGCTATCAAGCTTGAGTTTGATTTCTGCATTTAGATTTTGGTTAAGCGCGGAATGCAATTGAATATCGCCAATACTTAACGGCAAGCCGGTCGCTGGCGCCAATAAAGTGACAACCGCCAAGGCCTTTGATATTTTATTTACATTACTTTCTTTCACTGTTCAGCACCTAAGAAGTTTCTCGCCATGCATCAAACTACACGCCTAAGTCTAGCCTAGAAGTAGTTTTTTACCAGAACCTCTGCAATTTGCACACTGTTCAAGGCCGCGCCTTTTCGCACATTATCCGCAACCACCCAAAGATTGACGCCTAACTCGCATGAAATGTCCTCGCGTATGCGTCCAACATAGACATTGTCATGGCCTGCAGATTCGGTGACGGCGGTTGGATAGCCGCCATTAATCCGTTCATCCAGAACGGTGACGCCCGGCGCCGACTCCAAGCAAACGCCGGACCTGTTCGGCGGAAATTTTCCGTTTGGTCTCAATATGCACCGCTTCGGAATGGCCGAAAAAAACCGGCACCCGCACCGCCGTCGGCATTGACCAGGATAGTCTCATCGCCCATAATTTTCTGCGTTTCCCATACCATTTTCATTTCTTCCTTGGTGTAACCGTTATCCATGAATACATCAATCTGCGGTAACACGTTAAAAGCTATCTGTTTGGGATAAACAGACGCAGTTATCGGCTTGGCATTAAGCAGATTTGCGGTTTGCGACGCCAATTCCTCAATCGCTTCCTTACCCGGTGCCGGAAACGGCCTGATAAGTGGACACATTAATCCG
>CAVXZR010000025.1:0-5899 GCA_963765965.1 uncultured Pseudomonadota bacterium
TCGAAGCCAATTTTCGGTTTGCATTGGTCAAGGCCCACGATCTCAAGCTATTGCGCTTATACATGGTGAACGTCATGAAAACCCGCATTTTCACCGTTTATTCGGTGATATCGTCACCGCCTGGAATCAGCAAACCAAGGCTTGGGCGACATATCATCATGTTCAGCTCCGGCTATTCGGTGTTGTCTATAGCGTTTCCGATTCTGGTCTCGGCGCCGCGTTATATTTTAGGTATTATTTCCTTGGGTACCTTAATGCAATCGGCGCAAGCCTTTCAGCAACTGGTATCCTCGCTTATCCTGGCCGGTAGACAATATGGGCAAGGTGGCGGAATGGCGGGCTTCCGTGGAACGGGTTTTGGGCTTAAGCAAGGCCTTGGAGCAACTGGAACGGGAAATCGCCAAGCCCGATCCACATCGCATAGTCGTGAAAAAAATGGAAGAATCGGTGTTGCGTTTTCGCGATTTGTGTTTATCCAGGCTAGACGGCATCGTCTGCATCACCTGTCTGAATGATGAAGTACGGCCGGGAGAGCGGATTTTGATTGATGGCAACGCCTTTACCGGCAACAAATTATTCAAGGCCATCGCAGGCTTTTGGCCTTGGGGCGAAGGCCGAATCGAGTTGCCTGATGATGAGCCTTTGTTTTTTATGCCGCCAAGCCCTATTTGCCTACCGATAGCTTAAGGGCGTCAATTTGCTATCCAGCGGATAGCGCGAGTTTTGATATGAAAACTTTGGAAACCGCTTTGGAACTGGCCGGGGTCAAGGATTTGGTCGGGCAACTGGAGAGGTCGGCCGATTGGGCCAAAAAGCTTGAACTGTGAACAGCAGCAGCGATTAGGTTTGGTGCGGTTGTTATTGCAAAAGCCGAAATGGATTATGATGCAGGAGCCTTTTTCGTCGCTGAACCCAGAAGAAGAAGTTGGTTTTGGTGCGCTTGATCCATAAACTGCTGCCGAATTCGGCGATACTGACGATCAGTCAAGCAACCGGCGATACAAGCCTTGCAGCAACGTAACAATAACGTTGTGCTAATCGGGCATGAAGCCTCTTTACTAATAAGCGCGGCAAAAAACTACGCGGTGTCAATCTTGGCGGCTGGCTGGTTTTAGAAAAATGGATGACGCCCAGCCTGTTCTGCCGATTTACCGGCCGAGGACGAAACCGGCTGGTGTGTCGAACAGGGCGCCGAGGCGGAAAAGCTATAGCAACAGCACTGGCAAACCTTTATTCCGGGATGATTTTGCCTGGTTGGCGGCGCTCGGTATCAATGCGCTACGGATTCCGGTGGGGCACTGGCTATTCGGGCCGGATTATCCGTATCACAGTAGTTATGGCGAGGCCAGATATCCATTTGTGAGGGCGGCCTTGCGATGTTGGATCGCGCCTTCGATTGGGCCGAGGAATTTGGCCTGTAAGTCGTTCTGGATTTACATGCCGCGCCCGGTTGCCAAAACGGTTTCGATAACGGCGGCATCAAGGATGTCTGCGAATGGCATACCCATCCGGATATAACGAGTACTCGTTGACCGTGCTGGAAAGATTGGCCGAACGTTACCATCACCGTCCGGCTTTACATGCGCTAGAAGTCTTGAATGAGCCGCGTTGGGATATTCCTAGCGCTGTATTGCTGAGCTATATCGAAGCCGCCTATCTGCGTATCCGTAAATTTTGCCTGGCCGAAGAAGTTGCCGTGGTGTTTCATGACGGCTTTCGTTCTTATCGGGAATTTGCGGGTTTGCTGCGCGGGGTGGAAGCCGATAATCTGGTGTTCGACATCCATCGTTATCAGTGTTTTGTGCAGGAAGATGTCGATACCGATATTCATGGGCATCTCGGCAAAGCGGTCGGCGAATGGAAAAGCGAAGCCGACGAACTGATAGTCCAGAGTCCGTGGTGGACTTATGTCGGCGAATGGAGCCTGGGCCTGAATCCGAAAATGCTGGAGTTATGGGCGCAAGGCGGAAACGACTTGGGTCAGGTACTATGGACGATTTCCAGCAAAATCTGGCCTATCGCGGCTATGCAGCCGCCCAGTTGCTCAGTTTTGAAAAATATCTGGGCTGGTTTTTCTGGAGCTATAAAACGGAAACCATGCCGCAATGGAGTTTTCGGGATTGCGTCGAGGGGGATGGTTGCGGGCAATTTTGCCTGAGGTGCTTTAATCGCTTTGGCTAAGCTGATAGCCTGCGCTATTTTTTTCCACCCAGCGGGTTTCTCCGGAAGCCAGCGTCTCTTTTTTCCAAAACGGCGCCTGTTTTTTCAAGGCCTCCATGATAAAACGGCTGGCATCGAAGGCGTCGCCGCGATGCGTCGACCAACTTGCCACCAGCACCAGCGTATCGTCGGGAACAACCGCGCCGATGCGATGCAGGATTAAATGGTCCAGGAGAGTCCATTGTTGCTCTGCCTGTTCCACGATGTGTTGTAATTGTTTTTCGGTCATGCCGGGATAATGTTCCAGATAAAGCGTTTGTACTTCGTCTCCCTGGTTGAAATCCCGCATGGTGCCGACGAACACGCTGGTGGCGCCGTATTTGCCCTTAAGCCTAGACATTTGTTGCTGATAGGCGGCAATTTCCCGCCACGGGTCAAAAGCTTGCGCACAGAGTCTAATCGCCATGTCAGCCTCCGGTCACCGGTGGAAAAAACGCCAGCTCATCGCCATCGTTGACTTCGCTATCCAGACTGACGTATTCCATATTCACGGCGGCCAGCAGGGTTTCGGCCAGCGGTAAATCAGGATTGAGCCGTTGCCAGACAGTTCGCGCCGAAAGCGGAGCGAGAATATCCAGTTCGGTTTCGCTATGGCCTACGCGTTCTTTTAAACTGGCAAAATAACGGACTTTAATCGACATGCTTGTTAACCCGATAATACAATAGTCAGCAATTTTAACCGCTGGATTCCGATATGCAACATTCGCCGCTTACCCATTTTAACGCCGCCGGCGAAGCCCATATGGTGGATGTCGGCGCCAAGCCGGTTACCCAGCGCATCGCGGTTAGCGAAGGCTATATCAAAATGCAGGCGGAAACCCTGGCCTTGATCATGGCCGGCAGCCATAAAAAAGGCGATGTGCTGGGCGTGGCGCGGATCGCCGGCATCATGGCCAGCAAAAAAACCGCCGATCTGATTCCATTATGCCACCCCTTGGCCCTAAGCCACGTCGAAATCCAGCTAAGCCCGCAGGCCGAACAGCAACGGGTGCATTGCCTAACCACGGTTAAGACCAATGGCGCCACCGGCGTGGAAATGGAGGCCTTATTGGCTACGCAGATCGCCTTGCTGACAATTTATGATATGTGTAAGGCGGTTGATCGCGGCATGGTGATTGAGTCGGTGCGCTTGCTGGAGAAAAGCGGTGGTAAATCCGGTGAGTGGAAAAGCGAATAGAAACATGTGTTTAGGTATGGGTCTATTGCCAACAATTGAAATCATTTGACATTAACATATATTTACGAATTTCATGAAAAGTAGTTTGGGCACAATTCTGTCACACCAAGGTGAAAACAGATGGCTACAATTCGTCAAGAGAAGGTAACTGGCAGGCTCTGATCCGAAGAAAAGGATACAAACCTGTCACCAAGTCATTTAATACAAAACAAGAAGCAGAGCGGTGGGCGCGTTCAATTGAAGCTGATCTTGATAAGGGCATCTATGTTGATACCACTCTTGCAGAAAAGACTAGTTTCAAAGAACTAATTGAACGCTATATGCGCGAAGTCATTCCGACTATGCGTAGTACCAAGGAAGATTTGATCCGCTTAAACGCGATTACTCGGCATCCAATATGCCTGCTGAATATGGTGTCACTAACTTCAACGCGTTTAGCAGAATACAGAGACGAACGGCTCAAGCAGGTGTCATCAGGTACAATCATTCGCGAATTTGCATACTTTTCAAGCATTATCAACCACGCACGAAGGGAATGGGGCATAAATATTACCAATCCTGTTGTGCTTGTCAAAAAGCCAACATCACCACAAGGCCGAAATCGAATTTTAAATGATGCTGAAAAAATTCGTCTTTTGAGTGCTTTAGAGCCAATAGATCGTAGGTCAATTTGGATGAAGCCTCTAGTTGAATTTGCGTTAGAGACAGCAATGCGCAGGGGTGAGATGCTGGGGCTATTATGGGCAAACGTAAATTTTGATCATCAAACTGCTTTTTTACCGTTGACCAAAAACGGTGAGAGTAGAGCCGTTCCATTATCAACGGCTGCAATTGCTGTACTTCAAAATTTACCAAAAACTGATGATTGCCGAGTGTTTCCAATAAATCACGCGGCAGTATCAGCAAATTTTGTTCGGGCACGAAAAAGGGCAAATTTAGAAGATGTTCATTTTCATGATCTTCGGCATACAGCAATTACAATGTTGGCAGAGAAATTACCCAATGTATTAGAGTTGGCGGCTGTAAGTGGTCATAAAGAATTACGAATGTTGAAACGGTATCACCACCCAAATCCGGTTGAGTTGGCGAAAAAGTTGGGTTAAATAAAATAGGGATTCCAATGAGAGAGGCAATTTTTTTATAATACCGGCTATGACTGGCTTCTACAGCTTTCGCTATACATTTATCACCTATGGCATTCAGAACAAAGTTCAAGGTATTTTTGCAATCATTGGTCACGAGACCTTAAGTGTCGGCGACTTCAGTGTAGTATCTGAAGTCGCCAATGACGCAATTGGATAAAGGTCTTGACGGATGAAATTGCTGATAAGCACGATAGCTGGTTTTGTCATAGATTTTTAGGTCAACACTGTGCAAAAAGGACTTTAGTACAGGTTATATCGTAACAATCGGCGCACCAATACCTTAAATACTGGATAGCAACCGCCGCCATTGCCAATGGATTTACTGCATGAACTGTTGGCACCAGCATTCTTTTTACACACCACCGTTTATATAGAGCACTCTTAGCCCATCATCACCCCTCTGTTGGCAGTAAAGCCATCAAATTCATCAACACGAAGCCTCAACCTGCTATAAAAAATCATTTCATCGTCAAATAGCACATCTACAAATGCCATTGTTTGGCGTAAAGGCCAATAAATTTTCGGGGTACAGAAAATATTTTGGAACGTAGATCACAAAAAAATTTTAGGTGAAATTTATCAACATGGTTTGGTTTTTTAAAAGTCTAATAAACATTAACAAAGTGTATTTTTTTAAAAAAATTAAAAACAATTTTTGTTTAAAAAAGTACAAATTTAATGATTTAAATTAAATTTTATCCAACCCCTTGATATTTATCCAAATTGGTTAAAAGCACATATAGGCAATAAATACGGCAAAAAATGTGGCATTTTTATATTTCTAAATTGTATTTATTAAATTGAGGTGGTGAATATTTTATGTTTTTTTAAAATTTATAAACTCTTTATTTAAACAGACTTAAATTGTGATTTTCTACCTTGCAAACTAGCGCCAAATGACAGTGAACACCTATTGCATCAACGATGTACAAGGACTAATATACTAACAACAGCAGAGATGAATATTAGATAAGGGGGTATGAAAAGCAGATTTACTACTATATAGACGGGTAATAGATTGCAGTGGTAATGCAATTGCAGTAACAGGTACCAAGCACATTGGCGTGTGCTTGGTACCAAATCTAAACTTGTTTGAGTGTCGGCACATAACCGTGGACGGCCACAAGGTGCGGGGACACCCCGCGGCAATCGTCACGTGATGGGCGCGTGGCGCCCCCGCGGCATCCAGGAAACCGGCGGCGCCCCATGACGTCGCGTGTGTCTACCCGCGCGGAGGTTCAGCGCGTGGAGTTCCTTCTTACGACGTGCCTGATCTTGCTCAAGCTCGCCGCTCTTTACGTAGCCTGGGGCCGCATCCAAGGCTTTGATGAGCAATACGTAATGCAGCAGGGAAAAG
>CAVXZR010000026.1:0-9051 GCA_963765965.1 uncultured Pseudomonadota bacterium
CTTGTGTCGAGCTAAGCCATCGCTAGACATCTCTTCAGCAAAGAATTTTACTTTTTCAATTTCGCATAGGCTTTCATTTGATTTTTAAATTCAAGAATATGTTCTTCAGTATGCGGCTCAGTGCCGCACTGTAATTCGTGGCTTGTACCAAAAATAATGACTTTATCGTTAATACACATATTATTTAGTAATAAAAGCTATTATACGATTATAAATCAGAAACAACGAGATCAGTTTAAATATTACTACATTTTAGTGTTCTCTTTTCGTAGGTTGGGCTGACGCCAGGAAGCCCAACCAATCGAAGTCAAGGAAATACAAAATGCTTATTGCCTGTCTTGAAACTTACCTGCAAGTTATAAACCATTGAAGTAAGCATTCAAATCATTATTGTTACCGGCTTTGAATGTTGGGCTTCCTGGAGTCAGCCTAACCTACGCACTAACTTAGAAATTCAAAAGGATTGCTCCCATGCTTTTTGAGCTTGCGCAGATAGGGATTCCACGGTCTCGTTTGTCCAAAGTTTTTTTTGCCACTCGGCATAATCAAGCTTATCGCGTTTAATCAACATAATAAAATGCTCGGCATTGACCATCCCCATCGTAGAGAAAATGGATGCAAAGCCACTATGGATGATTTCACTGTCTGTTTTCATGAGCTAGCCTCGCTTTACGCACAAAGTGCGGTTACTTCGCTACACGGATGTATTTACGGCGTCCTCTGCTTGGAACATCGATTGCCAAAAGCCGCCCTGTATAGAAGACTATCCTGCGAGAATTTTTGAATAAGCCTATAGCCTATATTCCGCAGAACGCGCATGCGCAGTCAAACTTTCGCCCCGCGCCAGCACCGAGGCGATTTTGCCTAACTGCCGAGCGCCTGCCGCAGAACAGTTGATTAGGCTACTACGTTTTTGGAAGTCGTAAACGCCTAAGGGCGAAGAATAACGGGCAGTACCGGAGGTGGGCAAGACATGATTAGGACCGGCGCAGTAATCGCCTAAGGCCTCTGCCGTATAGCGACCCAAGAAAACCGCACCCGCATTGCGGATGTGTACGTTCAACACTTCCGGATCGGCTACGGATAATTCCAAATGTTCCGGGGCGATGCGGTTAGCAATTTCGGCAGCTTGTAACAAGTTGGAAACCAGGATAAATGCACCTCGCGCCTGTAATGAGGCGGCGATGGTTTCAGCGCGTTCCATGTCCGGCAACAGCTTGTTAATACTGCGCTCAACAGCATGCAAAAAGTCTGCATTATTGCTGATCAGAATAGCTTGGGCGTTTTCATCATGCTCAGCCTGCGAGAACAGGTCCATCGCAATCCAGTCTGGATCGGTGTCGCCATCGCAAATAATTAAAATTTCCGAAGGTCCGGCGATCATATCGATGCCCACCTGTCCAAACACCAGTTTTTTTGCGGTAGCAACGTATATATTGCCGGGGCCGACTATTTTATCTACAGCAGGTATGGTTTCGGTACCGTAAGCCAGAGCAGCTATGGCTTGGGCGCCGCCGATTGTGAAAATCCGGTCCACGCCGGCGATATGGGCGGCCGCCAATACCAATGGATTTGTTTCGCCGTTTGGGTCGGAACCACCATCACTAGCTCTCCAACCCCTGGAACTTTGGCCGGAATTGCATTCATCAATACTGAGGACGGATATGCAGCTTTTCCGCCTGGCATACAGTCCGGCCTTATCCAGCGCGGTAATTTTTTGGCCAAGTACGTTGCCGTCGATTTCTGTATATTCCCAGGGTTGCAACTTTTGGTGTTCAGCGTAGGCGCGGATCCGATTGGCTGCGGTTTGAAGGGCTATGGCTTGCTGACTGGGCAAGTTATTCCATGCGTGCAGTAGCGCAGCTTGACTTAACTCCATCTCAGCTGGCTGCTTAAATTTGCAGAGATCGAAGAGGTTTGTATAATCCAACAAGGCTTGATCGCCATGTTTACGGATATTAGTGATGATTTCTAATACGCGTTGATGGATTTCCAGATCTGTGGCGGCATCCCAGCTTAAGAGTGACTCTAACTGTCGATTGAATTCAGTTGCTGAACTATCCAGCCGGGTCATAGTTAGCCTAGTCATAGTCTCACCGCTTACTTAAAGTGATTTCTAGTTGATCAATTAGTGCCTGAATAGCTTGATGCTTCATTTTCATTGCCGCTTTATTTACAACTAGCCGCGAAGTTATATTAATGATCAGTTCTCGCGGCTCCAAACCGTTTGCCTTTAGCGTGTTGCCGGTGTCAACCAGGTCAACGATACAATCGGCAAGACCAACTAGTGGCGCAAGTTCCATCGAGCCGTAGAGTTTGATGATTTCCGCTTGCACGCCTAAATCGGCAAAATAGCGTTGGGCAATATTAACGTATTTGGTAGCAACGCGGATCCGCCCGCTAATGGCAGGGGCGTCAACACGGGCGGCAGTCATTAAACGGCAGCCGGCAATGCCCAGATCCAATGGCTCATAAAGGCTTTCCGCACCGTGCTCGAGAAGGACATCCTTACCAGCGATGCCTAGATCGGCAGCGCCATACTCAACAAAAGTCGGCACATCGGTGGCGCGAATAATCACCAACTGCACATCGGGGCGGCTGGTTTGCAAAATAAGCTTGCGGCTCTTTTGCGGATCATCTGTAGGTGTTATACCAGCCTCTGCCAATAAGGGCAAAGCTTCTTCGTAAATACGTCCTTTGGATACTGCAATGGTCAACATAATTGACTAGCCTCAACGGGGTACGCGGCGTATCGTTGCGCCTAATTGCGTAAGTTTTTCTTCAATATGGTCGTAACCGCGATCAATATGATAAATCCGGTCAACTAAGGTTTCGCCGTCTGCAACCAGTCCGGCTAACACCAGGCTAGCTGAAGCACGTAAATCGGTGGCCATGACCGGCGCCGCTTTCAGGCGCTCTATACCCGTGCAAATCGCTAAATTAGATTCAATCTTAATTTGTGCACCCATGCGTTGCAGCTCTTGCACATGCATGAAACGATTTTCGAAAACGGTTTCGGTAATTAGGCCAACACCTTCTGCGATTGAGTTCAAGGCGGTAAATTGCGCCTGCATATCTGTCGGAAAAGCCGGATAAGGCGCAGTGCGGATAGTCACTGACTTAGGACGTTGGCCGTGCATATCCAATTCGATCCAGTTATCACCAAGCGTAATTTCTGCCCCAGCTTCGCGGAGCTTAACCAAAACGGCGTCAAGCAGATGCGGGTCGGTATTTTTTAACTTTGACCCTACCGCGACTAATCGCTCCGGCAACCAAATAGGTGCCGGTTTCAATCCGGTCGGGGAGGATGTCGTAGTGAAGATCAGCTACGCCTAATTTTTCAACCCCTTCAACAGTGAGAATATCGGTGCCTATGCCTGAGATTTTGGCGCCCATTTTGTTCAAAAAATGGCAAGATCCGTTACCTCAGGTTCTTTGGCGGCATTTTCAATAATCGTAACCCCATTGGCGAGAGTGGCAGCCATTAAAATATTTTCGGTCCCGGTGACGGTAATTTTGTCCAACACCAGGTGACAGCCTTGTAAACGTTTGGCGCGAGCATGAATATAACCTGATTCAACTTGTATATCGGCGCCCATCTTGATCAATGAATCAATATGTATGTCCACCGGACGGGTGCCTATCGCACAGCCGCCTGGCAAGGAGACATGCGCCTCGCCAAATCTTGCCAATAGCGGTCCCAACACCAGTATCGAAGCACGCATAGTTTTAACCAATTCATAGGGCGCTTCATATTTATCGATGCTGCTGGAGTCAACTTCAATATTCATTTTTTCGTCGACAAGTAGACCCACGCCCATTTGCCCCAGCAATTCCAGCGTGGTGGTAATATCGTGTAAATGTGGAATATTGCCGACGCTAACCGGGTAGTCTGATAATAAGGTCGCAGCCAAAATTGGCAAGGCTGCGTTTTTTGCGCCGGAAATGCGCAGTTCACCGGATAAGGGTTGGCCGCCGGTGATAAGTAATTTATCCATTAGGTTATCGCGTAAGATTATTAGTGAGGCAAACTGCTATTGTGCAGCGTTTACAAAGTATGGGTATTCGTCAAGACCGCTGAGTTTGGCGATGGCGAGTAATTGTTCCGGGAATATTCGCAAAACTCAGTCGAATTTGCTGCTAATGCGACTCAAGCGAATCCATTCGATCATTAAGCGCAAGACCGGCGCTATCGGCTGTTTTGACTTTAGCTAAATCGATAAGATGCTGTCCATGCCTTTCTGAAATTTGAACGATTTAGCCGTCTGCTTGTTTATGCTGGCAAAAGTCATGTTGCCTTCGACCGCGTAATTTCCGGGGCTTAGTTCTGTTAACGACAGTGTTGGCATTATTTACCTTCTTTACTCAAGAAAAATTTGCCTATCATTTCTTCGAGAATGATGGCCGAACTGACATTTTCTATTTTGCTTTTGTCTTTTAAATAGGCGCCGGACAAGCCAGGGCCGGGATCGATGCTGACATATTTTTCGCCCAGTAAGCCAGCGGTATAAATACTGGCGCCGGAATCGTCCGGGAGATTGTTATATTTTGCTTCAATGCGCATTTCACTACCGATTCAAGGCTATCCTTGTCCAGCGTAATCGCCGCGACACGGCCGATGCGAACGCCGGCGACCGAAACCGGCGATTTAACTTTCAGTCCACCTGAGTTTTGAAAACGGGCGCTAACGGTATAGCTGTCGTTGCCGGTATAAGTGCCGAGATTGCTGATTTGCAGAGCCATGTAAAATAAGGCCGCGATACCGCAGGCGACAAAAAGTCCGACCAAAGTGTCCTGAGTTTTAGAATGCTGCATGTTAAATTCTCCAAACATGAGTGCGGTTAAAATAAAATCGAGAGCCAGAATCGAGAAGGCGGAATTGACCACGGTGCGAGTGGTTGCGCGGCTTACGCCTTCCGAGGTTGGAATGGCGTCATAACCTTCAAATAGCGCAATCCAGGTGACAACAAAGCCAAAAACAATACTTTTTATGACACCGTTGACAATATCTTCGCGAAAATCAATGGTGGCTTGCATTTGCGACCAGAAGGCGCCGTCGTCAACACCCAACATGCTGACCCCGACAAAATGCCCGCCCATAACGCCAATGGCGCTGAACAAAGCCAGCTAATAAGGGTGTTGAGATAAAACCCGCCAAAAACCGAGGAGCAACAATGCGCTTAATTGGATCGACCGCCATCATTTCCATGCCGGACAGTTGTTCAGTGGCTTTCATCAGGCCTATCTCAGCTGTCAGAGCCGAGCCGGCGCGACCTGCAAACAGGATTGCCGAAACCACCGGCCCCAATTCTCGCACCAGCGAGGCGGCAACCATAACGCCCAATGACTCAGCAGCGCCAAAATCTCGCAAAATATAAAATCCTTGCAAACCAAGAACCATGCCAACAAAAAGTCCGGAGATAGCGATAACAAAAAAGACAATACGCCCACCGAATACATTTGCTTAAGAAGTAAGCTTGGGCGTACTAATACTTGACCGATGCCGGTCAAGGTATGGAAAAGAAAAAACGCACCGCGTCCGAGCTTGGAGAAACTGCTGCGCGTTGTTTTTCCCAGGTTTGCAAAAAAATCAAGCATATTAAATTCGCTATCGGTTATGAAGTTGCCAATAAATCAGTCAGGTAGTCATTGGCCGGATAATGAAAGTGGACCGGACCATCGGCGTAACCGTGCATGAATTGCTGCACCCAGAGTGAATCCGATACAGCTAATTCCTGCGGAGTGCCTTGACCGACAATTTTGCCTTCCGAAAGCACATAAATGAAATCGGCGATAGCCGCCGTTTCCTGTACATCATGCGAAACAATAATGCTAGTGAGGCCCAGGGTTGTATTCAACGCCTTGATCAAATGCACGAGCGCACCCATTGAGATGGGGTCCTGGCCGGTAAACGGCTCATCATACATAATCATCAAAGGGTCAAGGGCAATAGCCCGCGCCATCGCCACTCGTCTAGCCATTCCGCCGGATAGTTCATTGGGCATTAAATCACGGGCGCCACGCAAACCCACAGCGTTCAATTTCATCAAAACCAGGCTACGAATCATCGATTCCGGTAATTGGGTATGTTCGCGCAATGGAAAGGCAACATTATCGAAAACTGTCATATCAGTGAGCAGCGCACCGCTCTGGAACAGCATACCCATGCGTTTGCGTAAAGTATACAGATCATTGTTTTTTAGCTTATGCACATTTTGGCCATCAACCTCAATTTGCCCACTATCAGGGGTAAGTTGGCCGCCAATAAGCTTTAGCAAAGTGGTTTTGCCAGTGCCGCTAGGACCCATGATGGCGGTAACTTTTCCGCGTTGAAAATCGAGACTCACATCGTCAAATATTTTTCGAGAACCTCTGCTAAAGCTTAGATTCTTGACTGTGACGATATTAATTTCAGGGCATGCACTATTAGCCATGTGGCAAATTCATAAGAAATTTTTGTATAAAAGACAGCTATTTTGTATGAGGCATTAAGAATAAGTCAATGACCCGGGGTGAAAAGATCGTTAATAACATGCAATAATAGTTCCTTTTTGTGGTTCGTTGCTGCGGGACAGCTTTAAGAGTGGGGCATGATCAAAATATCCAGGCGTTAGCCTTGGCAGTGATACAGGATGAGGCTAAGGCCATTTTGGCGCTAGCCGCGCAAATAAATGCGGAATTTGTGCATGCATGCCGCTTGATGTTGGCGTGCAAAGGCCGAGTCGTGGTGATCGGCATGGGCAAATCCGGGCATATAGCCGGTAAAATTGCTGCGACGTTGGCTAGTACCGGTACGCCGGCATTTTTTGTCCATCCAGGAGAAGCTAGTCACGGCGATTTGGGCATGATAACTCGCCAGGATGTGGTTTTGGCATTATCCAATTCGGGCGAAACCGGTGAAATATTGACAATTTTGCCTATTATTAAACGCCTAGGAGTACCGCTAATTGCGATGACCGGCAATCCAGCTTCGACATTGGCAAAGTTTGCGACTGCACATATTAATGTCGCTGTTGCACACGAGGCATGTCCCCTGGGGCTCGCGCCCACCTCAAGCACCACAGCTGCATTGGTAATGGGTGATGCGTTGGCGGTTTCTTTGCTGGAAACTAAAGGATTTACGCGGGATGATTTTGCTTTATCTCATCCAGGAGGTAGTCTAGGTAAGCGCTTGCTATTGCAGGTGAGTGATGTAATGCACTCAGGAGTTGATGTGCCAGTGGTGCAGGATGATGCTTTAGTCAGCAGTGCATTGCTGGAAATGACGAATAAAAAATTGGGAATGACAGCCGTTGTGGATAATGAAAAACGTGTGGTTGGCATTTTTACTGATGGCGATTTACGCAGGATGTTGGAGAAAAATTTGAACGTGCATACCACTTACATCAGCCAAGTGATGACGCGGGCGTGCGCGATAATAAATGCCGATATTTTGGCGGCTGAAGCTATGCAAATTATGGAAAAAGAAAATAAACGCACTATTAGTGGTCGATAGACTACAGAATCTACAAGGCGCTTTAAATATGCACGATTTGGTTCGCGCCGGTATCGTTAGAGGTAGTTTTATGCAGGATTTGACCCCGGGGCAGATTCATAAAATCAAACAGATTAAGCTGTTAATTCTTGACGTTGACGGTGTATTGACTGATGGCCGCTTATATTTCGACAACCAAGGCGATGAATATAAATGCTTTCACGCCAGGGACGGGCAGGCTAAAGATGCTTAGCAAACCGGCGTTGAGATAGCGGTTATTTCCGGACGCAGTTCCAATACCGTTGCATTGCGGATGGAAAATCTTGGCATTAAATATGTTTACCAGGGGCATGAAAATAAACGCGCTGCTTTTGATGAAATTCTAAATACAATAAACTTAACTGCTGAACAAGCGGCACATGTGGGTGACGATTTCTTGATTTACCTATTATGACACAGGTTGGTTTCGCAATTGCCGTCCAGGATGCCAATTTTGTTGTCAAACACTATGCTGATTGGTGTACGGCGACTCCAGGTGGATTAGGCGCTGTGCGAGAAGTTTGCGATTTGATTATGCAAGTTCAGGGAAATTTCCAAAATCTATTGCAAACTTATCTATGACGACAAGATCAGAATTAAAATTTACTCTGATCTTGGCTGGCCTGTTTTAATTACTTGGGGCTTAGCACGTTGGAATGAAGAACGTGAAGTGGCAAAAAAAATCTTAGAAAATAGCCCCGATTATTTTAGTAGTGGATATTATAAAAAAGAGATGGATACAGAAGGTTTGCCAAAAAATGAACTTTTGGCGAATAAAATGCAGCATTATAAAGCTGACGGCTCAACCCACTTGGTCAAGCCGCTGATGACTTTGTTTAATACCTCAGGAACTGCCGCCCCATGGCTTATCCAGGCGGAAAGCGGCATTATGGCGGCAGATGGTGACAATCTCCAACTTATCGGCCAAACAGTTATAAGTCGCGAAGCTTCTAAAAATGCTAAAGCGTTGACTGTTAATACCTCTAATTTGCGTGTCAAGCTGGCGACAAATTATGCCGAAACTGATGATTGGGGGGAAATTATCAGTCCGCCGAATAGAACCTCGGGAACTGGAATGGAAGTGACTTTTGTCAGTCCAATTCACCTGAAATTTTTATCCAAGGTAAAAGGTCGCTATGAGCTTAATAATTAAAATAATCGGCGTCTGGGTATTCTTGTTTTCCTGTGTTGCTAATGCGCTTGAGAGTGATTCTGAACAACCTGTTTATATCGATTCAGATAAAGCCGTATACGATGAAAAGAAAGATATTAGCACTTACACCGGTAATGTCCATGCCACTCAAGGCAGCATTAATATAGACGGCGATCAACTAGTGGTTTATATGAAAAATGGCAATATCGAACATCTGGTGTCTACCCGGAAATCCCTCGCATTTTAGACAATTGCCTGAAGTCGGTAAGGAAGAAATGTTTGGCGAGGGCTTGATAAACGAATTTTATCCTGATAAGAATTTGTTGATTTTCAAGAAAAATGCTTCTGTTTGGCAAGGTGACGCCAAACAATCGAGTAGCAATTG
>CAVXZR010000027.1:0-18802 GCA_963765965.1 uncultured Pseudomonadota bacterium
GTACTGAAGTGAAATTCCGCATAGTCTGATAGCTCAGCAAATATGCTGTGCAAAGGCGGTAATGCAGATTTATAGGCTAAATGCTTGGCCAGCAAGTTTATCAACTGCACCAAACGCCGGTGCTGCTCATCGATTTCTGTGATACCGGTTTCAAAACTTTCATTCCAGGGAAAAATTTCGATGGTGTTCATTATTTGCAAGGTTGATCGTAAAACGGAATCAAATTTGTAACTTTCAATAGAATCGACTCATTTTTTCTAAATAATACCCTGCCATTTCTCATTGAATTCATTATCGATTCTCATATTGTCCCGTTTTACCGGTAAGTTTCTTAGGCCCCATTGCCTGATGTCATGCCAAAGTCTTGATCATTCCTATCATGGGGTTGAACCCCATTGACATAAGTTCCTCCTTTATCTCAGTAGGCAGAATGAATAAGCATGAAGCAAGAATAAAGCCGGCTCTCAACGCCACCACATTGATGGCTTATGGCTTTGCATAGGCAGGCATGCCGACATTTTCTCGATTTCCAGGTTTACGCTTTAGCGAGTGGCCTGCCTCGTCTAAGCTAGTTGGCATCAGGCTACCAAGTTGCTTATGCAAATAATAGGCCAATGTTTTTGGCCTATTAAATCAATTTGTTACATTATTAAACAACAAGGTAAATACAAAAATATAAAAGAACCTGACAGAATTGGCGATAATCGTGAAAATGGTATTTCTGCTGAAAAATGTGCAATTAGAATAAATAAATTCTAATTATAGGTTTTTTAATATGAAAACAATTAGTTAAGAAAGTTTGAATTTAGTTTCCGCCATCAATTCCAAAGACTGACAGATTTGGCAGACTAGACGGTTTTGGCAGACTAGACGGTTTTGGCAGGAACAACCCGTATTGGTTAAATTAATGTGGGGTGGTTTTGCTTGAATATCCGGCACTATTCGCCGTATCAGGAGAGCTTGAGGGCCGCCGCAGGCAGGTGAAGTATATTCCGGTATAGATGTGCTTATGCACAGCCAATACAAGAGCGACTTAGAATCAGTTGGTGCAGTTTCAGACTCCCCCCGGGGGAGCTGGCAGACGTTATGCAGACTCAAGCAAAAGTGATGGATTTACGGCGTCCTACTGAACGGTCCGCTACGGGAATTTCATGTTACCGGATACGTGGGCAAATAACTTGGTATCTTGATATATCAAACGCACTGCAAACAGTTATGCAGGGAGTATAAACCGGCTTACTAGTTTAGATCGTTCTCTATTTCATTAAGTTGTAATTCTGCCTCCTGCAGTAGATTTCGGGCATTTTCCCGGCGCTGAATTTCCGCCAATACTTTCCTTTCATGAATTTTCGCCTGATGATCAAGCAAATCCGTAAGCTGCCGGCTCTCAGCCAATCTTTGCTTTTCCTGCTTTTGCTCCTCGCTACGCAACTCGCTTTCCACCAACATATCTTTTAATTGCGCTTCGTATTTGATTTTTTCGGCATATATTCTTTTTTCAATCGCTAATTGTTGAACATATTGCGTTTCCTGTTCTGCCAATAAGCGCCGGTTTTTTTCCGCCGCCATCGCCTGAGCTTGCAATTCCAATTCCGTCAACTGCCGCACATGCTCAAGCTGCCGGTATTTTTCCTGCAATTCTTGCTGTTCCAGCAAGCGTTTCTGCCGGTAGAGTTCACGATTTTTATGTTCGTTTATTTCGAACGTTTTCTTCAGCGCATGCAAATACAGTTTATTGCGCCCAGGCTGTAAGCTTGGAAAATCCGGAAAATTGACGGCGATATTGCAAATGGCTTGCGATTGTATATGCTGGACCGCCAATTGTTCGCAAATTGAGTTTACGATGGCTTTTTCAATTTCCAACAAACCGTTTTCTATCCAGACGCCATCATCGAAACTTTGCAACTCGCAATTGACAACTTCGTCTAATAGATCGGCATAAGTTAATTTAATATGTTCATTGATGGTGTCCAGCCACTCGCTGTTTCTCTGTACATAGCCCAGCGTGGCTTGGAAATGCAGGTCCAGATTAATCTCGACGTTGCAAAAATCGTCGAATAAGGCGAGTTGCCTAAAGTATGTCCAACTTTCAACTTTGAGAGGATAAATGCGATGATAAAAACGTTTTGTAAATATTTGCGGGCGTGAGTATATTTTTTTGTAAGGGCCTATCTTAATGAAGACAGCCTGACGATCCGGGTCAAAGCCTGCAAACCAGTTATCCGTGCCGGAAAAATGTTCTTCGATAACATCGCCGCCGGCAAGCCAGACATCGAGTTCGGTACCGGGATTATTCATGACCGGCTTGCCCTTCGGCTTTGGCTTTGATGGCCGCAATCTTGCCGGACATTTTGTCGGCAATCAGAGGATATAAGTTCGGTGCAAATTCTACGGTTTTACTATCGACTTTTCTTAAAAAACCTCGGCTAAGAAGCAAACCCACCACGAACATCCTCGACCAATCCGAATAGCGGCGGGCTTTTTCGAGTTCGGTTTTTTCGATCAGTAATTCCAGTTCGTCGTTTTTATTAATGCGAAACTCAGTAAATTGCCTCAGGCATTCGAACACCAACTCCTCCTCCTGAACAGTCAACGGACCCGGCGCGGCAAACTCAAGCCGATAAGAAAGCAGCACCGTGAAAAAATCCACCATCGCCGCACAAAGGAAAGCAAACCAGGAGAAACCGCTAAACATCGAAAATGCCGGTTTAACTTCTTCGACAAATTGTTTATAGGTCATTAACAAGGGTGCTTCCGGCAGAGCAAGGCCGGTATTGCTGGACAGGCGATTTATCAGCAATTGTATATCCTGATAATCTTTAAGCAGCTCTGCATAAGCCTGCTCGACATTATCGGCAACATCTAAATTGTTCAAACTGCTCTGTAGGGTACGGATATGTTTATCCAGATCGAGAAACACCTGTTCCTGTTGCAAATAATCCTGTTTTTTCTGTTGCAGAATCTGATTGTAATGCCGCCAAAAAGGCCCTTCGCCGACCTGGTTTTTATAGCCTTGGCTGATTTGTTCATGGGTACCGAAGAATGCCTGGGTGGTATCCAGCGAGGCTTTGTCTAGATCCTGCTTCTGCTGCTGAAGTATCTGGCTTTTGCGGATAAGCACATTATCCAGGTAGGCTTTGATCTCTGTCCTGATTTCATTCAAGCGATTGATATGCAGACTTTCCTTTTCGGAAATTTCATAAAATTTAAAATATGAAAAGGTAACCGATGCGGTAAAGGCGATAAACAACGAGGCTGCAACCGTAAAATATCGTACGCGGTTGGCTTGCCAATGGATGGATGCTATTTCCAGCGAACAAATGACGATAATGGACTGGATTGCAATAGTGATAACCAGCGCTATCCAGGACGTGATGAAATGCGATAAGCCGTAATAGGTGGTAAAACCCGATGAGACACTCAGCATCAACACAATAGGGATGGTCCATACCCTTAATAAGCTGACAAAAACAGGGTCTGAATCCGGTCTATTAAGTAACCCAGACCGGTTCCGGTAGCGCGAGTTTTTATGCCGATTTCTTTCATGCGGCTGATTTTACTGTCCTTCCGAAACTAAAGATAGAGGTTTTGTTATTATGCAGTCTAATATTTACTACCGCTCAATGTCAAAACTGCCATGAGTAGTGGGCGTAGATAGAGTTTCTTGGGATTATTTAAAAACTAAGCTTAAATGTCATGAAGCGTTAATGCATGCTCAGATAACGCTTGCCGGTATCATGAATAATCGTTACCACGATTTTGCCTTTGCCTAACCGGACTCAACCCGCAAAGCTGCACAAACACTGGCGCCGGAAGAAATACCTGCCAATATGCCTTCTTCTTCGATCAGGCGCTTACGCATGGCAAACGCCTGCTCGGTACTCACCAGTTCATACCGTCCAACAAATCGACTTCCAGATTTTTTGGAATAAAGCCGGCACCGATACCCTGGATTTTATGCGGACTATGAGTACCGCCGGAAATAACCGGCGACTCGGCCGGTTTAACCGCGATAGCCTTAAACTGCGGATTACGATTCTTGATAACATCCGCTACCCCGGAAATAGTACCGCCGGTGCCGACTCCACAGACAAAGGCATCGACATTGCCGTCAGTTGCCGACCAAATCTCCTGAGCAGTGGTCTGGCGATGAACTTCGGGATTAGCCGGGTTTTCGAATTGCTGAGGCATGAATGCGCCGGGCTTTTGCTCAACTATTTCTTGAGCTCTGTTAATTGCGCCGCGCATACCTTCCGCACCGGGGGTCAGGACAATTTCGGCACCGTATAAACTCAAAAGTTGCCGTCTTTCCACGGACATGGTGTCCGGCATAGTCAAAATGCAATGGTAACCGCGCGCAGCGGCTACCATCGCCAAAGCAATACCGGTATTGCCGGATGTAGGTTCTACGATAATACTGCCGGCTTTTAACAAACCCGATTTTTCCGCTGACTGCAGCATCGCCAGACCGATACGGTCCTTGACCGAGCCCCCGGGGTTTCGTGATTCCAGCTTGACAAGAACGGTAGCAGAGTTCTCGGGTACTATACGTTGAAGTTTGAGTAAAGACGTATTACCGATCAATTGCGTAATGTTATTTGCACTAGCCATCACATCACCCTGATTTACTTATCTATTTTAAACGCTAAAAATATCGGGCTGCCGTTACGTTGCACCAATACTGCAATCGATTTAGACGAAGGCAGTTTGGCAAGAATTTTATTGAAATCGGCTGTATCGCGTACCACTGGTATTCTGAATTCTTAAAATGACATCGCCCGGTTGAATACCGATATCCTGAGCAATGCCTTTGCCGACTTTATGCACCAGCCACGCCGTTTTTTTCGACCTGCAACTGCTGGCGTTGTTCGGCAGTTAGATCGGCACGCTCAGTCCCAGCCGGTTGGTCGGCGATTCTGCCGGAGCGCGACTCGTTGCTTTGCGTAAGCTGTTGCTGAGCAGGCAACAAGGCCTATCTTGACGGAAAGCTTCCATGTTTTTCGCCTTGGCGAATGATTTTAAGCTTGGCATTTTCATCAATTGGCGTTACGCCAACTCTAGGCGGCAATTCCCCGGAAGTTTCGACAATTTGACCGTTAAATTCAACTATTATGTCCGCCGATTTGCAAACCGGCTTTTTCGGCCGGTCCGCCCGGAATGACTTTGCCACCAAAGCGCCATGAGGTCTATCCATACCGAAAGATTCCGCCAGTTGCCGGGTTACATCCTGGATCTGAACACCTAGCCAGCCGCGAGAAACCTTACCCTTACTTTTGAGTTGATCAGCCACATTCATCGCCAAGATCCATAGGTATGGCGAAGGATAAGCCCATATAACCGCCGGACCGGCTGTAAATTTGGGAATTGATGCCGACCACCTTACCCTGCATATTGAACAGCGGACCGCCGGAGTTGCCGGGATTAATCGCTACATCGGTTTGAATAAACGGCACATAATTGCCGTCCGGCAGGCTGCGGCCTTTGGCGCTGACGATGCCGGCGGTAACGGATTGTTCGAAGCCGAACGGCGTGCCGATCGCCAACACCCACTCACCGACCTGTAATTGCTCGGGATTGCCGATTTCAACCACCGGCAAATCCTTGGCGTCGACTTTCAGCAACGCGACATCGGTGCTTTCATCGGAACCGATCAGTTTAGCGACCAGTTCTCGTCTGTCTTTCAATTTGACCACAATTTCCGTGGCATTGTTGACCACATGATGATTAGTCAAAATATAGCCGTCTTTGGAAATGATGAAGCCAGACCCCAGCGAATTGGTTTCCTTGGGAACAACCCCGCCTCGCCCCGGGCCCTGGAAAAAATGCTTGAAAAATTCTTCCATTTCCGGCGGGATGTCCTGCGGTAATTGCTGTTGATCTCCGGAGCCGGGCTGAATATCCGGGGCTTTTTGCGTGGTACTGATATTGACCACGGCATCTCCGTTATTTTTCACCATTTCCGTAAAATCCGGCAATTGCGCATAAACCATGTTGCTCAGCAACAAAAACACCCATGTTCCATAAAACAGCTTTTTAAGCATGAAATCCCCACTCATAATTTGATAATAATTTAAATATAAAATATTTTTAACGTAATATGATGCCTTCAGCGATAAATTCAACAGTCTCGGTTGGAACTTCTCCTAAAACCGTGATTTGCAAATCCTTAAGGACCCGACTGGATGAATTCACCGAGCCGAGTGCGTGCAACCCTTGTACGCTTTCAGCTTCTTTAGGCTCGAGATACACGGATACCGAAGAAAGTCCGTCGCTGATTAACAAATGGTCGACAGCTTTTTGCGACTGCTGCATGGAATTACGAATGAAAAAGATGGTTTTAAAACCGGCCGGCCAGTTCTTAAGAATGAACGGAGCATTTTCATAGGGTTCAGCTTGTGTGGCGTGTATATGTTTTATATGCAAATGACTGTCGTCGATATCGGCCGGAATAGGTTCATTTTTGCCGTCCAGCTTCAGATCGGTAAACACGACTTGTTCCAGTATCGCACCTTCATGATTGTAAACCTCAACCTTTAACGGCAAAAAATGCTGTGTTTCTATCCAAATTTTTCTGGCATAACGAAACTGGTCTTTAGGTTGAATGTCGATCGTCTGTGCTTGCAACATGGCTATCGATTCGGTCGTAGCCGTAGAAATGGCATAAAATTTATCGAGATTAGCCGTGTCCTGAGGTAAATTAACAATAAAGGAGCTATCGATTGGATGATGATTAATGACTTTTTGACTGGTTTCCTTGAAAAGACAGCTCACTTCACTGGATTTTCGGGTTACTTCGCGTAAGGGTGAGTTTAGCGAAGACAAACGCTCCTGTTCGATACCGTCAACGACATTGTGACGATATTTCATCGTGTCGATTTGACCGTTCTTCATGAAAACCACAGTTCCTTGATAGTTAAGGATTTTCATGGCATGGCTCATATTATCGAGCCATTGTAAGGCAGTAAGTTGCTTTTCGTCAGCAAATGCCGTCGAAAACGCCAATAAAAAAACAGCTAATCCTCGAAACAACACTTTTATTCCTGATGGTAGCCGACCACTCGCGCATAAGGCTGTTGAACGCGTCCGACATTATTCGTATAGACGGCGTTGTCATGGGCTTGCAAATAATCGTTGAAGCGGTCGCTCATAACGCCCGCTTGAATAGGTTAAGAAGTAGTAAGGGCAAGTACAGGATAAAAATTAGACTGATTTTCGATTTTATTGACCACCCAGACCACAGCTAACGCAATAGAAGCCGCCAGGGCCAATCCGGTTTTCTGCCAGTTGATGCCGGCTTTTTTATCGGGAATAAAATAAACCGGTTCATTGCGGATTTGCTGATGGATTTTATCGGCAAAGCTTTTATCCAGAACAAAACATTTTTCGTTTTTGAAAACCTGGCTAACGAGTTGATAGCGTTGCAATTGATCTTTCAGCGCTTGATCTTGCCGTATCTGTCGCAGAAAGGACAATGCCTTTGCGCTCTCAAGCTCGTTATCTATGAGTAATGATATTTTTTCATCAACTTGTTCTTGCATTAAAACACCTTCTAGTTAAGCAATGGCTTCAATTTTTCATCAATGGCTTCCCGCGCTCTGAAAATTCTGGAACGTACGGTACCAATCGGGCAATCCATGGCTTCGGCAATTTCTTCGTAACTCATTCCTTCAAATTCTCGAAGAGTAATAGCAATCCTCATTTCCTCCGGTAGATTTTCTATCGCAATTTTTATGATTTTAACAATCTCTTCATTCATTAACAGATTGTCAGGTGTATCCATGTCTTTTAATTGGGCGGCATTCTCAACCTGCTCGGCGTCCTGAACATCGATTTCATAGTCGAAATGCCGACGGGAACGCGACAACAAATAATTTTTTGCTGTATTGATGGCGATACGATACAGCCAAGTATAAAAGGCGCTGTCGCCCCTGAAATCGCCCAAAGCACGGTATGCCTTTATAAATGTATCCTGGGCAACATCCTGTGCCTCGCTGGGGATCTTTTACATAGCGGTTCACCAGATGCACGATTTTGTGCTGATACTTGATAACCAGAAGATCGAAGGCGGTTTTATCGCCTCGTTGTACCCGGCGTACCAGGTCCTGATCCAGATCTTCGCTATGGTTTGTCTGCTCGTTCACTTCGTTAATTTTATAATTGGCTAGACAGAATTAAACCGCATTAGTTCGGTCAATACAAAAAATAAATGATTTCGGCTTAAAACACGCTATGATCATTTACAACCTTAAATCATCGAATTCAGTACGCAACATTGAAAAACCGCATTTCTTTGCCATCGAAACAGAGTTATTACGACATTATCATCGCCGGTAGTGGAGGCGCGGGCCTGAGTCTGGCTCTGCATTTGGCCGATTCGTTTAAAATTGCCGTCCTGGCCAAATTTAGCCTTACCGAGTGTAGTACCTATTACGCACAAGGCGGTATTTCGGCGGTATTCGATAATAAACACGATTCTATCGAATCGCATATAGATGATACCTTAATTGCCGGTGCCGGTCTCTGCGATCCGGAAGTTGTCCGCTTAACGGTCTCTCAAGGCCGAAAAAGCATAGAATGGTTACGCGAACAAGGCGTTAACTTCACTGAAGAACGCTCCTCTAGCGGTAAAAAGCGCTTCCACCTAAACCGTGAGGGCGGACATTCCCACCGCCGCATTGTACATACCGACGACGCCACCGGAAAGGCAGTGTCTTTATCCCTGATCGACAGAGCCCGGAACAACCCTAATATTACCCTACTCGAATATCATAATATCGTGGAATTGATCGGCGCCCATAAACTCGGCGAAACCGGACCGGGCATTCGCGGGGCTTATGTGCTGGACAGCAAGTCCGGCCGAATCAAATCCATGGCTGCCAAAGTCGTTGTTCTGGCTACCGGCGGCGCCAATAAGGTCTATCTATACTCTACTAACCCGCATACATCCTCCGGCGACGGCATTGCCCTGGCCTGGCGCGCCGGTTGCCGAGTCGCCAATATGGAGTTTATGCAATTTCATCCCACCTGCCTTTACCACCCCAATGCACATTCGTTTTTGATAAGCGAGGCTGTGCGCGGCGAAGGCGGACATCTGATTTTACCGAATGGCGATCGCTTCATGCGGCGTTACGACGCCCGCCTGGAATTGGCCCCGCGCGACATTGTCGCCCGTGCTATAGACAGTGAAATAAAAAAACACGGCATAGACTGCGTTTATCTGGATATCAGTCATAAATCCAGGGATTTTATTCAAAAACATTTCCCCACCATTTACATGCAATGCCTGGAACTGGATATAGACATTTGCCAGCAACCCATTCCGGTCGTGCCTGCGGCGCATTATACCTGCGGCGGGGTGATAACCGATAAAAACGCCAGAACCGACATTCCCTGTCTATACGCCATCGGCGAAGTTGCCTGCACCGGCTTGCACGGCGCCAATCGCATGGCGAGCAATTCTCTGCTCGAATGCCTGGTGTTTGCCGAACAGGCCAATCAGGATATTCGTAACACGATTGCGGACATTCCCAAACCCGGCCCCCTGCCGGAGTGGGACGAATCCAAGGTTAGCGATTCCGACGAAGAGGTTCTGATCGCCCATAACTGGGACGAACTGCGGCGGTCAATGTGGGACTATGTCGGTATCGTTCGTACCAACAAGCGTCTGGAACGGGCCATGAATCGGGTGATATTGCTGAAGGAAGAAATCGCGGAATACTACGGTCAGTTTCGTGTCACCAGCGACCTTTTAGAATTGCGCAATCTGGTCATTGTTGCCGAATTAATCATTCGCTGCGCGCAACAGCGCAAGGAAAGCCGCGGCTTGCATTTTACTCAGGATTATCCTGAAACCGATCCTAGCTCTACGCCAAAAAATACCGTTTTGATTCCGGAAAACTCAAGAAAAAATTAACGCTTACCATGACCACTAGCACCGCCTTGCAAACTTTGCGCTCGGTGTTCGGCTACAACAGTTTCCGTGGCCAACAGCAGCAGATTATAGAACATGTCACGCATGGCCGCGACGTTTTGGTACTGATGCCGACCGGTGGCGGCAAATCGCTGTGTTACCAGATACCTGCCCTAACCATGGACGGCGTCGGCATCGTCATATCGCCATTAATTGCCTTAATGCAGGATCAGGTCACCGCCCTCCATCAACTGGGCGTAAAAGCCGCATTTCTTAACTCCACGCTTTCCGGGGAAGAAGCTCGCAGCACCGAACAAAAGCTGCTGAACAACGAACTGGATTTACTTTACATCGCCCCGGAACGCCTGAGCAACAGCCGCACCCAAGCTTTGTTCTCCCGCTGCAAAATCGCCCTGTTTGCGATAGATGAAGCGCATTGCGTTTCGCAATGGGGACACGATTTTCGTGCCGATTACCTGCAACTTTCCATATTGCACCAGCAATTCCCAACAGTGCCGCGTATTGCCCTCACCGCCACTGCCGATGAACGCACGCGCCAGGAAATCATCAAGCGTCTGGCTCTGGAACAGGCGGAAGTATTCATCAGCGGCTTTGACCGCCCCAATATACGTTACCGTATCGTCCTTAAGCAGAATGCCCGCCAGCAACTGCTGAGCTTTATTCAAACCGAACATCCGGGCGACACAGGGATCGTCTATTGCCTATCCCGCAAAAAAGTCGAGGAAACCGCCGAGTGGCTAAACCAGAAAGGGCTACGCGCCTTGCCCTATCATGCCGGCATGAGTCCGGAAGTCAGGCAGAAAAATCAGCATAAGTTTCTGATGGCAGACGGTTTGATCATCGTCGCCACCATCGCCTTCGGCATGGGCATCGATAAACCCAATGTCCGCTTTGTAGCGCATCTGGATTTACCTAAAAGCCTTGAATCCTATTATCAGGAAACCGGCCGTGCCGGGAGAGACGGTCTAGCAGCCAATGCCTGGATGGCTTACGGCTTGCAGGATGTCATCACCTTACGGCGGATGTTGAAGGAATCTAATGCCGATGAGGCCCATAAACGCGTCGAATACCACAAGCTGGAAGCGATGCTGGCGCTTTGCGAGATGGTGAGTTGCCGCCGCCAGGCCTTGCTTGCCTATTTCGGCGATGTCATTGAGCAAGGTTGCGGCAATTGCGATACCTGCCTGGAACCGGTAGACACCTGGGATGGCAGTGTCGCCGCACAACAGGCATTATCGGCCATCTATCGCACCGGCCAACGTTTCGGCGTCAGTTATCTGATCGACGTTTTGCTCGGCAAAGACGACGAGCGCATCAAACAATTCGGCCATGACCGGCAATCCACCTTCGGCATTGGCAAAGCGCTAGACGAAAAACAATGGCATTCGGTATTTCGGCAACTGGTCGCAAAATCGCTGGTGGAGGTTGATTTTGAGGGCCACGGCAGCCTGAAACTGACCGATGCCTGCCGTCCGGTATTGCGCGGCGAACAAACTTTAATGCTGCGCAAAGATGTTCATACCGGAAAAATCAAACGGGATAAAACCGAAAAACGTCTGCCGGACGACTCATTATGGAACGCTTTACGCGCAAAACGCCGGGAGATTGCCGATCGCCAGGATTTACCGCCGTATGTGATTTTTCACGATGCCACCTTGATGGCAATGGCCGAAAACCGGCCGAAAAATCGTCAACAATTGGCTATGATCTCCGGGGTCGGCGAACGGAAACTGGAATTATACGGCGACGAGTTTTTAGCGGTACTGGCTGAATTTGACGGAGACGATAATAAATCGGCAACCGATACGACTACCGAAACGCTGGACTTATTCAGACTGGGCCTGAATATCGAACAAATTGCGGAAAGACGCGGTATCAAACCGGATACCGTGTACAGCCATCTAGCCAAAAACCTGGAGACAGGCGCGGTGCGCCTTGATGAAGTATTGTCTCTGACAATTGCGGAAATACAGAGCATTGAAGTTGTGATATTGAATTTACCCGAAGAGCAAAAAAACGCGCTGAAACCGGTTTTTGAACATTTCGATGGCAGCTATAGTTACGGGGTATTGCGTTGCGTGAGAGCGGCTTTACAGCAGCAAATTAACTAACACGTCATAGAACGGTGTTCGATTTAAGCCGGTACCGGCTTAATGAAAGGGCCGAAGGCCGTATAGCCTACCGGAGGCTAAGATGTTGGGTTGCAATCACGACAACCCAACCTAAGCACTAGCATTAAATCACCATAAATATAAGCTCTTCTAGGGTTGAAAATACAAGGTAGCTGCGATTTCTCCAGGCAAAAATGCTGCTATTTCACCTGCTTGCCAAAATTGTTGCTGATCGCGGTAATGGCTTGAAAGCGGGTGTCCGGATTGCCCTCCCGGCATTTCCAGAATGCCATCTTCCGGGTATGCCGGCGACAGGACAAATCTCTCGCTAGCCCCGTTTGTATTTCCCAGCACCTTGACACAGAAGCCGGCGCAACCGTCGCTATCGAAGTCGTTTATGTTCAAAAACGTTGCCAGCATCGGCAGGCCCTTACTGAGCGGATGGGCTAACGAAATCCGATTCACCGTTCCCCAACCGAGTTTTTCCAATTTAATATTCGGGTATTGGCGAGCTAAATCTTCGGTCGTCGAGTTTAAGGCCTGCAAAATAAATGTGTCCCAGTCGTCATGATATTGCGCCGGAAGCACCCCTTTGGGACGTTGTGTCAAGAGTTCTCTTAGCGGGGTTTCCATTTCCCGCCAGGCATAATGGAAATCGGGTTCGAAATGCCGGCAGTGCTCGACAACTTTAGCAAATAGGGCCTCTGCTAATTTCGTTCTAAACGCGATTAACAGCGCAACGCCTTTACTATCGATATTCATATGCCCATCCCACGCCTGTAAAGCTTGCACAGTTTGACTGTTTGCTGCGCCGCTTAGCGTTTCCAGAGCTAGGGTTCGATAAAACTCAAAAATTTCGGAACGTGTATCAAGCTGTACCTGCAACATGTCCTGTTCAGTAATGGCATTTTTCTGCCGTAATAACTCGGCGATACGATACGCTCGATAGCCTAGCGCCCAGTTATAGCCCATGACATAAGGATAATCGCGCCCAAGGGTACGGTTATTGGCAGTGGCGATAAAACCTCCGGGCGGATCGAACAAGCGCGGTAATTCCGCAGCCGGAATAAAACCGTTCCAAGCTGCTTTAGCATCAGCCCAGGACTTGCTGGCAAGACCGTCAAATCCTATGCGCTTGGGAAATCGCCCCATATAAGTCCAACCTATATGTCCATCGCTATCGGCAAACACCACATTTTGCGGAGGGCCTCCGGCCTGGTTAATAACGGACATCGCTTCTTTACTGGAAGTCACGCTATCCATATCGAGTAAACCGAGATCGACGGCATTCGGCTCCAGTGCCGTCCATTTAATCACCACCGGATGCCCTAGCAGAGGTTGCGAAGAAACCGGCCCCCAAATAGTCGAGCGCAGTTCTATAGGAATATCCTCGCCGCCTTTTACTTTGATGACGGCTGAATTTTTGCTAAAAGCACGCCAGCCTTGGGGGGTAAGGTATTCTTGGTTATTATCGGGATTAATATCAAGACTGATCAAATCCAGCAAATCTGCGGTGGCATTGGTAAAACCCCAGGCGACTTTGTTATTGCTGCCGACAATTTGCAGCGGCAAGCCAGGCAAGGTTACACCGTTCAAATAGTGTTCTACGTATTTTAACTCGGCACGGTACCAAATATTCGGTGCATTTAATTTCAAATGCATATCGTTGGCGATAATGGCGCGTCCATCTATAGTTTTGTTTCCTGAAACCACCCAATTGTTTGAACCGGCGACGGTCGTTTCCACCTCCACCGTACCCCTGGCCAATTCGATATCTTGCGTTTCAAGCCTATTAAAATCGTTAACGGGAATAACCTGTGCCGGACGGTGCGATTTTGAACCGCCGACCAGGGCTGTTGCGTAAATATCGGTATCGGGAGTCAAAAACTTTACCAACGGTTGCGGTAAGGCTTTTTCCATGACAGTCAGCATCCGTTCGTCCTGCTCATGCCCATTGAGCGTTTGAAACATGCCAAGGGCAACCAGAATACTGTCTTCTGCACGCCAGGCTTCAGGACGATAATTGAGTACTATAAATTCCGGCGGCAATATTTTGGCTTGGGAAATAAAAGCATTTACACCGTCCACATATGCCGAGAGGACCGATTTTTGATTTTCCGGCAAAGCAGAAGCAATCTTTTCGGCAACATGTTCTAACTGGTAATCGCGCTGGCTTATGTCTAAATTAACCGCTTTCCCACCGACAATCTCAGCCAACCGGCCGGCACTTTTGCGGCGCATAAGATCCATTTGAAATAGTCGATCACGCGCATGTAAATATCCCAATACCCGAAAAGCGTCATTGCGATTTGCCGCTTGAATGGACGGGATTCCCAACTTATCGGCGTTAACCGTGACGGCAGCGGTTAAGCCCGATAACTGTAGCGTGCCGTTTTCAGTTGGTAGAGAGGCATGGAGTACATAATGGAGTACATAATACAGGCAGACAACCAGTAAAAACGACAGAGTTGCCAGCGAGGTGAACACAAATTTCAATTTCTTGGCGAACACAATGGGGGGTCCAATTAACGAAAGATGAATGGAATTGTATAGCAGCGTGTTAAGGATAGTCCGAAAAACTGAGACCATGCTAGCGCCTTCTACCACCAGACGATACACCGGCTTTTCTATGGCTTCCATCACACAGATTTGTGGCGTTTCGTTGCTGGATACCCCTAATTCCGCTTCCAATAGACTTTGGAAAACCAAGTAGCTGAAAGCGCTTAGATCCAGTTGAACAGAAAATATCGTTTTTCGGGTGTTGACAGACCGCAAAACTTCACCGGTTTGCACTGCGACTGTAACTGGCCTTGCTGGCAGAGACTAGGGCAATCATCTAAATTTAAACTAAAAAACGGGCAATTATAAACAAGATGATCCCTTCGACTTTCATAAAAGTCAATTGCTTTAATACAGTCGTCAATTGGGTGTGAGTTCTTATTCTCGAAAGGATAGCCGAGCGAAAACTATACTCAGGTAACCTAAGCCTGTTTTTTTGATCAAAATCTGAAATAAAAAATGAGGTGCCCCATTCCGCTGCGAGAATCGGTTACCCTCTTAATCTCGAACTAAAGTTGTCTTGACAATAGGGGCCTCTGTAGTAACACTGCAAATATAAACAGCGCCAAAAACGTAAATTTATCCAAAAACATTTGCAACGATTAATCAATGAATAACAGAAAACCGCTTGCTCCGACACCAAAACAAATTGAGATGATGCAGAAAGCGGCGGCACTTCATCAATCGGGTAATTTAGATGAGGCGGCAACGCAATACAAAAAATTACTAAAGGCCCTGCCTAACAATACAATACTACTAACTAACTTGGGCACTCTTGCATTACAACAAGGCAATCTTGAAAAAGGGGTAAGAATCCTGGGCAAGTCTTTGCAAATTTCCCCCGATCAACCTTTTGCTCTTAACAATCGTGGCGCTGCGCTTCGGGACTTAAAACGATTCAAGGATGCGGTTGCCAGTTGTGACCGTGCCATTGCCCTCAATCCTAACTATGCAGAGGCATACCTCAATCGTGGTAATGCGCTTCATGGCTTAAATCGATTGGAGGATGCGGTTGCCAGTTATGACCGTGCCATTGCCCTCAATCCTAACTATGCAGAGGCATACTCCAATCGTGGCTGTGCGCTTCGAGACTTAAAGCGATTGGAGGATGCGGTTGCCAGTTATGACCGTGCCATTGCCCTCAATCCTAACCATGCAGAGGCATACTGGAATAAATCTCTAGTAAAGATCCTTAAAGGCGAACATGAAGAAGGTTGGCAACTGTTTGAATGGCGTTGGAAAAAATTACCGCTTAAAAATTTTCTTAAAAAATACCCGCAACCATTATGGTTAGGCAAACAATCGCTATCCAATAAAACCTTATTGATTCATCCGGAACAAGGATGGGGCGATTACATTCAATTCATGCGTTATGTCGCCTTGGTTGAACAATTGAGTGTCAAGGTGATTCTTGAAGTACCAGCACCGTTAATGTCCATTGCCGCAACACTTGAAGGGCAATTCACACTTATCGAAGAAGGGCATTCATTACCTGACTTTGATTACCATTGCCCCATAATGAGTCTGCCATTGGCATTCAAAACCACTTTAGAGACTATTCCGGCGCAGATCCCTTATCTCTATGCCGATAAAGATAAGCAACAGGCTTGGCGGCAAAAATTGGGCGAAAAAATAAAGCCAAGGGTTGGAATAGTTTGGTCGGGTTCAACGGTACATAAAAACGACCATAATCGCAGTGTTGCCTTAAAGCAATTTGAATCTTTATTGGATTTACCGATTGATTGCCATTGCCTGCAAAAAGAAATAAGATCGGATGATGCCGTGTTCATTGCCAACAATGGCAATATAAAAACCCATCACGATTCACTAAAAGACTTCTCTGACACAGCAGCGCTGATTGCAGAAATGGATTTAGTCATTTCAGTGGATACCTCTGTTGCACATTTGGCAGGTTCGCTTGGTAAAATGGCTTGGATATTACTGCCATATGTACCTGATTATCGTTGGATGCTGGATAGATCGGATTGTCCTTGGTATCCAACTGTAGTTTTGTTTAGGCAATCTGAAATCGGAAATTGGGATGGCGTAATAAATGAAGTCAAGGGCAGACTTATTGAAAAATTTAAAACCTAATTCATTTTACTTTGAAAGATTCATTCTCTCGCCACTTTACACCCCACCTTCTGAGTGATGACGTGTTCATTGTAGAAAGTGGCTAAGCTACTGTGTGTACCAAGTTGATCTTTCAGTTGAGAGTTGCTTCCCCATGATGGTGAAAGTCACTACCAACCCACCACAGAGCCATTCAACTTTTGGTTTCTTTGAACACCTTGGATTTTATCAATAATGAAAGCAACTATTAGGCCACTCCTAACTTGGGATAAGCTTTGATTTGAACCGGAGTAACGGGCAATGTGGCAGTCGGCATATAGGGTGCATGAAGAGCCGTATGAGGCGATAGTCTCACGTACTGTTCAGTGAGAGTTGCGGGGAAGCAAGGGAAGAGCGCGACCCCCCCCCCAACAAATCACAATTAACAGCTTAAGGCAAACTTGTCATAGAATTAGCACTCATTCTAATAACAATAAAAAAGGATAGAAAATGACAATAGCAGCGGTTGTGTTTGCAATGATAATGGCCTTAGCCGGCATTGTTTATGTCCTCTGGCAATTAAAGCGGGTGCTGGCCTTCGAGCAAGGAAATGAGACGATGCGCCGGATTGCCGCTGCGATTCAGGAAGGCGCTGCCGTGTTTTTGAACCGGCAATACCGAATTCTTTCGATCTTTGTCGGTATAGTGGCGGCGATAATCACCATTTTCCTGCATTGGCAAACTGCGCTGTCTTTTGTGCTGGGCGCCACCGCTTCTGCCGGGGCCGGCTATCTGGGCATGTATGTAGCCGTGCGTGCCAATTCACGGACTGCCGAGGCAACCCGGCATAGTCTCCATCGGGGTTTAAGGGTGGCATTCGGCAGCGGCGCGATTATGGGCATGTCCGTCGTTAGTTTCAGCTTGCTGGGCATGACCGGCTTGTATCTGTTTTTTCATAACGATCCGAATTGCCTGACCTACATCACCGGTTTTGGGTTTGGCGCCAGCAGCATTGCCTTGTTTGCCCGGGTCGGCGGCGGCATCTTCACCAAAGCAGCAGACGTTGGGGCAGACCTGGTCGGCAAGATTGAGAAAGGCATTCCCGAGGATGATCCGCGCAATCCGGCCGTGATTGCCGATAACGTCGGCGACAATGTAGGCGATGTGGCGGGGATGGGCGCCGATTTATTCGAGAGTTATAGTAGTTCCATTATCGCGGCGGCAACCCTGGGGGCCAGTCTTGGCGGCGATTCGGTCGCGGCATTTATCGCCTTGCCTTTCCTGATTGCAGCAGTCGGCATAATCTCCTCCCTGTTTGGCATTTATATCGTGGTAGGCGATAAGCAGGGCCTTGAGCTTGCGGCCTTAACGGAAAATCCTAGTCTTTTCGAAAAGGCTGTTGTTCTCCTGAAACAACAAATTGCCGATATAGACGAAAAAGCCAGTTTAAAAGACCTGTTGGTCGCGCTGCATCGTTCGGTTTGGGCCGCTTCGGTGGTGGTGCTGGGTTTATCGCTATTGGCAATCTTGATATCCGGCTTGAGTTTCAATTACTGGCTGGTTATCTTGATTGGTCTGATGGCCGGTAATGCCATTGCCTATGTCACCGAGTTTTACACCTCCTATACCGAAAAGCCGACGCTGTCGATCGCCGATGCCTGCGAAACCGGCGCCGCCACCACGATCATTCAGGGTCTGGCAGTCGGCATGATGAGTACTGTTTTTCCGGTACTGATAGTCTCGGTAGCGATTCTGCTAAGCATCTGGCTGGGGCTTAAAGCTGATGGTTCGATATCTGCCGGCTTGTATGCTGTCGCCCTGGCAGGTGTCGGCATGCTTAGTACCTTGGGCGTGACCCTGGCTACCGATGCATACGGCCCAGTCGCCGATAACGCCGGCGGCATCGCAGAAATGAGTCACCTACCGCCCGAAGTTAGACAGCGCACCGACGCGCTGGACAGCCTGGGTAATACCACTGCGGCAACCGGCAAAGGCTTCGCGATAGGATCGGCCGTATTAACGGCCTTAGCCTTGCTGGCTGCCTATGTCAGCGCTGCCAAGGTTGAACAGTTGGACCTGTTGCATCCAACCATGCTGCCCGGCATTCTAATCGGCGCTATGATGCCTTATCTGTTTTCGGCCATGACCA
>CAVXZR010000028.1:0-23863 GCA_963765965.1 uncultured Pseudomonadota bacterium
CAGGTTAAAGGGTGTGTGTAAGGGACTATCCGATGGACCGCGAATGAGTGCCTCATAACCGATAATCTGTTTTTGGTTCACCGATACGACCGGTTGAAACACTGGGGTTAGTAAATTGTTTTCAAGAATACGCAGCAATTCAGATTTGAGAGCAGTCATATATATCCTCTTATAAGAGAAGATTCAACAATAGCGGGTAAAGATGACAGCATTGTTACGAAACGCCTGAGATTGAGAAAAAATCAATAGCTTTTATTAACTGCGGCAAAGGCCGGCTTAATGCGGTTTTAAGGCAGTCCGGATAAGGCATCGGTTTCGGAAAACCGCAAGGCATTCCGGCCCGATGTTTTAGCTTGGTACATTGCGGAATCGGCCCGGCTGATGATGGTATCCATGTCCTCTTTATCATCCAGAAACAATGTAACGCCGATGCTGGGTGTGCTGTGATAGACATGTTCTTTGAGTTGATAAGGTTGATTTAGGGTATTAAGGATTTTACTGCCCACCAAAGAGACCTGAAAGGTGCTCTCCTCGATGGTCTCGGAAAGCTCGTTCAGCATCACAACAAATTCATCGCCGCCAAGACGGGCAACAGTGTCCTGTTTCCGTACGCATGATTTCAGGCGTTGAGCTATCTGTATTAGTAGCATATCACCCATTTCATGTCCAAGCGTATCGTTAAGCCGTTTAAAATTATCCATGTCAAGAAATAGAAAGGCGCCATAACGCCGGTTGCGGCGTGCAGCGGCCATGGCCTGCTTTAATCTGTCATATAGTAAACGCCGGTTGGGGAGTTGGGTTAGCGGGTCGTGAAATGCCTGATTGCGTATTACTTCTTCTGCCTTGGCTCGTTCGGCTTCAAAGGCTTTTATCTCGGTGAGGTCGCGGACAAAAACGAACAAATCGCCAATATCGGGCATTGTGCTGACGGAAATTTCCGTGGCCCAGAGGCTACCGTCTTTACGTTTGTGTAAGGTTTCGAACCGGTCATGGCCAAGATTTTTGATTTTGACAAGGTGTTTGAATGTCTGCTCAGGCGTTTCGGCACCTTCCAGATCGGTCACGTTTAAGCGGAGTAATTCGGCCTTGCCATAGCCGGACATTTGACAGTAGGCTTCATTATTGCCAATCACCTGGCCTTGTTGATTTACCAGCAAGAAACCGTCTTGTGAAGTTTCGACCACGGCACGATAGCGACGCTCTCTATCCTTTAATTCATCCTGTTGTTTTTTACGTTCAGTAATATCGTGAACCATGCCTATCGAGTGGGTGATCGCACCGGCTTGGTTGCGAAAATGCAGGCATTTTTTATGCACGATGCGAACCTTTCCATTATCCTTCCTGATAATGCGGTGTTCAAGCTCGTAACTATCCTGATTTTTCAGCAATGACCCTGTGTAAGCAGCGTTTACTGCTGCACGGTCTTCAGGATGCACCAAGTTCAGGAACGATTCGTAAGTGGCTTCCATTGCCTGCGGCGCCATGCCGTGTATACGATAAACCTCGTCAGACCATGTGAACCGGTTGCTCTCCAGATCAAATTTCCAGCTGCCAAGATGTGCGATTTCCTCTGACCGCTCAAGCAGTTGACGGCTTTCGCGGAGTGCTTCTTCTGCAAGTTTGCGCTCGGTAATATCAGCACGAATTGCAACGTAGCGAGTAGGCTTGCCATTATTCCCAATATAAGGAACGATAGTCGTGGATACCCAGTACAGACTGCCATCCTTGGCTCGATTACAGATATCGCCTTTCCAAACTTTGCCGTTTGCAATAGTGCGATACATTTCGATAAAAAACTCTTTCGGATGGGTGCCTGAATTGATCAGTCTATGGTTCTGTCCCAACAATTCATCTCTGGAATATTGGCTGATGGAGCAGAATTGGTCGTTTACATCGATGATCCTGCCACTAACATCGGTGACGGCCACGATGGCATGCTGGTCCAGTGCAAATTTCTGGTATGCCAGTTCTGCTTCATTTCGTTTGCTTTCTGCAAGCAAAGCTTCCAGATCTAACTGAGTTTTGTGGAAGTTGAAGAAGTAACGGTGCATCATGCCGATCGATAAACTGACCACCAAGCCATCGAGACAAAAAATCAATACGGCCATCACGGTATGTATTTGAAATTCGAAGCTGAAAGTCCGGAAGGGCGCAAACAGGAAATAGCTCGACAATATGGCGCCCAGGGCAGTGGCAAAAACCCCCGGCCCTGTCCCAAACAATACGGCGGAAATTGCAACAGCAGGAAAGAAGGTGATGAATTGAAGTCCGGTATCGATCGGGGCTATGGCAAGGCGTAGAAGCAGCGCAGCCAGTGAGAGCATTAGCGTGAACGCATAACGCGGCAACCCTTTGTGATGAGTGACTACCAGTCTGGCGTACAAACTGTCCAGGCGGTTCAACCAAAGCTGCTTGATGGGCGGCTTGTGGTTTTGCCTTGCCTCGAAAGGCAGTTTGTCGGTCTGGGTTTGTTGAAGATTCCGGTTGCTATTCATATTTACTCCCAGTCATTTCTCTCGGCAGTCGAGAGGGAGCTACGCGGTTTGCCGCATTGAAAAGCTTTCAATATCAGACAAGTTACCATAGAGGCATTTCCCGGTTATCATGCGGAATCTGTAGATTTCTAATCGAAGATTAGACATTTTCCGAATAAATATCTATCCCTTTAACGCAGGAATGTCGTCTAGTTCAAGATAAAAATAGCAATTCGCATAGGGTAATTATTACATAAGAAATGGAATCGTATTCGTAACTATTCAGGAACCGTAGGGTGGAACCTGAAAGGGTTCCGCCGATTCGAAGCCGATGAGCGTTCGTATTTGCTGTTTAAAATGACCGGTTGGAAATTCGCCCGGTTTGTTGATGACCTGCGAATGGTGGATCGCCTAGCGGCATCCACCCTACGTTTTTTTATATTCGGAGCGGCAGGGTGGGCATGATAATGCCCACGCGATTTGGCCATTGAACCCGCGTGGGCACGAAAAGCATGTGGCCTGCATCCATCTTAGAGGGCCTAAAGTCATCGAAAAAAATATTATCCGGCAACATAAAAAACCGGTGTTGAAACTAATAAAATTAGCATGAAATATATGCGCACAAAAACTTATCGTAAAGAATGATGTGCGCGAAAACTAATTTGTTAGACTTTCCGCAAAACTATGTGAAGGCGTATGATTATTTGGTTAGCCGGCTTCAATTTGAAAGTACCTAGGCGAAAGAATTTATAATGAGTTTATATGCTAGATATTTAATTAAGGAAAAAATAGGCTCAGTATCCCGAATAGGTCGGGAATCGGTAGTCTTGAGAGACCCAAAGGCGCGCCCGCCATGGCGTTTCGAAAAATCTTATGCAAACTTTCAGTCGTTTGTTTAAACCCACCCAAGTCTTCATCGTTCAAGCGCGTACCAAATAAAAACCAAGTATTTTATTAAGTTTTTAAGGCCGAAACTTAATTGGCGATGGTGTCAGTTTTTTTTACTACTATGTATTTTTCAGACGATGCGGCTAATAGCCCAAGATTTCGAAATGATTTAATTATGCAGAACCATTGCATGCCTATGCTTGGACCGAAACTGTAAAGTTTCGAATAGGTTGGGGGGGCAGAATTTTAGGCTTATCGTCTTTGATCAATGATTATCTGACTGTCGGATTATTTTACAACTATGTAATCCGTTCGAATCTAGTTTCTATAAATATGTGCCGTAATTTTATTTATCTTTAAATCAAAGAGATAGGCAAATGTATTTAGGCTTAAAAAGCCTGTTCATATCCTCGCTATGCGTCAGGGTATTTTACAGAATCTAGCGTTTATACTATTAAGTGTTTCTATAACTTATTGAATTATAATGAGATATTTTATTGGCATGGTTTGTGCATTTGCTTCCATATAGAAAACTTAATTAATAGGTTTTAAATTATGTTCCATATGTTTGCGGAGAATTACTAATGTCTAAACGGCCTGTTCACTATATAAGCCCACGTAACGATTTGCGCGGAAAATTTCCATTAAAAAGGACTGTTGCCGCCGTATTGACGGCCTTGCTGGGCGTGCCGGGACAGGCAGCAGCCAACAACTGTACCTGGAATACGACAACCGGCGACTGGAGTAACGCCGGCGATTGGAGCTGTACTCCCACCTCGGGTCAGATCCCGAATGGTACATCTGATAGCGCCACCATTGGTGTAAACGGAGTGGTTTCCGTCAACGTACCAACAGAGAACACCTCTCCGACCGTTCTCACGCTAAACAACGCCGGCCAACTTAATATAGACACCTTCCTGCTGAACCTGCAAGGCGGCGGCAGCACCACCAACACCGGCACTATCAATGTCGGCGCCGGACCCATTCCCAATAACGCTGCACTGCAGGTCGGTCCCGGCAACAACATTACCAACACCGGCGGCATAATCAACGTCAGCGCGGACAGTGTGGTGAACCAATTTGGCAGCACGATCACCGGCGGCACGATCAACACCACAGGCACCGGTGCGCTGGAGGTGTTTAGCAGCAACTCTAACGTCTTGAGCGGTCTAACAGTCAACGGTCAGATCGACCTCGCCACCAATGCCAATGCCAGAGAACGTATCGCCAACGGCCTGACGCTGAATGGCGCTATCAATATCGCCAACGGCGGAATTTTGGGCCTCGACAGTTCGCTGACTTCGGGCGGTAGCCAAACCATTAACGGCACAGGCAGCATCAACCTTAACGACGCGGCAGCCCATCTGTCAATCGATGGCAACGGCACTACCACGTTGGGTTCTGGCATCACCGTGCAAGGCCAAGGCAACATCGGCTCGGCAGCCTTCGTCGGCGGCTCCAACACGCTGATAAACCAAGGCCTGATCTCGGCCAACGTCGCTGCCGGTACGCTGAACATCACACCACCCGGCGACAGCGGCAGCCTGGTCAACACCGGCACCCTACAGGCTACCGGCGGCGGCACGTTGCAGCTATCGACGAACACCAATAACACCGGCGGACAAATCACCGCTCAAAACGGCAGCGCAGTTGTGCAAAACGGCGTCAACATCAGCGGCGGTAACCTCTCCACAAGCGGCACCGGCAAGATCCAGGCCACCAGCAGCAGCGCCAACGTCCTCGACGGCGTCAACTTCAACGGCACGCTCGACCTGACCACCATCGCCAACGCGCGCGAGCAGATAATCAATGGCGCCACAATCAACGGCGCGGTCAATATCGCCAACGGCGGCATTCTGGGCCTTAACAGCGCGGATTCCACTGGCAACAGCCAGACCATCGGCGGCACGGCCGTCATCAACCTCAACGACGCGGCCGCCCGACTGTCCATCGACGGCAGTGGCAGCACCACGTTGGGTGCAGGCATCACAGTGCAAGGCCAGGGCAACATCGGCCAGGCGGCCTTCGTCGGCGGCACAAACGTGCTGACCAGCAACGGCCTGATCTCGGCCAACGTCAATGGCGGCACGCTGAGCATCACGGCGCCCGGCGACAGCGGCAGCTTCATCAACAACGGCACCCTTCAGGCCGTCGGCGGCGGCACGCTGCTGCTGTCAACCAACATTACGGCCAATGCGGGCAGCCAGATCATTTCCGGCGCCGGCAGTGCGGTTATACAGAACGGCATTTCGATCAACGGTGTCTTCACCTCCAGCGGCGGCGGCAGCTTTGCGGCCACCAGCAGCAGCAGCAACGTCCTCAACGGCGTCAATTTCACCGGCGTGCTCGACCTGAGCTCCATAGCCAACGCGCGCGAGCAGATAATCAACGGCGCTACGATCAACGGCGCGGTCAACATCGCCAACGGCGGCATTCTGGGCCTTAACAGCGCGGCTACCACCGGCGGCAACCAGACCCTGGCCGGCACCGTGTCCATCAACCTCAACGACCCGGCCGCCCGACTGTCAATCGACGGCAGCGGCAGCACCACATTGGGTTCGGGCGTCACCGTGCATGGGCAAGGCAACATCGGCCAGGCGGCCTTCGTCGGCGGCACCAATACCCTGACTAACAACGGCCTGATCTCAGCCGACGTCAATGGCGGCACGCTGAGCATCACGGCGCCCGGCGACAGCGGCACCTTCATTAACAATCACACCTTGCAGGCCGTTAACGGCGCAACTTTGTTGCTGTCTACGAGCATCGACAATGGTACCGGCCAGATCCTCGCCGGCGCCGGCAGCACGATCGAGCAGAACGGCGTCACACTCAACGGCGTGATTAACACCGGTAGCTCCGGCGTCCTCACGGCCGTCAGCAGCAGCAGCAACTTCCTTAATGGCGTCAATCTCACCGGCACACTCGACCTGAGCTCCATCGTAAATTCGCGCGAGCAGATCATCAACGGCGCGACCATCAATGGTTCGATCAACATCGCCAACGGCGGCATTCTTGGCCTGAATAGCACGGATACCACTACTCCTAGCGCCGGCAACCAGACCCTGGCCGGCACCGTGTCCATCAACCTCAACGACCCGGCTGCCCGACTTTCGATCGATGGTAACGGCAGCACCACGTTGGGTTCGGGCGTCACCGTGCAAGGTCAAGGCAACATCGGCCAGGCGGCCTTCGTCGGCGGCACCAATACGCTGATCAATAACGGCCTGATCTCGGCCAACGTCGCTGGAGGCACGCTTAGCATCACGCCACCTGGTGACAGCGGCACAGTAACGAACAACAATATTCTTGAGGCAAGCAACGGCGGGAGGTTGTTGCTTGAGAGCGGCGTCACTGTAACGAACGGCTCTGCCGGACAGATCAATGCGCTCACAGGCAGCGTGGTCGAGCAATCGAACGCCGTGATCGTGGGCGGCACGATAGGGTCCTCGGGTACCGGGGTGTTCATGGTTGACAGTGCAAGCAATTTCCTCAACGGCGTGACGGTCGCCGGCACGGTGAACATGACGACGATCACGAACTCGCGCGAGCAAATCATCAACGGCGCGACGATCAATGGTTCAATCAACATCGCCAACGGCGGCATTCTGGGCCTTAACAGCACGGATTCCGCTGGCAACAGCCAGACGATTGGCGGTACCGGCAGCATTAACCTGAACGACCCGGCTGCCCACCTGTCGATCGATGGCAACGGCAGCACCACGCTGGGTGCAGGCCTCACCGTGCAGGGCGAAGGCAACATCGGCCAAGCGATCTTCGTCGGCGGCACCAATACGCTGACTAACAACGGCCTGATCTCGGCCAACGTCGCTGGCGGCACGCTGAGCATCACTCCACCTGCCGACAGCGGCAGCCTGGTCAACAACGGCACCCTGCAAGCCATCAACGGTGGGGTTTTGAGCTTGAGTACAGCGGTTGCTAACGCCGGCCTGATCAGCGCCAACGGCGGCAATGTTAATGCGGTGGTCGGCTTTACCGGCACAGGCACCGCCAGCACGGCCGGCACCGGGGTTTTAACCGTGGGCGCAAGCAGCAGCACCGGCAACCTGATCAATAATGGCACCAGCGCCAACGCGCTCAGCCTGGGCGCCAACAGCATCACCGTTTCCGGCGATTACAACAACGCCAATTTCGGCACCGGCAACAGCTTTGACAGACATGCCAACGTCTCCGGCTCCGGCCAGATTCTGGCCGTAGCCGGCACCTCGCAAGGTGTCAGCGGCGCGGAAGTGACCAATGGCGGCACCGCCACCCCGACCCTTACCCTTGGTAATGTGCGGGTTGGTGTAGCCACTACGGAGACCTTCGCGGTGGACAACACCGGCACCGGAGCCACCTTGCGCGGAGCGATCCAGACCACAGGCGGCGGCGCCGGTATTGCCGATACACACCTGAGCGTTACTCCGCAAAACTTTGGCCCCGTTACGCCGGGCACTTCCAGTTCACCTGTGACGGTTACCTATGAAACCAACACAGCCGGCGCGATTTCCCTGAGCGGTTCCAACAAGGTAGGTATCGTTAGCAACTTCGATAACGTTGCCGGTCAACTCTTGAACATCACCACGGGAACCGGAGCGGCAGCCTATAACGTGGCCGCAGGCAACGTGACGCCCAACCCGGTCAACCTTGGCAATACCCATGTCGGCGAAGCGCTTAGCGGAGCGCTCACCGTACAGAACACAGCGGCAACAGGCGCTTTCACCGAGAAACTGGACGCCAGCTTCGGCACTGCCACCACTGGAATAACCACTAACGGCGGCGCTGTCAATCTGCTGGCCGCAGGCGGCAGTAACAGCAGCGCTATGACTGTCGGCGTCGATACCAGCACCGCCGGCCTCAAAACCGGCACCGTGGGTGTTAACTTCTCTACCGACGGCACCGGAACTAGCGGACTCTCCGCCATGTCGGTCGGCAGCCAGACTGTGGCCGTCAGCGGGGCGGTATACAATCTTGCTTCCGCGAACACCGTGACAGCCGTCAGCTTCGGAAACGTCCATGTCGGCGACGCTGTCAGCCAAGCGATCACCATACAGAACACAGCGGCAACAGGTGCTTTCACCGAGAAATTGGACGCCAGCTTCGGCAGCGCCACCGATTCCCGGATCACCAACAACAGCGGCACAATTAGCCTGCTGGCTGCCGGAGCTACTGACAGCACCAGCATGGTCATCGGTGTTAACACCAGTAGCGCCGGTACCATCAACGGTAAGCAGACAGTTAACTTTGTTTCCGATGGTACGGGAACCAGCGGCTTAGCCAACACTGCTTTACCTTCGCAAAGTGTCGGCGTAACCGCCAGCATTAGCGGCAGCGTTTTCAACCTGGCCAGCGCCAGCCCGGTAACACCCAACCCGGTCAACTTCGGCAACGTGCGGATAGGCACAACAACCGATCAGGCCTTAACTATCCAGAATACCGCGGCAAACAACGGTTTCTCCGAAAAGCTCGATGCTTCCATCGGTAGCGCAACTGCCGGGGTAACTACCAATAACGGTACAATCAGCCTGTTGGGGCCACAGGCGACCGACAGTACCAGCCTGCACGTTGGTATCGACACGACTTCTGCCGGAGCCAAGTCCGGAACGGCGACTATTGCACTGGACTCCAACGGCTTAGGTACCAGCGGCCTGGGTATTACCAATCTGGCTTCGCAAACCGTTAACGTCAGCGGCGCTGTTTACCGCCTGGCCGATCCGACCTTGAATACCGGCGCTGTGACGCTGGCCGCCCGGGTTGGCGATGTTAGCCCAACGGCTGCGCTTAGCATCACAAACACTTCGCCGGACATCTATACCGAAGGCTTAAAAGTGAGTTCCAACGCTGCACCCACCGGGTTTAACGCCAGCGGAGCGATCAGCAATCTTGGCGCAGGCCAAACCGATGCCGGCAGCATTCATGTGGGGTTGAACACAAGCACGGCGGGCACCTTTACGGGTAACTTAACCACCAATTACACTTCCACAGGCGCCGGTACCGACGGTGCGGCTGATTTGTCTATCGGCAGTAAGGATACCGCTCTGACAGGTAAGGTCTATCAAACTGCTGTAGCGAACGTCGCCACTACTGATGTTAACTTTGGTATCGTCCACGTCGGCGATGTTGTCGGACAAGCGCTTAACGTCACCAACACTGCGCCTGTAGTCGGGTTAAACGACACCCTGAAGGGCAACATTGGCGGCGCCACCGGTCCCTTTACCGCTAGCGGCAGTTTCGCTAATCTGGCAGCCCAAACTAGCGATAACACCAGTCTGGTCGTCGGTTTGAATACCTCGACTGCCGGTGTCTTTAATAACGGCAGCGCTACCGTCAGCTTGGCCAGCCATAACGCCGATATGGCCGATCTGGCCTTGTCGAGCGTTGGCGTCACGCTGGAGGGTACGGTCAATAACTACGCCAAACCGGACTTCTCTCTGGTCTCCGGCGCGGGAAGCCTGACCGGCAGCGGGACGGTCTTCAACCTGAACCTTGGCAATTTGGCTGCAAATTCGGGATCCATTAACCTGTTATTGAGCATGTTGAATGATCAAACGGGCCCTACCGATTTGATCAAAGGCAACTATACTACCAACGGTAACAATTTCTTCGGCTTGGCAGGCTTTAATAGCTTCACCGGTTTGGGTGCGGGCCAGGGGGAAAGCGGCTTACAGGTCGCCTTTAATACCGATACCTTGGGTACAGGATTGTTTAATGAAACCGTCTTTATGAATGTGACCGATTACAACGCCAGCGGCTATACGGAATCTTACGTGGTTGATTTAAACCTGTCCGGGGATATCGTCAACGGCATAACCGGCAACGTACCTGAGCCAAAAAGCTTGCTGCTGATGTTAATTGGTTTTGCCGGCTTGTTGATTCCTCGCCGCCGCGTTGCGACGCTGAACTAAAAGCCGGAAAGCGCATAATATAGTTTTTATAAAACCCGGACGAATTGAAACCCTGTTTTAATTCGTCCAAATTATTTTATGTGCGTTACGAAAGTTAGCAGTATGATAACGTCTAAGCAAGCTGCCTAGGCGTTTACCTTTTACAAACAGAATAATCTTTAAACGGCCTTAAGCAGCTATTTGTTGGTTTAGCGCGTACCAGCAACCGTCGTCGATTTTGGGAGGCATGCCAACCGGAACCAACGGCGCTTTAATCGCTTTTGCCGGAAGCCACTCAATGATAGGAAACGATATGTCAGGTAAAATGCAACAAATATTACTTGGCGGGAGCATAGTTTTTATGATTCTCGTGCTGGTTAATATTGGTCTTTTCATTACCAACCGCAGCACGCAGGAACAGGTCGCTAACCGCAATCAGTATATTCAGCAAAGCCTGCAAATGGAAAAACTCTATCAGTCTCTGATACGAGGGCTTTCCGAACTGGCAGCCAACAAGAACGACGCCCAGCTTAAGAGTTTGCTGAACGATCAGGGTATCAGTTTCACCGTTACGCCTAAAAAATGACACGAGCCATGGATCCAAAAACGACAAACGCGAAGAACAGCTTAACGCAGTTGCCACTGCTGCTGGTAATCATTACACTTCTAATCTGGTCTATTTTTCAGACGGTCCAGCTTTTTAACGAGCGGCTAAGCATCAATACGGTGTATGACAATCAGGAGAATGTTATCGCCGATGCCATAAAAATGCGCAATCAGCTCAATGTTATTTCAGCAGGCACCAAACGTCTTGCGGAACAAGGCAACGCTAATGCACAGGCGATTGTGGAACAGTTGGCGAAAAACGGTATCAGCATCAATGCCAACGCTCAAGATGCTGCCGCGTCCAAGTAAGTGGCAAGCATTTCCACTCTAATCAGGAAAGGCTCCTTGCTATTTGATGTTTGCCTCTTGATATTGACGGTCGAATAGGCACAGTACCCATAAAACGGATGTAATCGGGCCGCTACCCTCAGGGTTTTACCCACTGGGTTTAAGCTTGGACCTGTGTGCTATAGTTTCGCCAGCAGGAATTGCTGTCGTCGGCAGACAGTTTGTTGGCATTCGAGGCCAGCGTATGACCCGGACTTTTTCTATCACGGTGTAAGCCAATATCTCCGGCCATCATTTGTATGGGATGCCGGTTGACTGTGTTGCGGCTGGCTGCAGTTTGGTTATTGCCGTAAACATGACTGTTTGGCATTGAATCGCCGGCAGCGGATTTCGGGTCGCGGTCCAGCGCTTCGTCAGCAAATTGAAAATTCATTTTTTCCATTTTTTATCCCTCAATGATATTACTGCGAAGACTTGGTTAGAACATAAACCACCTGTATAGGTTAAATAAACCGAATTACGCCTACAATAGGTAGAACTACCTACACCATCAAATGTACCCATACATGCCCGGTCATCCCTTCCTAAAACAGGAGCGGAACTTCAGTCTTATATTTGTTCTTTCTTTTCAGTATATAATGCCGCCGGTAATTCCCGATTGAGATGGCTTGATAGATTCCTTTGAATATTTGGCAGAAAGTCTGTACATCATTGACAGGGTTCGTGATCGCCTTCTTTTTCGCATTATTTGCGAGTGGAATTGCACATGCCCTAACATCCGTTAATCAAGCTAGCGGCGCTGCACAAAATCACATGCCACCTATTCAGGTGCAAAAAGACACCTTGGTTGTGGGTAGCGAACAAAACTATCCGCCTTTTGCCATAGGTATGACAGATGCCACTGCAAGCGGCTTTACCGTCGATCTATGGAAAGCCGTGGCCGCTGAGGCAGGCTTGAATTACAACATCCGCGTACTGCCTTTTCATCAGATTCTTCAGGAATTCAAAGAAGGCCAGATCGATGTATTGATTAACTTGGCGATTTCGGATGAGCGTCAGCATTTTGCTGATTTTACTGTCCCCCATGTAATTGTCCACGGCGCAATCTTCGTACGCAAGGGCGAGTCCTATATTCAGTCGGAAGATGAACTCGCCGGAAAATCCATTATTGTGCTTAACGCCGATCTGGCGCACGATTATGCTTTGTCTAAAGGATGGGAGAAACAACTGGTACCGGTGGATACCCTAGAAAAAGGCTTACGCTTATTGGCATCAGGCAAGCACGATGCCATGTTAATCAGTAAACTGGCCGGGATGCAAACGCTGCAGGAACTGGGATTGACCAACATTGAGGCCTTGAAGATCAAGGCGGGGTTCTCGCAGAAGTTCGCGTTTGCTGTACAGAAAGGACAGTCAGATTTGTTAAGCAAGATCAATGAAGGATTGGCGCTCACCAAGTCCAATGGAACATACAATGTACTCTACAATAAATGGTTTGGCGTCTACGAGAATAAAGAAGCCGGCCTGCGCGATTTTCTGAAGTACATCATCCCGGTTGTTATCATTTTCATGGTTATTTCGGGTTATTTTTTTTATCGGAGGCACATTGAGCAAAAGGAGTCGGAAAAGAAATATCGCGACCTTTACGATCATGCTCCGGACATGTTTCTATCAGTCGAAGCCAAGAACGCAACTATCACAGATTGTAATCAGACCTTGTTAGATATCACGGGCTTTTCCAGGGAAGATATCCTTGGTCAATCTGTGTTCGAAATTTATCATCAGGATTGTGTAGAACTAGCCCGTTCAACGTTCCAAACTTTTAAGGACACCAAAACAGTGCATGGCGTGGAGCTTCAATTGCGGTGCAAGAATGGCTGCAAGGTTGATGTGAGTTTGAATACATCCGCAGTATGTGATGCACAGGGAACCATTCTGCACAGCCGCTCGGCATTGCGCGATATCACCGAGCGCAAACAGCAGGAGGAAATGCTGCGGGTGATTGAGAAACGGCTCGATCTTGCGATGGAATTCGGCGAAATAGGTGTTTGGGACTTGGATTTGATTAACGACACCGCATGGCGTTCGCTTCAGCATGATCGGATTTTCGGGTATGAATCATCGCCTCCGGAATGGGGCATGGAAATAACCAAGCGGCATGTCGTGCCCGAAGACCGCGTGGGGTTCAGTCAATGTTTTGAGGAGGCATTTCGCACGGGTAAACTCTTTCTCGAATGCCGGATCATCCAGCCGGATCAATCGCTGCATTGGATCAATGCGCGGGGGCGTGTTATTTATGATGAAAACGGCCGGCCAGTACAGATGCTGGGAACAGTAACTGATATCACCGAACGTAAACGCATAGAAACAGCCTTACGCCAGAAGGAAGGTTACCAGCGGGCCTTGATCGACAACTTCCCGTTTATGGTCTGGCTTAAGGATACTGACAGCCATTATCTTGCAGTTAATCAAGTGCTTGCCCAAGCGTTCGGGGAAAATGATCCGGACAAAATGGTCGGTAAAAACGACTTTGATTTTTCATCGCAAGATTTGGCTGAAGGTTATCGAAAAGACGATCGTTCCGTATTAGCTTCAAATGAGAGAAAAATGGTGGAGGAAGAGTACATCGATCACTTAGGGGTACGCCGGTGGGTCGAGACTTTCAAAGCACCGGTGATTGATGAAAATGGTGCAATGTTGGGTACGGTGGGCTTTGCTCGAGATATTTCAGACCGCAAGAAAATTGAGATGGACATGCGCATTGCCGCCACTGTTTTTGAATCTCAAGAAGGCATGTTGGTCACCGATGCCAATAATATTATCCTCCGCGTCAACAGCGCCTTCACCAATATCACCGGTTATACCGCTGAAGAAATCATCGGTAAGAACCCGAGTTTACTTCAATCAGGCCGGCAGGATACAGATTTTTATGCTGCCATGTGGGAGAGCATCAATAACACAGGTTCATGGCAAGGCGAAATTTGGAATCGGCGTAAGGATGGTGAAATCTATCCGGAGCATCTCACCATCACCGCAGTCAAGGATCCGAACGACATCATTACGAATTTCGTTGCCACACTCGCGGACATCACCGTAAGCAAGGCGGCAATGGATAGAATTGAACGGTTGGCCTTTTACGATCCGCTTACCGGGTTACCTAACAGGCGGCTGCTTCAGGATCGATTAATACCGGCATTGGCTTCAAGTCATCGTAGTGGCCGAAGAGGTGCCATGTTGTTTATTGACATGGATAATTTCAAAATCCTTAACGATACTCTCGGCCATGACATGGGCGACTTACTGCTACAACAGGTTGCGCAGCGTCTTGAGTCCTGTATCCGTGGAGACGATACGGTTGCTCGTCTCGGCGGTGATGAGTTCGTGGTGATGCTCGAAGACCTGAGTCAACAACCCCTTGAAGCTGCTGAACTGACTGAAGTGATTGGCAATAAAATTCTGGCCACACTCAATCAGCCTTATCTGCTTGCCGCACATGAATATCACAGCACCCCCAGTATCGGCGCTACCTTATTCAGCGGTTACGAGCAATCCATAGACGAATTGATGAAGCAGGCGGATATTGCCATGTATCAAGCCAAGGCATCAGGCCGTAATGCACTGCGCTTCTTTGATCCTGAAATGCAGGCCGCCATCACTGCCCGCGTTGTTCTGGAAGCAGGCTTGCGCCAGGCATTGGCGGAAAATCAGTTTAAGCTTTATTACCAGCCACAAGTTCACCATAATCGCAAGATCATCGGTGCGGAAGTGCTTATTCGCTGGCAACATCCACTACATGGTTTGATATCTCCAGTGGATTTTATCGCGCTGGCCGAGGAAACCCGCTTGATATTGCCCATTGGGCAATGGGTGCTGGAATCAGCATGCGCCCAGATCAAAATTTGGGAAGGCAGTGTGCATACTCAACATTTACAACTGGCCGTGAACGTTAGCGCGCGCCAGTTTTATCAATCCGACTTTGTGGAGCAAGTGACCCGGGTGCTGCGCCTTAATGCTATTAACCCTGATAGGCTAAAGTTGGAACTGACCGAAAGTTTAGTGCTTGATGATATCGACGATACCATCCTCAAAATGCATGCTCTCCGAAAAATAGGAGTGCGCTTTTCCATGGATGACTTTGGTACCGGCTATTCATCGTTATCCAGCATGAAGAAACTGCCTCTGGACCAACTAAAGATCGATCAAAATTTTGTGCATGATATTACAAGTGACCCGGATAATGCCGTCATTGTGCAGACCATCATTGCCATGGCCAACAAACTCGGCATGGAAGTTATCGCCGAGGGCGTGGAGACGGAAGCTCAACGTGCCTTCCTAGAGCAGCATGACTGTCCACTCTTTCAGGGCTATTTATTCAGCAAGCCTGTGCCGGTCGAACAGTTTGAATTGTTTTTGATAGATAAGTAAGAATTACGATGAAGGACAAAAAATTAGCGCAAGCCGACAATGCAGAATGCCAACAGCCAAACTTATCTGCAATAAAACCGCGTGTAATTGTACCAGCCTATTTAAAGCCATTCGTTGCAAACACCAGCCCTATGGGACGACGGCCAATGATTGTGGCCCCTCCCTGATTTTTGTTGTGATTCAGCTGTTTGGCAATATGTTTGACCATGCGAAAAAGAAATAATGTATTTTGGAATTAAACGTAACCTTTTCAAAGTCATTCCTTTTAACTATGAAAAATTTACTGTAATCTTTGCATGATAATAACTTGTTAGAGCCAATAGCACATAGCCTATGTTGGAAAATTGTATAACCCGCGTGTCACTTTCTAGACAAAAAATCATTCAATGCTGCCCTTTCCTTGCTACAAATAAGCTAGGCGACTTTAAGAATATTCTTTTTGTTTTTGCTGTGATGGGCTTGGCTTTATGGGTGCGCTTGGCAATAGCGCCGATCAATGCCGGATTGCAGTATCTGACCTTTTTCCCAGCGGTCACACTTGCCGCTATCATTGGCGGATTCAGCGCAGGCATGCTCGCCACGATCTTGGGATTAATCCTTGCCAACAATTTCTTTACGCCGCCCTACAACTTTTTAGCAATTTATCCCCTCTGAACCGCAACCCTCTGTCGCCAGTGCGCTTACGGTTCCAAAACGATTGAAATTACGTATTTTGGTGGTTAACGATAATCGCGATGCTACCGATAGCCTTGCTTTGCTGCTGGAAATGGATGGACATCAGGTGCTGACAGCCTACAATTCTATGGAGGCACTTGCAAGGTGCCAGGCAGAGCGGCCGGATGTCGTCTTGCTGGATATCGGACTTCCTGGGATGAATGGTTATTCTCTAGCGCGAGAATTGCGGCAAAGCAGTGAATTGGGGCGGATATTGCTGATTGCCGTGACGGGTTACGGGCAGCTTGAGGATAAACAAAAGTCACAGGCCGCCGGATTCAATGCACATCTGACCAAACCGGTCGATATTGAAAGTCTACGGAAATTACTGGGTGATTTGCCGAATTGTCAAAACCTCTGAATGCGACCGCTTTAGAGCTATGTGCGCTACGCCAATTCGAGCGTTGTCCTCTTGTTCATCCAGTAAGAATAGAAATGAAAAAGGCTGGTTGGTCGGGATAAACGGCGGTTTACATGGAAAGTTTTACATCCCCGCTTGGAACAATATGATTCGAAAGTTGAAAAGACGAGCGTTAGGGGCGGCTGATCGCAGATTTTTTTGCGAGTCAGGTGCATTAAAACAAACGACAGTAACGCCAGTTTCCACCCGAAACTGTGCATGACTGCGATATCTAGCTAATCAGGTTTTGTTTTAACAGATGAATTCGATTTAAAACATGGACAACAGCACAGACCCGCTGACTGAAACGATCACGATGAGCCAGGGTGGCGCCTTCCAGGCTGTCAGCAGAACAAACCCTGCCACGGCCAGGCCAAAATCGCCGGCCCGGTGAATGGTGCTGGTCCAGAGGGGCGTATAAAGCGCCGCACCCAGCAGTCCCACAACGGCGGCATTCACGCCGCGCATGACGTTCTTTGCGGTTGCCAGCCGCCTGAAATGATCCCAAAACGGCAGCATGCCGGTAAGCAACAGCAGACCTGGTAAAAAAATGGCGAAAAGACAAATTATTGCCCCTAACCAGCCGTTGGGTTGGGTATTCATTACGGCGCCGAGATAAGCGGCGAAAGTAAACAGGGGGCCTGGAACTGCCTGTGCCGCGCCATAGCCGTTAAGAAAGGCGTTGTTATCCACCCAGCCGGTTTGCACGACTTCCACCTGCAACAGCGGTAAAACAACATGTCCGCCGCCGAACACCAAAGCGCCGGAGCGATAGAAGGCGCTTATGACAGCCAGAACATGGTTCTGAGTAAATGCGCTGAGAACCGGTAATCCGGCGAGTAGCAGAAAAAACACAAGGCAAGCAACCATGCCTGTCCGCCGTGACAAACAGAAGGAAAGATGGCCGGCAATCGCGGCGGGTTCCGATCGGCAAAACAATAAACCTGCAACCGCACCGAAAATAATCGCCGCAATTTGTCCTATCGTGCCCGCTACCCCGGTCACGATCAGCAGGGCAGCCAGCGCAATGCTTGCTGTTTGCCGGTCCGGACACAGGTTTTTCGCCATGCTCCGGACGGCCTGCGCAACCACGGCCACGGCAACGATCTTGAGGCCGTGTAGAATACCCGCGCCCATTGTTCCCTGGATAGACCCGGAAAAATAAGCAAAGGCGATAAGCGCCAGGACTGACGGCATCGTAAAGCCCAGCCAGGCAGCACATCCGCCTAATAATCCGCCGCGTAAAAGACCCACGGCAAACCCGGCCTGACTGCTGGCCGGGCCGGGCAAAAATTGGCACAGCGCGACCAGATCGGCAAACGCCTGCTCGTCCAGCCATTTGCGGCGGCCGACAAATTCGTTCTGAAAATAGCCGAGATGTGCAATCGGCCCGCCGAAAGAAGTCAGCCCAAGCTTCAGGAAAATCCGGAAAATATCGAAACAAGTCGCGAACAGCGCGCGTTCGGAGGAAAAGGGATGTTCCGTGTGCAAGGCAAAAACTCTCCAAGTTCTGTTGTGTTAACTACTCTGAAACAGACGGCGTAATGTCAGAAATTGCTCTTCCTGGTTTTGAGTACCTATTGGTAGGCAAGACCAATTTTGAGGCTTGTGCATAGCCCGCATAATAATTCAGGATATTGGTCAAATGCTGATTCAAACTGACGCCTTCATGGTCAGCAGCCTGAGCCAGGGCGCGATGCAGGCTTTTGGCTAAACGTAGGGTAATGCGGCCGCTGTACTGATCGGCAGGTAACATGGGCATCGGCATTGGTTTGCCTTGATCGTTGAAAATTTCAGCCGTCATTTCAATGGTATCGATAGCCAATGCATAAGCCTCGTCAAAGCTATCTGCGTATTCTGCTACATTCGGTAATTCCGCTACACGCGCTTCATAGCAGAGTTCGCCATCGAACCAGCCTTTACGGACCGTGATGTTGTAATTCGATGCATCGATCATAATGTTCTCTCCAAATATTCTGCAAGCTCAGCATGATGCTGCTTGGGAATTTGAATAATCTTACCTATATAAGCGGGTTTGATCTCCGGGTTTTTGCCATGACCGCAGTTGAACGCTGCGCTCATAAAGCCAGGCACTCCTTGATGAAAAAAGACTTTGTGACCGCCTTGCTTGCCGTACGCACCTCCAAACCCAGGCTTACTAAAAGCCGTTTAACTTCTTCACAACACAGATTGGTTTTATGTTGTTGCAGATGTTCTATCGTGTTTTCAATGATTAGTTTACCACGCATTATGACGCCATATATAGTGTCTATTTTGAATTATCCCTATTCTCACACAAAATCTTTCCTACTAACAATACAAATCGGTAGACGGGCTTTGCTGCCGAATTATTTTTTGACTGAATCCGGGCTTAAGGTTTGCTGCTAACCACGATTGGCCGTTTGTTAGCAACAATTGCAACTCTTAATCTGCATTGTTTTGGCGTTATGTATCGCTTAGTAATCCATATCATACCTTTTCATCGCCCCGGAAAGCTGAGCTGCTCGTCGGCACCTCCGAGTAGATGGCTGTAAGTTCATTCTCGGTAAGGTACAAAGTTTCCAGGACCTCCAGATGTTCGAGTATGGCTTGCGTCACATAAAAGGTTTTGCTGCGGCCAGTGACGGCTGACAGATTTTGCAGTCTGGCTTCCACCTCATTTGGCAGAAGTATCGAAATAGTCATAAAAGCTCCAAAAAAACGGCCGAATTAAAATTTGCTGAATGACGTTATGTCCCTAAGTACTCTACCTTCACTTCGGTTAAACCGCGCATGCCGATTTGTTCTGCTGCGCCCTGTGATAGGTCAATGATTTTGTCATCGTGAAAAGGTCCGCGATCATTTCGATTGCCAGGCGGTCTTCCCTGATCGCCTGTTGTTTAAGGTCATGTAAAAAACGAGTTTTTAGCGCGAAAATCACTTTTGTCCGGTTATGTTTTAATTATTGGCTTCTGCCGTAATTTTCGGAAGCCGACAGGATGTTTTTCCGCTTCGGCGTACCCATCGTTTTATTCAGTGACACTAAACTTTCAATAAACGTGGGAATCAGACATAACAATATCGCTATCATCGCTGTAAGGTATAAGGGTTGGCCAGTATCTGCCGTTACGATACTGTATAGGTGCCAAAACCGCCGAGAGTGTAAAAAATAAAAGCCATGACCATGAAGACTTTCTTTTAGCTGATCGTATTTCCGCATCAAAAAGCCGGTTCCCGCAAAGAATGCCGCTATCAAAATAAAATAACTTATATCCATCTGTAATACCTCTCAGAAAAAATAGAAAGTGCCTGAATTCCTGTAATAGTCCATCATCTCATGGTAAATAATTTACGTAACTATTCAGTGAATTCTTGATACGCCCATCAATTCGATGAAATTGAAAGTGTTTTGTAATGTCCCTGGTGGGTTACGATGCGCCCAACGAATTTAACTTTATCTAAACTCAACGAGTTGCGCATCTAACCCACCCTACGCTGAATAATTACTAATTTACAGAATTTCGTATAAAAAAGTCATAAGAAAATTTGTATAACAAGTAAAGGGAATATAAAAGTCGATGAAAAAACTTAAAAATCGCTAGTTAATAATTATGCCGCCGGCTTTTAATAAGCCGATTTTATTTAGCTAGTTAGTATTTGCATGGATCGGCAATTGTTTCTAACAATTGGAAGTTGCCGGTTTCGGTCGATATCGAATTAAAACAAATTATCAGCCACTGCAAGCCTGAATGGCTCTGTCGGTTTAACAGAACTTTATCAGAGAAAGGATATTTTATGAGTAAAACTACCTATACCGGTTTCGTTGGCGGATGAGGTATAAGGTGCTATGAAGTGGATGAAAAATCATTTTTATATTTTCTTTATATCTCTTATCCTGGTTTTTACGACTTTTTTACTGGAGATTCTGTAAAGTTAAAAAATGGCAATCGAAGTTGATTGCAAGGGTCAACAGTTTTTACATTTTTTCAAAGAGGTGATTCCGATGGATTTAGGCTATTTATTGTTAATGGCAATTTTCTTTGTCGTGACCGGTTTATTGATTAACGGCTGCGAGTCCTTAAGGGGGAAATCATGAGTTGGATTTATCTGTTGAGCGGCATTATGGCGGTAGGCGTGTTCGTTTATCTGGTGGCGGCATTGTTCTATCCGGAGAAATTCTAATGACTGCGCAAGGTTTTCTACAAATTTTCATTTACATGGCGGCCCTGCTGCTGCTGGCTAAGCCCTTGGGCGGCTACATGGCGCGGGTCTATCGGGACGAACCGGTCGGCTTAAATCGCTGGTTTGCCGGTGTCGAGAAGTTTTTCTACCGCCTTAGCGGCGTGGTCAAAGCCGATCAGGAAATGCCCTGGACGCAATACGCCATGGCCATGCTGATTTTTAACCTGCTGGGTTTGCTGGCGGTTTATTTTCTGCAACGGTTTCAGGATATTTTACCGTTAAACCCGCAAGCGCTGCCGGCGGTGAGTCCCGATCTCTCCTTCAACACCGCCGTCAGTTTCATCACCAACACCAACTGGCAAGGCTATAGCGGCGAAGCGACCATGAGTTATCTCACGCAAATGTTGGGTTTGACCGTGCAAAACTTCTCCTCGGCCGCCAGCGCCATGGCGGTGCTGGTCGCGTTGATCCGCGGTTTTTCTCGCCGCAATACCCACAGTATCGGCAATTTTTGGGTGGATATGACCCGCAGCACCCTCTACATCTTACTGCCTTTGTCGCTGGTTTTGGCGTTAGTGCTGGTCGGCCAGGGCGTGGTGCAGACCTTCAGCCCGTATCAAACCGTGTCCCTGCAGGAGACGGTGAGTTATCAAACCCCCAAACTCGATGCCGACGGCAAACCTGTCATGGACGCCGAAGGCAAACCGGTCACCGAAAACGCCGAAACCAAACAGCAAACCCTGGCCTTGGGACCGGCGGCCTCGCAAATCGCCATCAAACAATTGGGTACCAATGGCGGCGGCTTTTTTAACGCCAACTCCGCCCATCCTTTCGAAAATCCCACGCCGCTGTCTAACTTTCTGGAAATGCTGGCCATCCTGCTGATCCCGGCGGCCTTATGTTACACCTTTGGCCTCATGATCGGCGATGTGCGCCAGGGCTGGGTGCTGTTAGCCGCCATGACCCTGGTGTTTGTGGCGTTAATAGCCGTCACCGTACCGGCTGAACAAAGCGGCAATCCGGCGCTGAGCGCGCTGGGGGTTGATCAAATCGTCTCCGCCCAGCAACCCGGCGGCAATATGGAAGGCAAAGAAGCCCGTTTCGGCATCGTCAACTCCGCGCTGTGGGCGGTCGCGACCACGGCCGCCTCCAACGGCTCCGTCAACGCCATGCACGATTCGTTTACGCCCATTGGCGGCATGGTGCCAATGTGGTTGATGCAGCTTGGCGAGGTCATTTACGGCGGGGTCGGTTCCGGTCTGTACGGCATGATCATCTACGCGCTGATCGCGGTATTCCTGGCCGGTCTCATGATAGGCCGCACCCCGGAATACCTGGGCAAAAAAGTCGAAGCGTTCGAGGTCAAAATGTCAGGCATCGTCATCCTGATTCCGCCGCTCATGGTCCTGGCGGGGACCGCCATCGCCCTCATGACGGATCTCGGCAAGGCCTCCATCTTCAATCCAGGCGCGCACGGTTTCAGCGAAGTGCTGTACGCCTTCTCGTCGGCCGGCAACAACAACGGCAGCGCCTTTGGCGGCATCTCGGCCAACGTCCCGTTTTATAACTTCATGCTCGGCCTGGCCATGCTGTTTTCCCGCTATTGGCTGATGATACCGGTCCTGGCGATTGCCGGCTCCCTGGCCGCCAAAAAGACCGTACCGGTCGGCCCCGGTACCTTAGCGACCCATACGCCGCTGTTTGTGATGTTACTGATCGGCACCGTGCTGATGGTCGGCGCGCTGACCTTCGTGCCTGCCTTGGCGCTGGGCCCCGTTGTCGAACATCTGCAAATGATCAGCCACCCATAATTAGGAAAAAAGGCCACCCTTATGACTACCAAACCCATTTCGTCTTCTCTTTTTGACCCGGACATACTGCAACAAGCCGCGCTAGAGTCTTTCCGCAAGCTAACGCCGAAACAACAATGGAAAAATCCGGTGATGTTCGTCGTCTACCTCGGCAGCATTCTTACCACCGTGCTGTGGTTTCAGGCGTTAGGCGGCCAAGGTGAAGAACCCGCCGGCTTTATTTTAAATGTCTCGCTATGGTTGTGGTCCACAGTGTTATTCGCCAACTTTGCTGAAGCCGTGGCTGAAGGCCGTAGTAAGGCGCAGGCCGAGTTTCTGCGGAGCGCTAAACGCGACATTGCCGCTAAAAAACTGGATGAAGCCCGCTATGGCGCTAATTATTCGAAAGTCTCCGGCTCTACTTTACGCAAAGGCGATGTGGTGTTAATCGAGGCCGGCGATTTTGTGCCGGGTGATGGCGAAGTTATCGAAGGCGTCGCCTCAGTAGATGAAAGCGCCATTACCGGCGAAAGCGCGCCGGTGATACGTGAATCGGGCGGCAACTTCAGTGCCGTGACCGGCGGCACCCGGGTGTTGTCCGACTGGCTGGTAGTGCGCATTTCCGTGAATCCCGGCGAGACCTTCCTGGATCGGATGATTTCGATGGTGGAAAGCGCCAAACGGCAGAAAACACCGAATGAAATTGCGCTGACGATACTGTTGGTTGCCTTAACATTGGTATTTTTGTTCGTCACCGTCACCTTGCTGCCGTTCTCGCTGTACAGTGTCGAAACCTCCAAAATCGGTCATCCGATCAGTATTACGGTGTTGGTGGCTTTGCTGGTTTGTCTGATCCCCACGACTATCGGCGGTCTGTTGTCCGCCATAGGTGTCGCCGGTATTGGCCGGATGTTGCAGAAAAACGTGATCGCCACCTCAGGTCGGGCAGTCGAAGCAGCCGGCGACGTCGATGTATTGCTACTGGATAAAACCGGCACCATTACCTTGGGTAACCGGCAGGCCTCGGCCTTTTATGCCGGCTAAAGGGGTTACGCCGCAGCAGTTTGCGGATGCAGCGCAATTAGCGTCCTTGGCGGATGAAACCCCCGAAGGCCGCAGTATCGTCATTCTTGCCAAGCAAAAGTTCGGCATTAGAGAGCGGGATGTGGCCACCTTGGGCGCCACCTTTGTGCAATTCAGCGCCCAAACCCGGATGAGCGGCGTCAATCTGGCAGG
>CAVXZR010000029.1:0-11167 GCA_963765965.1 uncultured Pseudomonadota bacterium
CTTGATTAGCAAGATATCTCAGCCGAGCCACAGCAAAGCGCGTAGACTGAGCACAGTCCATCAAAGAGGTGCACCATGTCAATCAATCGTATTCAGTTTCAACCCGGCATGTCTATGCCTGAGTTTCTAAAACACTACGGCACCGAAGCCCAATGTGAAGCGGCTCTGCAGAAATCACGCTGGCCTGACGGCTTTGTATGCCCTTGCTGCGAAGACACGAATTGTTGTGAATTCCTGATAGGATCGCTCAAAATGTTCCAGTGTACGAGTTGCCGACATCAAACCTCTCTCATCGCCGGTACGCTGTTCCAGAGTACCAAGCTTCCGCTAACGATCTGGTTTCTGGCGATCTATCTTATCAGTCAAGCGAAGACAGGCTTGTCAGCGCTCGCGCTAAAGCGATATCTGGGGGTCAGCTACCACACCGCATGGCTTGTTCAACATAAGTTGATGGAGGCCATGTCCGAACGTGAAACAAGATATCCGCTCAGCGGCCAAATCCAGATTGACGATGCCTATCTCGGCGGCGAGCTTAGCGGTGGCAAGGCCGGACGGGGTTCTGAAAACAAGGTGCCCTTTGTGGCGGCACTATCACTGGATGAAAATGGACATCCCAGGTATCTCAAATTAATGCCAGTGAATGGATTTACACTCAAAGCGATTGCTCAGTGGGCCAGAGAGAATCTGGTTTCAGATTGCACTGTACTTTCTGATGGCCTCGCCTGTTTTGCCGGGGTGACAGAAGCCGGTTGTCAGCATGATGTCATCGTTGCGGGTGGACGTAAACCCAAAGATCTACCTGAATTTCAGTGGATTAACACCATCCTGGGCAATCTCAAAACCAGTCTGGGCGGTGCTTATCATTCATTCAACTTCGCCAAATATGCTTATCGCTACTTGGCGGCTTTTGAGTTTCGTTTTAATCGACGATTACAGCTCGATACCCTGCCAATTCGACTTCTCGTGGCGGCGGCAACCGTTGGACCCCGTCCTGCTGCTTGGCTTCGTTCGGCTGAGGTATCTTGCTAATCAAGTTATTTGTTAAAGTATTTAATTGATTAACTATCAGGAGCCTTCGACCCCCAACATGGATAATCAATAGGCAATTTAAGTCTTGTCGAGCTTGTTGTGTTTTAAGTCGTGCGTAATTGCTGATTTAATCATAGTGATACCTCCATAGGTTAGCAAAGCAAACAACAAGGTAGGAATGACGATTTCAATTTGAAAAAGGGCAAGAATGCCGGAAAGAATAAAAAGGCCGATTAAAATATCTCTAAACTGAATGACCAATTTGTTCATTTTGCCGCCTAGACTGAGCTCAGTCGGTTAGTGAGTACGACTTAACAATAGACCTTTATGACAGATTTACAATAGCTAGTATTGTGGATGGAATATTTTCTATAAAGAAACAATAAGCATCAATGGGGTACAAGCCCAAACCGCAGAAAATTCCGGCAAGGCTTGGTGACCTTAAGGATTCGTTCGTAAGTGGGGTGTAAAGAACGTCGTCGCGCCATGTTGGTTATTCTTGGGAACCATGGCTGTCCTATAAAGTCAAAAAAAGCAGTGATGAATTTGAAAGCGAAGGTCAAAATTAAAACGTGTTCTGTACGGTTTTACACTTGATGGTATCGAAAGATGCGCCTTTCTATGTTGGCATCATCTTATGAATTAACGTTTCCATTAGGTTCGGCCATTTACATCCACGCCGCTATATTACCGGCTTAATTTTATTTGGCCGAAGTTCGATTTTTAGCATGCTGAAGGAAGGAGTCGGTATGGTGCTGTGATGTTTTTTTATCGTACGGTCATGTTTATCGGCATCTGCGGGACATGCCGTTGAAACGTGCTAGCGCACTTGCCCAACATTAAGCGTCATTTAAGTAATTTGGCTGAGAATCTAGTGCAACTGAAACGCTATCCAAACAGGAGGATATATGTTCAAAATATTAAAATTTGTGATAACCGGCAGAGTGAAAATTTTGATTGTAATCAGCCTATTCTTCATGAGCGGTTGTGCGGTTTATGCGCCACCTTATGGCGGTTATGGATATGGTTATGGCGTTGCGCCAGTCCTGCCTGTGCCGGTTTTTGGCTTTGGTTGGGGATATAGAGGCTTCCGTAGATAGAGCGAAAATAGGGGGCTGTTCTAACATTACGATATCTATGAGAACCGGCACGGGAACCAAGCTCAGTTTCGACAATAACTTTGGTGTTGCCTGCCTCCCAGCGAAAAATGCAGGAAGACAGGAAAGCTTCAAACGTTAAAATACTTTTTACTGCATTGTAAGCGTTTTACCACGGCCACGAGCCTGTCAATTTCCTCGTAGGTGTTGTAAAACGCCAGCGAAGGCCGAACTGTGCTTTCCAGCCCGAAACGGCGCAGAATGGGCTGAGCGCAGTGATGGCCGGCGCGTACGGCGATGCCGGCTTTGTTCAGGGCGTTGCCGACATCCACAGTACTATGGCCGGCCAGCACGAACGATAGCACGCTGGTTTTCTCGGCTGCGGTGCCGATCAGCCGTAAGCCGGGGATGGCTTGCAGCGCATGCATGCCGTAAACCAGCAGTTCGTGTTCATAGCGCGCGACATTCTCAATACCGATTTTGCTCAGATATTCCAGTGCAGCCCCCAAACCGACGGCATCGGCAATATTGCCGGTGCCGGCTTCAAACTTGGCCGGGGCTGGTTGGTAAGTGGTTTTTTCGAAGGTTACGTCATCGATCATGTTGCCGCCGCCTTGCCAAGGTTGGGTGGCTTGTAGCAGTTCGGCTTTGCCGTACAGCACGCCGATACCTGTCGGTCCGTAGATTTTGTGACCTGAAAACACCAGCCAGTCGCAATCCAGACTCTGCACATCAACTCGCAAATGCGATACCGATTGCGCACCGTCCAGCAATACTTTCGCACCGACCCCATGCGCCATGGCGATCATTTCCCGGGCAGGCGTTACTGTACCTAAGGCATTGGAAACCTGGGTAAAGGATACCAGTTTGGTTCGGGCGTTCAGCAGCTTTTGATATTCCGCAAGAATCACCTGGCCATTATCGTCAACCGGGATTACCCGTAATACCGCGCCGGTTTCGGCGCACAATTGTTGCCAGGGTACGATGTTGGCGTGATGCTCCAGCCAACTTATAATGATCTCATCGCCTTCGCCTACGTATTGCTTGCCCCAGCTTTTCGCTACCAGATTAATGGCTTCGGTTGAGCCGCGCACAAACACCACTTCGTTCGGCGACGAGGCATTCAGGAAACGGGCGACGATATCCCGGGCGCCTTCATAGGCGTCGGTTGCCCGCGCCGCCAGTTCGTGAGCCGCGCGGTGGATATTGGAGTTTTCATGCTTATAAAACTCGGATAACCGATCAATCACCGCTTGCGGTTTCTGAGTGGTAGCGGCGTTATCCAGCCAAGCCAAAGGAAAGCCGTTGACGCGTTCCTGTAGAATCGGAAAGTCGCGGCGCACGGCATGCACATCGAACGGCGGATGCGCAGATCCCAAACCGGGCAATTGCGGATTGCGGCCCAGTTCGGTCAGATCGTTAAGAAAGTAGAATGGCGACCCGGCCGAAGCAACGCCCGGTACATTAAACGGTATAGAGCCTGGAACGCTTGCCAGCCTTTTAAGCTCTCTATCGCCTGGCGGGCCAAAACTTTGCCTGGCCAGAGCCGATAATGCGGCTTCATCTGTGGACGGCAACACATCAAAACTCGCGGGTGCTGCAGAAGCCAGGGTCGAAGTTGCCGTTGTCGCCGAGGCCGGCACAGTAATGGCGGGTTGATCATTCGGAAGCGCTGAATAAAACTGGCTGGCCAATCGGTTTAATTCACCGATATCCGGCAGTCCCGACAACGCGTCAGGACTGCCGCCAGCTAGTGCTTGTTGTGCCAAACCGGTAAAGTCGAGACTATTTGTACTCATGGTACTTGCCTACTTCGACATTCTCCAGTACGCCAATCGCGTCCTCAGTCAACACCGCCAGCGAGCAATACAGCGAAACCAGATAAGACGCAATCGCTTTATGATTGATACCCATAAAGCGTACCGACAAGCCCATGCTCAACTCATCGGTCAGGTTAGGCTGATAAAGGCCAACCACACCCTGGCGGCTTTCGCCGGTGCGCAACAGCAGTATATTGGTTTTACCGTTGACGACTTTCAGCTTGTCGGATGGTATTAGAGGTAGTCCCCGCCAAGTCAAAAACTGCGAGCCGAACAATGAAACCGTTGGCGGTGGTACGCCGCGACGGGTACATTCACGGCCAAATGCAGCGATAGCCGCCGGATGGGCTAGAAAAAAACCAGGCTCTTTCCAGACTCTGGCAATCAGTTCATCAAGATCGTCGGGTGTCGGTGCGCCAGTACGCGGCTGGACCTTTTGTTCGGGCGCCACGTTGTTCAGCAAGCCGTATTCGGTATTATTGATCAACTCGCTCTCTTGACGCTCTTTAACCGTTTCGATGGTCAAACGCAATTGTTCGTGGATCTGGTTGTGCGGGCTACTATACAAATCGGCAACGCGGGTATGCACGTCCAGTACGGTGTTGACCGCGTTCAGCCGATATTCGCGACCCCATTCTTCATAATCGACATAGGTTTGCGGCAGTACCTTCTCGTCCAGGCTGGAGCAATCAACAGCGATGCTGGTTTCGCTTTTGACTTTGTTGACACGGTAAATACCCGCTTCGACCGGCACCCATTGCAATAGGTGTACCAGCCAACGTGGGGTAATAGTACCCATCATAGGTACGGTTTTGGTTGCGTTCGACAAGGTGCGTGCAGCGACGTCGCCTAACGCTGTATGGGCTTGATGAATGTCAGACATGGTGTTTTTCCTAAGCTAGTTTCGGGGTTAAATTTGTTGCGGATCGGGTTTTTAATTCCAGGAAATAAAAGACACCTTACCGATAACCAAATTCCTAAATGACCTTTGCAAATAGACTAATATTTTGCTTATCAGATCGGTCGGCAAATTGATAGATAATAAGTTACGCACCTCCTTAATTCTTGTCAATACTATGAATTCCTAGTATTCAGTCCGTTTATGACTATATTAGATATATGTATCTAATATAGTCATTTACAATTACTTGCATAACTTGATCTGCCTCAAAAATAATTATTAAGCCTTTGTTTTGTATGAAAATATTATATGCCAAAAATTAGCTCTCGTTTTTTATAGCCTACTATATGTTAATTTTCGATTTAATATCCGGTTTGTATTACAAGCCTGGTTTGAAAGGCTGCAAGACACGCTCTCAGTCCCTACTGAGCATAAGCCCATAATAATTTAACCTAGCCGAATACTTAAAGGGAAACTGTTAAATCTCCCTTGATATTTGGTATTAATAATAAAAGATGGGGTGTTTAAAACAGGGTAAAAGCTTAATGGTATGCGATGCATATACCCTACGGGTTCGACATGCAGGTTAAGTAATCTAGCTAACCAGGAAACCGTTTGGATTTCCGGCACGGGTTTTTAATATATTATTCATTGTTTTAATTGAGGATGGTTTGGTTTATTTGGTATCTATGCTTTTATCTAAAAATTATCGAATTAAGCAATTATTCATAACTAAATAAATGATTCTTTTTCAGGATTTCCGGATGTACCACAAAGTGACTTTTTAGCTTCGAAAGTTTGGCTCTATCCTGAATATAGTGTGTAGCCTGTTGCGATGGTTAGGTATATGATTTTTTTGAGGGGGGGCGTGAAAGGGTATTTGTTCAGAAATTTTACATACTATGACAGAGCAACAGAGCAATGAATTTCGTAGTGCGGGAGGCTTCTGTCTTAGGCTACAACGTTTCAGCTAGCGAATTTAGTTAAAACCGTCGTTACTTGTAGCGCACTTTCCAATAAATGAAGTTGTGAAATTAAAATCAATTGGGGCTGCCCCTGATTTACCTGTAAAAGAAATACTGTATAATCAATTTAATTAGACATATTTTGTGACTGATGAGTGCTCTTTTTGCTAGCCGGATGAAGATAGACTTAAAACGATTGTAAATTATTGTTATTACAAAACAATAGATTAAGCAACCATTTACCTTATTCCAGGAAGAGGGGCTGTCTTGCCGGTATTATTCCTGCCGTAAATACGTTGTATGATTATGGAAAAAAATAAATCAGTATCACTATCTACTGCCATAGAGCGAATAAATTAATGTCAATCGTTTCCATACTTGATAATCGTACCGCAAATCTAAATCTTTGGATTCGCAGCGAATGGATTCGTTTGGTTTCCTGCTGTAATGGTAAAAACCTTTTTTTCCAAAGCCCGGAATACTTTGATCATCTTTCCTCTTGTATGTCGGAAGATGAGCTGTTTCTTGCTGTAGCAGCATCCGGCGACCATGAACTGAAAGGCATTGCGCCATTGAGAAGGACCACATCGTCTCTCGATTTTGAGGTGATGGGGCAGCGACTTTTTCGAGCTTCCTTTTCCAGCTTGAATCTCTTGGGTTCCGACTTAATATCCTCGGAATTTTACGATTCGCTATTTACGCAACTTGCCACATCGTTTACCGATTGTGATTTAATTGAAATCAGAGGATTAAGGGTCGATTCCAGCCTTTGGTTCTATCTTAACGAGAATCCGAAATTTCGAACACAATTTTTGCTTTATACGCCGGATGGTCCGCGCTGGTGTCATACCATAGACGTACCTGATTCGTATGAAGACTATATGTCTAATTTCAATCGAAAAAAACGCTACAATCTTAATCGGCAAGTTAGGTGCATGGATGAGTGGAGTAAGGGCCGCCTGTTGCTCAAACGTGTACAGACCGAGTCCGATCTGCCATTTTTGCTGAAAACTTTCCATCTATTAGGGTTGGACGTATCTTTCAAGGAAAACGGCATTGACACGAGTGTCCTTATAGACCTTGCCAGGCGCAAGTTAATCCTGAGTTATGTCTTGCAAATCGACGATTGCCCTTATGCAGTCGCGTTCGGTACCGTTTATCAGGATTGCTTGTTAGTCCATGTCATCAAACACAATAGACAATTCGATCTTTTATCGCCCGGCACCGTTTTACACATTTTAATGATGAAGGATCTGATAGAGACAAAGCTTGTAAGATTTATTGACTACGGCTTCGGTGAACCGAAAACTCACTTATCCACACATCAAAACCAACGGATAACAGTGTTTTTGATGCGCAAAACTTTGTTCAATTGCTTAATCGTCTTTACGCATTCGGTTTTTCGGCGAATAATCATTAATCTAAAAAACCTAAGAAATTGCAAGGTCATAAACGATAGATGTAAAGCCATATCAAAGAAGATCGATTAAATCTTTTAGTTTGAGATGACTGGCGCGGTTTGGCGGAAAGCGCTCTCTGTGGGGTAGTGGAAGGAAATCAGTGATTTCACAGATGGAAGTATCCTATCGTTTTCTCCAATGATGCCGATATGGCTTCAAGTTGGTGGGCAGCTTCCAAGGTTTTATCGACAGCCAGACTATTTTCACCGGTCATTTGTGCAATACGCTCGACATTGCGGGCTATTTCATTACAAGCTTCGCTTTGCTCCTTAATGGCGTGGGAAATTTGGTCAATTTTGTCAACCACATTGCCGGTGCTGCTTTTAATGTCGATAATGGCTTCGCCTGCCTGATTCGCCAGTTCGGCGCCATTACTGACCTGTTCTACGCTTTTGTTCATGCTGACCACTGCACTTTGTGTACTTGTTTGGATCTTACAGATGGTTTCGGTAATTTCCTGCGTAGAATTCTTGGTCCTTTCCGCCAGCCTGCGTACCTCGTCGGCAACAACCGCGAACCCGCGTCCCTGTTCGCCGGCACGTGCCGCTTCGATAGCGGCATTCAGCGCTAAAAGGTTGGTTTGTTCTGCAATGGCCTTGATGACATTGACGACTGTAGAAATATCTTTCGAATGCAATTCCAATATGCCAATCACTGAGGCGGAGTTCTCAACCGATTTGGCAATCTCATTGATACCGGTGACGGCGCGGTGTATCACTTTGCTGCCGTTTTCGGAGATAACTTCAGTGTGGCGGCTAATGTCTTGGGCAGTTTGAGCGCTACGGGATACTTCGCCTATAGTCACGGTCATTTCTTCGACTGCCGCTGCGGTTGTACTGGCCGCCTCGCTTTGTACATGCGATGCATGAGCCACTTCCTCGGAAGTGAGCGCCAGCCGTTTGGCGGCAACGCTGGTCATATGAGCGCCATGTTCGATAGCACTGACAACCTCGCTTAATTTGTTTCGCATGCTAAGTATGGAAGCCATTAGGCTCTGATTATCGTTGATATTGGCGGAAATCTTCACTTTAAGATTGCCCGAAGCGATTTCACGGGCAATGTTCGTCACATAATGAACTTCGCCACCTAACTGACCGGTGACATTACGAACAATCACAACCGAGGTTAGCACCGAAAACAGCACAACTATGACACCGAGCAACAAATTCGTATATCGCAGTTCAGTGGAGTGTCCGACAACAGCAGTCGTTTTCGCTTGCAGTTTGGTGGCTTGCAAGTCGCCAAGTTTGCCGATAAGCGAAACGTAAGCGGCGATGTCCTTGCGTAAGGTATTGACAAGGTAGAGTTTGGCTTCATCGACCGATCCGGCCTTGATCAGCTCAATATATTTTATGCGGTTATCGATATAGGTTTTTCGTGCAGCCAGCGTAGTTCCAAGCAACTGCTTCTCGTCATCCATGACAAGCAAGGCTTGTATTTTTTCAAAGCTGTCGGTAATACTTTGACTGTTGGCCTTCATTTCGGCAGTAATCGTTTTAATGTCATCCTGATTCGTAGTGTTCTCCAGGACTAGAGTGTTGCCCCAGTTTGTGAGTACGTTCAAGCGGATATTGTTGGCAAGGAGGGTAGCGGGGTAGACATTTTCAGAGATATAGGCGGCATCATCGATGACATAGCCGCTTTTAAAGTGAGTCAGAGCTACTATGACGATATTCAACAGAATGATAGAACCCAGACTCCATGCCAATAACGTCGATATTTTCAGCTTTTCTAACATTTCAACCTCATTAAACGAATAGGGTAAAGCAGACCTTGTAATCCAAACAGATTTACATCGAGTCAAGCGGGGAACCGATTCCCACAATTGCAAAGCGCTGTCCCAATTATTACAGTTCGTGATTTTTTTTTTAATGGTTCAGTAACTATTTAGCGTGGTGACTGCCGTCTGCTTTCTTTCCTTTCAAAACCTCGATTGCACGTCGCTGTTTAGTTTAACGTGTCATGAGTCGAAGTGGAATCCGGATTAAGTTAAACTCCCCGGCGCTAAAATTGCGCCTGCCGAAATTTGAAGTGCGTTTGGTATATAGCAAATTGTCTCGTTAACAGGTTTGTTACAAATCAAAAAGATATGGCGCGTTTGAGGAGGCATTTACCACACGGCATTTTTGGAAAATGCGGGTTAAAAATACCAGCGCCTGCGTGAATAAGTTAAAAAGCGAAATGATATGCCCACAATAGTAAGGCGACCGGCATTCGCTTGATTAATTAGCTCTGGCTGCCGGTAAAAGCAAGCTATCGCCCGGGTCGCTGAAATGCTGGTTGATGCCCTGCATAGCATTCGGATATTGGCGGCGATTGATGAAATAACTGTTACCAGCCAATTTTTTTGCCTGCTTTTTAGCTTCAGAGGCAAGATCAGCAATATCGACATACGACTGACATTTACCCGTGGCTTGAACATCGACCAAACCCACCGATAGACTAAGTAGCGGGAAAAAGTGTTTTTGGCCATGCCGATCTTCACTGTACAAACCGCCTGCTTCAATATCACAGGGTTTGTAATGGTGAGGCGCCAGTTGCTCAAAAGCCGCCAAAATGTTTTGGCATTGAGCTAGCCAATCATTATTTGTAAAAATAACTATAAAATCGTCACCACCGATATGCCCCACATAGCCGCCTTCATGCGAAAGGTGCTTTTTCAAAGTCTCGGCAACCGCTTTAATTATGTTGTCGCCTGCACTGTAACCATAAACATCGTTGTATGGCTTAAAGTTATCTAAATCAAAATAGCCGACGCAAAAAGGTCTTTTTTCAGCTAGTAGGTAGTCCATGCAGCTATTGATATGGACGCTGCCCGGCAATAAGGTCAATGGATTAGCATGTTTGGCATTATTAATTTGTTGCTGGGTAATTTCTTCCAGTAAATCCAGAATGGTGGCAATGCCGAAGTAAAAACCGTTATCCGTTATAAGGAAAGCCTGATCGCAGCGCATCGCGGCGGTTAATTGTTTGCTAACCTGTTCCACTGTCGAGTTTTTGTCGACACTGAACGGAGTGTCGCAAATAAAGTTTTTGATAGGCTGTTTGCCGTGTAACTCAATACCGTAGCGACTGGAGAATAGTTTGCTAAAAAACCTGTCTCGTGCAATCAACCCAATGGGTTGGCCATCGGTTACAACCGGCAAAATACTTAATTCATGTTGATGTTGGAAAAGATATAAAACCTTTTCGATATTCGTATCGGCTGAAATGGGTTCAATAGTTTTAGAGATGCTTTCCACAGTTTTGGAATAGGTCAATTCATAATGATTGTCTTGATAAGAATCATTGCTGAATAATTTTATATCCAGTTCAATCGGCGGCTGGGTATCAGGATAAGCAAAATAATAACCTTGAGCATGAGTAATGCCAATTTTTACGATAGCTTCGAATTCCTCCCTTATTTCTATGCCTTCTGCAATTACTTTGCAATTCATGGCGGTAGCCATATGTTGAATCGATTTAACAAAGCTGAACTTGACTTTGTTTTCGTGTAATCCCTGCACAAAATGTTTATCGATCTTAACATATTCCGGGAGTAATTCCGACCATAACCGTAATCCGGAATAGCCGGCCCCTAAATCATCGAGTGCTATTTCAAAACCCATGGTGCGGTAATGCGCAACGGTTTCGATCATGGTCTGAAAATTTTCGATAGCTTGATGTTCAGTGAGTTCGATGATAACTGAATCAGGGTCCAAACCAGACTCTTTGATAAACTTTAGTGTTTCGCCTTTTTCGAAATCCCGTTCAAGTAATACGGATGGACTAACATTGATAAAAAGTTTGCCGGGGATATTGAGATTGGCAAAGTTCTTAATACTAATTCTGCGGCAGGCAAACTCCAGCTTGGTTTGTAAATCGTGTTTCTCAGCAGTTTCGAATAAATTAAACC
>CAVXZR010000030.1:0-19539 GCA_963765965.1 uncultured Pseudomonadota bacterium
GTTAACATGCCTCCGGAGACGGTCATCCGCCTCGCCGAGGATTGCCCGACGATCGTCGGGATCAAGGAAGCGTCCGGCAGCATGGACTACACGAGTCAGCTTCTGGAGGCTTGGGAAAAGATCGCTTCATTATTTTCTCCGGAGACGATTCTCTGACGATTCCGCTGATGTCGTTGGGGGCCAAAGGAGTGATTTCCGTGATCGCGAATATTCTTCCCGGCGGCTCGCGGAAATGTGCCGGAGCTGGCAAAACGGGGATACGGACGCGCCCTGGAACTGCATCTGAAGATGTTCCCTCTGATGCGCGCGCTTTTCGTGGAGACAAACCCGATCCCGCTCAAGGCGGCGATGGCGCATCTCGGGCTTTGCCGCGAGGAGCTGCGCATTCCGCTAGTCCCGATGTCCGATGAAAATAAGAAAAAACTTATCGCGGCTTTAAAAGCGTGTCCGCTCGTTCGAAGAGGAACATAATGGTTAAACTTCTATTGCCGGTATTGCCGGCCGCATGGGACAGAGCATTCATGCGCTCTCTTCGATGGATCCGGCTTTTAAAGTGGTCTATGGGCTAGAATCGGCGGATAATACTGCGACCTTTCCCGGGCTGCCCATCGGGTCCGATAAGGCTAATATTCAAAAAGCGGAGTCATGATCGATTTTACGTCGCCGAAGCCACCGTGACGCTTTTGCCTGAGGCCGTGAAATACCAAAAAGCCATGGTCATCGGGACCACGGGGTTTTCGCCCGAACAGGAAAGCGAAATCGCCGACGCGGCGCAGAAAATTCCGATCGTCGTATCGTTCAACATGAGCCTCGGGGTGAATGTGTTCTTTAAGGTCGCCCAGGAAGTCGCCAAGGCGTTGCCGGGCTATACCGTGCATATTCAGGAAACGCACCACACCAAAAAGAAGGACGCGCCATCGGGCACCGCCCTGCAGGCCGGGCGTTTGATCGAGAAGGTCACCAAGCAGCGCGTCACCTATGAATCGTTCCGCGAAGGCGACGTCGTCGGCGATCACCGCATCGTCTTCAAGGGGCCTTCCGACCGTCTGGAACTCTACCATCATGCCGAATCGCGGGACATTTTCGCCTCAGGCGCGCTTCAGGCCGCCAAATGGGTGGCCGGGAAAAAACCGGGACTCTATCGATGTCGGACGTCTTGGGACTTTAATGATTTATTGCCGGTTCCAGAGTGGGGACGTGTACGGATGGGGCGTGGTCGAGGATCATGAAATCCAAGAGATTTCCCGCGATACTTTTCTCCATTCGAAAAGACAGGGCGCTCCTTTTCCCTGAATGAAGTCCGGCTCCTGGCGCCTTGCGAGCCTTCGAAGATCGTCGCCGTGGGGCTGAATTATAAGAGCCACATCCAGGAGTTCGGCCGCACGGAAATTCCGACGGAGCCGGTGATTTTTTTAAAGCCGCCGAGCGCGGTGATCGGCTTGGACGATTCGATCGTGATTCCTAAGGGCGCCGGCCGCGTGGATTATGAGGCCGAGCTCGGCGTCGTGATCAAGAAAAAGGCGCGCCGCGTTTCCAAGCGGAAGCCATGGACTATGTCCTGGGGTTCACCTGCGTCAACGATGTGACCGCGCGCGAATTGCAAAAGAAAGACGGGCAATGGGCGCGCGCCAAATCGTTCGACACGTTCTGTCCGATGGCCCGTGGATCGCTGACGAGCTGCCGGCGCAGAACCTGCGCGTGGAGTCTTATGTGAACCAAAAGCCGGCGCAGGTCGGGCATACGAGCAAGATGATTTTTCCGGTGGCCCGGCTGATCGCCTTCGTGTCGAACGTCATGACGCTTTTGCCGGGAGACGTTCTATCGACGGGAACGCCCGAAGGCGTCGGCCCGCTCAAAGCCGGCGACAGCGTCGGCGTTTTTGTAGAAGGCGTCGGCATGCTTAGAAATCCAGTGATTGGGGAACCCTGATGAAATACAGCAAACGCATCGAAGATCTGCCGCCATATCTGTTTGCCGAAATCGACCGCCGCAAGAAAGCGGCGATCGAGCGCGGCGTGGACATTATTCTCTCGGCGTGGGCGATCCCGACCTGCCGACGCCGCCTTTCATCGTCAAGGCCGGCCAGGAGGCGCTCGCGCACCCCGGCAACCATCAATATCCCTTTGGCGCGGGGCTTTTGAGTTTCCGCAAGGCGATCGCCGCCTGGATGCAGAAACGTTTCGATGTCGCGCTCGACCCGGCGTCGGAAATCTATACGCTCATCGGCTCAAAGGAAGGTCTTGGACATTTGCCGCTCGCCTTCGTCAATCCCGGAGACGTGACGCTCGTGCCGGACCCCGCCTATCCCGTCTATAAGAATGCGACGCTCTTTGCGGGCGGCGAGCCGTATCTCATGCCGCTTAAGGAAGAGCGCGCGTTTCTGCCGGACTTGAACGCCATTCCGTCGGCGGCGCTGGCCAAGGCCAAAATCCTCTTTTTAAATTATCCGAACAATCCCGTCGCCGCGACCGCTCCACGCGAATTTTTGGAAGAGGTGGTGGCGTTTGCCAAAAAGCATCATCTCATCGTCGCCTACGATAACGCCTATTCGGAGATGATTACGACGAAGCCCCTTTAAGTTTTCTCGAGATCCCCGGCGCCAAAGAGGTCGGCATGGAGTTCCATTCGCTTTCCAAGACGTTCAACATGACCGGCTGGCGCATCGGCTGGGTGGAAGGGCAATCGCGATTCGATCAGGGCATGGATCACTGGTATCAAGGCATGGTGCGCGCCGCCGCCGGTTATTCGCTGACAGATCGCCTGACGGTTTGGGCGGGTTACACTTACCTGCCTACCCAAAACCTGGTTTATTCCAAAGAGGTAAACGGGCAACAAGTTAACGGCGCCTATATCAGTCAACAGGACGTGTGGCCGGCATTGCGTTATATACTGCCTACCGATGCCGGGACCTTTACCTTTAGAACCATGTGGGAAAGTAATTTTTTGGGGACTCAGGTACGGGAAAGGCCACGGCAAATGATTAAATATGTGGTTCCTTTTACTTTTGAACCTCGTTTGAGTTTCGTTGCCTGGGACGAGGCATTTTACAGGATAAACAACACTAGTCTGGGCGGTAAATCCGGTTTCGACCAAAACCGCGCCTTTGCCGGTTTCGGTTGGAATTTTAACAAAACTATACGAACCGAATTGGGTTATATGAACCAGTATCTGGATGGCGCTAATCACGATACACACACCGACCATAATCTTGGCATGGCATCGGTGTTTGTGAATTTTTGATTTAAAAAACCTAACTATTCTGCGTAATTAAAGAGGGCTGGCATCCGCCGGCCCTCATCTTTTCCACACTCTGCGTCACTGCCATTATCTTAAGCTTGTAAGGCGGATGCCGATAGGTGATCCGCCAAGCTTGGGAAAGCAACATGCCCGACAGTTTACCCAACAAACCATATAGGCGAGTACCGGCTTCCGCGATATAAAAAATCCGCCATCCATGGCCGATTTTTCCGCTCTACCGGTACGTGTTTGCCTTCGGCGGCCCAGTTTCGTCCTGCGGCGCTCGTTCAGACCCAACAAGGGGTCTTCACTTTGCGCCACAATGACTCTACGCCGTTTCGCGATGCCTTGCAGTTTTCCTAATCGGAAAACCGCCCGGCGCTACGGCTAACTGGGACTAAAAATTCATCCAGAATTTTCAGCGAAAGCCAAAAACCGGGAACGCTTACCGGTTTCGGGTGGCGCAACTCTTTTCAGGTTCGGCCCTACGGACCTGTCATAGCAACAACATCTGCATACCCACAATCCTGTTAACGGATTGATTAAATCGGATTTTTTGATATAAAAATCTTAATTTATCATTTTTAAAGCTGTAAACGGAGCGATATAGTTTAGCTGCAATTTAATTAAAAATTAACACAAAAATCGCCATTATTTCCTAATATGAAACAACTAATTTTTATTAGGTTATTTACTTTAGATCATAACGGTTTAAAATCGAACTGCTCCTTTTGATTACATTCAGGTTAAGAACCTGCGGAGCATCAATAAGGTATCCCAAAAGCTTTTTGACTTTCGCCAAACGCGAAATAGGCTCCGGGTAATGTCAGTGATGTTCAGTAGAAATGGGGGAAATGTGTTCAGCATTCTTTGACCTGACCTTCGGTGCTAACATTTGATATGCATAGTATGCAATAAGTTGATGCGCGTTATTCTTTTACGATTATAGGTTTTCTATGAAACAAAAAAAAACACTTAGTGGGATTGCTATTAGACGCGCCCTCAAATTGACTGTTGTCAGCGGCTTTTGCCTGGGCAACAGCGTAACTGTTAATGCAGATGACGCAATGGATGCATCAACGCCCAAAAAATACACTAGAGCGCCCATGAATGCGTCCAATGCCATTATGGACGATCCTTTATTGGGTAATAGTTATGAAAAACCTACCTGGAATCTTCATGATGCTGCTGATTTGCCGGATTGGTTGACTATTGGTGTTGAACAGCGTACTAGATATGAAAGCATAGGAAATACTTTCAAACCCAATCAAAATACTGGTATATCAGCAGGGAAAACCGGATTAAAAACTGCGCCTGCCTTCTCGGGTCAAAAGATCAATACTAATACTGTCAATTATAATCCGGTGCCAACTAATCCAGTACTAGGAGGCCCTGGTATCGGCGGTGACCAAGCTGTTTCATTGCAAACGGATCTATGGTTGCAGGCCCAATTTGGTAAATTCCGGTTTGCAACGGAGGTTATGGATGCCCGCGAAGTAGGTGGGGATCAAACGACTCTTGTTACCAATAACAATGTAGATACGATTGACTTTACTCAGGTTTATGTTGACTGGGCTGATAAAAACGCCTGGAACAGTAATTTAGGGGTTGAGGTGAAAGTGGGGCGGCAGACCATGGATTTAGGCAGTCGTCGTCTGGTAGCAAGACCGATTTTTAGAAATACTGTGAATAGCTTTACGGGTCTTAGAGCGCGCGTTCTTGATAATGAAAAATGGCAATTCAATACCTTTGTGACTATTCCAGTGTTACGATTGCCAGGTAATACCAATGCAAGTACAAATAACCAACTTATCGCAAATCAAACAGTATTTGATCAGGAAGCCATTGGCACCTATTTCTCAGGCGGTATTCTGGAAGGATATAACCTGGTTAAAAATGTAAATGCCGAGCTTTATTTATATAATCTTGAAGAATCAAATTCCTGGGCCAATAACACGTCTAATAGACGTTATTTCACGCCTGGTTTGAGATTTTACATCAAACCTCAAAAAGGCGGATTTGACTTCCAGGCGGAGGGTATTGGTCAGTACGGTACAAAAACCTATGCTGCTGTTGGCGGCAGTTTGCAACCGGCACAAGCAGGTATTCAGCAAACTCATGAAGCCTATTCGACGCATTTAGAAGCAGGTTATAGTTTTGATTTGCCATGGCAACCAAGGTTGTTTCTTGAATACGACTTTGCTTCAGGTAGTAAAAATTATTTAAATCCACAAGGTACCGATGGTCGTTTCGATCCTCTCTATGCCGCATCTGATCTGGATTTTGGTCCCACGGGTATCTGGTCTGCATTTCAAAGAAGCAACATTAACTCACCTGGTTTGACTTTTGATTTTGCACCTAGGAATGATCTCTCCTTTCGACTCAGAAACCGTGTAGTCTGGTTAGCATCGGCTGGCGATTGCTGGGGTGGAACGTCATGTACTTCCGGTACTTCACCATCATTAGCCTATGCCGGGACTAATAAGGCCGCGCCATCAGGTGATAGTTATGTTGGTGACCAATTAGGGTTTACCGGGCGATATAACTACAATAGTAGTTTGAATTTCGAGGCAGGTTATTATCATTTATTTAAAGGTGAGTTTGCCAGAACTGCCGGGGTAGCTTCACCAACAACTGCTTGTACCGCGGCTAATTCAGGTGTAGTTACGGCTGGCGGCGCTTGCAGCCAAACACCAGGCGCTGATTCAGATTATGTCTATGTACAAAGCCAGTTCAGATTTTGATTATCGATCTTTAGTACAACAAAGCAGTAATAATTCTTGAGGTGTCTGAGATTGTAGTCAACTTCTTACTATAGCTGACTACAGACTGCGCTATCGCTTAGCTCAACCTGAGTGGCTTAACTTAATGGCAGTGACGCGGAGCGTGGGAACGCTGGCAAGGGTAGGGTTTAAGAACGGTAGTGACATAAACAAACCGCCTCGTTTCCGCAATGGACGAGGCGGTTTTCATATTTTTTAGGGGCTATCCTTGCCCCGGCGGGAGTTGATTAGAAATCAACTTGGGTGCGTATTTCGAAGAAGTCGGGATGAGTGCCGTTGAAGGATTGCGAGCGCAAATTCGATGCATAAGTGCTTCCACTAACAGTAGCAGCATTGTTGACATTTACGGTGTTTATATCCAAATAATGAACAAAGTTAGCCATCATTCTGATCCGTGAATTTGGATACCAGTTTAAGCCAATTTTGCCGGAAGAGGCCCGACCGCCTTGGATCACGCCGCTGTTCAAATCCAGATGATCGTAGCCGACCGCCAGTTCCCAGGCACCGAGGCCACCATGGGTGGTAAAGTTTTGGTTAGGCTTGATTCTGTCCCAGGCAGCGGTTTTGGCTTTATAACTGCGTGACTCCCCAGTAAGGAAATAGCTTAGGTAGCCGTAAGCACCGTTCAGATTGTTGCCTGAGTAGCCTGTACCGGAAATGTTGGTTTGAATATACTCTGCCTGTGCCGAGAAAGGTCCATAAACAAAAGCAGTCTCACCGCCAAAACGGGAATAGCTGCCGACTTTACGGAATGTACAACCATTTGCACCTGTTGTGTTGCTGGCGGCACCAGTGGTGCTGCAAGCAGTCTGATTGAAGCCGGCGTGATTTGGGATGTACCCGCTTAATGGCCCTGTATCCAGAATCAAGGTACGGTCAACGCTGGTATCCAAGTCTGAGGCAAAACGCAATCCGGTGCCGTTTGTTGCTGTAGCTCCAGGTGTACCGTTGGCATTGGAATTTATGTTGCTGTTAACCCAACGATCCGAACCTGAAGCACCGACATGCAGGAACTTGGTTTTGTCTTCGTACCAAGGTAATGCAGTGATACGACCGGTAAAGCCGAAAGCAGTATCGCCTGAACCGACGCTTCTGTTTGCGTTCCAGTTGCCGTTAGTAGATGAACTATCCGCTGTTGGCGAACCATTGCCGACTGATTCAGTTTGAAAACCCATCGCGGCAGTATAACGTGGTTGAGCAAAAGCCAGACCCAAACCGACTTTATAAGGGTTGCCGTTATCGGAAAAGGCGTTGGTGGCCATATTCCGTTCCAGGAAGGTCAGAAAACGGTTACTGGTGGCTTCTTCCAAACTGAAATATTCTTTCCATTGACCGATAGTCAGTGTCACTGGTTCATAGCCTTTATAAGTCATGAACGCATCGGTCACACCGCCGGATAAACCATTGCCTCGGGTAAAGTCGTATTCGAATTTATAACCGAAATCTTTGTAATAAGCGCCTTCCACACCGAGACGGGCGCGGCGGATATTCGTGCCGTCAGCAATGGCATTAGTCGTGTTGCCGGCGATTTGGCCTTTTGGGTGTTGATCAACAGCCGCATTTGCATCCACCTGCAAACGCCCTGTAAGTTGCATATCGAAGTTACCGTCCTTGCTCTCGAACTTGACGCCTTTTTCGTCCATATGCAGCACGCCTATGCTTGGGTCATTGGCGTGCTCTTCCAGGGCTTTCATTTCATTATTTTTTAAAGCCAAATCTTCCTTGATTTTTTCAATATCCGCTTTTTGGGTTGCATTGTCTTCAACACGCTCAAAGCTGCCCAATTTTGTTCGGCCAACGCCTGGTTCAGCAAAAATTTGCTGGGTTTTGTTATCGACATACAGGTCCAACGCCAAAGCATCTGCTGTTATGCCGGTGCCGAGGATTGATGCCAGGGCTAAACCGAGTTTAGTCAGCTTCATAACTCAAATCTCCAAAGTTTTAGGGTAAAACGAAAAATTCAGCAGATTTTTGACAAGTATCCGTTATCTTATTGATTACAATAAAGAAAAAAGGACTGGTTTTATCGGTCTGAAAAATTGGAGACAATTGTAAAGTTGAATTATGTCAATTATGTGACAATGTTGTTAAATTTGGATGTATTGTTGTTATTTTACAAAAAAAATCTTGAAGATAGCTTATAACTTATTTATATATAAGGATTATATAGTTTTGCTTTGATGCAGAAATCAGTCGCTTTTCGGATGGAGAAACACCGTAAATGGAATTTATAAGTATAAATGTGTTGTACAGACTAGCTTTTAATTCCATGTATTTCATATGGCTATTCAACGTAATCAGTGGCCGTTATTTACCTGCCTCTCAAAGTGCCGAGAGAATGTCACCTCACTCTAACTTGCAATGAGTAGCAGCGAAACCTGCGTTCGGTTACAACAAGTTAATTCTGTAACATTAAGATGCGATTATTTGCTTGGGTAGAACAGTTTAAAAATGGCTTCGAACTCATGGTTGGTTTTTTCGATGATAGAACCGATTTTTTCGGCAGTCAGGCTTGAGCCATTGACGGTGATGGCGTCGTAAGGGGTGTCCATGTGGCTGAAATTGTCGGCCAGTCTGACGATGGCGGCAATATCGGCATAAGGACCGGAGTCGGATAGAAAGGCATGTAAGCGGATGCTTTCGATGATAAGTTCGGGCAAGTTCCATAAACTGCAAAGTTCGGCGCCCGCCTGAAAATGATCGAAACCGATGACCTGCTGTTCGATCAGCATCAAGTCGTTTGATTCTGCTAGTAGCTTGGATTCCAGCAGTAATTCGACCTCTCGGGCTAATACAGGTATGCGCCGGTAGAACAGCAATTGTCCGAGATTGTGAAGCAGTCCGCAGATGAAAGCTTCATCGGCATATTTTTTGCCGGTCTGTTGGTCGAATTCGCGGCTCAGTAACGCGCAACGCAGATTCCTGGCCCAAAAGTCGTGCATGGAGAAAGTTTGGCCGGGCAAATCGGAAAAACGTTCGATAATGATCGTACTTAAAACCAGGTTTTCCAGCTCTCTGGTGCCGATCAGATTGATGGCTTTTTCGATAGATGCTATCTGTGACGGAAAACCGTAAAAGGCGCTGTTGACAATTTTTAACAGTTTTGCGGATAGCGAGGCATCGTTTTCAATGACAAACGCCGCGTCTTTCGGCGATTTGTAAGGGTCATCAACAATTTTTTTTAATGCAAAATAGATATTGGGCGGCGAAGCCAACTGTAAATCGCCTCTAAGCAAGTCGGATATCGTTAAAACTGAAGAGTAGGAATTTAGCATTAAATATTACAAAAATTAAAATAGCACCTATACTAAAACTGTTTCGGGTGCTGATCATAGGTTTGGTTAAGCTAAAACCTAGACTACATTCCTAAGAAATACAAGTTTTTGTAGCCTGTTTCTAGAATCGGTCCGATGTTTTGAAAATCCGCTGTAGCTTTATTCCTTAATTCTTGAAAATACCTGGATGGTATATGATTGCTTCCGACTCGCTCAAAGAAAAAATCATTATCGTAGCCGAGCACGACGAAAAATCGATGCAGAGTATCGTTGCGGCGCTGGAAGGTAAAGGTTTTTTCAATATTCGCCAGGCACATAACGGCGAAAGAATTTATGAAATTCTCAGGCCTTATCACGACCAATCCGAAAAGGTGGGCTTGATTGTCGTAAACGAGAAATTGCCTTTATGCCGGGTAGATACCATGTGTCAGAGCCTAGCCTCTGCAACGGACGGTTCGGAAATTCCCTTTGTCATACTGAGTAATGCCGGCGACAATAATCTGAGTTGCTCTCCGCCCCCGCCATACCATAGCAAGGATGGGTTTTATCTTGCCTATAAAATAAACACTCCATTTATTCCACAGGAGTTTTTGCTGGCTGTTAATTTTTTGCTTAGTCTGAAACAGGAGCGTTTATTACGCCATCAACAAGAAGAGCAACTGATTAACGAACTGGCAGCAAAAAGCATTATCGATGCAAAATTGAAATTTCTGGTTGCGCATGATGAATTGACGGGTTTGTTTAACCGCAGTAGCTTTGAGAGACAGCTTAGGCTAGCAGTTAGTCGAAGTAATAAGTTGCAAAAGGACGGCGCTTTGCTATTTATCGATATCGATCGTTTCAGCTTGATAAACGAATTGGAAGGATTCGAGGTCGGCGATAGATTGTTGGTCGAACTGGCTATTTTAGTTAGAAAACTGGTGCCGCCGGATAGTCTGTTTGCCAGAATCGGTAATGATGAGTTTTGCCTGTTTCTGGAAAACAAAAGCAAAAATCAGGCGAGGATTTTTGCTGAAACCATCAAGGCCACCATTGATAATTTCCGTTTTTTTACGGGCGAAGTCTGTTTTAGCGCGTCGGTTTCGATTGGCATTTCCGCATTCGATAACAGCATAGCGATAGTGCACCCCGGCGAAATGATTCTGCATGCGCGTCAGGCGTGCGATTTGGCTAAACTCAATGGCCGGGACAAGGTATGGTTGTACAACCACGAGGACCATGCCGTTAAGGAACGGCGGCGGGATATTTATTGGGTGCCGTTGGTCCGTAAGGCCTTGCGGGAAAATGATTTGTTTTTGGTGTTTTAACCGGTCGTACAATTAAGCAACGGGGCCGTCTCGCATTATGAAGTACTGCTCCGTATGTCCGGCGAGAATCAAGAAACCATTACTCCGGATAAATTTATTCCCGCTGCGGAAAGGATGGGCTTGATCCACAATATCGACCTTTGGGTTGTAGAGCATGCCATTGATTTCTTGGCGTCGCTACCGTCTTATATGTCCTATGTTTCTTTAGCCATCAATTTGTCCAGTGCAGCTTTCCAGTATCCGGATTTATTGCAAGTTATCCGCGATAAGCTTGAGCTGACCTGGGTAGACGCCAGTCGCTTGACCTTTGAGATTACCGAGACGGCGGCTGTGGATAATTTTGAAAAGGCCCGCGATATGATCAATAAAATCAGGGCATTAGGTTGTAAATTCGCGCTGGATGATTTCGGTGCGGGTTTTTGTTCGTTTAATTATTTAAAAACCTTTCCGGTCGATTATGTCAAAATCGATGGGCAATTTATAAGAAATCTGCTTAACGATGAGACCGATCTGATATTGGTAAAATCGATGGTGGATATTGCAGGAAAATTAGGTAAAAAAACCATTGCCGAGTTTATCGAGACGCCCAATACTGCTTTGAAACTTAAAGAAATCGGTGTCAATTTCGGTCAAGGCTATGCTTTCGGCAGGCCTGAACGGCATCTGCTGGATAATCATAAAGTTCCATTGGCGATACTTCTAAGCTCCCAGTCAAACCAAGCCATTGAGCCTTTACAGCCAGTTGCGTGCAAAACAATTGAGTGATGGTTTTTTAGTACTGTAGGATGTGCCGACGATAGGAGGCGCATCTTTCGCGATTGATGCGCTTATCGCTTTCGCTCAATACATCCTACAAAGTACCTGCAAACCGGTAAGCCTTTTATGCTTGAGGCGTATAACTGGTTATGAATTATCCACAGCTTTACGGCCAACCCCAAAATTATCCAGCAACATCAATCCGACGCCCACGCAAATGGCCGAATCGGCAACATTAAATGCCGGCCAGTGCCAATTTTGGTAATAAACATCCAGAAAATCGATGACATAACCGTATAGAACCCGATCGATCAGATTGCCGATAGCGCCACCCAATACCAGCGACAGGGCAATCGCCAATAGGGTTTCATGCTTTTGCAGGCGCAACAGCCAAACCGTTATAACGCTGCTCATTGCCATCGCCAAACCGGCAAATAGCCAGCGTTGCCAACCGCCTGCTTCGCTTAAAAAGCTAAATGCCGCGCCGGTATTATGCACATAGGTCAGGTTAAAAAACGGCATTAACGCAATAGACTGGTATAGATGCATATAAGTGTCTATTGCAAATTTACTGACCTGATCCAGCAACAAAGTGATTGCCGATAACCATAACCACTTAAGCATAACGACGATTCTCGCCATTGCCGACGACATTTTCCACGCAACGTCCGCACAGTTCGGGATGATCGGCATGTTCGCCTATGTCGTAGCGTTGATGCCAGCAACGCACGCATTTTCGGTATTCGGAAACGCTCACCTTTAGTTTTACGCCTTCAAGCTCGGTTGTGACGGCATCGTTCGGGCAAGATTGCAGGTCGAGGACGCCGGCATTGGAGGTGATGAATACAAAGTGCAATTCGCTGGCCAGCTTATTGAGTTCGCTGGCATAGGTTTCGTCGCAATAGAGTTCCACTTCCGCATTCAGCGAAGCACCGATGGCGCCTTTGCTGCGCCACTGTTCCAGTTCCTTGCTGACCACGGTGCGCACTGCCATGATTTTTTCCCAGGTATCGCGGTTAATAACGGCGTTAGAGTCCAGCGGAAAAAGTCCCGTGTACCAGGTTTCCAAAAATACCGATTCGCTTCGCTGTCCGGGTATGGTTTGCCAGATTTCATCGGCGGTGAAGCTGGTGATGGGAGCCAGCCAGCGAACCAATGCTTCGATGACATGGTACATGGCGGTTTGCGCCGAGCGTCTAGCCAGGCAATCGGCTTTGGCCGTGTACTGGCGATCTTTGATGATATCCAGATAAAAACCGCCGAGATCGATACTGCAAAAGTTTAGAACTTTTTGGTAAATGCTCTGGAATTGATAGGTTTGGTAAGCCTCCTTGATTTCAATCTGCAATTGATAGGCTTTGTCTACTGCCCAGCGATCCAGGGCCAGCATGTCGCCGGAGGCAACGGCGTGTTGCTCCGGATCGAAACCGGCAAGATTGGAAAGTAAAAAACGCGCGGTATTGCGCATGCGGCGGTAAGCGTCGGCTGTGCGTTTCAGAATTTCATCGGAAACCGACATTTCGCTCCGGTAATCGGTACCGGCCACCCATAAGCGCAAAACATCTGCACCCAGCGATTTCATGACCGTTTGCGGAAGTACGACGTTACCTTTGGATTTCGACATTTTCTTGCCGTCGGCATCGACAGTAAAGCCGTGGGTCAGTACTTCTTTGTAGGGAGCGACATCGTTCATCGCTACCGAAGCCAGCAGAGAGGATTGGAACCAGCCGCGATGCTGGTCGGAGCCTTCCAGATACAAGTCGGCCGGGAAGCGCAGGTCCTCGCGGCGGTCCAACACCGCCGAATGGGTAACGCCGGAATCGAACCAGACATCCAGCGTATCCGTCATTTTTTGGTAATGTTCGGCATCGCCCCCGATGAGTTCGGCCGCCTCCAGTTCGAACCAGGCATCGATTCCTTGTTTTTCGATGCGTTGTGCAATCTGTTCGATCAGGTCTGCGCTACGCGGATGCAGTTCGCCGCTTTCTTTGTGCACGAAAAACGCAATCGGTACCCCCCAGGTGCGTTGTCTGGAAATGCACCAGTCCGGACGATTGCCGATCATGCTTTCGATGCGGGCTTGTCCCCAGTCAGGTATCCAGTCCACGCGTTTAACTTCATTTAAAGCCGTTTCCCGCAGCCGGTTTTTATCCATGGCAATAAACCATTGCGGTGTGGCGCGGAAGATAATCGGGGTTTTGTGGCGCCAACAATGCGGGTAGCTATGCAACAGCGCGTGATGATGCAATAGTTTTCCGCGTTCGCGTAACACTTCCAGTACTTTGTCGTTGGCGGTAAATACATGTAGCCCGGCAAAAAGTTCGGTATTGGGCAGAAACACGCCATTATTACCGACCGGATTATCTACCGGTAAATTGTATTTCATGCCGACCACATAGTCTTCCTGGCCATGACCGGGGGCGGTATGTACCGCGCCGGTACCTGCGTCAATGGTGACGTGATCGCCAAGTATGATCGGCACCTGCCGGTCATAAAAAGGATGTTGTAACAGTTGATGCTCCAGTGCGCTGCCTTTGCAATAGCCGACAATGTGATGTTCGCCTATGCCGTAGCGGAGCACGACGTCTTTCAATAGCTGCTCGGCAACCAGAATACGCTCGGATTGACCGTCGATTTCACATTGCACTACAGCGTACTCAAGTTCGGCATTTAACGCGACGGCCTGATTGGCAGGCAAGGTCCACGGCGTGGTCGTCCAGATCACCACGGACAGCGGGCCTTTGCCTTCATGCGCAGGAGCATGGTGGCAGCAGGCCATAAAGGCATGTTCGTCAATTACTTGGAAGCGAACATCGATAGCAGGGGAATGCTTGTCTTCGTATTCCACTTCCGCTTCTGCGAGAGCCGAACCGCAATCGGTACACCAATGTACCGGTTTGGCGCCCTGGCTGAGATGGCCTTTGGCGGCGATTTTTCCCAGTGCCCGGACAATGTCGGCTTCGAAGGCGAAATCCATGGTCAGATAAGGGTTTTCCCAGTCGCCCAATACGCCAAGACGTATGAATTCTTCTTTCTGGATATTGACCTGTTTTGTGGCATAGGCCCGGCATTCCTTGCGGAATTCGGCATGGCTGACCTTTACTCCGGCTTTGCCGATATTTTTTTCCACCATCAACTCAATTGGCAAGCCGTGACAATCCCAGCCCGGCACATAAGGCGCATCGAAACCGCTAAGCGTTTTGGATTTGATGATAATGTCTTTCAAAACCTTGTTGACTGCATGACCGATGTGAATTGCGCCATTGGCGTATGGAGGGCCGTCATGTAACACGAATTTTGGGCGGCCGGCACATTGTGCCCTTATTTTTTGATAAAGCTGATTCTCGTTCCATAGTTTCAGCATTTCCGGCTCGCGCTGCGCCAGATTGGCCTTCATCGCAAACTCGGTGTTGGGGAGATTCAGTGTTTGTTTATAATCCATAGTCATGATGTTTTGTGCGCTGCATTCGTGCGTTGGTTACAGTATTGCCGACAGGGAAGCGAACAACCAAAGAGTCCGAAGGGTTGCGCGATTAGCCGTATGGTTCTAAAAATTAAATAAAAAATGTAGATTCTATCATTAACTGATAGAGGCTAAAAGTATATAGACGATGGCGAGTATGATTAAAACGCGGTTTAAGCTCAGGCAGCTAGACGGGCCTATTTCAACTGCGTCGGGTTAGTGTGTAGGGTATGCATTGCATACCTTACGCCTTCATACATGAAGCATTTTATTGAATATTGACATGGCAATTTCTACCGCGATCAACCAGATGATGATCCATTCCAGGATAGAAGAATGCAAATGTTTTTGTTCGTCGGCAAGCATTTCCAGGAGTTCGTGGATGGTTTCCAGTTTTTTCGACAGCACATCGGTGCGTTGTTTGATTTCCAGATAATTGGCCGCCATCGAGTAGATGCCCTGATATTCAGGATGTTCCCAGAAAAACTCCGGGGTATCCAGCAAGTCGTAATTAAGAATAATGTCGCTTTTTGTCAAAAATAGCTGACCGCGAATTTTGGCCATCGCTTTGCGATTCAGTTTTATTTTGCCTTCGCGGGCCAGCGATTCCGGCAGATGGCTGGTGGCTTGAATGGTATCGATAGCATGACCTTCGAAAGCTGCCAGTTTAATCGATTGCCCCATCGCATGCGACATTGCCAGCAGTACCTTGAAATCGCCTGAACGTAATTCGATATGATCGTATTGGAAGCGGTCATGTTCGCAGCCGGTTTCGTAACTGAAATTATCCTCCTGCGGATTCTTGTCAGGCTTGACGGCATACTCCAGCAATAAACTCTGCAAAGCACGCCGGTCATCGAGACTGATATTCCAGTGCACGACTACGCCATAGGTAAACACAATGGAACAGCCGTCTTTGTAATCGATGATCAGCGCATTTCTAAATACTTGGGTACGTGTGCTTTCCAGCAGTTTTTCCCGCAATTCAGAAAACTGGAATGATTCTGCCAAACACACGGTTAGACAGTGACTAGTCGTTCGAATCTGTGACATTTTGATTCACTCCTGGCGCTGAAATCTTCACTTTGTAACACTGCTTTACTTAAAATGGTTAGAATAGTCGTTTCTATCTATTATTTAATGCTAATTGCCAAGTGTCATGCAAATTAACTATAACACCGATGATTTAAGGATTTGCGCAATCCAGGAAGTGGTGCCGCCAATTCATGTTCACGATGAGATTCCGATGACCGATGTGGCCGCGGCGACGATTCTGGAAACCCGGGCTGCCATCCACAACATTCTAACCGGTGAAGATGACCGTCTGCTGGTTGTTATCGGTCCATGCTCGATTCACGACCCTGATGCGGCTGTCGAATATGCCACGCGTCTTAAGGTTGTCATGAATGATTTGCGGGACGATTTGCTGATTGTTATGCGGGTGTATTTTGAAAAACCTCGCACCACAGTAGGCTGGAAGGGGCTGATCAACGACCCCGACCTGAATTCCAGCTTTAACATAAATAAAGGCTTGCGCCTGGCCCGGAAATTATTGGCCGATGTTAACAATCTTCAGGTGCCGGCGGCAACAGAATATTTGGATTTGATTACGCCGCAATATGTTTCCGACCTGATTTCCTGGGGAGCGATAGGTGCCAGAACGACAGAAAGCCAGGTACACAGGGAACTGGCGTCCGGTTTATCCTGTCCGGTCGGTTTTAAGAATGCCACCGACGGCGGCATCAAAATCGCAATCGACGCCATTAATTCCGCGATGAGTCCGCATCATTTTTTGTCTCTGACGAAGGAAGGCCGTTCGGCTATTTTCTCGACACGCGGCAACGAAGACGCCCATATCATACTTAGAGGCGGAAATAATCGCCCGAATTACGATGAGGTCAGCGTTGAGCAGGTCGCCGAAGGACTACAGTCTGCAGGCCTGAGCCCGAATATCATGATAGATTTCAGCCATGCGAATTGCCAGAAAAAATACGAAAGACAGATGCTGGTGTCCAAGGATGTGGCCGGACAGATTGCGAACGGCGACAAACGCATTATCGGCGTGATGGCGGAAAGCCATCTGGTTGCTGACCGGCAGGATGTCGATGGCGATAAACCGTTGGTGTTCGGGCAAAGCATTACAGATCCCTGTCTGGGTTGGGATGACAGCGTCAAATTACTGAATGAGCTGGCTGTTGCCGTTCAACTTCGACGTTCCGCAACAAAAAACTAAGGTTCAAAGCATGAAAATACAGGTCAATGGCGACACTCGTGAATATGCCGACAATATCACGGTTGCTGAGGTGATAGCCGATTTGGGTTTGGCCGGCAAACGTATCGCCGTGGAGTTTAATAAAGAAATTCTGCCGTTTCATCAGCATAGCAGTCAGCGTTTGCAGGAGTCCGACCGTTTGGAAATCGTACAGGCTATCGGCGGCGGTGAGGCCGATTATTTTACGCTGGCTGGAAAACACTATCGTTCGCGCTTGCTGGTCGGTACCGGTAAATACAAGGATATGGAAGAGACCCGGCTGGCAATTGAAGCCAGCGGTGCGGAGATTGTTACGGTCGCGATACGCCGCACCAATATCGGTCAGAATCCGGGGGAAGCCAATTTGCTGGATGTGATTTCGCCGGACAAATACACTATTCTCCCCAATACGGCGGGTTGTTATACTGCCGAGGATGCGGTGAGAACCTGCCGTTTGGCTCGCGAATTATTGGGTGGGCACAATTTGGTGAAGCTTGAAGTGTTGGCCGATCAGTTGACCCTGTTTCCCGACGTCGCCGAAACCTTTGTCGCTGCCGATTTACTGGTAAAGGACGGCTTTGATGTCATGGTCTATACAAACGATGATCCTATTGCCGCAAAACGGCTGGAGAATATAGGTTGTATAGCGGTCATGCCGCTGGCAGCGCCGATCGGTTCCGGGCTGGGTATTCGTAACCCTTACAATATCCTGACCATAGTCGAAAACGCCAAGGTGCCGATTCTTGTCAACGCCGGTGTCGGCACGGCCTCCGATGCAGCTATCGCCATGGAGCTGGGCTGCGATGGCGTATTGATGAACACGGCGATTGCCGCCGCTAAAAATCCGGTGCTGATGGCAACGGCCATGAGAAAAGGCATAGAAGCCGGCCGCGATGCGTTTCTAGCCGGGCGGATGCCGCGTAAACGGTTTGCTTCGGCGTCTTCGCCGATCGATGGGTTGTTTTTGTAGCAGGGATTTCATTGAGGATGTACGAACCTAATGTCATTTACGATTTTTATAAAATGAACACTAGGTTTGCAGGAAGAGATGTAGGGTATGCACCGCATACCATTTGGGCGTTCCGCTACAGTTAGCTTATTCTTTGCCGAAAGCTTGAAGATATGCAGTGCATAGCCAACGATCATCGACGACTTTTATAGAAATTGAAACATGGTTTTGCCGGATGCACATCCGGCCAACAATTTTTCCAGCAATGACTAATCCACAAAAAATCGATCCTTCCCGAATTCGTAGCTATATCCGCCGCCAAGGCCGGGCTACCGCCGGACAGAAGCTGGCTTTGGATAGCTATTGGCAAAAATATTGCCTGCCGGCGCAGTTTGATGTCGATTTTTCCCGGATATTCGGACGACAGGCACCATTAATAGTCGAAATCGGCTTCGGTAACGGTAATAGTCTGGCCGATATGGCGGAAGCTAATCCCGAGTTGAATTATCTGGGTATAGAAGTACATAGGCCCGGTGTCGGTCATCTGCTAATGTTGCTGGAACAGCGCGGCATTGCAAATGTCAGAATTTACCATCACGATGCTATAGAGATTCTGGAACAAAAAATTCCCAATCATAGCCTCGCCGGCGTCCATCTGTTTTTTCCGGATCCCTGGCAGAAACGCCGCCATCATAAACGTCGAATCGTTCGGCCAAGCTTTGTAGAGTTGCTGAATAAAAAGCTGGCGGTTGGCGGTTATTTTCATGCGGCGACCGATTGGGAGCATTATGCCAAGGACATGCTGGGGATATTGTCGGCAGGCCATGGTTTGAGAAATTTCAGTCCCAGCCAGGATTTTTGTCCTCGCCCGAATTATCGGCCATTGACTAAATTCGAAAATCGCGGACTTGCTTTAGGCCACGGGGTTTGGGATTTGATTTTCCACAAAATTTAACTATTCGGCAAAGATCGGAAAGGCTTATAGGATGCTGCCGACGTAATGAGGCGCATCTTTCGCGGAAGATGCGTTTTGCTATCGCTCAGCACATCCTATAGGGCTTGTTGAGGCCGCCGCAGTTGCGGCATAGTCAGGCATTCGTGCCGCTTTTTCAGGAAACAGCTTCGCTTGAACCCATTACGCCAACTTATTTCCCAGACAGCGATATACGGCCTTAGCAGCATTTTTGGCCGCTTCCTTAATTATCTTCTGGTACCGCTTTACACGTATACCTTTACGACCGGCGAATACGGCGTGGTGTCGGAGTTTTATGCGTATGCGGGATTTTTTGCGGTATTGCTGGTGTTCGGCCTTGAAACCGGCTATTTCCGTTTCCGGCAACAGCAGGATTCTAATGTCCAGTCAGTGTATGCCAGTGCCCTGAGCTTTTTAACGCTGATAAACCTGGCGTTTTTTGCTGTCATCTTATATTGGCGGCAACCCTTGGCGGCTTGTCTGCACTATCCGGAACATCCCGAATATCTATTGTGTTTTGCAGGCATTCTGGCGTTGGATGCCAT
>CAVXZR010000031.1:0-7485 GCA_963765965.1 uncultured Pseudomonadota bacterium
AGATTTTTAATTAGATACTATTTAAATAAAATACACCGAATAGTTTATTGAAGTTCAAAATATTTAATATTATTTTTTTAGGAGACTATCCTTATGAAGAAACCGCTTTTCTTGAAGCAAGCAATCACTCTATGCCTGGGCCTGATTTTCATGGCCTCCGTTCAGGCCGGCGGCGTTCGCGATAGAGACGAAGAGGGAAACAATCTTGACTGGACGCCCACCGGCCAAGGACACGGCAAACCGGACAACAATGCGCCGCATCGCTCCGAGCCGAATAATCCCGGCAACGGCAATGCCAGAATAACCGGCAGAATACCCACCCCGACCGCAACCGGTTACGGCATTTATTATCACGGCGGCCCTGTTATGGGAGGCACGACCAATGTTTATTACATTTGGTACGGCAATTGGAGCGGTGATACCGCGCCTGCCATTCTGGAGAATCTTGCTCAAAACATCGGCGGCTCGCCCTATTTCAATATCAATACCACCTACAGTACCAGCGCCACTCAAATTGTAAACTCAGTCGCTTATAAAGGCTCGACTACGGACAATTATTCGCAAGGAACTACGCTATCCGATACAAGCGTCGGCTCAGTGGTGGCCAATGCCATCAACTCGGGCAGATTGCCAAAAGACAGCAACGGCGTTTATTTCGTGCTGACTTCCAAAGACGTCAAAGAAAGCTCCGGGTTTTGTACCACCTACTGCGGCTGGCATAGCGCCGGCACGCTAGGCGCTACGACTATCAAATATGCTTTCGTCGGCGATGGATCACAACAATGCCCGAATTCCTGTAGCGTTCAAGCTAGCGTTTCGCCGAACGGCAACCCAGGCGCGGACGCCATGGCCAGCGTCGTTACCCATGAACTGGAGGAGTCGGTCACCGACCCGACTTTAAGGGCTTGGTATGATAATAGCGGGATGGAGAACGCGGATAAATGCGCCTGGACCTTTGGCTCAACTTTTGCCGCTCCGAACGGAAGCAGGGCCAATGTACAACTGGGCAGCAGCGATTTTCTGATCCAACAAAACTGGGTCAATGCCCAAAACGGTACGCTTAACGGTTTTTGCGCTTTAAGCCATTAAGCCTTATCGAATCCGGCCCGCCGGTTTCGGCGGGTTCGCGGTAATTTACAAATAAACCGTGCATAGGATGCTGCCGGCGTCAGGAGACGCATCTTTCGCGATTTGATGCGCTGCACTTTGTTCAGGCTTTGCCTTATAAAATTGCTGAATGGTTATCAATTAACTATGTGAGGAAGTAATGAGAAAACAATTTTTAAGATTGCTTGCTTTCAGCCTATTATTGCCGTGTTCCTTGACGTTAGCTGCCGAACCCATGCAGCCTGCGGCAGGCTCTGAAATCCCAAGCTTTATTCCGGTCATGACCCGCCTGGTGAAAGTTTTCCTGGAATTGGAAGCAGAACTGGATCAGGCCCTTCGCCAGGGGGATAGCGCTCGTGTCGATGAATTGGTCAGGGACGATTTCGAACAAAGAATCGGCAGCCGGCCCGGCACGCCTATCCCACGGCAAGACTGGCTGGAAGAATACGCCAAACAGGGCAAAAACTTACCTGCGCTGACCATTTCGCAAATGGCCGCCCGCGAACTGGGCGACATCATCGTGGTGAGTTTCAAATGGGCGGAACGCAACAAAGCAGGTTTATTTATTGTCGATGTTTGGAAACGTAACGGCGAAGGTTGGCTATTGCTGGCCCGTTATGCCGACCCGGAAGCCCAAAGCAAATTATCGGTTCCCGGCGCCCCATTAGAACGGAAAGAGTTCCCGAAGAAATTTTGATTGGCCTTTGCCATGAAATAAGCGAAGAACATTACTCAGCATAAAAAACGTAGGGTGGATGCCGACAGGCGATCCACCATTCGCGGGTCATCGACAAACCGGCAATTTTTCCTACCGATCATCTTAAACAAACCATCCGAACGCTCACCGGCTTCGAATTGGCGGAACCCTTTCAGGTTCCGCCCTACAGGTCATGGAACACCCAAAATCGGCGCTTGGGGGGCAACAAAATGTGCAGTAGAATTCCCCTTAAGAATATCAGCCTAAATCGCTCCTTAAAAGGATAAACGCCATGTTTGGAATTAGCCATATCAAGTTCGATTTAACCACTTTTGCGATACATTTTAAAAATGGCAAAGCCGTCAAAAAAGGCCGGGGGCTGTCGTTTTTTTATTTTTCCCCGAATAGCTCTATTGTTGCTATACCTATGGGCAGTAACGATTTGCCATTTATTTTCGAGGAGACCACTAACGACTACCAAAACATTTCGATTCAGGGACAGGTTACTTACAAAATCGGCAATCCGGAGCTGTTGGCGGAATTATTGGACCTGACCGTCGACAGCAGAGGCATTTACAAAAAAAACGATATTGAAAAATTAAACCAGCGCATTATCAATGAGGCACAAACCGCCACCTCGTTTTTTATTCATGGCTTGGGTCTAAAAGATTCGATTCGTTCCGCCAAAGCCATCGAAACCAACATTACCGAAGGATTAAAAACCTCTCAAGCCATCGCCATTCTTGGCATACAGATTTTGACGGTGAATATCCTGGCGATAAAAGCCACGCCGGAAATGGCTAGAGCGCTGGAGACTGAAACCCGCGAAAAACTGTCGCAAGAAGCGGATCAAGCCGTTTACTCCCGCAGAAACTTTGCGGTGGAGCAGGAGCGAAAAATCAAAGAATCCGAGTTGAATACCGAAATTGCTGTGGAGGAAAAAGAAAAAGCAGATCGATGAAAAAAAAGATGGAGGCCGAAATGCAAAAAGCCGAGAACGATCGCAAGTTGCGGGAAATGAAAGTTCAGGCCGACATCGCAGTGGAAATGCAACGCAAACTGTTACTGGATCAACAAACCGCTAATGAAATGCGCGAAGCCGATGCCAAGGGTTATGTAATCGACACCACGCTTAAGCCCTACCATAAAATGGATTGGAAATTGATCACTGCGCTGAATAACAATCCCGATCCGAAATTCAATATTGCGCTGGCCTTTAGGCAACTGGCGGAAAATGCCGATAAAATCGGGCAATTAAATATCAGCCCCGATCTATTGGAAGCCCTTATCGGCGATAAAAAAGACAAAAAATGAGCATTGAATATGCCATTATCGTCAAAAACAAAACCCGCCTGGAGCTGTTGATCGAGCGGTTCAATACCAAAAACCAGGCCCGGTTTTTTATCGAACGCTCCGGCGGCAATTTTCAGGATTATCAACTGGAACACGATGTTTTCCACGATTCCCTGTCCGTAATGCAGCGCCAGCTTTCCAAAGTGCTTAAGAATAAAATTGTAGAGCGAAACTTTTTGCCCTCCTTTTTATTTAACAAAACCCAGTTAGTGATTGTCATCGGTCAGGACGGCTTGGTGGCCAACACAGCAAAGTATGTGAACGAATTGCCGATCATAGCCGTCAACCCTGATGCGTCCCGCTATGACGGTTTTTTGCTGCCGTTCACTCCGCTTAGTTTTATTGCTGCGGTGGAAAAGGTCATAGGCGATCATTACAACTCCAAAATCATTACCTTTGCCGAAGCGGTTTTAAATGACGGCCAGCGCTTATTGGCGTTTAACGACTTGTTCATCGGCGCGTCTTCGCATGTTTCCGCCCGTTATAAAATCACCTATAACAATAAAAGCGAAGAACAATCGTCATCCGGCATCATCGTCTTCACCCAAGCCGGTTCCACCGGCTGGTTAAGCTCTATATTCAACATGACCTACGGCATGCAGCAATTCATCGAAAACGATGCGGCGAAAAAGAAACGGGCAAAGCTAAAAGACGATCAATTGATGTTTGCGGTTAGAGAGCCGTTTCAAAGCAAAAAAACCCAAACCGGTCTAATCGCAGGCGTATTGAGCGGCGAGAAAAAACTGGTTTTAGAATCGTTTATGCCCAACAACGGCGTGATATTTTCGGACGGCATCGAAACCGACTTTCTAAATTTCAATGCCGGGGCGATAGCGGCAATAGGCGTGGCTAAAGAAAAAGCCAAGTTGGTGACCGGGTAAGATCTTCCGGCGAAGGCAGGCGCATCGGCCGGACACCGATGCGCCCAATAAGGGTTATTTATATATATCCACAAGCCTATCAATATAATCGCTGTACTTATCCGCCCACTCTTTGCTTTGTATGACCAGAATATTTTCGGCATTCATGGTGGCATTATGCGAGAAATTAAAGCTGCCGGTGACAACGGTGTCATCGCATACCACGATCTTGTTATGCATATAGTTGTAATCGGCATTCGGCGCCTGCGGATTGAAATGGCGAGAATCCTTTCTGACCAGCTTATCCTTGAAGGAAGCGAATAGCGCCGGCGTGTCGCCGGTGGCTCTGCTCAAAGCCCCTTCGGTTTCGGGACCGTCGTAAATACCGCCGAAGGCTATCTGCGCATTTTGTGCAGCATTGGCCAGTTCGGTTAATATGGTTTCCGACGACAACACCATGGAACTGACTTTCACCCTGCTTTGGGCAAGATGAATCTGTTCGGCTATCAATTGATCCATATCCTTGCCTTTTCCAGGCGAAAATTCCACCGTGATTTTGGCGCCGTCAAGCGCTATCGTGCCGGAATCCAGCGCGCCTGCACCGCTACCTTTTATATCCTGATTATCCCAAAGCTCGTTAAAGTCGTTTTCATAATATGCGCAGAGTTCCGGCGCAGCGACCTTGACGACATTGTTTTCCATGTCTTTAAAGGCGCCATCGGTAAAATTGGTGGAGCCGGTCCAGACCGCCGCATTTTCGGTGTGCCCGTCTCTGATGACGTATTTACTATGCATCAGGTGACTGCCGTGAACCGGCCTGATTTCTATATTCAGGCCGTTGGTAATGCCGGTTAGAAAGGCTTCGGTACCGGTTGGGTTAGACACGCCGCCCGAATCGCGGGGTTCGCTTTTGTGTTCATAATAATAAGCGATCTGAACTTCAACATTCCGGCTAACGCAATCCGTCAGGGCTTTAACCAGCGGATCGATCAGCGATTGATCTTTAAAGGCAAAGTGATAGGCGGCAATATGCACGGTTTTTTGCGCAGCCTGAATAAAATCTGCCAAGGCCTGGGCAGCGATCTGCGCCTGATTGGCTATTTGTTGTTTTTCTTGCAGAAAAATGACATCAATGCTCATAGTACACCTTCAATTGAAATGGTTATGAAACGTAGAAAATCGTTTACTGTACATTATCGCTTATATTTTTTACAGCCTGATGACCGGGAGCAAAGGACCGTAGGGTGGATGCCGATAGGCGATCCGCCAAGCCCTCGATTGCAAGATATCCGCCGGATTATCCAACCAACCGAGACAGCCAACGACCGCTTTCACCCGCATTATTCCTCAATTCCCCTAATCAACTTCACCGCAGCCCGCCAAAACCCCTCGTCAATAGCGCCGCCACTGGCAACAGCCTGCGGCGATTGAGTCCCGCCTTTACCTGCCGCCTGCCCGGCAACCTGGCCCTGCCTGGCTTCCAGCCCTGCCAGCGCTTTCGGCAAGTCGCCGCCCAGCGATGCCATGTCTTCTTCAATCTCTCTCAGCGACACCATCAAGGGCATGTGCTGGTCAAGCTGCTTGTCCACAGCCGCGTTTGCCAGAGTCAGCCAGTCGGGATTCGTTTCGCCGGGCGTTAGATCGTTCTTGCCCGTATTGCCCAACATCAGGAATAGGGAATATTTGAACAGGTAATCCGCCGCCAATTGCATACGCCGGTTTGCGTTAAGCTCCGGCGTTGAGCCGAAACTGTTGGCGGTTTTGATATAGCTGTAAAAAACTTTGCAAAGTTCCAGCAGGGCCGGGTTGCGGGCCGGATATTTCTCCCTTTCCGGGGATAGCGCCGCCACTACGCTATCGGCCTGCGCCACCGCGGCCGCTTCGGGGTGATCGTCTTGCATCATGAGTTGATAAGCCGTAATCCAGATCGGCGCATCGTTAAATTGCCGGGCATGCAGGATCAGCAAATCGGCAATGGTCTGAAAGGCAAACCGCTGCCGGCGGCGCTGTCCCAATTCCTCCAGTTGCCGACTTTCCTTTTGGCTTCGTTCCAGCATAAAGGCCGATTTTTTATACACATGCGCCAGCCCCCCCGGCAAATCGTCTATCAAATACACTATATTGTTTGCCAGCACGTTAAAGCTGTATTTCTCCACGGCCTGCGGAAACCCCAGCAACTTTAGCGCCTCTAACATCGCTTTGTATCCCAGCCCGGCGGCAATAACGCTTTTCCGCAGATCGGCGAAAGCCCCCTCGTTCGCGTATACGATACGCTTGCCGCCTTTTGCGAGATTGTCCAGCCAGTCGGCAATATCGACCAAATCGTACGGCCCGAATTCCTCTTCATAATAGGTTTTAATGTTTTTGGAGTTCACGAAGCGTTTCATGTCGATCAGGCTTTCATGCCAGACCAGGTCATGAATGATTTCATTACAGCCGCTATACAGACCGGATAAGGAATAAAGCAATGGCCGGTTTTCCGGCAAGGGATCGTAAGGCTTAAAAAAACTCAGCCGGGTAGTGAAGGAAATATCCTCCGCATTGATTTCACGTTCAGGCACGGGTTTAAATTGCAGCGGATAAAATCCGCCGCGCAATGACAGTTGCACGCGGGCGCCGGCGGCTGTCTTAGCCGCCTGCTGCCGGGGCCTTAGTTGCAGCCAGCGCGGGGCGCTGCCGTAAATTCGCCGCTGGTTTTCGGCAATGGCCGGACGCAGCGTGTCGAAATAATCCCAAATCCGCTGCACCGCCTGCCAGTCTTCGCTACTCAAACTATCCAGCACCGGCACGATCTGCTGAAAATGCCAGCCTTCGCCGGCTAACAGGGCGTCTAAATTGCCTTCGTTACCGGTATTCAAGGCCACTACCAGCCGCATTTCCCGATTTAAACTCCGCTCGATACCGGGGAAGTAAATACCTTTGCCGGACATCTTGCCCCGCTTAAAAACCGGGTCCAATAGCGCGGACAAGCTCCGCACCGCCTGAGCGCGAAAACTATTCTCGGACTGCCGGCTCTGCAGGCAGGGACGGATCATATAATCCCATACCGGCCCGTCCCGTTCGCCGCCGTCCATCGTCAAAGCCCACTGCGCCGCGTTAGCGTCAGCCGCCTCCATATCTTTAGCATAGTCTTCCGCCCAGTTCTCCAACATATAATCGGTATCGAAATGCTTGCGCATACCGGCCAACATTTTTGCCTCCAGGGCAGGGAAACTGCGCTTGCCTGTACCGGTCAACAGCTGGTTTTCCCACTTTTCCATATGCCGGATCTGTTTAACGGCGTCCAACAAAGCCTTAAATTCCGTGATCGGCATATCGAGATAGGATTTGCGGGAAGAATAATAAATCATCCTGAGCGGCAAATCCGGTACCAAGCCCCGTTGCAGTTGCGCCTTCAACCAGTTTATGAAATCGCTTTGAAAGGATAGGTCTTTGCTTTTCCCTTGCTTACCCAAGCCGAACCGATTC
>CAVXZR010000032.1:0-18888 GCA_963765965.1 uncultured Pseudomonadota bacterium
CGCTTTTGCCAAAAGCATTTTCGGTAGGGTGATATTGATTTTCTCGGCTTTGCCTTCAAATCGCCGGGTATCGACATCAACCACTGCCCAAACCGCTCATGGCCAAAAGTAACGACCGTCATACCCAATGCTTTCGAATAGAAAGACACGCTGGCGTCGATGTCTTTGACGGTCAACACCAAGTGGTCAAGGCTGTCAATTTTCATAAGATGGTAACCTGTTCAAGGTTGATAGCCGTGTAGGTTGGAAACCCGCGCTCAACCACACAATGCCATTTATTCCGGCCAGAAGTCAGGGTTCATGACTTGCTCTAAATCCCAGGGGCAGGATTCGGGGAAACAATCTAATCCCGTTTCTCGAACCGCGATTTCAATGGCGTCAGACCATACCCATTCCCACCAGTCAGGCTGGCCAAGATCAACCTTAAGGCTTGGGGTTTCCTTCAGGCAGCCGGCAACCCCCCGTCTTTGCTCCCTGATTGTCCGTCTCCAGCTATTGCCTTGGTAGCCTGTTTGGTATTGCCATTTCAGCATATGAGCCAGCAAATTCGCCATTCGATGTCTTAATTCGCGCCGTTCGCTTTTACCCACGTCTTCAATCTCATCGGCAATGTGTTCCAGGTCGAGCAACTCAAAGCGGCCGGAACGAATAAGCGCCGCTTGTTCATTTGCCCATGCTATTACGTCAGTTTCGTAGCTTTGCATCAAAAAAGGCCCCTCGTGTGTCTTTATAGGGTTTGTACTCTCGAAGATTATCATCCGGTCTCAAACAAAACAACCTTATTGAAACAATAAAATTGTTTGATAGGTGCTGCAACTTGAGGGTATACAAAATGGTACGTGGATGTATTCAAGGCGTCCACGGATAGGCCTTGCCGCTGTCAAACCCGGATGTGAGGGGTGCATGGATGTCAGCAATCCGGAATAGCAATTGTTGATATATCAACATATAATCAGCAGAAATTACTTAAATACCAGCACATCTGCTGTCGTACCTCCAGCGAATGGCTGTCAATAGGCATTGAAGTTGTGGCATGATATATGCTGTATATGTTGCAAGGGTTTAGTTTTAACGGCAGCAATGCCGTGTAAAACTTGATGAATGCTGACCGGATCGCCGGAAGCCAGTGTGTCTTACTAGAGACCGCTGGCTTTTTTTTGCCTGAAAGCGGTGCTGCTAACCTGGAAAAGCTAATTGATATTTAAACACTCAGCGCCATTCGGGAAAGGGTAGCGCTGAAATTTAGGATGAATAAACTAGGGGAATTTTGATGGATATTTTCTTATCGGCAGTCATTGAGCTGTTCGTAACAAGAGAGGAACAAGCATGACATTATTAGCTTTTGATGAACTGCAAGCTCGTTCGTTGTCGCTTTCAGTCCGGGCGTCGGCATTGGTTTTCGAGGATCCGGTTTCGCGGCGCTTGCTGGATCAAATCGAACGCATCGCGCCTAGCGACGCTACGGTGTTGATCATCGGTGAAACCGGCACCGGCAAAGAGTTGGTGGCGCGTCACATTCACGCACTCAGCAAACGCCGGCACGGCACTTTTGGCGCTTTAAATTGTGCGGCGCTTAGTGAAAACCTCATCGAAAGCGAATTGTTCGGCCATGAGAAAGGCGCGTTTACCGGCGCGGTGGCAACCAAGGAAGGCTGGTTCGAGACCGCTAATAAAGGCAGCCTGTTTCTCGACGAGGTGGGCGATTTGCCTTTGGGCTTGCAGGCCAAGCTGTTACGGGTGTTGCAGGAACGCGAGGTTGTTAAAGTAGGTTCCAGGCAACCGGTGCCGGTCGATGTCAGGATTATCGCCGCAACCAATGTCAATCTGGAAGAGGCGGTTGCCGCATCGCATTTCCGTGCCGATCTCTATTACCGCTTCAATGTCGCGGCCATTCATCTGGCGCCGTTACGAGACAGGCCCGGCGATATTCTGCCCTTGACCAGGCACTTCTTGAAAATATACGGGGATCGCCTGGGCTGCGGCGAGATCAGGCTGTCTCCGGCCACTGAGCTGGTATTGCTGAATTACGATTGGCCCGGCAATATTCGCGAGTTGGAGAATGCTATCCATAGAGCGCTGCTGGTCTGCCCCGGTGACCGATTGCGTCCTGAGGATTTTAAACTGTCCGGCGCCAGAACCCTGGAAGTTGGTCCGGTGGTGTTGACCTCCACTTTGGAAAGCGCATTACTTAGATTATGCGAACAAGCGCCGCCTAAGTTGTTCGATGTTATCGAAGAAACCGTCATCCGCACCGCTTTTCAGTATTGCGAGGGAAATCAGGTGCAAACCGCGCGCTTATTGGATATCAGCCGCAATGTATTAAGGCATAAACTCAGCCTTTACGGTATGTTGCCGAACGGAGGCGGGCAAAAAAAGTTGAATGGCGAACCCGCGATCGTTCTGGCTTAGGGCGCAGATTAGAACCTTGAATAAGCTGAGAAGAATGCCGGCGTTCTTTTTTAAGAAACAAAATAAACCTGATTTTATACTTCTCTCGCTCGGCGAGGGGAGTATAAAAACCCTATGCCCTTTGCCTGGCCGAACCACATCGGCGCCCCACGGAGCGAAAGTTCGGCGCTGACTTCTCAGGGAGCATTGTTGAGGTTTTTTTTAGCTTGATCGGGTCAAAAGATATTTGATAACAGGCTCATTAATTAATCGACTCTCCCGAGAAATCCATGTGGATCGTTCAAATTGCCCTCCGCCGCCCGTATACATTCGTTGTCACGGCTCTGCTTATTATTTTGTCCACGCCTTTTGTGCTGCGGAATATGTCTACCGATATTTTTCCGGATATAGACATACCGGTAGTCGCTATGCTTTGGGACTACAAGGGCATGAATTCCAAAGAAATTTCCGACCGTTTGACCGGCAACGTCGAACGTTCGATGTCGCTGATCGACGGTATTGAACACAGCGAATCGGTATCGATAACCGGCGCGGCTATCATTAAAGTGTTTTTTCATCAGGGTGTCGATATTCGTACGGCACTCGCGCAGGTTATGTCCAGCAGTAACTCGGTTTACCGTTCTTTGCCGCCAAATACCGCGCCGCCGCAAGTTATCCAGTACTCTGCATCCGATCTGCCCCTGGTGCAATTGGGTATTTCCAGCAGCACGGTGCCGGAGACGGATGTTAACGATTTTACCAATAATGTCGTGAGAAATATCCTGCAATCCAAACGTGGAGTGGCTGTTACCAGCCCCTTCGGATCGAAGAGCAGGCAGATTACCGCCGATGTTAACCCGTCGGCCCTGCTTGCTCGCGGCCTCTCTCCGAACGACCTGACCAATGCCCTGGGCCAGCAAAATCTGATTTTGCCGACCGGTACCATAAAAGTCGGCTCGACGGAATACGACGTGATGCTGAATGGCGCAATACCGACTATTCCGCGCATGGGCGATATACCGGTGCGCACGTTTAATGGCGCTACCACCTTGATGCGCGATGTAGCCAATGTCCGGGATGGCGCTTCGCCACAAACTACCATTGCCCGCCAAAACGGCGAGCGCGGCATTCTCAATTCCATTTTTAAAGTGGGCAGCGTATCGACCCTGGATGTGGTCGATTTTGTAAAACAGGCCATTCCCACCATGCTTGCGCAGATGCCCGAGGGTATCAATATGCGCCTGATGTTCGATCAATCGCTGTTCGTTAAGGCGGCGATAGGCAATGTGGTGCATGAAGCGCTGATAGCGGCCGGCTTGACTGCTGCGATGATTCTGCTATTTCTGGGGAACTGGCGCAGTACCTGCATCATAGCCGTCTCAATTCCGCTGTCGATTATGTGTTCCTTGATTGTGTTGTATCTGATCGGCGAAACCATTAACTTAATGACTATGGGCGGCTTGGCGCTGGCTGTCGGCATATTGGTGGATGACGCGACCGTCGAACTTGAAAATATCGAACGGCAAATGTTAATGGGTAAAAATCCGCATCAAGCCATTCTGGACGGTGCTCAGGAAATCGCCATGCCGGCCTTTGTATCGACGCTGTGTATTTGCATTGTGTTTGTTCCAATGTTCTTTCTAACCGGCGTCGCTCGCAGTTTATTTGTGCCGATGGCCGAAGCGGTGGTATTCGCCATGCTGGCCTCCTACCTACTCTCGCGTACGCTGGTGCCGACACTGGTCATGTACATGATGGCCGGTCATCGTGAACGCAAAAATCAGACGCCGGCAAACTTGATTTCTGCAAATTTTAAACAATTGCACCAGGCTTTTGAAAATGGTTTTGAAACTTATCGGGCGCACTATGCCGTGCTTTTGAGTCATCTGCTTAAGCAGCGTTTTCGTTACGGATCTGTCTTTCTTGGTTTTTGTTTATTATCAATGTGTCTGGTTCCCCTGCTGGGACAAGATTTGTTTCCGTCTGTGGACGCCGGTCAAATCCGGCTGCATATTCGAGCGCCATCAGGCACGCGCATAGAAGAAATGCCGGAACTCATCAATGAAATAGAAAAGGAAATCCGCGATCGCATCCCAACCGAAGAGCTTGCGGATGTTCTGGATATTATCGGCGGACCTTACAGTACCCGTAATACCTTATTCGGTAACTCCGGTACCGTGGAAACGGCGGATACCGAAATCATGATATCTTTGCGTCCGGGCGAACACTCGCCCTCCCTCGGTTATGTAAAAGAATTGCGCGCTGTATTGCCTAACCTTTTTCCGGGGACCGAATTCTTCTTTCAACCTGCCGATCAAATCAGTCAAACGCTTAATTTCGGCATACCTGCTCCAATCGATATTCAGTTTGTCGGCGGTAAACCCGAGGAGGTGATGCCTTTAGTGATAGAGATGAATAATCGTCTCCGGAAAATCCCCGGTATTGTGGACGCTCATGTTTATCAACGCACCAACAAACCGGCACTTGAGCTGGAAATGAATCGCGCACAGCTCCAACAGCTTGGGCTATCGGCTTATGATGTCGCACAAAATTTATTGCTAACCTTAAGCGGCAGCATGCAAACCACGCCGAATTATTGGCTTAATCCCGCAAACGGCAATACCGTTAATATAGGCGTCATTGGTAACCCGCTTGATTTGGATAGCCTTGACGACCTGATGCAAACCCCTGTGCGTGGGGCTAACAGTAATCAGCCGCAACTGCTCGGCAATCTGGTGAGCTTGAAACGTTCGGTGCAACCGGCGGCAGTAACCCACTTTAACGCCAATAATGTTTTTAACGTGTATGCAAATGTTGAAGGCAGAGACTTGGGGTCCGTCAGCACTGAAATCGAACGTCTGGTTAAAGAGGCTCGAAGCAAATTACCTCGGGCTGTCGAACTTGCAGTGCGAGGCCAGATTGACACGCTGCATAGTTCATTTATCGGACTTGCCGGCGGCTTGGCAGTCGCAATTGTCCTGCTGTACCTGCTGCTGGTGATCAATTTTCAGTCATGGCTCGATCCGTTTATTATCGTTTGCGGCTTACCGGCGGCACTGGCCGGGATTGCCTGGATGCTGTTTCTGACCGGGACCACGCTTAGCATTCCCGCCTTAACCGGCAGCATCATGTCCATGGGCGTGGTCACTGCCAACAGCATCCTGCTGGTATCCTTTGCCCGCAGCCGTTTAAACGATGGCGTGCCTCCTGTTTCGGCAGCCCTGCAAGCAGCCTCTACCCGTTTGCGGCCGGTGATGATGACCGCTTTCGCCATGATAGCCGGCATGTTGCCTATGGCTGTCGGCTGGGGCGAGGGCGCAGAACAAAATGCGCCGCTGGGCCGTGCGGTCATAGGCGGATTGGCTTTCGCCACAACATCAACCCTACTGTTTGTCCCGATTGTTTTCGCTAGCGCCCACCTTTGCTTAGATCGCCGCTATGCGAACCGAACTATCCTTTTAGCCAAATAAAACCAATATGCAAAGCCATCATTCTCCTTCGATTCCACTGCCGACTGTCGAAAATCCGCAACGAACCCTGGTTGTCGCCAAACGGTCCGGTTTTTGCCTGTTATTGCTTTTCCTGGCCTGCGCTCTCTGGCGATTAGGACTTAATCAAGTTGAAGCCAGAAGTCTACAGCAACGTAATACCGCCAGTCTGACCCGGAGCGTGATCGGCGTCCATGCCCGGTCGGGCGAGGCTTCCCGAAAAATTGTATTGCCGGCAAGTTTGCGCGGAAGTACGGAAGCCCAGATTTACGCTCGCACCAATGGTTATCTCAGCGCCTGGTATAAAACCATAGGCGATCATGTCGATAAAGGCGAACTGCTGGCTGTAATCGATGTGCCGGAGCTGGAACAGGAATTGGCCCAGGCTCATGCGGCCATTGCGCAAATCAAGGTCAGACTGGAATTGTCGCGCACAACCCTGAAAAGATGGACGCTTTTGAAGGAATCCGACAGCGTCATTCAGCAGGAGTACGATGAAAAACGCAGTGCGGTACTACAGGCAGAGGCAGATCTTGCTGCAGCCGAAGTTAACGCCAAACGTTTGGAAAAAGTCGAAAGTTATCGGCGGATTGTCGCACCGTTTTCCGGCGTTATAACCCGCCGGACGCTTGATGTCGGTAATTTGATTACAACCGGTACGCAGGAATTGTTCGCGCTCACCCAAACCAACCGTCTTCGTCTTACGGTTTGGGTTCCGCAAGTCTATGCGGAATACGTCAAAAACGGTCAAGAGGTGGCGGTACGGCTAATTGAATCGCATGAAAAACCGCTAATCGCCCATGTCGAACATGTGGCCGGCGCTCTGGATCCGGTTACCCGTTCGCGGCAAGTCGATATTACCCTGGAAAATAGAGATAACAGGTTTTTACCCGGTTCTTATGTGGAAGTTTCGATTAATGTCATCGGCGCAGTCAACCCTATCGTGGCTCCGGTAAATGTGTTGGTTGTGAATCAGGCCGGCACCCACGTTGTAACCGTCAACGCGGATAACCGTATCGCCTTTCGCCCAGTGATGCTGGGCCGCGATTACGGCCGTGAAATCGAAATAATAGAGGGCGTCAGTCCAGACGATTTACTGGTGGCCAGTCCTTCCGACTTAATGGTTGAGGGCGAAACCGTGACAGTGGTGCAGGCACAAGAGAAACCAAAGGAAAAAAAGACCTCTAAATCTTAAAGGCAGAATGTGCTTGAATTTTTGTAACTATTTAATACGCCCATCAATTTATTTGAATCACGACTGATGAGGTGAACGGGAACATCGTGGCTCTCGGACTCGCCGGTCACAAATGGGGCCGGCTGGTGATCGCCTAATGCCAGGATAACCAGATCGTCACTGCCATAGGTGAGGGCGTACGACACTATATTGGCAAGCGCATAACCAACGTCTGACATTCGGAATTTCCTGGGTAGGAACGCCCATTTCAAAATACCGGTGAAGGGATGCGTCCATTGGGATTCATGGCTAAAAATGCAGGCTGATCAAGACCGCCGGCGCTACCTCCTGCATTAAGATGTTCATAAGGTAAATCCAACTCACCTATAGTTCATAAAACTTTCTGTACGTTATAAGCGTTTCGCCTTCCCCATATTTTAATCATGATATGCTTTCACCCTAGATGTCCCGTTCGCTTAATTGTTTTTTGTCCATAATGAGAAGGTCAGTTGATTATTGGCTACAGGAATACATCGGCTCGAACGTGAAAGCGAGTAGCTAATTTTTTAGCGATTTCTTTACTAATGGAACGCTTACCTGTCAGGATATCGGATATTCGGCCTTGGGGGGCAATATCGTCCAAGCTGTCTTGTTTTAATCCGTGCTGTTCCATCAGGAATTTCAAGACTTCTTTCGGTTCCGCTTCTGGAAGGATGAAGTTTTCATCTTCATAAGCTTTGACTTGGTCAGCTAAGTAATCAAGCACCTCAGCCAGCGGGTGGCTTTCATCATCCCCCACTTCATCCAACAAAACGTCAATCGTGGCGCAGGCTTGGGCATAGTGTTCTTCGCTATGAACGCCGGTCACGCCAACCAGTTCTTTGAATGGTAGCCAAGCTTGCAAGATGGCTTTTGGGTCTGGAACGGATTTAGTTGCGTATCTCATCGTTATCACCTCTTTTTCCAGGCATTCGTGTCATACTCTGCATGGGTTAATACCGCACGAATGTAGACTTTGCGGCGGTTGTAGTGGATGGCTGCAATCAATCGATATTTGTTGCCGCCAATATCAAACACCGTCAATCCGTCTACATAATCAGCACTCGCAAAAGTCGCTTTAAGATGGTTAAAGTCTTTAAAGACTTCACTTTCCATCAATCGATACCACGCCTGCAGCGGCTTTTCAGCGGCTGGGTGTTTTGACCAAAAATCGATAAGCATGGGTTTTGCGATAACGTGCATAAGGTTAATGATATACCGTATTGGTATTATTTGCAGCTGATTTTAAAACAAACAACTCTACCTTTCCCTGCCACCCTTACACTTGGTTTAATCCGGCATACAGGTATTGCCGGATGATTTTGCAACTCTGGTCCCAAGTGGGCTGGCGAGTATAAGCCGCCAAGGCATTTCGGCTTAATAAATAAGCTTCCAAGACCAAACTCGATGTTGATTTACAGCCAGGAACTGTTGGTCTTCTGTTGGATATTCAACTTTTTGCCGGCATATTTGAGGATAATCCAGTCAGGAACGGAAAAAATGGTGGATTGACCGTCTTGGAATGGTTTATTTCAACCATTGGCCTGTTCATGGTTTTTTAATATAAGTCTTTTTGTTTTGTATCTTATTGATTTAATGTTTTTTGTAAAACATGGCATGATATTAGCTTGAAATATGGTATCAATAAGGAAATCCGGTGGGCAAAGATGAAAAAATCAAACAATTTCTATAAAGACATTACAGTCGGTTTATTTTTTATAACAGGTGTGCTCGGGTTTATGTCCGGCGAGTTCGTTGTATCGACGGCGTTTTTCGGCGTTGCCTCTGTGCTCAGCAATATAAATTTTTACGACCCAATTAAAAGTTAGTTTTCTCGTGGGACCTCGGCAGCTGGATTTTTTGCTGCTAACTACAGCCTCTACCTTACATCCGGTAGAGGCCTTTTTTAAATTTAAGCTATTAATCGTTTCATAAGTTCTTGCACTAAGCAGACTTAAATACCCGGATGATCTGGATTTTGACGCCGTTGTCCCGGTCCCAGGTTTAGGAGGCAGGACGCCGACTCAAGCCTATAGGGATGTATTCACGGCGTCCTGGGACCGGGACAACGGCGTCAAAATCCAGATCATCCAAAAACCTTCAGTGCAAGAACTTATGAAACGATTAATATTCGCAAGTAAAAGAAAATTTGTTTCAATCCCAGAGCCGGGAGGGTCAGTATGGACATTTCAGATAAATTATTAGTTGAGCAAGCATGGGCTTTGCAAAAGAAATTAAACCGTCAAATAGATCTCAATCGCAATCCCTTTTCAATAGGACGGATGGTAAGCAGTTCGCCAACCATCAGCATTGAAAACCTCAATTATGTTCATGAGCGTGCTTATTCGCGTTACCTTCGGCGCTTAAAAAAATTCTGGGCTTAGGGCTCGCCGGCCTTACCTTAAGATGGTAGCCAGGGCTAAGCGAAAGCGCCGCCCAACATGGCTGCCTTTGCGCATCCAACGCCCGTCTAGTCATTACTCCCCACCCATCGCTTTACGAAACGCCAATAGCTTAACGCAAATTTCATCCAGGTCCCTGATATGGAAGCCGTGAGCCAATTCCGGAACCAGTTCTTGCAATATGGCCGTTGCCGTTGTGCTGTAAGCGGAGAAGCCATGTTCATCGATCACGGCGGTCCCCATATCATAAGCGCCTTGTTTATTGAGGGCGATAGCCTCTGCAAGGGAACAGGCAGCGGGCAGATCCAGTTCAACTTTCCCGTTGCAGGCTGTAATAGGATAACCGCCAGGCAAACCGTTCGGTCCCGGCGCATGGGTATGGACAGGCGCGTTGCCCAGCAAGGCTGACAATAGCTCCGCGCAATTGCTGCCGACCAGTTCATTAATCAGTTTGCCTTGAGCATTGACTGAGCGCAGATCGTGAAAAGCCCCGGCAAGCGTGGTTTCCACATCTGGCACTTCTTTGCCGTCAATCCAGACTCGCGGCCCATCCAGCTCCGGGTCATGGGTTTTACCCAAAATCTTGAAGTAGTGATACAGATGCCCGACAATCTGCACTTTATGTGCCGGCTGCGGGTACCGGTTACGCAGCACGCCGGCAAACATGGCGACATTGCCGATTCCACTGGTCACCGGCAGATCCAGGTATTTGAGAATGGGATTGACATGATCCGGGAAGCAGGCGTTGACGACGACCGGCGCGGGATTCGTCGCTTTAGCGATAGCGGCGACCCGCTTTACCAGGGCTATTTGCAAAGGCACGACCACGGCATTGCCGGCTTCCCATAACAGCTTTTTCCAAGCGGTTTCCTTAACCTTGCCCAGCAATTCCCAGGGGCTTTGCAACGAGGCCGTCTGGAAGACTATCCTGGCCCGGTATTTCGCCATTTTTTCCGGCAAATCATGTTCGCTGTCCCAGTTGATGGTGTCAGCCGTAAATGTCGCCGGCTTGGATACGGCGCCGGCTAAGGCGTTGGCCAGCGCGGCGACGATTTGAACGTGCTCGAGCGACCGCCCCAGAACCGCAACCCGTAACGGTTGTGTGGAGGTCAGGGCCAGCGCTCTACAGGTGGTTTCGGCAACGGAGCCCGATCCCATGATTAAGATATCGTAATTCATTAATATAATAGCCTATTGTTTCATTGAATCAGTAACGCCGAAGTTTCCTTGCGGATATGGCTGAGGAAGTGTGAGAAGTGCGTGCCGCTGGTGCCGTATTCGATTGCTTTTCCAGCCTGTTTTGCTTGTTGAATAACATACCGGCCGGTTATTTCCAGGTGTTTTTTTCGAAATGTTTCGAGTAATAAAATATTTTCGTTGAAAAGCTCGATCAAGGCGGCTGTGCCTTCGTACGCCAAATAATGGTGTAACGATGGGCCTGCTTCCAGGTCTTGTAAAAAACGCCGATGGCCTGCCGGCATGTATGCCTGCATTCGCTTTAGGAATTCGCCGCCGTAAGCGGCATGTTTAACGCCCAAGGCCAGATCGATTGCTTGAATAAGAGAGCTTTGGGCGGCACTGGCGGCTATCCACATTTGCGGTTTTTCGCTCACGCCTGCATAGATGACGCCGGGTTCCTGCCAGGCGTCCAAAATGGGCCGTACCCGGTGATAAAAAATATAGGGATCGCATTTTTCCGGTAAACGCTCTAACGTTTCAAGCATGCCGGTTTGTGCGGTTATCAATATTATTAAGGATTGTTCTATCGCCGCGCGATCATGCCTGAGGATGGCTTGCGGTACATTGGCAACGGCTGGTAATGCAGTGCCGCCTTTGGCTTCAATCGCCGCCATCGTTAACAGAAACCAGCGTTCATCCATGCCGCCGTAATAGGAACTCATCAGCGTTAGGTTATCCAACTCGACAGGTGCAGATTTATCGACACGTTCCCAATTATTGAGAATCATGGATGAATAGGTAAATAGAGGCGGCAATCCCAGTTCTTGTGTAATTTGCCATAACGGTACGGCAAGTTGCCGGGGCAAGATTTTCGCCTGTGCCTTTTCACCCATGATGTAGGCATTGGATAGGGTGGACAACAGCAAATAGGCTCTCCACTTTTCCGGTCCGGTATTCAGTGCTGCGGAATCGATTTCATCCAGCTCATTTAGAATTTTGCGGGTTTTGCCGCTAACCAATAACCCGGGTAGGCAAGCGCTTGCTTCTTCCCAAGGGGCAAAGGGAAGCGGAAGCGTTTGCAGAGGATCCTGGGCAGGAAGAAAGCCTCTGGCCGCATCGATATCGTAATAATTCAATTCCTTCATGATTAAATCTTCGGTATTCAGGGCTTATGCCGTTAAATCATAGAAAGGGCTAGGGGAATGCGGCATTCGGATTAACGGGCCTCCTTGGATCGTTTCAATCACTGCCAACTGCTTATAATAAAACTGTAAAGCTTCATGGATATGATAGCAATCCGCCGATGTCAGCAGCAGGCAGGTATTTTCCGTGGCGCTTAATTTCTCAAAGCGTTGCAGAATGCGCCTGATAATCAATTTAAGTTGCGACAGCAGGGCATGGTCTTCGCATTCCAATAAAATGCAGCGGCAATGGAGATTCTGAAGAGTCGGCAAATTATTATCCGGGCCGGTGCGGACGTAGCGGTCAAGCTGTTCCAGCAACTGCTCATGAAGATTGGCGGCAACTTTCTCCGAAGCTATGACGTGGCGGTTATTAATAAGCAAGGCGGCCAAGTCGGGTTGGTTATTGTCCGTACCCGGTGTAGAGGTGCTTTGCCAAAGTTTTATCAAGGTTTCCCCGATAATCTGCGGCAGCAGTTCCAGAAAAAAGCGTTTATGCGTTTTAAGATGGAGCATGAGCTTTGCCGGTGAAATGGAAAGGTTACTGTCCGTTTCACCGCTGGTTGCCGCTTCGTTTTGGAAACTGAATTCGTTGTACAGGGCATTTTCTATTTCGACAATCAGGTACAGATAGGCAACCCAGCGAGCGTACAGCGCCTGTATATCCGGCATTTTTTGCAGATGAGGCAGCGGATGCAATGCACCTATTTTATAAGCGGCCAACATAGCCTGCACTTGGAGGTTTTGGTGATGGCCAACGCGTCGATACGCCGCAGTAGCATCCATGCCGCAATAGGCGCGTAAAATTTTAAAGCCGCCGGGATGCTCATGAGCGTAAACGCTTATATCGTATACAAGCTCATCGATAATCAGCCAGTAACCCTGATTATCGTTATTATGCAGGGCAATATCCGAAATCCGGAAAGAAACGGATTCAAAACGAAAAGATTCAGGCGGAATCACCCGACTGATTTTGCCTCCTGTAGCGGTCTCGGCAGCCGGCAAGGCCTTAGGCGGCGGTTCTTCCTGCGGAGTATTGTAACGTTCCAGTTGCGCCTGTTTTAAAGCCTCATCGATATGTTCCCAGCTCCGGCCGCTAAAAGAACCTTCGAAGGCGGCAGTGGCGGACCGGCCGCTTTTAAAGGCGGTTTCCATATAGCCGTAGGTTTTAATGCGGTGCCTGCCCAAATAACCGTTCTCGCCGGCATAAGCATCCAACACTTCCTGAAATAAGCTGTTCAGCATGGGATTCGACTTCTTTTTAAGATAGCCGGGTACTGAAATTTTCCGGACGGCCTCATAAAAATCGCGCCAATGTTTTGGAGACCAATCGCGGACCAGAATGCTTTCGTGCGCAACCCGGCCTTGATATTTATTACGTTCCAAAAAAACATCCAGCGCCTGAAATGAGGCTGTTGCCGCTCCTACCGGGCCGGCAGCACCCTTGCGGATCGGTACGGAGAGAGGGGCAATCGTTTTTGCCCAGGCCACAGAATCGACGAAAAACGGGCTGTTGCGGCAGGGAGATATTTTAGGCAGGCAAATCTGCGCTAAATGATGCAGGCATTCGATCATCGCGGATAACGCTGCCGCCAGTTGAACGGTATCGTTTAAGACGGCCGCTTCCTGCGCCTGTATAATGGCATTGATCAGCGGCGTGGATTTGGCCTGGGTTTCGATCGTGGCTGCGAGAAAAATACGTTCGGCTTCATTACCCCAGACAGCAACCAGCAAATCCAGGTTTTCCACCCGCAGGGGGTCATGGCAGGCCGCGTCCCGTACGCGCCAATTGTAGGTAGAGATATCGATATAAGACATATGCGCCTCACGTCGATGCAAACGCCGGGCAATGTCATCCCAGGGGATGCGGATGGCCGGCGGCAAGCCGCCGGCCGGCGGCTCGATACCGATATAATGGTAGGCGTGAGCAAAGGCGCTGATAATGGCCGAGGCTCGAAGCAATGCCGTATCCGGTAAGATTTGCGGATTATCCACCCGTAACAGCGGCATGCTGTCCAGGCGTTTGCGGACAATCAGCGAACGGCACAAATCCGGTAGTTCGTAAGCAATTTCATCCCAAACCGCAAAGAGCGGACCCAAGGACCGTAAGGGGGGGGTAACCGGCATGATGCCATGCGTATCCGATAAAAACCCATAGTTTTCATGGCCGAGAAGCCGGTTGGTGTGCATGGCGTCAATCAATGCCTGTCGGGCGGGAATAACCGGTGTCACATCCATAATCTAGAGCTTGAATTGTATATTTATATATCAAACGTTTTGTGATTCCGATAAACGATTTTGCCGCCGATCAAGGTTTTTAGAAGCCTTAAACATGAGCGGCTCGGCAAATATGGTCTTAAAACATCCGGCAGCACGCCTAGGAAAAATGAACTTGCCTTTATCATAAGCGACAGTATTAAAAATACTATGGTATATACTGTAATTAAATATACGTAATAATTATAATCATTTTAATAGAGAATTGGCTACGGAGAAGGTGACATCATTTTATATTATATAATTGATTTTAATCTTCGTCATCATAATTATGCTCCCGGAATGAGTTGAAAGATGATTTAGATCTGTTAGACTCTTCTGATACAAGCTTCCGCCTTTAGCATTGCCACTGAGTAATTATTGTTTTAAGGAATATTGGATGGCTGGCATGGCATTTTCACCGATTTTAAAGCATTGGCAGGACGCGAAATAGCGATCTTGCTCAGTCACCGGAAAAAATTCCTATCAATATCCTGCTAAGCGTTTGAAACAACTTGAAAGAGCGGGAGTGCTTGAAACAATAGCATTCTGCCGCAACCCCCCGGATACCAATATCAATATAACGGCAAAAGGCCGTGATCTATTGCCGTTTCCAGATGCGATGGTTGAGTGGGTCGGCAAGCATATTAACGGCATGACGATTCTTCCTAAATTTAAGAATGAAACCTAACGAAAATATTTCCTTCTATCGCCGGTCGGGTTGTGTTGCCGGGCTTAATTTTTATTCAGCCAAATGGCCTTTATAGCTCATCAGGTCCATAGGGCGTATTAGCGATAGCGTAATACGCCGAATGATCGAAGCCCAGTATGCGGCGCAATACGGCTATCGCCTATTGCGCCCTATAAGGTATGCACCCTACAGGGTTCACGCTTATGGCTTAACTTAATGGCAGTGACGCCGGAGCATGGGAACGATGTGAATGAAAAAAATGTTTGATCGCTCATGACAATTTGGAGAAACAATGAACCCCGTATCGAGAACGCTCACTTTATTACCTGAAGTTTTTGCGATTTGCCGCCTGGAACCGGACTCGCCGCTACCGGATTGGGCCTTGACTCGGCAAGCAAGCTTTTTTAGCGTCGCTCGGACTAAGGACGAGTTGTCGGTCATTTGTCCGCAGGAACAGGTACCTGCCGGCGTCGCTACTTATACCGGTTGGCGTTGCCTCAGGCTAGATGGGAATTTGGATGTTAACGAAACCGGCGTGCTGGCGGCGCTGGTCCTGCCGTTGGCGCAGGCGGGAATACGCGTTTTCGCGGAAGCGACCTATGAAAGGGATTATCTGCTCGTTCAACCGAATCGAGACAGCAATAGCAGCGCTTGAACAAATGAAGCATCGTATTTTGCAATAATTCGCGGCCGAGTGGAGTTAACGGGATTTCGCTCTCGTTGCCGCACTCGACAGCATAGGGGTTAGAAAGCAACTTTCTGCAAATTTATAATCTATTAAGTGTCGGGTTTTTTTACACGTCATTTCAGTTGCTATTTCAAAATTGTAGGTAATTTAAAATAATACAGAAGAGTATGAGAGTTAGTATATTTACAATCATTTCATTTGTAGACTGTAAAAACTTACATAAGTGATTGGTATAAAAGAAAAATTAACTGACGGCAAAAAATCGAATATCGCCGGTACAAAAAGACGAATAGGCTTGCGCGTAGGTTTAGCGGCGAATGGCGGCGTAGTAACAATTAAACAGAGTGTCGGATTTTTTTACACAGTGATTTATTGAAAACCTCATTCTTAAAAAATCAGAGATTGATTGATAAAATAATATAAGTTTTTGATAAATATAATAAAAATAAAGCTATGGCGGCGATTTTTAATATGTATAAGAACTATTCATTAAGCTGATGTTTTTAACTCCGGCTGTGATTACTGGGAAATTAATTATTTTAATCCTTAGTCTGTATGTTATAAAATAATAGCTTAAGAGCAAACGGCGGATTAAAACGCTCTACCTAGTAAGGAAATAAACGCCACTTGGATAATAATCGGCTAAGTGTCAGCTTTTTTTACAACATATCTCGGTGTTTTATAGGGTAGAGTGCTGATGATTTTGTCATTACCTTGATATGTAATGATAAGATTTTCATATGCTTAATGTGGCATATAACTTGCTCATGATATGGCGAGCTAAGCAATCCGTTAATTCGAGTGCCGATGTTCAAGATTAAATAACATTTTTTGGGCCTTAACCAGGCATAAACGTTTAGTAAAAACAATTAATTGTGGAGAAACCAATGATTAACCACCTAACAACGGCCAAGCTGACTCGCATAGCGTTAGCTGCGACCGTTTTTATAGCTTCTTCTAACGCCGCCTACGCTTTCAACAGCGTAGACGCCGACCCTTTCCTTGGTCAAACCGTCAATCTGGAAGCGGCGGCCGGCAGCCTCGTAGCGCTTCCCGGCGTCGGACCCGGCGGAGCTACGCTGTATGCCAACGACTTCCAAATCGGCATCTTCGGGCTGCCTGTCACAACAAGCGACGGTTCAGGCGGAATAATTAACACTTACTCTGCTACTTTCAACGCTGAATTCTATAATGCGGATGGAACCCCAGCCATTATTCCTCAAGGTTATGGTTTCGCAAATGCAGGCCAACAGGGTGACGCCTACCTTCCCGGCGGCACCTTCCAAGTCGATTTCGCAAACCGTACCAGCGCAAACCAAACCGGCACATTCAACATGACTTTGCTACAGGCTTCATTTTCCGGTTTAAGCAACCTGGGCACAGGTTTGACCGTGGATCTTGCCAACCTACCTACTGCCCAGGTCAGCATCACGCAAGTGGGAAGCGGCTTTGGCACAACCTATAACGTCGATTATCTCAGCAACTTCGTCGTTCAAGGCCAATATTACAACAACGCCAACGGCACCGGTGCGCCAGTCCAGGTTCCTACCCTGGGCGACGCGAGCCAGGGCGGCGCGCCGGCCGGCACGACTGTTCCCGAACCGGCAACCTTCGCATTGCTGGCGACCGGCTTAGCGGCTATGTTTGGCTCGCGCCGCCGTCGCACAGCAGTCGCTGCATAAGCTTTAATCCCGCGTCTGCGCCGTCCCGCCGCGCCGATTTGGCCCGGCGGGGCGGCAATGCCCCCCGAAGGCAGGCCCGTGATCGGTGAATGCCGTACTTAAACCGGTGGCATGTGGCTCGAAATTCTCTAGCAACGATAATTTTTTTTGAAGCGCCGGCAGTTTGCCGGCCGGTGTTTCTTTCCTTTTTTTGAGTAAAAGCAAGCGCATTTATTATGGCCGCAGGAATCTATGTTGTTGGAATGGCATCCGTCTACGCCGGAGCCAAAGATCTCAGGGAGTTTTGGGAAACCGTCTTGACACGCCGTTGCGGATTCAGGGAATTTCCCCAGCAAAGATTAAATTTAAACGAGTACGGTTCCGAAAGCCGGGACGACCGGGATAAAACTTATATCAAGCGGGCCGCCCTCATCGATGGCTTCGAGTTCGATTGGAAAGCTCACCGGGTTCCCAAGGCCGCTTTTGAAGCGACCGATCCGGTGCATTGGCTGGCGCTCACCACCGCGATGCAGGCCATCGAGGATGGCGGTATAGACCTGGACGCTGTCGGGCGCGAACGCATTGGCGTTATCCTCGGAAATTCCTTAACAGGCGAAGTGTCGCGGGCAAACCTTTTGCGCCTGCGCTGGCCGTACGTGCGCCGCTCGATTGTAGACGGAGCCGCGCGGGTAGGGCTGCAGGGGGCTGAGCTTACCGCGCTGATCGGGGAGATCGAGCAAAGCTTTAAGGCTGCTTTTCCCGTGCCCAACGAAGATACGCTGGCGGGCGCGCTTTCCAACGTCATCGCCGGACGGATCTGCAACGTCCTGGATTTGAACGGCGGCGGCTATGTCGTTGAACGGGGCCTGCGCATCTTCACTACTGGCGGTAAGTTCGGCCTGCGAGGCCCTGGAATCCGGACGCCTGGATATGGTGGTGGCCGGCGGAGTGGATATCAGTTTAGATCCCTTGGAAATGGTGGGTTTTGCGCGTACCGGGGCTCTTACCGTCGAGCCGATGCGCGTTTACGATAAAGATTCTTCCGGCTTCCTTCCCGGCGAAGGCTGCGGCATGTTCGTTCTGATGCGCGGACAGGATATGCAGCGGCACGGCCTGCAGCCTTGGGCCCGGATAGCCGGTTGGGGTATTTCTTCGGACGGTTCCGGCGGTGTCACTGCGCCGAAAGCGAGCGCTCAGGCGCTGGCCATGCGGCGTTGCTACGAACGTTCCGGGTTTGGGGCTGAGAGTCTCGATTTCATCGAGGGTCACGGCACCGGCACCGCTGTCGGCGATCGCCAGGAATTGCTCGGCTTCCTGGAAATCACCGGCGCAGACGGCCGTTCGGAATTGCGGCGCACCGGCGTTACCTCGATTAAAACCTTGCTAGGCCATACCAAGGCGGCCGCCGGGGCCGCCGGTCTCATCAAGGCCATTCTCTCGGTCAACCAGCGCGTCCTCGCGCCGCTGGCGGGAATCCGCATGCCTGCCGAAGCCTTCGATACGCCGGGCGCGCGTATCTACCCAATTACCAGGGGCAGCAGTCTGCCAGAGAACAGTGAACTGCGGGCCGGCGTTTCCGGGGCCGGTTTCGGCGGCATCAACTGCCACGTGGCCGTCAGTGGGGAGGGTATCCCCAAACGCCGGTTGGAGACGCGCGATGCCGCAATGCTGCTTGGCTCGGCGCAAAGCGCCGAACTGTTTATCGCCAGCGCCGACGATATTCCGGGCCTGATCGGCTGCC
>CAVXZR010000033.1:0-6407 GCA_963765965.1 uncultured Pseudomonadota bacterium
ATTGAATAAATCATCCAATTTTAAGCGTAAGCCGCTGACGGCCGGTTCAATGCGGAATAATTTTCCGGCATCGTCCAGATGGATCAACGCCATATTTCGGTCGTATTCAAACATGCCGACTTTAAACAACCCCACCACGGTAAAACGTTTCAAGCGCGGTAAAATCCCCGCCGGGGTCGAATTCACTTGCGGCGTAATAACCGTCACTTTATCGCCGACGAACACCCCCAAATAATTAGCCAACTCCACACCCAACACAATACCAAATTCGCCGGATTTCAAGTCGTTCAGACTCCCAGCGATCATCTTCCGGGCCACTTCCGAAACTTGCGGTTCATAGTCGGGCAAAATGCCTTGTAACAAGGTGCCGCTGACCTGGCGGTCGGCATTAACCATGACCTGACCATTAACAAACGGCGCGACGCCCAACACATGCGGCAAATTTTGCGTGCGTTCCGCCAAACCCTGCCAATCGTCCAATTGCCCAAACCGACCGCTAATTGTGCTATGCGCAGTCATACCGAGGATCCGTTCCCGCAATTCGGCTTCAAAGCCGTTCATCACCGACAACACGGCAATCAAGGCGGTTACGCCTAAAGCAATGCCTAAAACGGATGTTAAGGTAATAAAAGAGATAAATTGCGTACGTCGCTTGGCGCGGGTATAGCGCAAGCCAATGTAAAATATAAGTGGTTTGAACATTATTTCGTCGTTAGGAAGGCTTACAATGAATGCAATAGCCGTAAAGGTAAAGACTGTGATCGGTTAACTCATAACCCAAGCGCGTGGCGATTTCAATTTGGCGCTTTTCGATGACTTCATCATTAAATTCATCGACCTTGCCGCATTTCATGCATACCACATGATCATGATGACTACCTTTGTTGATTTCAAAAATAGAGTTGCCGCCCTCGAAATGATGGCGTTGAACTAACCCGCCGCCTCAAATTGGGTCAGCACGCCGATAAACGGTAGCCAAGCCGATATCTTCTCCCTCGCTCAGCAGAATTTTATAGACTTTTTCCGCAGACAAATGCCTATCATCCTGTTGTTTCTCCAGAATCTCCAAAATTTTCATTCTGGGCAAAGTCACTTTTAAGCCGGCATTACGTAAATCCTGTGTTTCCACAAGTCTTTCTCCGTTAATCAATCAATCTCGCTCATTGTATCGTTTTTTGCCTTAAGCCGCTGACGGAATTATGGGATAATGGCTGTTGCTTCTGTCAGTATTCACCATTTTCCATGAATAAACCAGCTATTTTGCTTCTTGTTATCGCCAATCTGACACTGACCGCTTGCTCGACCATTCTGAATAATCTACCCGGTGTCTATAGGCTGGATATCGAACAAGGCAATATGATCGATCAAGGCATGATAGATCAGTTAAAACCCGGTATGACGAAACGTCAGGTGCAATTTATCATGGGATCGCCTATGTTAGCCGACAGTTTTCATGACAGCCGTTGGGACTATATCTATTCAAAAGCGCCGGGTGGTGAAGACAGAATGCAAAAGCGCGCCTCGTTGTTTTTTAACGGCGATAACCTTACCGGCATCCAAGGTGATTTTCGTCCCGGCAGTTTACCCGTGATTAAGGAACAGACTGAAACGACAATCGAACTACCTAAGCGTGATCTGGAAAAATCCATGTGGGAAACCATAACCGGCTTTTTCGGGATTGATAGCAAAGAGAGCAGTACGCCGCAAAGTGCGTCCAGCAATAGCGCCGCGGGCCAAGGCTCGGGCGGCGGACGGCGTTAAGCCCTCAACCAGACTGCAACGCCGCTTCCGCCAGTAACGCATCGATAAAATACCGGCAATAGGCCGGCAGATACTGTTGTTTTAAATAGGCGATTTTGGTCACCGACACAGGAATTAAGCCATGTAATTCCAGCGCCAGCAAATCCTGGTCTTTTTCCGGTTCGTAAGCAGTGCAGGCAATAATGCCGACGCCTAAGCCTAAGCGCACATAGGTTTTAATCACTTCGGAATCTGCCGCCGCCAAAACAATATCCATTTCCAGATCCGGCGGATTTAAAAGCTTTGTCAATAGCGCCACGCCCGGTAAAACCAGGGGCGTAAGTCAAAATCGGCTGCTTGGCCAACTTAGACAAGGTGATTTCTTCGCCAGCCAAAGCATGATTTTTTGGGACGATGGCAATATGCCGCCATTCATAACATGGCCTGACAATCAATTCATCATCCCCATCCAGCTTTTCGGTACAAATCACCACATCCGCCTGATGCTGATGCAGCATATTGATCAGCTTTTCCGGCGAGGATTGCGCATATAGATCTTGATGCCGGGGAATTTCAGCCTGAATTTTTGTAAAGGCCCCGGCAACAGGTACTTAGCTTGGGTGTGCGTGGTGGCGATGTGCAGAACGCCGTGGCGATTTTCCAGAAAATCTTCCGCCAAACCCAAAATTTGCTGCTTAGCTTGCTTAACCTGCTCCACTTCCAGCATCACGCGCGCGCCCAACTCGGTTAAGCCCACCAGTTTTTTCGACTGCCTTTCAAACAACGGCGAACCCAGTTCCGCTTCCAGCATCTGTAATTGCCGACTGACAGCCGACTGCACGACGCACAATTTTTCAGCGGCTTTACTGAGGTTGAAATCGGTTTCCTGCAAAACCCGGAGTAGTTCAAGCTGATTCAAATTCATAGTGCGTGACCTGTTGCTACAATCTTTGGTATTTAATGCTATTTTTAGATATAAAATTCGAATTATATCGTTTTATTATTAAATGATATTTCATTAATATTACAACCAAGCGCCAAACCCAACATTTGCGCTACTGACTGCCAGGACTTGGTCTTCCCTCCTCCTGACCTACAAGGATGTTTACATGGCGGGATCAGTTCCCGCCATTTTTTTACCCTGAAAAGCAAAGCACCCGGATGTGGTTTGCTGCCGGCTGTATCCCGTCGCAATTTTTAAAAGGATAAATCCACATGCCCTTACAACAATTAGTCGAATATTTTAACGACAGACTGGAACACGAACATAATAGCGGCTTTAGGCCGTTTGTTCTGGAAAACCATCAGGTGGAAGGCTTATTCGGTCCTATCCGCATCAGCAGCAAACTGGCGCCCATTCGTAAAACCTTAAGCACATCCCACGTCTTAGGACATACGGCTCAGTTGGTGGTTTCGGCAAATCAGGCCGTGCAGAGCACGCCTCATCATATCGACAGCGTGTTAGCCGTACCGCCCGAGCATACCCCAAATTCTGAGACCGTGGTCAATTTTGACCGTTTATCCCGCACGGTGCATATGCTGAATTATTTGCCGCAAGCGCATTTGGATGAACTACTGTTTTTGGATGTCGATCCCCGGCATATTCTCGGCGTTAAGGAGGATCACGGCGCCTATTTTGAGGAAGTCATCGTCAGTTGCGGCTTACAAACCGGCAACATCGCGATTGCCATGCCGGTCGACAACGCTTATGCCCGCTTTTACCCCTCCTTATTAAAGGGCTTGAATAATTATCAAAAACGCGGCTATCGCTTAGCATTGAAATTTGAATATCACGGTCTGGATAAACCGACTATGGAACTGATTTCCAGAGCAGCGCCGGACTATGTCGGCTTAAACGCGCAAAATCTGGAACGAATCCGTGATAATAAACTGCCGGATAAACTTCAACAGTTGAACGGCTTGGTCAGTTCTATCAATGGTGAAACCATCCTGCTGCATGTTGAAGACAAACATACCGCCGCTTTGGCGCGGCAAACCGGCTTTGATTGGGTTGAGGGGTATTATTATGAACAGGCGGAATCCTTAGTAAGTCAAGCAAGTGGACTGCGGCCAAAACAGCTTAATACCGTGGACGCGGTTTTTAATTAAGCGAATTGCAAATACGGCTTGGTCTTGTTCAATTTCCCGAGCTGGCAATGGGTGGTAACCATTGCGTCCAGTTAAGTTACCGGTAATTGACGATTTTGGAATCGGTGAGGGTTTCAGAGGCCGGCATCGACTGCATGGATGCAGGAAGTAGAGCAATGCAGGAGCAGCGAAGCGGTGTGCCGAGAATACCTCCCTGTAGCCTAGGAGGCGGCGTCCATGCCGCCTACACCTCTGAAATCCTCACCGATCCCAAAATTCAGGACTTAGCCTTCGAATGCGAAAATTAAAGCTGTCGGTAATTGAAATTTGTTTCTTTTTAATTGACGTTGAGGACAGCTGATTACAAATGAGCTTAAAACCAAAAACCATAAAACTTCATAACAAACTATAACTGATAATTCATGCACTTAAGCTGTTTTATTTATTGCTGGTTGTTATCGTTTTTTACCGTTTTTTATATGCAATTGTCCCGCCAGTGTCCCGCAGTGTATTGATAAATCCCTGCCAATAGCCGCGTGGGCAAAAGGCGCGTTACGGTTCTAAAATAATTGAAAAGTTACGGTGTTGCGCCTTTTGCCCACCCTACCGGGCTGGTTAAACACGCTAGGGAACTGAAGTTAACTGTAAGCCCCCTAAGATGCTGCTATCCAGATAAATAGGATGAGGCGCGTAAGCTTCGGATTCTTGTGGTGCGCATTGTTATGGGGGTATGGTATTCATCCGCACTGAATATGTTATTATAACAAAAGTTGTCAACCAAGCATGCGCCTAAGGGGCGAATATATGCATAGATTCAGACTATTCGCGGATTATTTTCAATTTTACCTTATCGATAACGACTCTGAAGACGATGCATCTGATATATGGTCCGAATTTGCCCTGAAATGTAAATTGGCATTAGCAAGTCGATTAATTGCCATAGGTACTTTGCGTAACGTAGAAGTCGATGTTGAAGTTGAAGTATTAGCAACCGAACCAGAAATTGACCTCGCGGATTGGGATCACGCAGCTAGAGGATATTTCACAAACAGTTCCGGCCTGTGTGCCGTTTTAGGATGCACTGATTACCTTCCAGATGCAAAACGCATTCATCTTACCAAAGGAGATTATGCGGTTTTATCTTGCGCAAAGGGCTGGATTCCATCACGAATGAGTCGGATGAGGCGCATGATCTATATAGAGTTATCTTATGGCCATCGAACTGCAAAGATTATCATTTATTAAAACAATACGACAAAAAGGCATTGACACAAACTGGCTAATGGCTGCCCCCTTTTTTCATACTCTCTATTCCGTTTGCTCTGTACACGACAATTTTCCTAGTTTAAGTTTTTAATGCGATCATTTTGGCGTCAGTGCGTTCATAATCAATCATTTCCGGCGGACACAGAAATAAAATCCAAAGCCGGAATACATCTTCTACATTTTTGAAGTGGATGCAACAGATAATGAGTCAGTTCATCCAATCCATACCGGAATAAGCTACATTCTGGCCGACCATGTTTCTTTATTTTCAATGGTTTCACAGCCTCATGTTTCCATTCCCCAGTTTTATGCGCCCAGCAAAAAGCGATGGCTTGAAGTGCCATAACTTTCTTGATCCGGTAGTACCGCGTTAATCGAGTTTCTTCCAAATGAAAACCCCGCCCCTTCAAGTTTTGGAACAGATTTTCAATTTCCCACCTTAAAGCATAGGTTTCTAGGGGTTGCTGAAAACGCATATTACTCGCTAAAATCAATAATTCTCGGCTCTCCAGCTTTAATCCGCTCAGCCATACCCATTGTGTTCCTACCCGTTGTCTTTTTCGCAGTTGACGGTCCATTCCCGGTTTCAAGTCTCTGAATAAATTGTCCACCTTCTTCGAATGACTACAATTTGTGGTCAGCAATTGATTTTCTTTCATACGAATTAAGTACGGGATGCCATTTTCACTTAACCACTGCCACCACTGATCGCCGATAAACTCACGATCCGCCAAGACACCGAGAATCTTATGTCGTCCAAACTGACGCATAAATCTTTGTAGCAAGGCAATTCGTTCATGCTGATTGGAATTCCCTTGTTTGTTCAACACCAACCAATAAATTGGAACAGCAATTCCTTTGTACACGATCGCAAGCGTCAAAATATTTAGATTCGTTTGCCCCCACTTCCAATTGGTTCGATCCAGCGTCAAATAATAGCTTTTCCCTTAAAACCAAACATTTCCATGATCAGATGTGCGCCAGTGCATCGTAGTCAAAAACTACTGACTGAAAAAATCGTTGAAGCCGCCTATAACGGGATTTAGGTGATGCGTTATCATTAAAATGCAAACCCAGCTGCGTCAAATTCATCCGTTTGGCACGAATTAACGCGAGTAATAAGCTAATAAAACAATCTAATCGACTCTTGTTCCACCCCAAATGACCCTGTAGAATCTTTCTTAGTCCATCGCTCAATTCCATTTTACCCTCCAGTTTAGTCGCTTAAGAGTAAAACAGAACTGCGATGGACTTTCAAGTCATAGACTTAGCTTGCTTTCTTAATCTTGTTTGTTAAATTTTGTCGTGTACAG
>CAVXZR010000034.1:0-14289 GCA_963765965.1 uncultured Pseudomonadota bacterium
AACCAGCAGGCAAGGCGTAGGCAGATTGGCCATGGCGCTTATTAAACGCTCAGCCTTTCCAGGCTCGGCATCTCATCGCCGAATTTCACGCCCAGGGGCAAGGCCAGCGTCAGCAAGGTCTCCAGCAGCGGCGATGGTCAATAGCCATGCGGCATGCCGATAATCCGCCGCATAGCGCTGCCAGTATTTCGCCGCCAGCGAGGTTTTACCGATACCGCCTTCGCCATTCACCAGCAACAACAGATTGGTATCGGCCAGCAAACGTTGCCGCACGGCTTGCAGATCGTCCTCTCTACCTTCGAAGATTTCCGGAATGAAGGGCGGCGGGGTTAGATTATGCGAAATTTCACCTTCACGGTTAATGTTAATAATGGTAGGACGTTCATTATAGACGCCGCCGACAGGCTGATTCACTTGCCGGCCGATGTTCTGCTGATCTCCGGCTACATTGTCGCCGCTACCGGTATGGGTTTGTTCCGCCATGCTCTATTCCTTTGCATTGTTCTCATTATAGGTGCTGTCGGCGCCCAAATTGATTTGCCGGCCTATCTTGGTCTGGTTACCGGCGACATTGTCGCCGCTACCGTGGTGAGTCTGGCTGATGGCCGGTAGAGGGTTTTTAGAGCGGCTGTCGCCCGACAACTTTATATAGCCGCTATCCGCCAGTTTATCGAGTTGCTGGCCGAATTTTAACAACAAGTCTTCGGTGTTTTTAAACAATGCCGGAAAATGGCCGAGTTGCTGCAATTTTGCCTGGAAAGCATTTAGACTGGCTCGATGCTGGGGATCGGTGACGTTTGAGCCGGGCAGCGATTCCTTATTATAAGTGTAAATCAGCGGCTTTCCGGTATCTTGAAAACTCTGATAGGCGGTAGCGAATTCTTCGTCGGTGTATTTGCCGACTTTGCTGTCAAACAGCATCACAAACAAATCACAGCTGCGTATAGCCCGATTATATTCATCCTGTAAACGGGTTTTCGACACGGCGTCGATAAAATCCTCCCAAAGGACTAACTCCAGAAAAACCTGTTTTCCCTGCCAGGCCTTGTTGCGGCGATTTAGGAAAAGCTCGAATTGCTCGCGGTCGTGTTTTAGTTCGCAGGAAGAGGCCAGAAAGATTTTTAGGGTTTGCATTTTTAATCCCCTTGGGTGATAGGTTAAAAGGTCGGCTTTCACCTCCCTTTTCCGGGCTGGACGGGGCATTCACCCGTCTATAATGTTTTCAACATCCCGTCAGTTGTTTGAAACATCTGGGATGGGGTGCATACCCCGTCCCGCTCAAGCGCAATCGAAATCTTAATGGTGCATAGAATGCACCCTACTAAATGAGAAATCACCGATCCAACAAAATCTTTTTAGCCAGGTTAATCTGTGCCGCCAAATAATCCGAACCGCCTTTATCCGGATGAAAACGCGAGATGAGTTTTCGATGGGCGTCAATGATTTCCGCTTCGCTGGCACCGGGCTTAAGCCCGAGAATTTCCAAAGCATCGGCCTTGCTGACAGGCCCGCCCGGCTTTGGCCCGGAAGACTGCTGCCGGGTTTTTCCACTATTAAAAAGATTCCAAAGCCGGTGTAATTGCGGTCCATAACTTAACAGCATCGGCACTAAACGCATTAGATAAGCAAATCCTACGCTCAACACCGCGAACAGCCAATTCATTTTGCCGGTCAGAACCAGAACAATCAGTAAAGACAAGCCGATCACCCAGCCGGATTTTTTTAACCAACGGCTGATTACATCCTTGGGTATTTTTTTGAACCAACCGTCCCCCAAAGATCCCATAATGAGGACCACCAGCAACAGCAGAATGACAATGCGTATCACCTAATCTCCTCGTAAACGCCTTTAGCATAGTTCACCATAATAGCTTAGAATGCCCTAACTTTGACATCAAAAGACAGCAAAAATGCTGGACACTAAAATTCCAATCCTCGGTTTTGCCGCCTATAGCGGCACCGGCAAAACCAGCCTGCTTACCCGCCTGATTCCTATCCTGAAAAAAACCGGCCTTAAGATAGGCGTTATTAAATATAGCCATCACGATTTTGAAATCGATTATCCCGGCAAGGACAGCTTTCAGCTCAGAAAGGCCGGCGCCACGCCTGTCATGCTGGTTTCGCCTTACCGCCGCGCCGTGATTACCGAATTTGCGCCGCCGCGCGACTGCAAATTGCCGGATCAATTAGCGGCATTTCCGAAGGAAGAACTGGACCTGATACTGGTGGAAGGTTTCAGAGATCAGCCTTTTCCGAAAATCGAACTGCACAGGCCGAGTTTAGGCAAACCTTTATTATTTCCAAACGATGCGGATATCATCGCTATCGCCAGCGACCAGGCTTTGGCAACACCGGCTTATCTGCCTTGTCTGGACTTGAACGATCCTGATAGCCTTGCCGAATTTATTCTGCGGAAGTTTTTGGGGATATAGCCTAATTGCACATCTGGCCCTAGGGTGTGCTGAGCGATTGATGCGCCAACCCAAGGACAAATTCCGGCCAACTAGCGGCAAGCTACGCTTTTAATCGCCCCCGCTGACTGCGCTTTGCTTGACGATGGTTTTCCACGAAACTATAATCGATTGTAACAGGCTACTGAAACCTATTGAATTTCTTATTCTTTGCAGACCCTTAAAAGAATTTTCCGAACGTTTGTAAGAGGATGGAAATGCCTAGAGATAGATTAAAACTCAGAACCAATTTCACCGTCATACTTGGCATCATGCTCAGCCATACTGCTTTTGCTGAGAACTGGCATGTAGAAACCGCCGCAAATCCGTTGACGCATGAAAAGACTTGCCTATTGATGAGCAATGTCCAGAAAACCAGCGACGGCTATGGGGAAACGCCGGTCACATTGCTGTTCGACGGTCACTTATTGCTGGTACGGACTGAGTCCGGCCTGGATAAATCGTTTAAGGATCTGCGTTTGGCCGTCGATGAAAAATCCGAGTTTAAGTCCGAACGAATCGAACGGGATAAATTATTAATCTTCGATCAAACTGCGCCGGATTTGGTGCAAGCTTTTCGTAAAGGCTACAAGGCCACGGTGTTTTTGCGATTTTGGCCAACCTACCCGGCTACCCGCTCTTATCCTGTCAGCTTCGATCTCACAGGTTTCAGCAAAGCTCAGGATAGCTTGCCGGATTGCGGCTCGACGTCCGGCGCAAATTAGCAGTTTAGCCCGAAGCAAATAACGTGGAGAAAAAACATGGGATTGCGACTTAAATTTAATCTGGCACTGATATTCACCTTTATCGTCGGTTTTGCAATATCCGGGTATTTTACTAATCAGTTACTGCAACGCAATGCCTTAGCCGAAGTCGAACAAAATGCCCGCATCATGATGGAGAGCGCTTTAGGCGTCCGCAATTATACGGTTGAGGAAATAAAACCGCTGTTAGAATTACAGATGAAACGCCAATTCCTCCCGCAATCGGTTTCCGCTTACGCTGCCGTCAAGAACTTCTCGGTGCTGCACCAAGAGTACCCGGATTACACCTATAAGGAAGCGGCGCTTAACCCGACCAATCCGATGAATAGGGCCTCTGACTGGGAAGCCGACATTATCCAGGAATTTAGAAACAACCCGTCCCGCAAGGAACTGATAGCCATAAGAGAAACGCCGACCGGAACCATGCTGAATCTGGCCAAACCCTTAGCGGCGTCCAACGAAGGCTGCCTGGTTTGTCATGGCCGCATAGAGGACGCTCCGCAAACGATGACAGACATCTACGGCAGCAATAACGGTTTCGGCTGGAAACTCAACGAAATCATCGGTACGCAGGTTGTCACAGTGCCAATGCAGGTTCCTCTGGAACGGGCTCGCGAAACCTTCATCACTTTCATGGCGCTGTTGAGCGGCGTTTTTCTTTTAATCTTCGTTCTCGTCAATATCCTGCTGCATTACATCGTCGTACAACCGGTTAGAATGATGTCGAAAATCGCTAACGATGTCAGCATGGGCGTACCCGGGGTTCCCGATTACGTTAAATCCGGAAACGACGAAATCGCATCGCTATCGGCATCGTTTAACCGTATGCGCCGTAGCCTGGAAAATGCGATGCACATGCTGGACCCCTTATAAATTGCATAGTCAAGAGCAAAGCACAACGGTCATACCGCCAAAAATCGGCAAGTATTTGGTCGAATCGGTGCTGGGTAGCGGTGCCATGGGTATTGTCTATCAGGGATTCGACCCGCTGATCGATCGGCGGGTGGCCATCAAGACCATACATGCCAGTCTGCTCAGAAGCGTTGACGCGGACGATTTCCGGGTTCGTTTCAGACGCGAAGCACAAGCCGCAGGCCGTTGTTTTCACCCCAATATTGCCACAGTCTTCGACTATGGAGAGGAAGCCGGCATTCCATTCATTGCCATGGAGTTGGTTCAAGGCAAGGAATTAAGACAATACATTAAATCCGGACACCTGTTCGGACTTGCACAAACCATTTCTATCGTCAGCCAGATTCTGGCCGCGCTTGGTTGCGCACATGCCAATAAAGTCATACACCGCGACATAAAGCCCAGCAACATTATCCTCCAGGAGAACGGCACTGTTAAGGTAACCGACTTCGGCGTTGCCGGTCTGGATATCTGCGACCTGACCATTGCCGGTACCATAGTCGGCACGCCCGGTTATATGGCGCCGGAACAAACCTTGGGTCAAAAGGCCGACAGCCGTTCTGACCGATTTTTCGACCGCAGTTTTGATGTTCGAAATGTTAACCGGCCAACGTCCCGAATCGGGAACCGGCAACCAGCAGTTGATACCGCTGATCCTGTCGCGAAACCCCGAATTCGATCCATCGCTATCCGAATGCCTGGAAACAGTGCTGACCCGTGGTTTGGCGCAGGTTCCGGCTATGCGCTTTCAAAACGCAGAGGAATTCGCCGCTAGCCTGGATAAGCTTTATCAGCGGGAAACGGCCCCGAAGATTTCGTCGCAGCTCCCGGTCCAGCCCTTGGTTGACAACGCTTCCGGACTAGTTCGGCTGGATAGCCGGGTTATCGTCAAACTGGAGCAGGAAATGATACTGCATATAGGCCCAATTGCCCGCCTGATAGTACGAAAAGCCGCCGAGCGCACCGATAATCCTGAAGATCTGGTTCAACAGCTCTCCTTATCCGTGCCGGAAATCCAGCGTCCGGATTTTATTCGGAAACTGGTTGGCTTGTTGCCGTCTAAAACGAACTCTCTAATTGAATTTAGGACAACCATCGCCTCCGGTGATTCTGATAGTTCCCTGAAATCGACAACGGACTTTCAGTTACCGGTTTTGGAACAAGCCTGCAAAGACCTTGCCCAATATCTTGGGCCTATCGCTAAACTACTGGTCAAACAAACCTCGCGGGAAGCTGCAAATGTCGAAGACCTGTATCGGCGGCTAGCCGGGCATATCGAAAATCCCAGCCATCGCCAGGCGTTTCTCGGGCGTTGTCCTCGACAAACCGGCTTTTCCGGCTTATAGAATGAGAAGACTATTGCATTTTAGCTGGATATCCATATTGCTTTTAGTTGCCATAGTCTTCGTCTGGCTAAGACCTATGTCGAGCAATTTTGTGCATTATCTGGTTTGGAAGTACACCTCGACTGCACAAGTCGAATCAGGCTATATCGACTACCGGGATGCGCAGATTCATTATGTCAGCTATGGCAACGGCAAACCGCTGTTATTGCTGCACGGCGGACTAAGCAGCAAACTAAGCTGGTTCTCGCAAATACCCTGGCTGGTCAAAGCCGGACGGCAAGTAGTGCTGATCGATACCCGCGGCCATGGCAATTCGACACCCGGAAGCACAGCGCTCAGCTATCGGATTTTCGCAGAAGACACGTTACAGGTACTCGATCGCTTGAACATAGCCCGCACCGACATCGTCGGCTGGAGCGATGGCGGTATTATTGCCTTATTACTGGGCATGGAAGCGCCGCAACGTGTCGGGCGTATCGTTGCCATCAGCGCCAACTTCCACCCCTCCGGGCTGATTCCCGAAACAAACAACCCGGAAAAAGAAACGCGTAATCCCTGGTCCGCTAAAATTTCCGCCTGGCTGAGCGGCTGGTGGTCCGGCGCCGGCGATAGACACGAGGCATTGGAAACGGAGTTAAAGGCGTTATGGCAAATTGCCCCGCAACTCAAGCATTCGGACTTACAGTCTATAACCGCCCCTACCCTGGTCATTGCCGGCGAGAACGACATTATCGAGCTATCGCATTCCGGCGAACTGGCGCAAAGGCTGGCGCACGGTAAAATAGAAATTGTGCTGGGTGCCGGTCATAGTGCGCTTTATACGCATCCGGAACAAATCAATCGCTTAATCGGAGAATTTCTGAACATCGAGTTAAGCCACCTTTAAGCTGATACATACATTCTATGGCCTTATTAAAATCGATAAAAAATGATTCTCTTATCTGTCATTGACCATTCCGGCTATCGGTATAACCCTGTAGGGTATGCAGTGCATACCCTACATCGAATTAGCAATTAATCCTGGCTTTATGAAAATCAATAAAAAATGGTTCTTTTATCTGTTGTTTAGTCTTGCGATTATCGGCATAGGCTGGATAAGCAATATAAAACCGCCTATTCTGCACAAATCGCTGGACACAGAGAGCTTCGGCACTATAACGATTAGCGAACCTATGTGGGGCTCGGGCGCGACTGCCCTGGTTTTTATCGACAGCAAAAAATACCCGGCAACCGCTCTTGGCGAGCGTATAGCCGCCAACGGCATCACGGCGGTTGTTGTCGATGCCTTCGAATTTTTCAAAGGCTTTAGTGCGGACAGCGGACAATGCCTGGATGCTCAACACCTCGCTACGTCCCTGGATTCGCTGCTAAATATGCAAGCGGGTTTACCGGAAAAGCGTCTGATAATCAGCGGTATCGCCGAAGGCGCTTTGATACCCTTCGTCAATGCCCAACCCAACTCAACAACCAGCGGCACCAATCTTTCCATCGGTTTTTCGGTGAGTTTGCCCAAGAATCTGCTGTTATGTCCGCCCTATCTTAGCCAGCTGCAAAATCAAAACCTTGATCTGGTCTCCTCCCCCGTGCTTGACGGAAACTGGCTTTCGGTCTGGACGGACCAGCCTGCGCAGGAAACCGCAGTGTTTATCAGGGCCTTGGGAAATATCGATACCAAAATTGCCGCTTACGATACGCCGCTGGATGATTTATTAATTGCCGAACTGAATACAATCATTAATCAAAACAGCCAATCTGCCGTACCGATGCCGGTAGTCGAGGTACCTGCCGGCCAGACCGCCGATAATGCGACGATTTTTTATTCCGGCGATGGCGGCTGGCGCGATCTGGACAGAACCGTCGCCGGAGAAATGGCAACCCAGAATTATCCGGTAGTCGGTGTCGATGTGTTACGGTATTTTTGGGAACGCAAGACAGCGGAACAGGCAGCGGCCGATCTGACGGCTACCATGGCGTATTACCGGAAAAAATGGGGCGTAAAATCTTTCGTATTGGCCGGTTATTCGTTCGGCGCCGACATTTTACCGGCCATCTACAACCGGCTGCCGCAACAGGATAAAGACAGCGTTAGCCTATTGGCGCTTTTGGCGCTGGCTAAGGATGCCGATTTTGAAATTCATGTTTCCGGCTGGCTGGGACAAAATTCCGAAGGGTCGCCGCTGGCCCCGGAACTGAAACAAATCCCCAACAAAAAACTGTTATGTATCTATGGTAAGGAAGAAAAATCCGAAACCGCCTGTACCGTCTTGCAAAATAGCGAGGCGACCATTCTGGAATTACCGGGCGGACACCATTTCGATCAAGACTACCCGAAACTCACCCGGCAAATTCTGGATGTTTACCGGCAGCACGGCATTATTTCCAGGCAGGCTCTAAAGCCGTGAGAAAACCGGCTTATCACGGTTTTGCCGCACATCCCGGACCGGCCATTAGTAAAACCGAATAGCGACTTCACCCTTAATTTATATTTTTTGCCTTTACCCCATGACCCGTGAAACCCTAAGCCGATTTGCTCAAAAAATCGCGCATTTATTACCGATGGTTTTATTTGCCTGTGCACTTTACATCGTGCATAGACAACTGGAAACGCACAATTTAAGCGATATTTTGGCATCCTTGCAAACCACCCCGTTACGCATTGTTTTTGCGGCGATTGCGCTGACGGTTATCAACTATCTGGTACTGGCCAGCTATGACTGGCTGGCCTTGCGATTCACCGGGCACACACACATTCCGTTATCGAAAATGATTTCTGCGTCATTGCTCAGTTATGCCATCAGTAACAACACCGGGCATGCCTGGGCAGCAGGCGGCTCGATACGCTACCGTTTTTATTCGAAATGGGGCGTGCCGGGCTGGGATATTTTAAAAATCTCTTTATTCCAGACCGTCACTTACCTGTTAGGCGCGTTGACGCTGGGTTTAGTCGGCAGTTTGTTATTACCCATGTATTTATCGAAATCCGTTCAGGAGCCGCCGGCCATACACTGGGTCAGCCTGCTGTGTGCGGCTGCGCTACTGGCCTACTGGCTGGCAGTATTTCTGTGGCGCAAACCACTGCTGATCAAGGAATTCGAATTATATTTACCCTCGCCGCGCATTGCCTTTTGGCAAACGGTCGTTGCCAGTGTCAACGTGGTTCTATCATCGTTAGTCATGTGGGTACTCCTGCTCGGCAAGGTTGATATCGGTTTCGGGGCATTCCTGACTGTTTTTGTGGTCGCTCAGGTCGTCGGCGTCATCAGTCAGGTGCCGGGCGGCATCGGGGTTTTCGAAAGCGCCTTCCTGTGGCTAATGTCCGATGTCGAAGCAATTGATCAGCATTTGATCTTGATCGGCGCCCTGCTGCTTTACCGGATTATTTACTATTTTCTGCCGCTGCTGCTGGCCGGATTCGGCCTGCTCGGTTACGAAGCCTACAGCCGCCGGCATATCATCGTCGAAAGCGGTATCGCATTGAGCAGGATAGTCTCCACAATTCTGCCGCAGTTGTATTCGGTATTGTTGATTTTTGCCGGCAGCATATTACTTTTATCGGGGGCCATTCCGGCAAATTCGCAGTTGATGGACTGGCTCAGCGATCTGCTGCCCTTGCCGATTATCGAAATCTCCCATCTGACCGGCAGCCTGATCGGCTTACTGTTACTGTTTTTGGCCCGCGGCATCGGGCTAAAAATCGATGCAGCCTGGTATGGCAGCGTCATTTTACTGGGTTTAGGCATTGTTTCCTGCATATTAAAAGGCTTCGATTTAAGCCAGGCCCTGGTCTTAATATTGATACTCACGTTAATGCTACCGGCCCGCAGCCACTTTAAACGCCGGTCATCCTTGCTGCGCATGTCGTTTTCCAAATCCTGGCTGATTACCTTCGGCATGGTGCTGGCCGGTTTGACCTGGCTGGGTTTTTTCGCCTATCGGGATGTCGAATACGCAAACGAACTGTGGTGGCAGTTTTCATATGACGGCGATGCACCCCGGTTTTTAAGGGCCTATTTAATGATAACAGTCGTGACGGTCTGCTATGGTTTATCGCGATTGCTCGGAGTAGCTCCGCCGCAATTTTTGACAAAACCGACCAGCGATGAAATCACGGAAGCGCAAAACCTGTTATTAAAATATTCCCATACCGCAGGATTTTTAGCCTTGCTTGGCGATAAATATCTGCTTTGGAACGAGCCGCGCAGCGCCTTCATTATGTTTGAGACTACCCCGCAATTCTGGGTGGCCATGGGCGATCCGGTCGGGGATGCTTCCGCCGTTGAAAACCTGTTCTGGGAATTCCAGGAACAGACTGACCGCTACGGCGCCAAAGCCGTGTTTTATCAGGTCAGCGCCGAGTTTCTGCCGTATTATCTGGACCAGGGCCTATCGCTGTTCAAACTGGGAGAAGAAGCAAAAATCGAATTGTCCAAATTCAGCCTGGAAGGCAAGCAGCGCGACACGCAACGTACCGCCCGCAATAAATTCAATAAACTCAACTATCGTTTCGAGCTAATTTCCAAACAGGATGTCGATGCCATACTACCGGCCTTACGGCAAATTTCCGATGCCTGGTTAGCCAACAAACACACCCGCGAAAAAGGCTTCTCGCTCGGTTTTTTTAATGAAACGTATTTGCAACGCACCGATATTGCCGTCATCAAAGATGAAGCCGGACAAATCAGAGCCTTTGCCAATCTTTGGGCCACCGAAAATCGGTATGAATTTTCCATCGACCTGATGCGCTACCATCCCGACAGCCCGAAAGGCATTATGGACTTTCTGTTTGCCGAATTGATGTTGTGGGGAAAAGCCGAAAATTATCAATGGTTTTCATTGGGCATGGCCCCTTTAGCCGGACTGGAACGCCGGCCTTTGGCGCCGCTCTGGCATAAAATCGGCGCCACCATCTTCGACATGGGGGACCAGTTTTACAATTTCGAAGGGCTTTACGAATACAAAGCCAAATTCGCCCCGCACTGGCAACCGCGCTATCTCGCCGCCCCGGCCGGTCTATCGGTGCCGTTTATTCTCATGACCATCACCCGTTTGATTTCAGGGGGCTGGCAGGGAATTTTCGGAAAATAACGAATTATGACAAGAAATAACTTTTGGGGACTATACTTCCTGTATGAGCGGGGCTGGGTTTGCACCCCGTCCGACAGGACCGTATGGTGGAACCTGACAAGGGTTCCACCGGTTCGAAGCCAATGAACGTTCGCTGTGTTTGTGTATAGCGGTCTGTTGGAAATGGGTTCGGATTGTTGGCGGCCGGCGATGGTGGATCGCCTTTCGGCATCCACCCTACGGTCCTAACCCATCGGTTGATTGTGAAGTTATTTCTCGATCAAACCGATATAACATGGAAACTGGCTATGCGCAGGAAACACAACCCTAAATATCCGGCATCCCTAATAGTCTTTCTGCTGGCTTTATTGCTGCACAACGAAACAGTCCGCGCTGCTGGCGATACGCCAACACCGCTTGCGCAAAGCCATCGATTTTACGTGGGTGTGTATTCCCCATCGATTGCCGACCTGAACATGCGCACCGATTTACAGGTAGCGTTTAACTATTGGTTAGAAAAATTCGGCCCACCCTTGAATTTTAATCCCACAAAAGCCAGCTTGTTCGACAACGTGGCAACCCTGCGGCAAGCGTTCGATAACGGCGAGCTGGATTTTATCCTGGCCCCGCCTGTCTTGCTTGCAAAGCATATAAACCGCGAAAAACTGACCGACGGTTTCGTCGGCACTTCGCCTAATGCGAGCGATAACGGTACAGTATTGCTGGTACGCAAGGATCTGCATATCAGGAACCTTAAGGATCTGGCCGGAAAAAAACTGATGTTGACGAAAAACGATGACCTGGCGGAACTGTTTCTGGATACCCTGATTCTTAAAAACTTTAAACAACATTATCGGCAGGTTTTCGATCAAGTACTGACCAAAGACAGGCAAAGCGCAGTGGTATTGGCTTTGTTTTTTCATCAAGCCGATGCCGGCATCACCTATAGGGAAATTTATCGGTTGATGGTCGAAATGAATCCGCAGATTAAAGACAGTCTGGAGATCCTGGCTATCTTTCCCACCAAATCGCCCAATTACGGTTATTTCCACAGCGATTTTCCCGAAGAACTTCGCAATAAAATCAGGCAAACCGTCAGCGAGTTAAACAATCAGCCTCATTCGCAGCAAATTCTTAACGACTTACGCATGTCCAGTTTAATACCCTGTTCTGTGGACGAGTTAATAGCGATTGACAAACTCATCGTAGAAAATCAAGCTCTGCAAAGCAGCGTAAAATAATTAATCTTTACTCGGGTTCAAGGCTTAGATATTTAAAAGCGATTCATTGAATTTGTGCATACTTTCATTATATTTTATTCAAAGGTCATCTACAATCGGATGGTAATTTCCGCAGAAATACAGGAAAAAGTCTTCAATCTGTTTTTTACCGCCAAGCCTATCGGCAAAGGAACCGGTCAAGGTTTAAATCTTTCGCATAATATTATTGTCGAAAAACATCGCGGAAAATTGTTTTTTGAATCTAGCGCCGGCGCCGGCACCACTTTCCACATCCAGTTACCCATCAAACTGGATGATAGAATAGGCGCGGACTCTGATGAGTAACAATATCCGGTTTGTCGAAGACGACAACGAAAAATTTCCCATCGTTTGACAGTTTTATTTTTTGGCCGCCTAAAATCAATGAAGGTAGCCCTGTATTCGAAAAAAGTCACTCAACAGAACCATAGCTCCCTTATTACTGTATGCACATGACATGAACGGGAAAACACAAATCATCAAATCGTCTATACTTGCGATTCCCTTGCTTCAGGTAGGGGTAAACATATCCGGACCGGAATACCAGCAAAAAAATTGAAGCGCGCACGGGTTATCAACCGTTCCCTAATGTTGTTGCACATTTTTCAGTTTTATAATTATTCTTAGCGACTATACAGACCAACATTTTACATGCAAGAACTTTTGCAACGGTTAATACTAGCTACCAGGCACCCTTATGAAACGCAGTCTTCTTTCGAATATGAGAATTACCCACCGTTTGTGGTTTATCTCTGGTTTATCATTTCTACTATTTATTTCCGCTATCGGTGTCGGCTGGTTGGGGATGAAATCTTCACGCGATTCTTTGGCGCGGGTTTTTGAAGAACGCGCCATCCCCATGCAAAATTTGGCTTCCATGCAGAAAGCCATACTTAATAACGACGCCGACATTCTTCGCGGCTATCAGCACGACCCGGCAGGCGCGCATCTGTTACTGCATAAGGATCATGATGTTTCCGACCATACAGCCAGAATAAAAAAACGCCTGACCTTGATTGGAAAGATGCTAAGCGGTTACCTTGCTTCTACCGGCATGAGCGAGGAAGAAAGAAATCTTGCCGCCGATCTCGACAAGAATTACCGGGCATGGAGCGGTATTTTTAGCGAAGCGTACTCGGATTTGAAAGCCGAGACTTATTCCCAGGACGTGCTGGCAAAATTTCTCAAGGCAAATGACAATGAGCTTGATATCCTCAATGAGATTTTCGATGGGCTGATCGGCCTGCAAGGGCGTATCGCCAAAGAGGAATATGAAAAGGCTGAAGCCGTCTTTAACCGTAACCAATTAATCTTCGGCGGTTTGCTGTTAATCGGCGTCGTCGGCGTTTTCGGCACTGTGGTGCTGACCATCCGCTATATTACAAAATCGATAAACGCAGCGGGCAGTATTGCGGAAGCTATCGCCAATGGCGATCTGACCAACAAAATCGAAGTATACAGCCGGGATGAACTGGCGAATTTATGCGCAAGCTTGGACGCATGCAGAATAATCTGATTGCATTGGTAGGCGATATCAGCGAAATCGTCCGGGCTGCCGAACAAGGCGACTTAAGCCGGCGGGTCAATGTGCAGAATAAACAAGGCTTCGGTAAGGAAATCGGCGATGCTTTAAATCAATTGATGAAAATAACCGATACCAGTTTGCAGGATATTGCCGCATTTCCGGCGCACTGGCAGCCGGAGACCTGACACAAAAAGTCGACGCCGTCTATCCGGGCACCTTCGGACAAACCGCCGCAGCGGTTAACGCCACGGTAACGGCCTTAAATCAAGTCTTGAATGAAGTCCGGGAGGTGGTCAATGCCTCGTCGCAAGGCGATTTTAGCCATCTTATGGATGCCGGCAATAAACAGGGTTACGCGAAAACCCTGGCTGACTTGCTTAACAGTCTCTGCACCACAGCCAATGAGGCGCTTTCAGATATTTCCAATGTCGCTCAAGCGCTGGCCGATGGCGATCTAACCCATAAGGTCGAGAAGAAATACCCCGGTTTATTCGGTGAAACGGCGAATGGCATCAATATCACGGCAGCCAACCTGCGTAGCGTCATCAGTCATGTAGTGTCCGCTGTCAACGATATCACCCTGGATGCCGAGAAAATTTCCAGCGGCAACCGCGATCTGTCCTTACATGCCGAAGAGCAGGCATCCAGCCTGGTGGTCACTGCCGCCAGCATAGAGCGTATCACCACCATGGCGCAACAAAATGCCGGGAGTGCGGATCAGGCCAACGATCTCGGCCCAGATTGCCTCCGATATTGCTATCAACGGCGGGGACATGGTGAAAGCTTTGAGGGAAACCATGTCGCAAATCCAGGACAGTTCCAAAAAAATTGCCGCCATTATTAGCGTTATCGATCAAATTGCTTTTCAGACCAATATTTTGGCTTTGAATGCGGCGGTTGAAGCCGCTCGCGCCATGGGGCAAGGTAAAGGTTTTGCGGTTGTCGCCTCCGAAGTGCGATTCCTGGCGC
>CAVXZR010000035.1:0-4891 GCA_963765965.1 uncultured Pseudomonadota bacterium
TTTCGAACTCGTGGGATTTATCGGCTCAAATTAAAATAACTTTAGCTTCGCTTTAAAAATATTTGCCGAACTCGCCCTGAGCCCTTAAAAAATCGGCTTCCCGGCCAATATCCAGCCAATAATCGTTTATCGGAAACATAGCCACCTGTTCGCCTTCAGCCACCTGCCTGTTCAGTAAAGCCGGCATATCCAGCTTTTTACTGACTGCAACGGTTTTTATCAAACTATGATCGAGCACATAAATCCCGGCATTCGCCAGACAACTTTGCAAGGGTTTTTCCTCGATACCAATGACCCGCTGTTGGTCCAATGTCACGACACCATAAGGTATCTGATATTCATATTGCCTGACGCAAAGCGTAGCAATAGCCTGCTGTTCGTTGTGGTAGGCCAATAAACGGGAAAAATCTATCTGCGTCAGGATATCGCCGTTCATGACAATCAAGGGTACATCAGGCAAGCCATCCGGCAGCAAGCCGATAGCCCCTGCGGTTCCCATAGGCTCGACCTCGTCGATATATTCGATCTTAATCCCCCAGCGCCCGCCGTCGCCGAAATAATCTTTAATCTGCTTGGCCCGATAGTGCACAGCGATATAAAACTGCCGAAACCCGGATTTAAGAAAATTTTCAATGATGGTTTCCAAAATCGGTTTTCCGCCGATCTCCAACAAAGGCTTAGGGCAATCATCGGTAAATGGCCGTAAGCGGGATCCGAAACCACCAGCCAACAAAAACACCGGATTCGGAAATGACGGCTGCTTGTATAAAGCCTGCAAAAACTCCAGGCGAACGACCCGACCCTCATTATCGACTACCGGCAATTGAAAGAGATGATGACCTTCCATCATGGCAATCAACTGGGTTTTGCTATCCTGCAAGCAAGCCACCTTAGGGCGCTTATTCATCACTTCCGCCACAGCATGTTCCAACGGCAAATCGCGAATCAAGGCTCTACGGATATCGCCATCGGTCACTACCCCAACCAATCTGCTGTCTTCATCAACCACTAATGCAATTTGCAATGCAGCGCGATCTATAATTTCTATAGTAGCTCGTAATGTAGTTTCAGGGCGAATCAATACCTGTTGCCAATGCTGTTTCATTTGTTGAACCTACTCCAAATCCTGTACGTGCGAGCGAGCCGGATAAACGATCTGCCGGCATCCGACATCGCGAGCCACCACACTACCGGCACCGACCACGCTGCCCTCGCCTATCCTGATTCCTTGAATAACGCTAGCACCCGTACCGATATGCACATAATCGCCGATATCTACACCGCCGCTTAGCACTGCACCCGGCGCAATATGCACATGCATACCAATCCGGCATTCATGTTCGACAATGGCACCGCTGTTAATTATGCTATTTCTAGCAATTTTTGTGCCTGCCTGAATTATGACACCGGCCATTGCTTGAACGCCTGCGGCAAGATCCGTATCGTCATCGACAAAAGCTTTAGGATCTATCAAGGTCTTAAAAATATAGCCTCGCTGCTGAAAACAGCTGAACAACCTTGCTCGCAGACCCGCATCACCCGGCAACGAGCCGATACCATTCACCAATTGCACTTGATCGCTGGTGTAACCGTAGATAACTGCATCATCGCCCATAATCCTGATACCGGCATAGTCGCTGGAAACAGGTCGATGCGGATCGGTAATACCTAAAATTTGCACATTCAGCCGACGTAACATCCCAAGCAAAACCCGAGCATGACCGCCACTGCCCAATACAATCACCGGTTTCATTCGATCATCTCATCCAAATCGTAACCGCGCTGACTGACATTACCCAGCAAACGCCAATATTCCATCGGGCTAAGCCCAGCACCCGGACGCTTGCTTGCCAAGTTTTCGACGCTAAAACATTCGCCGGTTGCAATGGCCGATCCGGCCACCAGGCTTTTGCGGACGACATCGCGATTCTGTATCTCAACCGGCTGAGGCGATTTGCAATACTCGCCCAGCGCTTGTTCGATAGCCCGAATTTCCGCCACCATTTTCTTTAATTCGTCAGGCTCCAATGACACGCTGTGATCCGGACCTTGCTGATTTTTATCCAGCGTAAAATGCTTTTCTATCAGACATGCCCCACGCGCAACCGCTGCGATCGCAACAACCCAACCTTCGGTATGGTCGGAATAACCGACCCGCAAACCGAAAGCATGCTTAAGCACATCCATAGAACGCAAATTGACATGAGCCATCGGCGTCGGATACTCACTGGTACAGTGTAGCAAAGTGACTTTATCCTTTAAGATTGCCCGGCCTTGTTCCGAACCATAAGCCTGTTGAAAAGCAGATAACGATGGCTTATCCCAAGCTAAAAAACCAAAAGCCAACACGCCTAACGCAGCCTCCACTTCCCCCAAGGTCGCCATGCCGGTAGAAACGATGATATCTTTACCGGTTTTGGCATGAGCCAGCAAGAACGGACCGTTGGTTATTTCCCCGGAGGGAATTTTCAGTTGCTCGACACCGATATCATCAACAAGGAACGCCAGACTCTCAAAATCGAAAGCGGTCAATAAAAAATGAATACCGCAGCTCCGACAATAATCGCGTAATTTAAAATGAAATTCGTATTTCAATTCCAAGCGCTGTAGCATCGCCAACTGGCTTTCCTGCGCACCGGTAGCAATTTTTTGATATTCCGCTTTTGCAGCTGCATGGGTCACCAGTTTGTCAGCCTTGAAAGTCTGAAATTTGATGGCATCGGCACCGGCAGCAACAGCGACATCAACCAATTTCATCGCGGTTTCCAAACTACCATTATGATTGACGCCAGCCTCGGCGATGATAAAAACAGTCATTAAGCCGCCTTAAAATCTGGAAATGTCGTAAAAATGCTTTTTCAGCAAACCATCCAAAGGCGTTTGCTTCAATATTTCTTTAATTTTCTCGGAAGCGCCACCCTGCCCATAAGGATTTTCAACACTGCTCAAGCGCTCGGTAAAATCATTAGACAAAACCTTCTCTAATGCTTTACGAATCTCATCCGCAAGCGGCTGACATTGCAACACGCTATCCGCAGCTAGCCGGCCACGCTGGCGATCGCCGATATTGATGGTGGCAATTTTGAAAGCCGGCGCCTCCAGCAGCCCGCTGGAAGAATTGCCGACGACGGCATCGACCTGCCGCATGGCAGATAAATAGCGTAACGACCCAAGCGATACAAAGCAGGCAACCCTATCCGGATGCAATTTCCGGTAATTTTCTATCATGCCGGCAATTACACGGCCATCGGCATCAGCATTGCCGTAAGTAAAAATGATGTGAATATCATTAAAACTATCCAGTGCCAGCAACAGTTGGCCGAACTGCTCGCTAACAGTGGCATTCTCCAATGTCACCGGATGAAAAGTCACCAGCAAATTGCGTTTACCGAATTTAAATCCGAGTACATTTTCCAGTTCGGTCCTCTCCAGCAAGGATAGCCGATAGACATTGTCCAAACCAGGCGAACCGACGTTAAACACATATCGAGGCTGCTCACCGAGTTGAATCACTCGCCGCCGGTAAACTTCGGCAGCAGTAAAATGCAGATGCGCCATTTTGCTTATGGCATGACGAATCGCATCGTCAACCGCGCCTTCGCTAAGCTCGCCGCCATGTATATGAGCAATCGGCAATCGCTGATTCATGGCCGCCTGCACTGCGACAAAAATCTCAAAACGGTCGCCGAGCACCACCAGCAAATCCGGTTGTAATTCATTCAATGTATCGGCAAAGCCTATCAGCCCGACGCCCATGGACTTGCTAATACCGACTGATGTGTCAGAAGACAGCAGCATTTCCACTTTACGGTCTATAGTAAATCCATCGCTAACAATCTGTTGCCAGGTCAGGCCGAATTCAGCCGATAAATGCATGCCGGTGACAACCAACTGTAAATGCAAGTCGGTATCTTCCTGTATGGCTTTCAACAACCAATACAATAAACCGTATTCGGCCCGAGAACCTGTAACCACACAGATTTTACGAGCCGCCATCACAAAACCACGCTGCTGGGAATATTCACAAGCCGTTCTGCAAGCCGGCGTGAATTGAGCAATCGATCGGTTTGACAATGCCTATACATCGCCAGGTTTGGCATCAATTCCCAAAGTGGCCGGGTCATCACGCCGCAGGCATTGCTTTCGATTAAAAAAGCTTCGCGCTCGGCACTATCATTTAGTATTAATGCATTCAGCCAGTAATTCGACTTTGCACCCGACGGTTCGATCACGATATCGACCCCGATCTGCTCTGCCCAGGCAATATAAGTTTCAGCCAGATCGCGTTTACGCCTTAAAAATAACGGCATCTGCTCTAATTGCGCCAGCCCCAGCGCGGCGTTCAGATTCGGTAAACGATAATTGTAGCCGATCCGGTCGTGAACGAACTGCCAGGGATGCGCTAGTTTGGCAGTAGTCGTAAGATGTTTGGCCTGTAACGCCAATTCTTCCTCATCGGTCAAAATCATACCGCCGCCGCCGGTGGTAATGATTTTATTGCCGTTAAAACTCAAAATCCCCAACAGTCCAAAACTACCGCAGTGCCGATCGCCCAGCCTGCTGCCTAAAGCTTCTGCCGCATCTTCGATAACCGGAATCCCATATTGCTGACAGACTGCCAGTATTCCGGGCATATCGCAAGGATGTCCGAAAGTGTGCATAGGCAAACAAGCGGCAATACGTTTGCCGCTATGTTTATTCCAAAGCGCATCATCGCGTCGTTCGGTAAACTCTGCCAAAAACGCAGCTAACGCTTTTGGGGATAAACCCAGGGTTGCACGATCTACATCGATAAAAACCGGTTCGGCGGCACAGTAATGGATGGCATTGCAAGTGGCGACAAAACTGACTGCCTGTGTAATGACCTCTTCGCCCGGCTTAACACCGGCCA
>CAVXZR010000036.1:0-26154 GCA_963765965.1 uncultured Pseudomonadota bacterium
CAGAACCTGTTTCACTTCACCCAGACAATCCGGGAAGGCCGCAACCAGTTCCGCCTTTAACTGCTCGGCAGCAAGGCTTGCAGACGGCGTACTTCATCAGCCGAGTTGTACCAAACAATAGAACCGAAATTCCCGTTCAACGGTAAAAATGCTTGCGGGCCGCTGGGAACAAAACGCTGCCAGGTAATATCCTGCTGACCGTAAGCGGTTTCGATGTAAATCACTAATGCCTGCTGATCGTAATCCCAACTGGTAACGCCTAGCCCCACTACCTGCCTGACCCGGGACCGGCCGCTGTCGGCCGCCACCAACAACGTTGCCCGCAATTCCCGGCCATCATCGAGCAGCAGGTTGAAGATATACCGTTGTAATCGATTTTTTTAATGCTTTGCGGCATCAATAATTGAATATTATCGAAACTGGCCAGCCTTTCGAGAAGGGCCAGTTGCGTCACCCTGTTCTCGACAATATAACCTAGTTCAGGGTAACGGATATCGCCGCTATCGAAGGTGGTATCGCCGGTGCTTTCCCATACCCGCATACGGCGAAACGGGCAACAGCGCCGCCATGTCACGCCTTGCCAGGCACCGACCATATCCAGAATATTTTTAGAAGCGATACTTAATGCCGAAACCCGCAAATCATGCGGCTGCTCAGCGGAAAAGGTTTCTGGCGCTTGTGTTTCTATGACTGCCACTCGCAAATCGCTGCCGCCTAGACAACAGGCAACCGCTGCACCGACCATGCCGCCGCCGACAACCACCACATCAAATTCTTCTTTCATATACATTCATCATCAAAGATCATAAAAAACATGCCAAAGCAGGAAGTTGCTACCGTTTTCATAAGTGTACAGTATTCACAACGCCGGGTATTATGCCCTCCATAGAGACATCGTGCCGAAATTTATCAGCTAAAAAGCCTCCTCTATTTAGTGACCAGCGCTCCATCAATCAGTCACTTTCAAACCGGGTAAAATATTCATCCATAAAGGCATTATGAGTGTTCGAATAATGCCAAAACCAAGGATTTCAAACTATTTTTTGCATGTTGATCGCATGACAGAAATAGCACAACATGGTATTATTAAAAAGTTTCACTAACTGAAAATCAAATAGTAAAAACGCGAGGTTTTCGCCGCTAAGGGATGACTCTAACACGCAGCAGGCAGAATGACCATAAACGGCACTATCGAGAGGGTAAAATCTCTGGGATAGCGCATTAAACCGGAAAGACAGGATCTGGATAGCCATGATTAATAACGCCCAGAAAAACGACACAGTTCACTCGCTCTACGATGCGGGTTTGTCTCAGGACAGTTGCGGAGTAGGCTTCATTACCCGAAAGGACAGCAAGCAAACCCATGAAATTCTGAGTAAATCGCATGAAGCACTCTGCACTATCCCGCATCGCGGCGGTATGAGCGCAGAAGGCATAGGTGACGGTGCGGGCGTAAATATCGACCTGTCTTTAAAGTTTTTCCGCAAAATCACCGGCATAGCTTCTCTGGAACTCGGCAGGTTTGGCGTTGCCAACTTCTTTTTCCCGGAAAATCACGCCCATTACGACTCTGTTGCCGCGCAACTGGTTGAAGAACTCTTCAATGAATACGGTTTGCCTATTATAAAATGGCGGGACGTTCCGGTTGACAACTCAGTGATCAATGCCGCATCCCTTAAAGCGCAATTACCGATCAAACAGGTCATCTTCGGCCGCCCTTCGGCATTGAACGATGCCAGCCATGACGAATTCGAAAAACATATCCAATCGGCGTTGCTGACTATCGAAGTAGCCGGCTTTACCCGGCCCGAACTGACGGGTTTTTATCCGCTGTCCATGAGTTCGCGTACACAGGTTTACAAAGGCCGCCTGAACTCATTTGAGGTCATACCGTATTTTGTGGATTTATACGATAAAGATCACGAAATCAACACGCTGTTTTTTCATACCCGTTTCTCCACCAACACGGCTCCGGCTACTATGATGGCGCAACCGTTCCGCTACATGGCTCATAACGGTGAGTTGAATACCGACAAGAAAAACCGTCTTAGCGAAAACGCCATTGCCCGCCAAAACAACAAACATGTGGTTTTCCCTCGCGGACAATCGGATTCCAGCCGGCTCGATCAGACTCTGACCCGCCGTATCAATGAAGATCAACTGGATATTGTCACAGCAATTCTGGCAATGATGCCGCCTGCCTGGGAAAACGACCCGAACTTAACCGACGAAGTTCGGGCAATGCTGGAATATTTCAGCCTTTACGAAGAAAAAAATGACGGTCCTGCTGCTTTGATTTTCAACGACGGTATTCGCGTCGGCGCCCGTTTGGATCGTCTGGGACTTAGGCCATTGCGTTCGGTGGAAACCGCCGATTATCTGGCAGTTATGTCGGAAGCCGGACAAATCGATTTTCCTCCGGAACAAGTATTGCGCCGTGGCCGTATCGAAGCGGGCGGCATGCTTTATTTCGACCATAATACCCATGAGTCTTATGATAGCCATCAGGTTTTGGAACGGCTATCCAAAGAGAAAGACTATAAAACCTTGCTGGCACAGAGCTGTATTCACATCAAGGATCTGCCAAAAGTTGCCCTATCGGAAATCGGCAACGATCACGAATTAAATGTCAACCAGCGCCACACTGCCTACTCGCTAAATCAAGAAAGCTTCAAATTCCTGCTGGACCCTATTCTGCAAACCGGACTGGAAAAAGTATCGGCCATGGGTTACGGGCTGGCGCCAAATGCTCTAAGTGCCGCAGAAGGCGGGATGTTCCGCTACTTTAGCCAGCGTTTCGCACAGGTGACCAATCCGCCGCTGGATTCGTTGCGCGAAAGCGACGGCATGACCTTACGGGTTGCACTCGGCGCAAAACCGACTTTTTCTGCCGAAAACAGCAAGCAGTTGATGATCGAATCGCCCATACTGCAACGTACGCAACTTGAACAAATACGTCGGCAGACCGGGGTAAAATCAGACACTCTGGAAATGCTTTATACCCCGGATTTCGGCAATGCCACACAAAACGAACAAGCCCTGGAACTGGCTGTCCTGGCAGTTTGCGATCAAGTTGAACAAGCCGCCCGGACTAATGTCGGCATTATCATTCTCAGCGATGCCAATATCAGCAAAAACCGGGCTGCCATTCCGGCTCTGCTCATGGTTGCCGCCGCCAACCAACGTCTGGTTAAACAGGGATTACGCTTCAATTTTTCGCTGATTATGGAAACCGGTCAGGCTGTCAGTCCTCATGATATCGCCACCATCCTCGGCTTTGGGGCATCGGCTATTTGCCCGGTCAGTGTGCACAACCGGGTCATCAGCGAATATGCCGACAGCGATGCCCGGCAAAAGGCCTTGTATAATTTCCAGAAAGGCGTTGAAAAATCGCTCATGAAAACCATGGGCAAATTCGGCCTTTGCACTGTGGAAAGTTATATCGGCGGCGAATTTTTCGAATCCAACTATCTGGATACGGAAGAACCGAAACTAAAACCCTATTTCCCTAATATCCAGGCCTCTGTTGGCGGCGCCCGTTATTTCCGACATCGCCGCCAGCAGTTGCGAATGGCATTACAAGGCCCTATCGGTTAAAGACGAAAACGATATTCCTTTCCTCGGCCTTTTCAAAGAGCGCCTGGAGGGTGCCGGCCATACCTTCGGCAACACTGCGGTACGTGAATATATCAACATGACCGACGAACCGATTTTATATGCTCCGCAGCAACAGGCCCAGAAAGCCAGCGACACGGCTTATTTGGACTTCGGCTACGAAAAACGCACGCACCGAACAAATCGATGCATTCGGCATTACCCCGGCTTATCGCAGCTTTACCCGCAACCTGGCTCAGGAACGTGCCAACCGTCCGGCTGCTATTCGCGACGTCATGGATTTTCCGGTCGATATTAGCAACGCCGACAGTCAAGCCGATTTTGACCGTCTGTTGGGCAGCCAGAATCTGTACGGCAACAGCAATTTCCTGATTCGCGGTTTAACCGTAGAAAAAACTCAGCGACTTGCAGTTCAGCATCGGCCTGGACAGCAATGCCTCGAACAGCCGTCTGGAACAACTCGCCGAACATTTAAAAAGCCGCTTCTCACACCACGATTTTGCACTGAGCATTGCAAACGCGACCATTAGTTTACGTGTCAACAACGACGACAGCCTGATATATAGCTATCTGTCCAATATCCGTGCCACTCGCCCACGTATAGCGCTTGACAAAGTGCAGGCTGCACATGAAATCACGCCAACCTTTGCTTCTGGGGCGATGAGTCACGGGGCTTTGTTGGCGGAAGCCCACGAAGCGGTAGCACAAGGCACCAATATCGCCGGCGGCATGAGCAATTCCGGAGAAGGCGGCGAACATTCCAGCCGCTTCGGCACCATACGTTCCAGTAAAATCAAACAGTTCGCTTCCGGCCGTTTCGGAGTCTGGGCCGGCTATCTGGCCGACCCGAATCTGGAAGAAATTGAAATCAAAATCGGTCAGGGCGCAAAACCTGGTGAAGGCGGTCAATTACCGGCAGCGAAAGTATCCGTGGAAATTGCTGCTATGCGCGGCGGCACGCCAAAAGTCGAACTGGTCAGCCCGCCGCCGCATCACGACACCTATTCGATTGAAGATCTGGGCCAACTGATCCATGATTCCAAAGCCGCGCGAGTACGGGTCGTCGTTAAACTGGTATCCTCGGAAGGCATAGGCACCATAGCTGTCGGTGTTGCCAAAGCCGGCGCCGATGTCATTAATGTCGCCGGAAACACCGGCGGCACCGGCGCCGCCGCTGTGACTAGCCTGAAAAATACCGGCCGCTCGCCGGAAATCGGCATTGCCGAAGTTCATCAGGCACTCGCCGTGAACGGCCTGCGGGATAAAATCACGCTACGTTGCAGCGCTGCCCATCAAAATGGCAGCGATGTCGTGAAATCCGCTATTTTAGGCGGCGATTCTTTCGAGTTCGGTACCACGGCACTGATGATGCTGCGTTGCGTAATGGCCAAAAACTGCAATGTCCGCTGCCCGGCAGGCTTGACGACTGCCCATGAAGAATTTAAAGGCGACCCTCGGGTTCTAGCCCAGTATTTCTTAAATCTGGCCCATGAAGTCAGGGAAATTCTCGCCGATCTCGGCTACGCCAGCTTACGCGAAATCCGCGGTAAAACCGAACTGCTGCATTTGATCAATCATAGCAGCATGGTCGGGCAAATCCATTTGCAAAAACTGCTGGCTGAAATACACGAATTTAATATCGACAAACCGATCTATCTGGAAAAAGATTTCGCCATTGACGATATGATCTTTGCCCGTATCAAATCGGAATTGTTCGACAAACAGCAAAAACAGGTCGTCATCAAAGGCTCCGAGTTTAAGCTCAACAACCGTAACAAAACGGTCGGAGGTCAAACCGCTATCGATCTGGAGCGCTTGCTGACCTATGAATTCGAACCCGAGCAAATCGCTGCCTCGAAAATTATTTATACCAACCAGCATGGCCGCCGCTACCTGGCCGATGACACCATCATTATCCGCACCCACGGCTCGGCAGGTCAAAGCTATGCGGCATTCAACAATGACGGCATGCGCATGGAACATACCGGCACCTGCAACGACGGCGTTGGCAAATCCGCTTGCGGCGGTACCATCGTTATCAAATCTCCCGGCGGCGGCTCCCAAAAACCCGGCGAGAATGTCCTGATAGGCAACTTTGCCCTGTTTGGTGCTACCGGCGGAAAAACCTTCATCAACGGCGAAGCAGGCGACCGTTTTGCGGTGCGAAACTCCGGCGCCATGGCGGTTGTGGAAGGCGTCGGCGATTTCGGCTGCGAATACATGATCAATGGCGCGGTTTTGAACCTGGGAGGCTTCGGTAAAGGCTTCTGTACCGGTATGTCGGGCGGTAACGCTTATCAATACGATCCAGAGAACCGCCTGGATGATTTGTACGACGACACTTCCGTCTCTATCCACAGTTTAAGCGAAGGGAGCGATGCAGCCGCCAGCCATGAACAATTCATTCTGTATATGCTGGAACAACACATCGAACACACCGGCTCGCAAAAAGCCAAGGCTTTACTCAGTAACTGGGTAGAGGAGCGTAAACACTTCAAATTTGCATTGCCGCTATGGCTAAACAAAACCCAGACCGCTGTCTGCCTGGCGCAAAGCCTGGATCGCAAAGCCATGATCGAAGAACTTGCGGTAGAATTTGCCCAACAACAAATTTCCCTGATTAAACAGGCTTACAAAGCCAATAAGCCGTTATTCGATGGGGCGATACCGGGTTATGGTGAAACCGACAGCGAACTGACCTTGAAATTGATCAACAGTTATGCTGTGATCGACAAAGCTCAGCAAATCGCCAAGGATCAGCTCCTTAAAGCCGGTCAACCGCTCGGCGGCACGGCATTGATTGAAAAATACGCCTACAAACTCATCATGGAGAGGCCGCGCAAACTTCAGGACGCACTGATTAAAAACATCCGCGAAGCGTATAGCCAATATGACGATACTCAGCTTGCGGCCCTAATGGCCGAAAAACGTCTGAACGACTACAAAACCACGCTAAAACTACGTGATGTGCAGAGCATCTACTCGATAGGCTCCACTGCCTGGATTATCAAGCAAGACAAGGTCAACCGCGAAGCTTTGAGCGACGTACCGAGCGTAGACAAAAATCTTGCCAGCTTGGAAAGTCTGGCAATAGTGAACGACATGCTCGTAAGCGAGTCGGCTTAATCTCACTGGATGCTTAACTGCATCCAGCTTGGTTGGCAATTAATCAAAGCATCTTTTCGGCAATAATAAAAGCATGACTATAGGATGCGCTAAACCGTAGTGTAGCGCATCGATGACCGGCAAATCCTCTCATGATTGGCGGCATCCTCTAGGCGAGCTTCTAAGCTGATTAGTTACAAATCAAATAAAAATTGGACAGACTGACAACTGTCTACAGATGGTAATTAAATGAAAGCACTTTTTATCCCAGAAATCGCCCCTTACAGTGACACGCAACGCGCATGGCTTTCCGGTTTTTTCGCCGGCATGCATAGTCATATGCTACAGAGTAGCAGCAACATTAATTCGACGAGTGCCCGCAGCCTGTATATTCTTTACGGCACACAAACCGGAAATGCCGAATCGTTGGCTATAGATACCGCTGCCAGAGCCAAAAGCCATGGTCTTTTGCCTGTTATTAAAAGCATGGATGAAGTCGAAATCAGCCAGCTTACGCAAATGTCCTATCTTTTGATCATCACCAGCACTTACGGCGAAGGCGCCATGCCCGATAATGCACAATTGCTTTGGGAAGCCGCCAACAGCGAAAACGCGCCACGTCTGGATAATGTCAATTATTCGGTATTGGCCCTCGGCGACACGGCCTATGACCTATTCTGCCAAGCAGGCATAGACTGGGATAACCGTTTGCAGTCATTAGGAGCTAAACGATTATTCGACCGGGTTAATTGCGACGTCGATTTCGAAAAACCGGCGGAAAAATGGATTAGCGAAGTAATCCCTTTAATGGCGGATGGAGCAACCACTATTGCCGTAGTCGACAGCGACAACCATGCGGCCAAATCGGCTTACAACCGCAAAAACCCTTTCCCGGCAAAACTGCTGGTGAATCGTATCATCACCGCCTTGGACTCATCCAAGGAAACTCGTCATTACGAAATTTCCATAGCCGATTCCGGCCTCAGTTACGAAGCCGGCGATGCATTGTGTATTATTCCAAGCAACTGTCCGGTTTTGGTCGCAGACATTCTGAAAGCGCTGAACTGCACTGGCGAAGAGGATGAACCGGTAAACGGCGAATTCACAAAGCTGTCCGAAGCCTTGCGCACCCACTATGAAATTAAACTACCCAGCAAGGAATTGCTGGCGGAAATCGGCAACCGCTCCGGCGATCAGGAATTCAACGCCCTACTGAACGGCGATAAGGACAAACTGGCCGCTTATCTATGGGGCCGGGATATATTAGATTTATTATTGCAATTTCCCGGTATGGAATTCTCCGCAGCCGAATTTCTACGACTGTTAAAACCTTTGCAACACCGCGCCTATTCGATTTCCTCCAGCGGCAAAAAACACCCTGACAGCGTTCATTTAACCGTCGCCAGCGTACGTTACGATGCTCACGACCGCCGCCATAAAGGCGTCTGCTCCACCTATCTGGCCGATTTGGTTGACGACGAAACCGAGGTAAAAATCTTTTTCACCCCCAACAACCACTTCCGCGTTCCCAGCGACGATAGCCTGCCGATGATTATGGTTGGGCCGGGGACCGGCATAGCGCCTTTCCGAGCTTTTTTGCAAGAACGCGAGTTCCGAAAGGCTTCCGGTAAAAACTGGCTATTCTTCGGCGACCGCAACGCCTCCACCGACTTCATTTACCGCGAAGAAATCGAAGCCATGCAGGCCAGCGGCCTGTTAACCCGCCTTGATCTGGCATTCTCCCGCGATCAAGCCGAGAAAATTTACGTACAGGACCGCATAAAGGAAAACGGTGCGGAACTTTACAGTTGGCTGGAGCAAGGCGGCTCTTTCTTTGTCTGCGGCGACGCTTACCGGATGGCAAAAGATGTCGATGAAGCTTTACATCATGTGATTAAAATACACGGCAAAAAATCGCTGCTCGAAGCAGTTGAGTATGTCAATCAACTGAAAAAGGAAAAACGCTATGTCAGAGACGTTTATTGATCGTTAAATTGATGTGTCATGTCTGACCGCATCGTTCTCACGCTCCACGTCACTGCCGCCTGTATTAGAATTTGTGGCGACCGACGGTAGATAACCGCAGTAGGCTTAACTTAAAGGCATTGAGCGCACTCACTCGCGAACACTGCCATTAAGTTAAGTATCAGATGACAAAATCTGCTAAGACTGTGCCGAAATAAAGAGAAAGTCCTGTCGCACTTAAAGAAAAAACCATCGTTTACCAGACTGGTGAATGACTAAATTCGACCCGAAGTGGCCGGAGGTTTTGTATTTGCATTACATGATAGAAAACATAAGGTTTATGATAGGCTAGCTTGAACAACGTGAAACCCAGTTTCGAGGCAACTAATCCTCGACTTGTCGTTTGGCATCTCCGATGCCGGGTTTCATTATCATTCGACCCAGCCAGCCCTCCGGGAACGGCGAACAAGACCCTCGATCCCCCGGGAATCTCCTGAATAACTACGGCAAAAAATGAAACTGGAACCAATCCCCCACCGGATTGTTCGGTTTATTTTCATCCCTGCCCTGATCCATGCCGGGAACAATTATATAATCCGACCACTTGATTTTGTCGCCTACATCATCAGCGCTCGGCATGGTTTTCATATTCCAGTTACCGCCCAAGGCTGTGACTAGTTGCACGGAAGCTGACAGACGCGAGCCCTGTAGCTGGACGGCTGTGACCCGATTGGTCAAGGCCACGGTTTGAGCTGTCATGACATTGATGTAGCTGACGGTACCGGCTTTGTATTGATTGATAGTCAATGCCAGCGCTTCGTTGGCGGCATCGACGGCTCTTTTTTGTACCAACGCTTCTTCTTCCAATATCTTGGAAGCGGCCAGATTATCTTCAACCTGCTGGAAGGCGGTCAAAATCGTTTGCCGGTAAGCGGCGACGGTAGCATCGAAATTGTCTATCGCTTGTTTGTAGGCCGAATTTTTCGCCCCGCCGTCAAATATGTTCATAGTACCGAGAGCCGGACCCAAGGCCCAATAGTTTTTAGCGAGCGTGTACAAGGTATTCAGATTCAAGAAGCCGCTTTGATAACCGTCCGAGAGACTGAGGCTAAGATTCGGAAAATAGGCGGCTTTGGCGACGCCGATCAAGGCATTGGCGGCAGCCATATTGCGTTCTGCGGCAGCGATGTCCGGGCGTCTTTCTAGTAGTTCTGAAGGCAATTTCATCGGTATCGGAGGCGGTAGCGCATCCAGCGGCGCGGATTGTAAGGACAATTCAGACGGAGCTTTGCCGATTAATACCGCGATGGCATGTTCGTATTGCGCCCGCTGAACACCAAGAGCGATAGCCTGCGCCCGCACCGATTCCGTTTGCGCTTCGGCCTGGACCACATCGCTTTTGGCTGCTACGCCTACCGCATAGCGGTTTCTGGTAATTTCCAGGGTTCTACTATAGGCGGCCACGGTTTCATCCAGCAGGGCTTTCTGGGCATCCAACATTTTTAACAGAAAGTAATCTGTTGCCAAGGTTGCCTGCAAGGAGAGTTGCAATGCTTGCATGGTCCCTGCACTCGCCCGCGCAGCATTGATATCGGATTCGATGGTGCGACGGACACTACCCCATAAATCCGGTTGCCAATTCCCCGCCAAACCGGTACTGATCAGGTTTCTTACCCCGGCTGGCGCGACAGAGATACCGCTGGCGGCGACAAAGCGGTTAAACTGACCGGTTGCATTGGCGGTCGGAAAAAGTTGCGCTTCGGCGCCTAGCACCAGATGTTCAGCCTGACGGAATTGCGCCTCGGCCTGGGCTATCGAAAAATTTCCTTTAGCGACCTGTTCTTCCAGTTCATTCAGGCGCGGATCGTTATAAATTTCCCACCAATTGCCGCTGACCACGTTATCGCGGGGCTCGGCCTGTTTCCAGCCTTTCACTTCCTTGAATTCCGTAGGCACATCCAGTTTTGGGCGGGCATAGTCCGGTCCCATCATGCAAGCGGACAGTTGCGTAGTAAGCAGTGTATAAATCAAGGGTTTGCTAATACGAAAACTCATGTAGATCTCGGGGAAACTTAAGCGGGTTTATCCGCTCAAAGAGCGGCGCGATTAAAAAAGCGGCCATGAAGCCGCCGCCGAAAACGATCCAGATAGAGATAGACAACTGGTGTCGTGTATAAAGTCAGCATCTGACTGAAGATCAGTCCGCCAACAATGGAAACACCTAGCGGCTGGCGCAATTCCGCACCATATCCGCTACCCAGAGCCAAAGGCAAGGCACCGAATAACGCCGCTAGGGTCGTCATCATGATAGGCCTAAAGCGTAACAGACAGGCTTGAAAAATCGCTTCATGCGAATCCAGCCCCTGTTCGCGTTCGGCCTGCAAAGCAAAATCTATCATCATTATCGCATTTTTTTTGACGATGCCGATCAGTAGTATCACACCGATAAGGGCAATGATGCTGAATTCGGTACGGCAAGCCATCAACGCCAACAATGCGCCAACACCGGCGGATGGCAAGGTTGAAAGGATAGTCAGCGGGTGGATATAGCTTTCGTAAAGTACGCCCAGCACAATATAAATACTGATCAATGCAGCCAGAATCAGCCAGGGCTGGTTTTTCAAGGAGTCCTGAAAAGCCTTGGCGGAACCCTGAAAACTGCCTTGTACCGAACTTGGAAGACCAATATCGCGCATAGTTTTTTCGATCAATTTCGTCGCCTCGGACAATGAGATACCTGATCTAGTATTGAAGGATAGTGTGGCTGTAGCGAACTGCCCTTGATGGTTAACGCTCAGCGGCGTATTGGTCGGCGCAAAACTGGCCACGCTGGATAAGGGAACTTGCAAAGGCACGGCTGGTCCGCCTGTGGTTTTGGCAATACCCGGAACGCTGATGTGAAGTTGCTTTAAAGTTTCAGGACTTTGCCAGTATTCGGGTGCAAGTTCCATCACCACCCGGTATTGATTCAGCGAATTATAGATCACCGAAACCTGACGTTGACCGAAAGCATCGTTAAGACTGGCATCTATCATGGCCTGGCTTACGCCGTATCGGGTAGCCATTTCCCGATTGACCACCAGGCCGATCTGCTGGCCTTTATCCTGCTGATTGGTGTTGACATCCTTTAGTTCCGGCAATCGGGATAACGCGGCCAACACTTTTGGCGTCCATTCCCGAAGTAGATCCAGATCGTCCGATTGCAGGGCAAAATCGAATAAACCGGACGACGGCCGACCGCCGATTCGTAATTCTTGTGCAGGATACAAATGCATTCTAGCGCCGGGGATACGGTCAAGCCGGGTTCGCAAACGCTCCATCACCTGATCGATAGAACCGCGTTCTTTATGCGGTTTCAACACCACGTATATCTCGGCACTATTGCTGCTGCCGGCAAAACCGACGACATTGCTGACAGCCTGATCCTGCTGTAATAGATCGGCGAATTGAAAAAGCTTCTTCTGTAAAGCCCAAAAAGAGGTGCCTTGATCGACCTGAATGCCGCCATTCAATCTACCGCCATCCTGAGTCGGAAAAAAGCCCTTTTCTATCACGGCGTACAAATGAAAATTCAGAGCGATCGTTCCAAATAAAATCAGCAGCATGATTCGGCCATGCCTAAGCGACCAGCGTAAAGAACGTTCGTAAAAGGCCTGCATCCAATCGAAAGCCAGCCCTATGCCTTGAAAAAAACGGCCCGGATGCGGGTTTTCCTTACCCAGCCAACGGGCGCAAAGCATGGGCGTAACGGTTAGGGAAATCAGTAGTGACACTAATACCGACGCAGACAAGGTCACTGCAAATTCCCTGAATATGCGACCGGGTACACCACCCATCAACAATATCGGGATGAAAACAGCAACCAGCGAAACGCTCATCGCCAGCACAGTAAAACCGACCTCCCCGGCTGCCAAAAGCGAAGCCTTGAATGGCGGCATGCCTTTTTCGATGTGCCTTCTGGAATTTTCGACAACCACAATCGCATCGTCAACCACAAAGCCGGTAGCAATGGTCAAGGCCATCAGCGACAAGTTATTCAAACTGTAGCGGCAAAAATACATCACCAGGCAGGCACCAAGCAGGGAAACCGGTACCGAGACTACCGGTATCAATGTCGAGCGCAAGTCGCGCAGGAAAAGTAGCACTACCAAAACCACCAAAACTATGGCAATCAATAAGCTATGCTCCACTTCGTTGATTGAAGCCCGGATGGTCAACGAACGATCCACGACCACCGAAAGATCGATGGTGTTAGGTATGGCAGCGCGCAATTCCGGCAGCAAAGCTTTTACCTCATCGACCGTTTCGATGACATTGGCAGCCGGTTGCTTTTTCAGAATCAACAATACCGAAGGTTTGCCGTTTTTTAAGCCGGTATTCCGCAAATCTTCAACAGAATCGACAACCTCGCCTAGATCCGAGATTCTGACCGGTGCATTATTTCTGTAATTAACGATTAGCGGCAGGTAATCCTCGGCTTTGCGGGCCTGATCATTGGCTTGAATCTGCCAGCGTTCATTACCGCTTTCCATCACGCCCTTCGGACGATTGACATTGGTTAGACTAATGGTATTTCTGACATCCTCAAGACCGATGCCGTATTTGCTCAAGGCATTCGGATTCAATTCGACCCGCACCGCCGGTAAGGCGGCACCGCCCACCTGAACCTGGCTGATGCCGGTTATTTGCGATATTTTTTGCGCCAGTATGGTCGAAGCCACATCGTACATTTGACCGCGGCTTAGGCTTTCGGAAGTCAATGCCAAAATCAGAATCGGCGAGTCGGCGGGATTGTCCCTACGGTAACTAGGGCGATTGGGCAAACTGGTGGGCAACAGACTGGCTGCGGCGTTAATCGCTGCCTGAACATCGCGGCCTGCACCATAAATATCGCGATCGAGATCGAATTGTAAGGTGACGCGGGTCGAGCCCAATGTACTGGTCGATGTCATTTCGCTAATCCCGGCAATATGACCCAACGCTCTTTCCAAAGGGGTTGCGACTGTCGCGGCCATGGTTTCGGCACTGGCGCCCGGCAATTGGGCCTGCACGGTTATGGTCGGAAAATCCACCTGGGGCAAGGAAGCTACCGGCAAATTCAGGAAAGCCAGACTGCCGGCCAGCGCAATCGCCAGAGTCAGCAGACTGGTAGCGACAGGCCGATAGATAAATAGCGCCGACATATTCATTACAAAGGCCTGTCGCTTTCCAGTGGTTCCGGTGCTTCCGGAGGATTCAGCCGCAACCGTACATACAGGCTGCGAGCCAGTTTATCCATCCATAGATAAATCACAGGCGTAGTGTACAACGTCAATAATTGGCTAAGCAGCAAACCGCCGACCATGGTAATACCCAAAGGATGACGTAACTCGGAACCGGCGCCGCTACCTAACATGAGTGGTAAAGCGCCCAGCAATGCCGCCAGCGTCGTCATCAGAATCGGTCGAAACCGCAGTAAACAGGCCTGAAAAATCGCATCCGCCGCAGACATGGCTTGATTGCGTTCGGCTTCCAGAGCGAAGTCTATCATCATAATGGCGTTCTTCTTGACGATACCTATCAGCAAAATGATACCGATAATGCCGATAATACCGAGATCGTTGCCGGAGATCATCAAGGCCAGCAAGGCACCGACACCGGCGGAAGGAAGCGTGGATAAAATGGTAAGGGGATGGATATAGCTTTCGTACAGCACCCCAAGCACAATGTAAACAGTCACGATGGCTGCCAGAATCAGCCATAGGGTATTAGCCAGCGAAGCTTTGAATGCCTGGGCAGCGCCCTGATAACTGGTACGAATGCTCAAGGGCAGTGCGATTTCCTGCTTGGTACGCTCAATGGCGTTCACCGCATCGCCTAGCGATGCGCCCTTCGCTAGATTGAAGGACAGGGTAGCCACTGGAAACTGGTCTAGGTGATTTATAGACAGCGGCGTCGGCCGTTCCGATAATTCCGCTATCGCCGACAACGGAACCTGAGTGCCGTTAGTGGAAGGAATGCGCAGATCATTCAAGGTGTCCGGAGTATTCTGAGCTTCCGGATCGACCTCAAGCACCACCCGATATTGGTTGGATTGCGTATAGATAGTCGATACCAGTCTTTGTCCGTAAGCGTCGTATAAGGCATTATCCACTGCGGCGGTATTAACGCCGAGCCGGCTGGCTGTGCTACGGTCTATTTTCACAAAAACTTGCTGTCCCTGATCCTGAACATCGCTGGCGACATCGCTAAATTGCGGTTGGCCGGCTAGTTTCTCGACCATCTTATGAGTCCAGCGATTCAACTCAACGGCATCTGCCGCCTCCAGTGTAAACTGGTATTGTGTGCGGCTGACCCGGTTCTCCATAGTCAAATCCTGAACTGACTGCAAATACAGCGTCATTCCGCTTATTTCAGCCAGTTTGGGTTTTAAACGGGTAATAACCTCACCGGCACTCACCATACGCGCGGCTTTCGGTTTCAGATTGATCAGAAATCGGCCGCTATTGGGCGTGGTGTTAATGCCATCGACGCCGATAAACGACGACAGACTATCTACTGCCGGATCTTCAAGAATCAACGCAGCCAGCTTTTGCTGATAGTCTGCCATTGCCGAAAACGACACATCTTGCGGGGCCTCGGAAATGCCTTGAATAATACCGGTATCCTGTAATGGGAAAAAACCTTTCGGGATGAAGATATACAGCGCCACGGTCAGCGCTGCCGTAGCGGCAAAAACCAGCATGGTCAAAGTTTGCCGCTGTAAAACCCATTCCAGCGACCGTCCGTAACTAGCGATGAGTCTTTCGAACCAACTGCTGCCGGGTTTGTTATCGGCATCGCCGTGAACGCCTTCCTTAACCGAGCGCAGTAACTTGGCACACATCATAGGTGTCAAAGTTAATGAAACCACAGCAGAAATTAGAATCGCCACCGCCAGCGTGATGGCGAATTCCCGAAATAACCGGCCAACCACATCGCTCATGAACAAGAGCGGAATCAGCACCGCAACCAGCGAAAAGGTCAGAGATATGATGGTAAAACCGATTTGTTCCGAACCTTTCAGCGCTGCCTGTAGCGGCGATTCGCCGCGTTCGATGTAGCGAGAGATATTCTCGATCACCACAATGGCGTCGTCCACCACAAAACCGGTAGCGATGGTTAACGCCATCAGCGTCAGATTGTTGATGCTGAAATCCGCCAGATACATGACCGCAAAAGTACCGACCAAAGACAAAGGCACGACAATGCCCGGAATCACTGTAGCCGGTATATTGCGCAGGAATAGAAAAATCACCATCACCACCAGCGCGATTGCGGCCAGCAACTCGAATTGCACATCGCGTACCGAGGCGCGTATGGTCACAGTACGATCCGTTAAAGGCAAAACTTCAATGCTGAGCGGTAGGGAGGCTTGCAATTTCGGCAATATGTCCTTGATACGATCAACCACTTCGATGACATTGCTACCGGGCTGACGCTGGATATTGACGATAACTGCCGAATTATTGTTAGCCCAAGCCGATAGCCTGACATTTTCAGCGCTATCCACCACTTTGGCGACTTCCGACAGCCTTACCGGCGCGGCATTGCGATAGGCAATCACCAGATCGCGGTATTCCGCAGCAGAATGCAATTGATCGTTACTGTCGATGATCGCCGAACGCTTGGGACCGTTGAACATGCCCTTCGGCTGATTGACATTGGCTGCGGCAATTGCGGCGCGTAAGTCCTCAAGACTCACCCCGTAGGCAGCCAGTGCTTTATGATTGGCCTGAATCCTCACAGCCGGCCGCTGGCCGCCGCTAATACTCACCAAACCGACACCGGGCAATTGAGCAATTTTTTGCGCCAGCCTGGTATCGATCAAATCCTCGACTTTGAACAAAGGCAAGGATTTTGAACTGACCGCCAAGGTCATGATAGGCGTATCAGCCGGATTGACCTTGTTGTAGACCGGTGCTTGCGGCAAATCGGTAGGCAGAAAGTTGGCAGCGGCATTAATCGCAGCCTGCACGGTTTGTTCGGCGATATCCAAATCCAGATGCAAATTAAACTGCAAGGTTATCACCGATGCGCCGCCGGAGCTGGTCGAGGACATCTGCGCAAGCCCCGGCATTTGCCCGAACTGGCGTTCCAGCGGCGCGGTAATCACCGATGTCATGACTTCCGGACTGGCTCCGGGATACAAGGTGACCACCTGTATGGTCGGATAATCGACTTGCGGCAACGCAGATACCGGCAACAGGCGATAGGCCAGGATACCGATTAATAGCAAAGCCACCATCAGCAACGAAGTCGCCACCGGTCGCAGAATAAATACTCGGGACGGATTAAACGTCGGCAGGCTGTGTTTTGAAATTGTCATTCTTTAGGACGCCGATTCCGTTGACGATGTTTGTTTTCGGGCTTGGCTTGCGAATCAGGATTGGCCTCCACAGCCTGCCCGTCTTTCTCGGCAATATCGATCCGGCTGTCTTCCCTTAATCGGTCTGCTCCCTCCACGACCACGGATTCGTTGGCAGCCAGATTGCTTAACACTGCCACCTTATCATCTGCGCTAGTACCCGGTCCCAGTGTGATATGCCGTATCTGTACGGATCTTTCCTGATCGGCCACATAGACGAAAGGCCCCTGGGTATCGTGCTGAATCGCGGCACTGGGAGCCAGGATTGCAGCGGGTAAGGTTTCCAGAAGCATTTTAATGTTGACGAACTGATTGGCAAATAGCGTTTGTTCGTTATTATCGAATTGGGCTTTTAGTTTTAGCGTACCGGTTGTGGGGTCGATCTGGTTGTCTATCGCCGTCAATTTACCCTCGGCCAGTTTGTTTTTTCCGGCCCGATCATAGGCTTCCACATGAATAGGCTTGTTGGTACGCCAGCGCGCGATGAGCGATTGCACTTTGTCTTCGGGGAGGGTAAACACGACGCTGATCGGCTGCAACTGGGTAATCACAACCAAACCGTTGGCATCGCCGGCATGGATAATATTTCCCTGATCCATCTGGCGCAGCCCCGCCCGTCCGGCAATGGGCGAAACTAACCTTGCATAAGCAAGTTGGAGTTTGGCGTTATTGACCAAGCCTTTATCCATTTCAACAGTGCCTTGATACTGTTTGATCAGCGCGGCCTGCGTCACGGTTTGTTGTGAGGCGATCGAATCCTGTGCCTCCAGGGTTTGGTAACGGCCATAGTCTATGCCGGCATTTTTTAGCAAAGCTTCGTCCCGCAATAATTGTCCTTGAGCTTGTTGTAACTGTACCTGAAAAGGCCGAGGGTCTATTTCCGCCAATAAATCGCCTTCTTTAACCATCTGGCCTTCGGTAAACGCTACCCTTATCAGTTCCCCGTCAACCCTGGATTTTACGTTGACAGTTTTTAATGCCGTCACAGTGCCTATCGCATTAAGATAAACCGGAAAATCCTCCTGGCTTGTGGTTTCAACCGCTACCACCACTGGCGCGTCATCCTTACGACCAAATCCGCGCCGGTTACCCCCGCCTCGTGAATCGGAATGGCTATTCTCAGTGGTGAGGCCAAGGTGAAAATAAACCCCTACAGCAATAACGGCGCCCACCAGCAGACTAAGCAGTGCAAAACGCCGGCTTCTAATCAGGAATTTTGGCGGAGAAACAGGATTATCTTCACGCATAGCCAGAAAAATAGCACCGGTATCCGGCAATTTGCCTAAGATAGGTTTTTAGAAAAATATAGATTTGAATTGGTTGTGTATTTATTTCTTGTTCCATAATGTCTGCCAGCAATCAATTAGGCTGGGGCATTTCCTTATTAATAATTAAAATTTAGACATTCCTCGCCTGACAGGCGATAGAACGGATATCCAATTAATGCTCTCGATTTTTGTTTGATCGATATGATGAAACTGTCGCCTACATTTTGCATATGAAAATGCAAATGGCAGTTAAAAGTAAAACGCCATAACTTTCGGTACAGGAGTCCTTTATGGTAAAAAAAGTCATCGAACTTCGCAATAACGATTTTTGCCAATCCGCAGTTCTTGACCATAATAACGACTTAAAGGCGCTTTTTGGCTAACAGGCGTTTTGCTGCCGTTAAAAGCCGGTGACGTTTTTTTTCGAGTTGGCTATTAAATCCGGCATACAGGTTAATAGACTTCCGTCATAAGAACAAAGCCTGTTGAAAATTTGCAATTTAAATCTACTTTTTAATTAGCAATATTCGTGCCAAGTTTTATTATATTGATTTTTTATTATTTTTTCTTATAGATGTGCCTTATCTGTTCATATAACAGCAATAACTGCCCGACAACTGCACGTCAGATAACAAGACTATTGCTCGGCTGTAAGGTTCCATGCCGCTCAAGCTCTTTCATAATCGGTTAAAGCAGATATATACCACGCACATTAAATTTCGGCAGGCCGGCGCGATTCAGTTCTGGTAGCAACGTGCTACGCATTGTTAACAAACTACACAAACCTATTTAATGAGAAGACCTACATCGACCGAACACCGGAAACCGCGCTGAATAGTACAATTTGACTAAATCATTTCAGTTGATGCAACAAAAACCGGTTTCTTAGGCTGCATAGCTAGTAACGTTTACCTGTCGATGTTCAAAGCGGAAAACCGTCACCAACGCCCAAACCTGTTAGTCGCTAGCCGATGACCCGTTGTTAGCCAAACCAGCCCCCATCACCAACTCCCGCCAGACCGCTTTTTGTGGGATCAACGGCGGTACGGCGATAAATTCCGGTTCCGGCGTAGCCTTCGCTACCAGTTGATCGTAATCGCGGGTTACCACGCCGCCTTTGCGGAAAAAGGCATTGTAAATGGCCCAGTTTGCGGGATTGCGGGAGCCGTCCCACGGAAAGCGCCGTAGCATGGAAGGCACGGTATAAAATCCGTCATAGGTGTCCAGATAGCCGCGATAAAATTGTTCGGCGGATAGCCCCCCCGGTTTGAAGACAATATGCGATTGATCGTATTTATCCCAATCAAAGGAAACGATCTGTTTACGGTTCATCATTTCAAACCAGTTGATGGTGCCGGGATAGGGCGTAAGTAAGGAATAGCCGCACATGTCGAACTTGGCATCGATGGTAAATTTCAAGGTTTCTTCAAAAACTGTCGTTTCGTCGCCTTCAAAGCCGAACATGAACAGGCCGAGCACCATGATGCCATAGCTGTGCAGTTTCTCGACCAATTTGATATACGTATCCGGGTCGTTCTGACACTTGTGGACATTGCGCAGGGTTTGTTTGGAGATGGACTCGAAGCCTATGGAAAGCATAAAACAACCGCTTTCTGCTGCCAGTTCCAGCAAACGCTCGTCGTGGGCATCGCGACTGTTCACAGCTGCCTGCCATTTCAACCCTCTTCCCTTGAATGCCTTCATGACTTCTATGGCGCGTTTCGGCGTACCGAAAAAATCGGCGTCATTCAACAGAATGGTGCGCTCTTGGATATGTTCGATTTCGGCAACGAGATCTTCGACAGGCCGATACCGAAATCGCAGACCATACATGGTCGGTTCGGCGCAAAAAGTGCAGCCATGATGACAACCCCGTGAGGTTTGAACAAAACCTTTATTGATATAGCGATTGCTTTTCAGCAATCCTTGCCGGGGTTTCGGCAGGTCTATCATAGAATGAAGATCTTCCGCCTTGTAAATACCGCTTAAGCAGCCATGCTGGAGATCGTCCAGAACTTTATGCATGATGAGTTCGGCTTCGCCGATGACCACGGCATCGGAATGTTTTAGCGCTTCCTGCGGCAAATAGCTGACGTGCACGCCGCCCATAATCACCGGAACACCGCGAGCCCGAAAAGCATCGGCAATCTGGTAACCTCGATTTACGTAGGAAGTCATCGCCGAGATACCCACCATATCCACAGCCATGTCGAAATCGATAGCTTCGATATTCTCGTCAGTCAGGATAATTTCGTACTCGTCTTCCGGAATCAGCGCTGCGACGGCGAGAAGTCCGGCGACTGGCGAGTACAGCGCCTTGCCGAAAATTAAAGGCCGGGTCGCAAAGGTGTCGGCCTTGGGGTTGATTAGATAAATACGACGAGTTCTAGCCATAGGACACCTTAAAAAATAAACGGAATTTCGGTTGCATCGATGTTTGGGACACTCACGGCTATGAAATCCTCTAATTTCCTGTGACCTATGTTATTAAACGGATTCGCTGTTTGTCCCGATAAACGCTGAGATAACTTTAACAAGATATCATTACGGCTTGCTTAAATGGGATAAACGCTGAATCCATACCCACTTCAGATTTCAGTAACAGTTAATGCCGACTCAAGCCTACACACCAATTCACGGCGAATTCTAACGGAAAAATCCTATTACCGGAATTTTTTTATGCTGGAACAGTCTCCATTCATCCGGATAACCCCTGGCGTTGACGCTTATTGGCGACACCACGTTTCCCAATACCAGCGTCTTTGTTTTGCAAAAAACTCAGTCGGCCTTTTTCGCCGCTACGCAGGTAATCCTGAGTATAAAACCTCCTGAGCTCTGTCCGAGGGTTCAAGCAAACTCTCGGTCATGGCGGTAAAAATCAGTTCGAAGAGCCGCTTTAAACCGATTTGCCAGGTACTTTCGGCTAAACTGTACAGATAATCGCTTAGTTGCAGAAAACGCTTAAACGGCTGATCAGCCAGAATCACCGGCAGAGCCGCGGAAAACCGGCCGGAATTGCCGATTAAATCCCAAAAGCGGCCAAAGCGATTAATGCGTTGCATGGTGAAAAAATCTATTTCGCCGGTACTTAAGATCGAATAAGGCGGACTTGGGTCGTAATGCATACGATAGGCATCGATATGGCGATTGATCGGCGCTCCGCGCAAGCGTTTCAAGATGCCGACCTGAATTTCCTGCGGATTTAACGCAATCAGTTTGTCGAAGCTTTCGCCAAAACCTTCCAGCGTATCGCCCGGTAAACCCGCGATTAGATCGGCATGGATATGGATATTGGAATGTTGCCGCAGCCAACTCAGATTCGCCCGGGTTTTTTCGTTATCCTGCTTGCGGCTGATGCGTTGTTGAATAACCGGTTCGAAGCTTTGCACGCCCACTTCGAATTGCAGTATGCCGGCAGGAAATTTTTTTATCACATCCTTCAGGCGTTCCGGCAAATTGTCAGGTATCACTTCAAAATGCAAATACAACTCGTCGCTTATACGCGCCAGAAAAAACTCCAGAATGCTGACACTGCTTTCAACCTTAAGATTAAAAGTACGATCTATGAACTTGAAATGCCGGGCGCCACGCTGATAAAGCACATCCATGTCTTGTAAAAATCCGCTCAATGCAAAAGGCTTGGCAGTGGTATCCAGCGAAGAAAGGCAAAATTCGCACTTGAAAGGACATCCCCGCGATGCTTCGACATAGATGACACGCTGACGAATATCGGTATCCGTGTAATAAGGATAAGGCGATGCTATCGACTCCAGAGGCGCTGCTTCGCCTTTGATGATGGTCTGGGCCGGTCGAAAGCCGGCCAATAATTGCTGGCATAACAAGGGAAAGCTGATTTCGCCATTACCGGTGATGATATAGTCGGCACAGCTTACCGCTTCGGGAATATCCGGTGGATGGCTAACCTCGGGACCACCCAGTACCAAAACCACTTGGGGCGCAACCTGTCTCAATATCGCCAGTATTGCCCTAATTTCATTGACATTCCAGATATAAACCCCAAAGCCGATAATTTTCGGTTGGCGTTGCATTAATTTTTCGGCAATATCGGCGGCTCGTTGTCCTATGCCGAATTCCCTTAATTCTGTCCGGTTCTGCAAGTCCCCCATATTGGCATATAGATATCGTAAACCGAAGGCTGTATGAATATAACGTGCATTTAAAGTAGTAATGATTATGTCGGTCATTTTTTATACGTTCAATATACCCATTCACTTTGAATTTCGTTGGGGCACGATTTTGCCATAGGGGTATTGCAGAGATTTAGTGCGCATTATCGCCGACTTAACAAGCCAAAGATGGGCCGCATACTGACCGGACCGTCTGTTGCACAAAATGGAAGTGCGAGACGTATAAAAAGTTGCCGACACTCACCTGACCTTCAATAATCCGGCTCTGTCCAGCCAAATGTTAGCCTTGTCGTTTATCCAGAATTGTGCAAATTCATCGTTCTTCACTACCGCATCCAAAAATGCCGTGGTGGTACTGAAAACTGCCGCCACCTGCTTATAACCCAGGTCGGAATTTTTCCGCTCGCCGTTCGATTTTCCGCCGCCCAGGCCTCCAAAACCATTACCACCCTGGCTATGGCCGTGACCGCCGCCGTATTGATTAGCGGATTGCAATCTTCGGCCACCGCCATCGGATCCACTCTGCCCTCGCCCATCCGACTCACGATCGCCGCCCTGCCCGGCGGATATGCCTCCCCCCATATCGGCACCCGCCAGTAATTTATGCACGCCTCCCGTCAACAACAAGAGATATTTATTGCCTGCGGGTGAAAATTCCCATACTGCTGACCTTACCGAAGCAGAACTGATCGCATATGGATCATTATCTTCACTGCCGGTAATCACCAGCATGGGCAAGTTCAATTTTTGAAAACGGTTGCGGACATTTCCTTCGGCCAAATCTATCGATGGACTCAAAACAATTGCGGCGAATGGCTTAAGTTCGTGATCGCTCGGCAGGCTAGCCTTAAAATCCTCGCCCAAAACCGCAGCCACGGTTTGCGCACCCAAATCGAAACCGACCAGTATCACTTTGGAAAAATCCGCTTCCGAAAGTAACGGTATACCCAAACCCGCCCGAGTTTTCAATTGCCGATAGGCCCAAAATAACTGTTCCATTCTATTTTTCAGGCTATCAATCGCAAAATACTCATGCCCCAGATAACGCAACTCGCTGGAGCGGCCATCCTGCGAGCGCTTGGGCTTAGATTTACTGAACCAGTTTCCGCTATCATCCGCCGGTTCCTGACTGTCCTCATCGGACGATTCAGATTTACTACTATCGCCCCGGTGACCGCCTCCGCGCTGCGGGCTTAATTCCTTAAGCGCCTGGCCGATAGCAACCGGCTGCATACTAAACACTGCATAACCGGCCTTAGCCCAAGTTTCCCGCCACAATCGTCCGGCACTGGCATCTTCGCCTAAACTTGGCAGATAAATGATCAAGGGATAACTGCCCGGTTGCTTGGGAGCGGTCATCACCACCTCCAGTTCGGTACTGTCATGTATCCATACGTCACGCATAGTATCGATAGCCACACTACCGCCTGAAACATAAGCGCCTTTTTCCATCGCCACCGCCAATTTTTCGGCCTGTTCTTCGGGCGTAAGAATTTTGGGCCGGAAGAACAGGCGTTAATCGACAATGCCAAAAGGGCCAGACAAACAAACTTCAAACCCTGGATTGGTTTATAAATACTAAAAATTTCGGGCATTTTTTTGCGGCTCCGGCAAAATATCTATCTGACTCGGTTTTTAGTATGCCAGAAATACGGCATATCGGGCACTGCATTTTTATGCCCAGATTGACCGCTTCTCAGCAAGGGCCAGCTATTACGATGATGGTAGGGGGGGGGGCGAATTTTGGCTGACGCCCGGATTCCGCTACGCTTCGTCCGGGCTAGCCAGTTTTTGGCAACTTTACTTCATACACATTCCTAAGCAACTATGCTACCTAGACCGTTATTGCGGTGGAGGCGGCGGTGGCGGTGCGCCAGGCGGTGGCGGTGGAAAACTCATTGCAGGCGCAGACGGTTAACGGGGCATTACATTTGAAAATTGTCCGGACACCGGAACCTGATGGCCTTTAGAATACATGCATTGGATATAAGCCGCATCATAGCGCTGTTGTGTCGCATATCTGGAACTATTGGCTGCACCGGCGCCAACCATGCTTCCAGCCAGCAATCCGCTACCTGCACCAATCGCGGCGCCAGCCGCACCTCCGCCGATGGCTGCGCCCGCAGCCGCCCCAATAACCGTGCCGACAGCAGCGCTGGCCCATCGGGTGATGATGAACGGCAACAGAACAGTGGTATTCGACTAACGCCTTGCACACACGAACAGCACAACGCCCGGTCGATTCGACCGGGCGTTGTGTTCACTAGCGATGTGGCAAGCGACGGGGCTAGCGAACCGCGGAGTACTCCGTCGGATACATGAACAGCGACTCGACGAGTGAGGTCAACGGCCCGTTCACCTCACTTGCCGCACGCGCGCTGAGCCAGCGCTCATCTGCTTCGAAAGGATGCCCAGGCCGCGTCTGCCACCTCACGGTTCTCGAAATTGCAGATGTAGATCAACGTGCCGCTCGTTGGATCGTCGGCGTCGGGAGCGGTCCAAAAGCCGGTCACCGAGATGCCGTGCTCGCCGAAGAGGGCGATGGTGTTGTCTCGGAACCTGTCGGACAGTGCCTGGAGATTGCCCGGAGAAGATCGGTACGTTCGAAGCTCAAAAATTCGGTCATTTGCCATGGGGACATTGTGGCTCGCAACGATTGGATTTGCGAGCGACGACATGACGTCGCTCACGCCGCATCCGGATCATGGCACATGCTCGTTGGAATCCTCGCCGGAATACTCACCACTGGATGCTGGGCGCCTCAGGTCGTGAAATCCTTGCGTTCGAGGAAGGTCGAACACTTCTCTTGGATCTACCTGATCGCCGCTGCAACTGGGATCGCTCTTTGGACCGCTTACGGGCTGATGAAGAGTGACGTCGAAATCTGGCTAGCGAACGGGATCTCCTCCGCGGCGGTTCTCGTCGCCGGGGCGGCGGAGTCCGACCCAAACCGGAGTTTCCCAGCGATCGGCGGCCGTCACTCGATCGACGATCGCAAGCGAGGGCGCAAATCCCGCGACCGAAAGCCCGATCCAGCCAAGCGCAACCGCCGCCGCCCAGCGCATCGCCAGGAAGGCGCCAGCATGATCGAATGCGACGTAAATCGTCGAGCCCACGGCGCCCAGGGCCGCGCCGCCCGCGACATACATCAGGACGCGCCCCGCATGCGCCGCCATCAGCGCCCGCACACGCTCTCCGTGGCTCTCCCCGTGAGCGAAGGCGAACATCAAACTGGAAGCAATCGCCCCGCACAGTCCCCGGCGCAGTGCAGGCTGCTCGCGAGCCCTAGGAGGAGCCCGCCCAAAAGGGTGAGACTATCGGGGGCCATCACGGCCGAACCTCCGCCGGCGGCCGAAAGAAAAACTCACCTAACCTTGATCGTCCGCCTAAGCAATGCGGAGCGTCCCCAGCGGGCGAGGCATTCGGCCGCAGGCGCAGCCTCTATTCAGCTGCAATTCGGGCCAACAAGTCGGGCAGGTCGCCGATGTGCCCGATCACAAAGTCGGCGCAAGGTTCGAGCGCCCTCCTCTGAGCCGGTCCTGAAAGGACCGCGACCGCCGTTGCGCCGACCGCCCTCGCGGCGGCCAGATCGTGGAGCAAATCTCCGACCACGACGATTGCGGAGGCCGCAACTCCGAGACATTCGGCGAAGGCCAGCACCATCCCG
>CAVXZR010000037.1:0-15179 GCA_963765965.1 uncultured Pseudomonadota bacterium
GCGGGGCGCTTCAGTCGGCGCCGGAGTCGGTCGGGGCTCCGGTGCAATCCGGCACGCCCGTGCGGTGGGCTTGTTCTTCGCACCCTCCGCGTGGCGAGCAGACTGGCACAATGCGCACGTGCCGGCTCGCGCTCGCTGCCGCCGCGATGCTGCTCGCGGTCGGCCTCGCTGCCTGCGGCTCGGGCGACTCGTCGACCGGTTCGAGCGACGGCTCCACGTCGGACGACTACGCCGCAGCCGATGGGCCGGGGGGTGGCGACACCGGGAGCGACGCGACCACGACGACGCCCGACGCCGGGCAGGTTGACTCCTACGATCCTGGACGCAATAAAATGTTCTTGACCTTCCGGCAGTTCGTCTTCCGCGTATATAGCGTTTGCAGGACATTCCGGTTCGCAAAGCGTGCAATCGATACATTCTTCGGGGTCGATTACCAGAAAATTCGGACCTTCATGAAAGCAGTGACAGGGCAAACATCAACGCAATCGGTAAATTTACATTTGATGCAGTTTTCGGTGATTACAAAAGCCATAATGTTCTTCCAAGTTTAGGTAAATGAACAAGTCTCCGTACATCGCGGAAACTTTATGGTTGAAGGAGACCTGCCGTAAAAACGGCAGGTAGCTAATTTGCAAAATACTCAGCGCAAAGGACTGAAAATCATTTAAATAATTTTTTCAGACAACAATCACTGCTTATTTATCCTTGTTACGTTCTTTAACTTCCTTGATCACCTCTTCCGCAACATTGCGAGGACAAGGAGTGTAATGCGAAAATTCCATGGAGAACTGTCCGCGTCCGGAGGTCATGGTACGCAAATCGCCGATGTATCCGAACATGTCGCTTAGTGGCACATCCGCTTTTATCCGGACGCCGGTAACGCCGGGATCTTGAGATTTGATCATGCCGCGGCGACGGTTAAGATCGCCGATTACATCACCGACATGGCTGTCCGGTGTGTATACGTCCACTTTCATGATCGGTTCCAGCAATTGCGGACCTGCTTTGGGAATCGATTGACGATACGCGGCACGCGCTGCAATTTCAAAAGCTATGGATGAAGAGTCCACCGCATGGAATGCGCCATCTGTCAAATTGACTTTAAAGTCCAGCAGAGGGAAACCTGCTAAAACACCTTTGTCGATACTGCCTTTAAAGCCTTTTTCAACTGCAGGCCAATATTCTCTTGGTACATTACCGCCAGTTACGCTGGATTCGAAAACGAAACCGCTGCCCGGTTCACCCGGCTCGATAATATAGTCGATTTTTGCATATTGACCTGAACCGCCCGATTGTTTTTTGTGGGTGTAACTGTCTTCGATACGCTGGGTAATGGTTTCGCGGTATGCAACCTGCGGTTTGCCGACATTCACTTCCACACCATGGGTACGCTTAAGGATGTTGACTTTGATATCCAGATGCAGTTCGCCCATGCCTTTGATAATAACTTCGCCGCTTTCCTGATCGGTTTTAACCCGGAAAGAAGGATCTTCCTGTATCATTTTACCCAGTGCTATCCCCATTTTCTCATTGCTGCCTTTGTCCTTAGGCGAAATGGCAATCGAGATAACGGGATCAGGGAATACCATAGGCTCAAGGGTTGCTGGCCTGTCAGGGTCGCAGAGGGTATGGCCGGTCTGAACATTTTTCATGCCGATGACAGCAACGATATCGCCGGCTTGCGCTGAATCACGCTCTTCTCGTGAATTAGCGTGCATTTCGACGATACGGCCGATACGTTCGGTTTTGCCGGTAAAGGTGTTTAACACCATGGTGCCTTTTTCCAGTCTGCCTGAGTAAACGCGCAGGAAAGTCAGAGCGCCAAATCGATCATCCATAATTTTGAATGCCAATGCACGCAATGGGGCTTTGGGATCGACAATAGCGAAAGTGCCGGTTTCTTTGCCTTCTAAATCAACCTCGGGCTGAGGCTTAACTTCGGTCGGGTTAGGCAAATAATCGACAACCCCATTCAAAATCAGCTGTACGCCTTTGTTTTTGAAAGACGAGCCGCCGTAAGTCGGGAAGAAAGCCAGATCGATAGTACCTTTACGAATACAACGTTTCAGGGTATCGATATCAGGCTCTACGCCTTCCAAATATTTTTCCATGGCATCGTCGTCCTGCTCTACCGCAGTTTCGATCAATTTTTCACGCCATTCTTCGATCAGATCGGCCATCTCCGCCGGCGGTTCTTGAATAACATATTTCAATGGATCCATGGATTCGTCCCAAACCCAGGCTTTGCGGGTCAGTAAATCGACTACCCCGATAAAGTTTTCTTCGGTGCCGATAGGCAGATTCATCACTATCGGACGAGCACCCAACACTTCTTCGACCTGTTTTACCACACGATAAAAATCGGCACCCAGACGATCGAGTTTATTGATATAGATAATACGCGATACTTCGGAATCGTTAGCGTAACGCCAATTGGTTTCCGATTGCGGCTTAACCCCGCCGGAACCGCAAAAAACTCCGATACCGCCATCAAGTACTTTCAGTGAGCGGTAAACTTCAATAGTGAAGTCAACGTGACCTGGGGTATCGATAATATTCAGGCGGTGACCATTCCACTCGCAAGAAGTCGCCGCAGATTGTATGGTAATTCCACGTTCCTGCTCTTGTTCCATGAAGTCTGTAGTCGCTGCACCGTCATGAACTTCACCGATTTTGTGGATTTTTCCGGTCAGTTTTAAAATCCGTTCGGTGGTGGTGGTTTTACCGGCATCGACGTGTGCGAAGATACCGATGTTTCTGTATAGCGATAAATCAGTCATGGTTGTACTCTAAATGAATGAAAACTTTGAAAACCGTTGGCGACATGCCACAGCCTCTTCACGGACAGTGCCAATGAAAATCCGCCCATTCTACCCGAAAAATCAAAAAAAACAGAATGTCAATTATATTGCAGCAATTTTTACCGGACTTAAAGCAGGTCACACAATTTTTTGAATGCCGGCAAACCTAATGAATCTCAATGTTTACAACGGCTAAACTTGTTTTTCAGCAATAATCCAAACTATCCCGCTTAGAATTGCTCAATGCCCAAATGATAGGCTAAGTTTGTAGTGTTTTGGTATAGACAGGAGGGTGTCAAACGGAACTGGACGGCTAAAACGACCGATTGCCAGCCACCATGACAACTACAAGAATCACTCAGTTAGTTGATACCAGGGTCAAGATTTTGTTGCAAAATCCTCGTCGGCCAAAATTTGCTTTAAAAAAGGGATGGTAAGTTTCCTTTGCGCCACGAGTGTCGCCCGGTCAATTTTTTCAAGCAATATCCACAGTGCCGACAAATCATGGACATAATGATTCAACAAAAAACGCCCTACAGACACCGGAATGTCAAAGCCAAGATAGTGCGCCCTGTAGGTCAGCGCTTCAATCAATTGATCGTCACGTAGCGGCTGGATTTTCAAGGTCAAACCCCAACTCATACGAGTTTTAAGATCGAGTAATTCAAACGGCAAATATTTGGGCGGACAATCGGCAGCAACTAATAGCCGATGATTATTTTGCCGGTGGCAATTATAAAAGTTAAACAAGCTTTGCTGCCAGATACTGTTACCGGCAAGGTACTGCAAATTATCAAGACACACCAATTCCATAGAATCAAGTCCATCCAACATGGCTGGCGACGGCAGTTTATTCTGGTTAAAAGCCAGATACAACGGATCTTTACCGAGAGTTTTAGCCTGCTTGCAACAGGCTTGCAACAAATGGGTTTTGCCGCTGCCCGCTTCACCCCAAATAAATATTTGTTGCTCTCTGACTATCGCTTGCCAATGCCTGCAATTGGTCGATTATTTCAGTATTATTACCGGGAAAAAAACTGTCAAAGGTCTGATTGCTTTGAAATTCAAATATCAATGGCACTTGCATGACGGCAATGCTCAGGCTTTTTCAGCTCTGTAAACATAAAAACCTGCACCGAAGCAGAGCAACAGGCTAAAAACCACTTCCATCAAAGCATAAGGCCGCTCCGGTTGACTAGCATAAGCCTCCGCTACACCGTGGGCAAAATAAGGTAGACTCAGATAAGTCATCCAGGTGCAACTCTTTAAATTGCAATTCAGGAACCCATTAAACGGCAGCAATAAAGGCCCGACTGAGATGACCAACAACAAGGCTGTGGGAAAGCCGCTTAACGGAAATAGCAAGGTATGCCAAGCCAATTGCAGAAAAAACAATCCGAAAAATCCGGCCAAGGCCGCATAGAAATAATAGCTTCTTCGCATGAATCTGATCTGTTCCGTGGTGGTATTATTTAAAGATGTCTGACAAGCAGACAATTAGGAAAAAGCTACATTAATCTTATGGCAATTTCCCAAAATTGCTTAGCGAGGAATTTGAATACCATAAAGACTTGAAGCGAATCTATTGCTAAACCTAACGATAGGTAATAGACGGGTTTCTCTTACGAGCCTTTTCCTATACAAGGAATAACTTTTGCAGAACAGTCATTATTCCGTATTCTGCGAGACTTTCGTTTCTATCCTTTTTGCCTCGTTCCATAAGCCGTCCAGTTCCACCAATTCGCAATCTCGTATGCTTTGACCGGAAGCTTCAACCTGTTTTTCAATAAAGTTAAAGCGGCGTGTAAATTTTTTTGTAGCTTCCTTAAGAGCTATTTCCGGGTTGACTTTTAAATGCCGGGCAAGATTGACTACCACCAACAATAAATCCCCGATTTCCTCCTGGATATGCGGCTGATCGCCGGACCGCCACGCTTCGTGAACTTCTAGTAATTCTTCACTGACCTTGTCGAATACCGGCTCGATGTCCGGCCAGTCAAAGCCGTGGCTGGCAGCGCGATTCTGGATTTTTTCGCACAGCACCAATGCGGGCAGACTATTTGCTACGCCAGCCAAAACGCTTTCCGGCTTTTGCTCGGGATTTTTTAATTGCCTTTCCCTGAATTTGGCATCTTCCCATGCCAAACGACGCTCTTCATCGCTGTCGAAGCGGATATCTGCAAATACATGAGGATGGCGTCTGACTAGTTTTTCGCCAATAGCAGCGGCAACCTGCTCGAAATCGAACAAGCCTTGTTCTTCGGCAATACGCGAATGAAAGACCACTTGTAGCAGCAAATCGCCCAATTCGCTGCGTAAATCGGTAAAATCGTTACGCTCAATGGCATCGGCGACTTCGTAGGCTTCTTCAATGGTGTATGGGATCAGGCTGTTAAAATCCTGCTTCAAATCCCAAGCGCAACCAGTCTCAGGATCGCGTAGTCTGACCATAAGCGCCAAAAGCTCCCGGGTTTTGCTTAAACTCAAAATGATATCCCGAAATTGTTGCGATATCGCTGTTTGAACTCCGGCATGGTAAAGACATGATTCTGTGTACCGTTGTGCTCGATTTTGATCGCACCGAGTAGCGAAGCGATACGGCCTGTAACCTCCCAGTCGTAATCATTGATCAGTCCATACAGTAAACCGGCACGATAGGCATCTCCGCAACCGGTCGGGTCCAATACCTGTTTGGGTTCGACACAGGGAATATCGATGCATTGTCCTTGAGTATAAATTTTCGAGCCTTTATTGCCAAGCGTGATTATCAGGGCATCGACTTTTTGGGCGATTGCTTCCAGTGTCAAGCCGGTTCTCTCCTGCATCAGCTCCGACTCATAATCGTTTAAGGTGGCATAATTGGCAAGATCGAGAAAATGCAACAATTCTTCGCCATTGAACATTGGCATACCTTGACCTGGATCGAAGATAAACGGGATACCTTGATCGGCAAATTGCTTAGCATGCTCTTGCATTCCTTGCTTACCGTCAGGCGAGACTATGCCAATCCTGATGTCGCTATCCGCAGGTACTTCATTTAAATGCGAGAAATTCATTGCGCCGGGATGGAAGGCTGTTATCTGATTATCGTCAATATCGGTGGTAATATAGGCCTGACCGGTATAATGATCATCCAGCACCTTGATGTAGCGGGAAGAGATGCCTCGCTGACTAAGCCATTGCGCATACGGCTCGAAATCATGGCCGACGGTAGCCATGATAAAGGGTTCTTCTTGCAGCAATTTTAGATTATAGGCGATATTACCGGCACAGCCGCCGTATTCACGGCGCATCGCCGGCACTAAAAACGAAACATTGAGAATATGCACCTTCTCGGGCAAAATATGATTTTTGAATTTGTCATGAAACACCATGATGGTGTCATAGGCCATTGAACCGCAGATTAATGCACTCATCGTTATCCTTCTTTTAAAGTAAAATCAAAGCCCAGGTAGTAGCCGCCCAAATCAGGGACAGCATGACCGCCGCCGATCCAATATCCTTCGCTCGTCCCGACAATTCATGATGCTCGAATCCAACCCTGTCAACGACAGCTTCTACTGCCGAGTTCAATAATTCAACCAATAGTACCAACACTACACTGCCGATTAACAACAATTTTTCGATATTATTTCCACCCAGCCATAAAGCCAGCGGCGTCGTCACAATAAATAAAGTCACTTCTTGCCGGAAGGCTTCTTCGTGCTGCCAAGTCGCCTTGAAACCGGCGATAGAAAAAAAACAGGCATTCACTAAACGTTTAAAACCTTTTGCATTTTGATTTGCCATTGTTAACCTGCTATTCTTCAATCATTCGCTGATATGCTGCGGCATCCATCAGTTGTTCCAATTCCGAAGGATTTTCAGCGTTGACACAGAACAACCAGGTTTGAAAGGCATTTTCATTGACCAGTTCCGGTTGATCCTGCAACGCTTCATTGACCTCAACCACAGTACCGCTCACCGGACTGAAAAGATCGGATGCGGTTTTGACCGATTCCACTACGGCTATTTGTTCGTTATACGAGACGGCGCGCCCAACTTCTGGTAAACCGATAAACACGATGTCCCCCAATTCCGATTGAGCAAAATCTGTGATGCCAACCCGGACAATTTGCCCCCCTTCCAGCTTCGCCCATTCATGAGTATGAGCATATTTCAAATTTTCCGGCACTTCATTCATGTCCAATTCCTCTTCTAACTTTGCCGTTACCTTATAAAGCATAACCTGCTATTAAATTTTCACAACAAAAAAATACAGTCGCCTGTATACCACTTATAATTCCGGTCTGATACTTACTTATTCTCCAGTTTCAATGCATATATTTCTTTTTCTGGTATTTATGAGCGCCTGTTTTTCAAGTACCTCAGTGTGTGCAATAGCAGACGACGATGATAAATCCCAGTCCAGCGCAATTGGAGCAGTGACAACCCGTAGCGATTCGACAACTATAGACATGGATTTGAAAGCCCAACAATTAAGCGGTATCAAAACCCAAGTGTTGGAAACCGTACAGCAAAAACCGGAACTTACTGTTTATGGAACTGTTCTGAGCCTGGAGCCCTTATTACAGTTACGACAGCAATATCTTGCTACTCAGGCACAACAGGATAGCGCTAAAGCAAAATACACTGAAGCACATCTGAATTTGACTCGCACCAAAGATCTCCATAATCAGGAGATTGTTTCCACCCGGCGCCTACAGGAGCAGCAAGCCCAGTGGCAAAGCGACAAGGCCAACCTAGCTGCCAGTACTTACCAGCAGAAATCCATATTAGCTGCCAGCCGCTTGGAATGGGGCGATATTTTAACAAATTGGTTTATCCTGAGGCATAACAAAGCGGCTGAAGCATTTTTAAATCAGGACGCACAATTATTGCAAATTACAATGCCGGTCAATACCCGGCTTAATCCCGAAATTCGCGATATCTATTTTGACGAGCACGGACAACGACATACAGCAATCAAAGCTACCCTGATTGCCGCATCGCCTAAAATCGACCCGATTTCGCAGACGGAACGCTATTTTTTCAAAGCCGAAGGCCGCCTGCTTGCGTTCGGCACGCATATTACAGCATGGATTGCGGAAGATGCGCAGCAAATCAGCGGAGTAAGCATTCCTAGATCGGCGCTGGTCTGGCATTTGGGTCAAGCTTTTGTATTCATCAAAATCGACAATAATCATTTTAACCGTTTGACATTACCGGAATTTACATCAGATGATCACGGCTATTTTGTGACGGGAAAGCTACAGCCAGGCCAGGAAATTGTCACAACCGGCGCACAAATATTGCTTTCACAACAATTAAAGGCGTTAATTCCCAAGGAGGATAAAGATTGAAATATTGTCGTTGTCACGAATGTTTGATTTGAAATACTTCCACCGTATCCCAAACCTGCTCGGTAAATTCTCTGTCAATTTTCGGCATCCCATTCTGTAGCCATTGCACCAGAACTTTAGCTATATTGGGATAGGTTACATGCACAGCGTGGGGATTATGTAACCAATCTTCTATCACTTTGCAATTCATATCGTACATGGCATGGCCGTAACCTAGCTGCTCCAGTGCTGCGGCATTGGAAATCTGCTCCATTTGCGAATGTAATGGTTTCACTAAAATCTTTTTACCCAATTGCAGAGATTCACTGGCTAATTCGAAACCGGCATTACTGATAATACCGGCGCAGTCGTACAAATCTTTTTGAAATCCCTCTCTCGACAACGGCTTACAAATGATATGAGGATATTTTGAAGGTACGGCATCCGGCGAATAGACATGAAATTCATAATTTTCAAACGGACATAATAAATCGATAACGAATGCGGGTTCTTCAAACGGCAGATAGACCAAAATTTTGTTTGCTTGACTATATTGCGGAAAAGCCGGCGTTTCGATGATAGGCGGAAGAATTGGTTGCCCAAAATGATGCCAGTGTAATCCGACACCGATATCGGCGGGCGCAAAATATTTCATCACTTGATTGGCGATTGGATCTGAACCTTTGCGTGGTATAGGGTGACAAAATGCATATTGATGACCGATTCCGATCACCGGTTTTTTCTGTTTTTTCGCAGCCCAAGCCGTTACCGGTTCAAAATCGCATATGACCAGATCATAAGGACTTAAATCCAGCGAAGAAATGTCCTTGACAAAACGTATCGGGCTGGCTTGCAGGGCTGTTTTCAAGTAGGACACATGGCCTTTGGTCGTGTTAAAGGTTAGACCTTCCTTAACTTGATAGCCATTAAAGACTTCCATATCGAAAAATTTGTCTGCCGGACGACCGCTAAACTGGAAAGTCACATCATAACCGGCAGCAAATAACTCCCTGGCCATAACTCTGGCTCGGGTAATGTGACCATTACCCGTACCTTGTACACCATAAAAAATTTTCATATTAAAATATAATTGAGACTAAAAACTGCTGAACTTATGCCTAAGGCTGCTCCCATCAACGTATCTGTAGGAAAATGCACGCCTAGAACTACACGGGAAAAGCCGACTATCCCTGCCCAAAGATAAAGACCTATCATTACTGATGGAAAGAAATAGGCAAGCAGTGTTGCAACCATGCAAGCTGCCGAAGTGTGTCCGGAAGGGAAACTGAATTTATCGGAGGGAATAATTGCACTACGAAAGTTTTGTATTACTTGTTGAGGACGATCACGTTTGAAACCGTTTTTCAGAATAAAATATAAAGTCCTTTCGATTAAAAATGCCAGGATCAGGGTTTGCAGCAAGGCATCGGTAATACCTCGTTCCCAGTAAAGCCAAGCTGCCATAAAGATATAAAGATGGCCGTCGCCGGTTTTGGAAACATATCGGCACAAGCGCACCAACGTTGCATGGATGCTGACATTGTTTAACCAGTTAAACATGAAAACATCGTATTTGTGGATCGAGTAAATTAGCTTCATAGCTTCGCCCTCTTGTTTGCTGAACATGTCGACCGCGATCATGTAACAGCGGTGGAAATCATGGATTTTCCGTTTAATATTGATTCCTTAACTCTAGCAGTGCAGCTTAAAAGAGCTATATGACAACTGGATGAAGATTCGTTTAAGGTTGTGTGACAATGCCCGGAAATGTTTAGCTGATCAAAAATGGCCTGCAACGTGAAGATTATGCGATGAAAGCAATACCGCGCGTGGAAACAAAGGTAGACTTTGTTACAATCTACCGATAATTTGCGCAAGGAAAAATTCCGGCTTTTTACCGGCAAAACTTGCCAGCACCGTTATCCGTCCCGCTTACTTCAGGCACCGCCATGCAACGTTTTTGTACCTTAGCCTTTATTCTCGGCCTCATTCTTATGATTTTCGGACTGACTTACGTCCTGCCTATCATCACTTCGCTTTATTTTACAGACGGCATGGCCGATCATTTCTTGCGCGGCATGTCGCTCAACATAGGTATTGGCGGAATTTTAGCGGGCTCGGCTATGCGTTTTCGCGGAGACATAAAAACTCGTGACGGTTATTTGCTGGTTGCCTGTTTCTGGATGCTAATGGCTTCGGTAGCAGCGCTTCCATTGATGTGGGCCTTGCCTGAACTCAGTTTTACCGACGCGTTTTTTGAAACTACTTCCGGTTTGACAACAACTGGCGCAACGGTTTTCGTCGGACTCGACAATCTGGCGCCTTCTTTAAATCTATGGCGTCACGAATTAAACTGGATAGGCGGTTTAGGTATCATCGTTTTGGCTGTAGCCATTTTGCCGCTATTAGGCATTGGCGGTATGCAACTCTTCAAGGTTGAGATTGCCGGGCCGATCAAGGATAGCAAACTTACCCCTCGCATCAATGAGACCGCGCGCCTGTTGTGGATGGTATACGCAGCTCTGACATTGTTTTGCATGTTGGCATTAAAATTGGCGGGCATGGGCTGGTTCGATGCTATTTGCCACGCATTTTCAACCATGAGTCTGGGCGGTTTTTCCTCCCACGACGCCAATATCGGTTATTTCGATTCGACTGCTATCGAACTGGTTTTAACCGTTTTCATGCTTATTTCAGCCATGAATTTCGCTGTTCACTATCTTGCCTTGCATCAATTGAGCCTGAAACCGTATCTAAACGACCCGGAAGTCTTGCCGATGCTTGCAATCATTGCCGGCAGCATTCTGGTTTGTAGTACCTATATTTGGCAGCACAATATTTACGCCGATTTTTTGACAAGTTTACGTCACGTTACTTTTAATTTAATTTCAGTCGGCACTTCCGGCGGTTTTTTCAGTGTAGGTTTTGATCGTTGGCCACCTTTCGTCATCTGGTGGATGCTGTATATGACCTGTATTACAGCCTGTACCGGTTCTACAGGCGGCGGCATCAAAATGTTCCGCACCCTACTGCTATGGAAACAAGCCGGAAGGGAATTGTTCAGTATCCTGCACCCGAGCGCCATCAACCCGATTCGTATCGGCAACATGCCTATACCTAATAAGATTATTTTTTCGGTGCTGGCATTTATATTTCTGTATTTTATTTCTATCGTGGTCTTAACTTTTTCCTTGTTGTTTTCCGGGCTGGATCCAATTTCCGCCCTTAGCGCCATTATTGCTTGCATCAATAATGCCGGACCGGGACTCAATTTGGTCGGAACCGCAAAAAATTACCAAAGTCTGACCGATTTTCAAACCTGGATTTGTGCAATCGCCATGTTGCTGGGACGAGTTGAAATTTTTACGCTACTCATGCTTTTTACGCCCGCATTCTGGAGAAAATAGTACAATTGTTTATTTTATCCTCTGATCGGCGATGCAGAATTGCCTTGGAGTAAGCAGGATTGATATTTTATATGGCTATTAGAAATGGCATATGTTCGACTACTCGTTTTTTAACGGCAGCAGCGTCGTTGAAATACAGATATATACAGGTCCGGTCAAAGTACCGACGAAAAACAGCCTCAACCTTAAAGCAAAACGCTAAGTTTATTAAGACTTAATTCACACCTTCAAGCGTATAAGCACGGAACAACTTGATGACACAGCAGATTAACACTCCAGATTTTAACCAACTCACCTTAGGTATCCCCGGTTTTGAATATGCAGATCTTTACAATCCGCAACGTTTAGCCGATCTTCTTGGAGTATTCGACCAATCGGTTCTTAAACACGACCCTGCGCTGTTCTCGGAAATAACTGCCTATCGGAATGGGAATGGCACAGATATGGCGCCTGAACAGATTTCCGAGCTACTGATTAAAATGGCACCCCTGGTAGGAACTTTCGTCGCCAGTCTTTTCAAGATCAGTGATGTCCGCGATCAGCAGATTGGTCATATTCGCGGCGAATTCGACTCGATATTCGTTTACCGCACCGAAATAATCGGCAAGCTTGCCAACCGTTTTAAAGGCCAAAACATTGAGGATTGGGATATCAGCAAGTTGAACAATCAACTCCTTGCCTTGCTGACGGCTACAGGCAAGCAAAGCTTATTCGGCAGCGACCCGGAACTGGCAGTCAGCCAACTCGCAGCCGGTCTGTGGCAACTATCGCAACAGGCTGAACTCGGCGAAACCGATATTGCCGATTTGAAATGTCAAATTGTCGAATCGGCGCTTCTAAATCTCGACCACGATAACCCTGCTAGCCTGGTTTCGGCGTTACTCGATATTGTTTACCGCTGGAGTTTTGCAGCCCAAAAGGACCCGGCTTTGCAAAACACGGTCAAAAAATGGCTGTCCTTTAAGGTTCCGGAAAAAACCAATCTGGAAAATTTGGTCGCACACGACAAGCTTAGCCATGACAATTACGATGTTTGGGCCTGCGATAAACTGCATCACCGCCGTCGCGACGGTTTTGTGCTGACCGACAAACGTTTCTCGCAACGTCAGACGCTATATGAAGTCGATCATTGCATTTATTGCCATGATCGCAACAACGATTCCTGCTCGAAAGGCATCAAAAACAAAAAAGACGGCAGCTTCAAAGCCAACCACCTCGGCGCGCCGATGATAGGCTGCCCTTTGGAGGAAAAAATCTCCGAAATGCATGTCGTCAAACGGCAAGGCGATAACATTGGCGCATTGGCGATGATAATTATCGATAATCCGATGTGCCCCGGTACCGGACATCGGATTTGCAACGATTGCATGCGCGGTTGTATTTACCAGAAAACAGAAGCTGTGAATATTCCGCAAATCGAAACCAATGTCCTGACAGATGTTTTATTCATGCCATGGGGCTTTGAGATTTACAGCTTGCTAACCCGCTGGAATCCGCTGAATATCAAACGCTCGACAGCTCTGCCGTACAACGGTAAAAACGTGCTTGTTGCAGGCATGGGACCCGCCGGTTACACGTTATCGCATTACCTGCTAAACGAAGGGTTTGGCGTGGTTGGCATTGATGCCTTGAAAATCGAGCCGTTGCCCATACACCTAACCGGCAATAAAGACAATCCGCCGCAACCGGTTTACGATTTCAAAATCCTTTACGAAGAACTCGATAAACGCATTATGCTCGGCTTCGGCGGCGTAGCCGAATACGGTATTACCGTGCGTTGGGATAAAAACTTTTTGAAAGTCATTTACCTGACCTTGTTACGTCGCGCTGCCTTCAAGTGTTACGGCGGCGTACGTTTCGGCGGTACAATTACTATAGAAGAAGCCTGGGAGTTGGGTTTCGATCACATCGCAATTGCCAGTGGAGCAGGAAAACCAACTGTTATCGACTTAAAAAACAATCTGATCAGAGGCATACGCAAGGCTTCGGATTTTTTGATGGGCCTGCAATTAACCGGCGCCGCCAAAAAATCTTCGCTAGCCAACCTGCAAGTACGTTTGCCTGCCGGGGTAATCGGCGGCGGACTAACCGCAATCGATACCGCTACAGAATTGCTGGCATATTATCCTGTGCAGGTCAGCAAAATTGTCAACCGTTACAACAAACTGGTCAGCCAGTACGGAGAACAGGAACTGCGCAGCCGTTACGATAAGGAAGAACTGGAGATACTTGAAGAATTTCTGGCTCATGGCCGTATCATCGAACGGGAACGTCTACGCGCTACAGCGGCTGGCGAAACTCCGGACTTCTTACCATTTCTTCAACAATGGGGCGGCGTCACTTTGTTCTACCGAAAAGGAATCAGGGACTCACCGGCCTACCGGCAAAATCACGAAGAGATACATGAAGCCTTGTCGGAAGGAATATGGCTGGCGGAAGGCATGAGTCCATTGGAAGCCATTGAGGACCCATACGGTCATCTGCAAGCGGTGCGGTTTGAAAAACTCGCAGAACAAGACGGCAAGTGGCGAAAAACCGAGGAGGTGGAAGTTAAACTACGTGGATTGTTCATTGCCGCCGGTACAGCACCCAACACCATTTATCAATCCGAACATCCCGGCACATTCGTGATGGATCGCAAATTCTACAAACGCCATGAGCCTGGTCAGACCGGACTGGAAGCATCAAATGACGAAGCTCAAGTGAAAGTCGGTAAACCTGCACCATTCACTTCCTACCACAGTGATGGCCGTTACATCAGCTTTTATGGAGACAATCACCCTGTTTATGCCGGTAATGTCGTTAAGGCGATGGCGAGTGCCAAAGATGGTTATCCTTACATAGTCAATTTGTTTGCCGAAGAACTTGCCGGATTGGATATCTCCCGGCAAACGCAACGCAACTTACAATTGGTCGCCTTGCAAAAACGTTTGGACGATTTGTTTTTGGCGCATGTTATCGCTGTGAATCGCTTAACGCCGACCATTATCGAAGTGCTTGTTAAGGCGCCTGCGGCTGCAAAAAACTTCCACCCCGGTCAATTTTACCGAGTACAGAACTTCGAATCGCTGGCTCCTGTCAAGCAGGGTACCGTACTTTCTGCCGAGGGAATTGCGCTAACAGGCGCATGGGTCAACAAGGAGCAAGGTCTGATATCGCTGATCGCCTTGGAAATGGGCAGTTCCACCCGCCTGTGCAGCACCTGGAAAAGCGGCGATCCCTTGATAGTAATGGGGGTAACCGGGGCGCCGACCGAAATTCCCTTTAATCAAACCATACTGCTATTAGGCGGTGGTTTGGGCAACGCAGTTCTGTTCTCGATAGGCAAGGCCTTACGTTCGGCCGGTAATAAGGTGATTTATTTCGCCGGTTACCGCAACCGCGAAGATCTGTTCAAAGTGCCGGAAATCGAGGAGGCTTCCGATTTGATTGTTTGGGCAGTTGACAAACGTCCCGGCAACGACGCCATTCCTATCACCCGTCCGCAGGATAAATCATTTGTTGGCAATATCGTCGAGGCGATGCTTGCTTTTGCCGGGGGTGAATTGGGTGAAACGGCACTGCGTTTACAAGATGTCGAACATTTGATAGTAATAGGTTCGGATAGAATGATGGCTGCAGTCAAGGAAGCCCGCTATGGCGTATTGAAA
>CAVXZR010000038.1:0-13278 GCA_963765965.1 uncultured Pseudomonadota bacterium
TTGCCGAAGTGCATGACATGCGGTTCTTCATGGAACTTTTTACCGATGCCGTGACCGCAAAACTCCCGAACTACCGAGTAGCGATTACCTTCCGCATGATTTTGTATGGCGTGGCCGATGTCGCCGAAATGCGCGCCGGGTTTGACCTGTTCGATGCCCAGAAACAGCGATTGCCGGTAATTTCCACCAATCTTTTCGCATGCGGGCTGACATTGCCGATGCAGAACATCTTACTGGTGTCGCCATGATAACCGTCTTTAATAACAGTAATGTCAATATTGACAATATCGCCGCTTTTTAATTTTTTTTCGCTGGGGATGCCGTGACAGATTTGCTGGTTTATCGAGGTGCAGATCGACTTCGGAAAACCGCGATAATTAAGTGGCGCAGGGATGGCATTTTGAATATTGACGATATAGTCATGGCAAATTTGATCCAGTTCTTCAGTGCTGACGCCGGCCTCGACATACGGAGCGATCATTTCCAGCACTTCTGCCGCCAGTTTTCCGGCAATGCGCATTTTGGCAATTTCGTCAGCGGTTTTAATTACAATACTCATTTTTGTTCGAGTCGGAGTTTCGAGAAAAATTAAGGCAATGCGGATTTATTATCAGGCGCAAGCCGCTTAAAACGGCAGTCTAACAGATTCGGTATTGTTGTGAAAACGCAATCGTGGTATAAAGCTAAGTTCACTTTGTATCAATACTCACGTCTGTCGACACGATTGGTGGGGTGCTGGTTATGGCTAATGCCGGATCGGTCACCAGTCGGGACAGGCCGGAGGCGTAACCCAAAGCCGAACAATTCGGCAAAACTTTAGGAGAAATAAATGGCAGCAGTGTCAATGCGTCAAATGTTGGAAGCAGGTGTTCATTTTGGACACCAAACTCGTTATTGGAACCCTAAAATGGCTCCATACCTGTTCGGTGCCCGTAACAAAATCCATATCATCGATCTGGAACAAACCCTTCCTTTATTCAATGATGCGATGAATTACCTTGGGCAAATGACCGCCAACAAAGGCACCATTCTGTTTGTAGGCACCAAAAAAGCGGCTCGTAAAACCGTGGCTGACGAAGCTAAGCGTTGCGGCATGCCTTATGTCAACCATCGCTGGTTAGGCGGCATGTTGACCAACTTCAAAACCATCAAAAAATCCATCAATCGCTTGAAAGAACTTGAAGCCATGAAAGCCGACGGAACCTTATATCAACGTTTCAGCAAAAAAGAAGCGCTGGGTATGGAACGCGAGCTGGAGAAGCTTGAGCGGAGCCTGGGCGGCATTAAAGATATGCGCGGTACGCCGGATGTGATTTTTGTACTGGATGTCGGTTATGAGAAAAACGCCATCATGGAAGCCAAAAAATTGGGAATTCCTGTGGTCGGCATGGTTGACTCCAATAACTCACCCGAAAAAATCGATTATGTGATTCCCGGCAACGACGACTCGATTCGCGCAGTTACCCTTTATTGTCAAAGCGCTTCGGCGTCAGTACTGGAAGCTAAAGTCATTACGTATGGATGCGGCAAACAAAGCGGATGATTTTGTCGAAGAAGTCGCCACCGAAGAATAAGTTTAAGCAGGTCCGGCAACGGACCTTATGCGAGTCTGGCTGTCTAGACTCGAATTTATCGATTTTTATAAACGCCTCCTTAGTGAGGCGTTTTTTTAGTTAATAAACTTGAGGAAAAAATAATGAGTATTAGTGCGTCCATGGTGAAGGAATTACGAGAGCGAACCAGTTCAGGAATGATGGAATGTAAAAAAGCACTGGTTGAGGCTAACGGCGATATGGAGTTGGCTATTGAAAACATGCGCAAAGCCGGTTTGGCTAAAGCCGATAAAAAATCCGGCCGTATCGCTGCAGAAGGCATAATCGGCGTAAAAGTATCCGACGATGCCAAAACAGTGGTGATGGTCGATGTTAACTGCGAGACCGATTTCGTTGCTAAAGGCGATGATTTTTCAGGTTTTGTGAATGACATTACCAATGCGCTGTTGATCTGCCCAAGTTGAAAACGAAGAACAGCTGCAAAACATGACGTTGGCAAACGGCAGTACTGTCGATGAAACCCGCCGGGCGTTGATTGCCAAGCTCGGCGAAAATATCACCTCAGACGCTTTATCAAATTCACCACGGCTGACGGCGGTCAAGCTTGTTACTTACACGGAAGCAAAATCGGCGTTATTGTAGAATTGAGCAAAAACGACGGTGTTTTAGGTAAAGATATTGCTATGCATATTGCTGCTTCTAAACCCGAATATGTCAGTGCAGATCAGGTTTCTGCCGAAGTTATCGCCAAAGAAAAAGAAATTTTCGCGGCACAAGCCCTGGAAAGTGGCAAACCGGCGGAAATCGTCGAGAAAATGATAGGCGGCCGGATTGCAAAATTTTTGGCGGAAGTCACTTTGCTGGGACAGCCTTTTATCAAGGACGACACTACAACAGTTGGCAAGCTATTATCCTCCAAAGGCAATTCGGCTGTACGTTTTGCTCGTTTTGAAGTTGGTGAAGGCATAGAGAAAAAAGAAGAAAACTTTGCCGAAGAAGTCATGGCGCAAGTAAGAGGTTAGGTGCTCGAAAGCCCGGTTCTTACCGGGTTTTTTCGGATACGGATTGATTACTTTAAACCATAATTTACAACGGATATATTTATGAGTCAGACAATTTGTCAGAGAATTTTACTTAAATTGAGTGGCGAAGCACTCATGAGCGAAGCAGGGCGGCAGTATTGATGCTGATATCGTTCAGCGTCTGGCTCATGAAGTTAAAGATTTATGCGATGCCGGTATTCAGGTAGGCATTGGTCATCGGCGGTGGCAATATTCTGCGTGGCGCGGAAAAAGCGTCGGAAGGATTGAATCGTGTTACCGGCGATCAGATGGGTATGTTGGCAACGGTTATTAATGCCTTGGCGATGCAGGATGCATTGGAGTTTCTGGGGCAGCCGGTGCGGGTAATGACGGCGCTTAAAATCAATCAGGTCTGCGAAGATTATATCCGTCGCCGTGCCGTTAGACATCTTGAAAAAGGCAGGGTAACCATTTTTGCGGCCGGCACCGGCAATCCTTTTTTTACGACCGACACGGCTGCCAGTCTGCGCGCCATTGAAATCGAAGCGGAACTGATGATTAAGGCGACTAAAGTTAAAGGGGTATATTCTGCTGATCCCAATAAAGTCAGCGGATGCTGTGTTTTATCCGCGCTTAACTTTTGATGAAGCCATCGACCAGCGCCTGAATGTAATGGATACTACAGCCTTGGTTTTGTGCCGGGATAATAATCTGCCTATGCGCGTTATGAACATTTTTGAGCCGGGTGCAGTGATGCGTTTGATGCGCGGCGAAGATATCGGCTCCCTTATCGAGAGAAATTAGAATGATCAATGATATTCAACAAGACGCTTCATCGCGGATGCTTAAAAGCATCGAAGCGTTACAAAAAGCTTTTACCAAAATTAGAACCGGGCGGGCCCATCCCAGTTTGCTCGACCAAATTACCGTGACTTATTACGGTAATGAATCGCCGTTATCGCAGGTTGCCAATGTTTCCGTGGACGATTCAAGAACTTTGAAAGTGATACCCTGGGAAAAAGGCATGGTGCAAGCCATTGAAAAAGCCATTATGTCTTCCGGTTTGGGATTAAACCCGGCTACTCAAGGCACCGTGATTCGCATTCCCTTGCCTGCTTTAACCGAAGAACGGCGCCGGGATTTGGTTAAAATCGTTAAAAACGAAGCCGAACAGGGTCGGGTGTCCATTAGAAACATTCGCCGCGATGCGAATGCCGCGATAAAAGACGCCTTGAAAGAGAAAATAATTTCAGAGGATGATGCTCGTCAGGCCGAAGAAAAAATCCAAAAATTGACGGATCAATACATCAAGGAAGTGGAAAAGCATCTTGAGGAAAAAGAAGCTGATCTGCTGTCGATGTAATTGAGAAGTATATGTCAGTTGAGCCAGACAACAAACCGATGATCGAAGCCGATAATCCGCGGCATATCGCCATTATCATGGATGGCAACGGCCGCTGGGCGCAAAAGCGTATGATGCCGCGTATTATGGGGCATCATGCCGGCGTCAAGGCGGTTCGTAAAATTGTCGAATATTGCGCCAAGGAAAACATAGAGGTGTTATCGTTGTTTGCATTCAGCAGCGAAAACTGGCGGCGGCCGAAGGATGAAGTCAGCTTGTTGATGGAGTTGTTCTTCAACACCTTGCAATCCGAGGTCGAATAAACTGGATAGAAACAATATTCGTTTGAAAATTATCGGCGACAAAAATGCCTTTCCGGATAAATTGCAGCAAAAAATCCGGCTGGCGGAATCGCAAACTCAGAGTAATAACGGCTTAACCCTGGTTATTGCCGCCAATTACGGCGGGCGCTGGGATATTATGCAAGCTGTTCAGAAAATAGTTTCTGCGATCGGTCGGGGGGAGATTACAGGAACAGGCTATTTCCGAACAACTGATCAGCGAAAACCTGGTAACTGCCGGATTACCGGAGCCGGATCTATTTATCAGGTCGGGTGGCGAAGAACGCATCAGTAATTTTTTGCTGTGGCAACTGGCTTATACTGAGTTTTATTTTACCGAAAATTTATGGCCGGATTTTGACCAGAATCAGCTTGAAAACGCCATCAATAGTTTTAAAAGCAGGCAAAGACGTTTCGGTCATACTGGCGAACAAATGATCGATAAACGAATTCTCTAGCCACTTTCGTATAAACATAATAATTAAAAGCTACATATGTTAATAAAACGCATTTTAACTGCACTGGTAATGGCCTCGGTCGTCATTTTGGCGATTTTTGAATTGCCTACCCTCTATTTTTCATTGTTCATTGCGGTGATAACCCTGTTGGCTGCCTGGGAGTGGCTGTCGCTTATCGATGAGGATAAGCTCTCCAAGCGGATATTGTTTTTAATCGGATTAATATTGCCAATGCTGGGCGTCACTTATTGGACGGTTTTTTTGGAGATGATGAGTGAAGTCATGGAGTGGCCGGAATTGAAGGACTATTCGGATGCTTTGGAATGGTTGGTCATAGCGCCAGTGCTGTTCTGGATAATCACCATGATTTTACTCCGAAAGGCCTCGGCGCAATTGCTTAAAATAGAATTTTCGCAGCGCTTTAAATCCTTTGTCGGTTGGCTGGTTTTGTTGTCGGCATGGATGTTTTTGGTTAAATTGCGGGCTTATTACGGCATCGGCATGATGGTGTATTTTCTGCTGTTGATCTGGGTTGCCGATATCAGTGCTTATTTTGTCGGCAAAAAATGGGGCAAAGATAAATTGGCCCCTGAAATCAGCCCCGGCAAGACTGTACAGGGTATGTACGGGGCTTTGGCTTCCGCTTTGCTGTGTGCAATAGGCTTGCGCATTTATTATGGCTTTGCAGCGCTGGAAACCGAAGATGGGCAGTTAGCCGTGTTAATGTCGTTTGATATGATGATGTTATCCATCCTGACCGTATTGATCTCAATCTTCGGCGATTTGTTTTTTAGTCTGGTCAAAAGACGGAAAGGCGTCAAAGACAGCGGCAATATCCTGCCCGGGCATGGCGGCATTCTCGATAGAGTCGATAGCGTGATCGCAGCAGCACCCTTTTTCTATGCAGGTATTGTTTTAATCGGACGGAGCGTATTTGCATGAAAGGTATTTGCATACTTGGTGCCACCGGTTCGATTGGCGTAAGTACTCTGGACGTGGTCGGAAGGCATCCCGACCGGTACAAGGTCGTAGCGTTGACCGCCAATGGCAACATAGATGTGCTTTTCCAACAATGTCTTGCTTTCCATCCGGAATATGCCGTTGTCGTTACGGAAAGTAAAGCGGAAGAATTTAAGCAACGAATTGCTGCATCAGTTGTAGCCGATATAAAAGTGTTGAGTGGTGCCGAGGCTTTGCTTCAAGTCGCAACACTTGATAATGTCGATTCGGTTATGGCCGCCATTGTCGGTGCAGCCGGATTATTACCCACTCTGGCAGCTGCAAAAGCGGGCAAAACCATTTTGCTGGCCAATAAGGAAGCGCTAGTGATGTCGGGGCAGATTTTTTTGCAAGCGATCACCGAATCGGGCGCCAAGCTATTGCCTATCGATAGCGAGCACAATGCGATATTTCAGTGTATGCCGGCCGGTTATAGCACCGGGCAAAGCGCAAAACCGGTAAGACGAATATTGCTGACGGCTTCCGGCGGACCATTCCGCCAAACCCCGATTGCCGATTTGGATAATGTCACGCCCGAACAGGCGATTGCACACCCAAAATGGGATATGGGCAGGAAAATTTCGGTCGATTCTGCAACCATGATGAATAAAGGTTTGGAACTTATCGAAGCCTGCTTACTCTTTAGCGTAGCCCCTGATGATGTTCAGGTTGTTATTCATCCGCAGAGTATAATTCATTCTATGGTCGACTACGTTGATGGTTCGGTTTTGGCGCAAATGGGCAATCCCGACATGCGAACGCCTATTGCGTATGCCATGGCCTGGCCGGAACGTTTCGATTCCGGCGTGGAGCCTCTGGATATTTTCCAGGTTGGGCATATGGATTTCGAACGGCCTGATCTGCAACGGTTTCCCTGTTTGAAGTTAGCTTACGATGCCATCAAAGCCGGCGGCATCATGCCCACAGTTTTGAATGCCGCTAATGAAATCGCCGTACAGGCATTTTTGGATGAACAGATACGCTTTACCGACATAGCGAAAATCATAGCGGCAAGCATGTCGAAATTTACTGCTGACTGCGCAGATAGTCTGGAACTGATTTTGCAAGCCGACCGGCAAGCAAGACTGGCCGCGCAATCCCTTGTCTTGGAAATTTCAGGTTAATGGAAGCCGTGCACTCGCTGTTCTACTTCATTGTTGCAATTGCTATTCTGGTTACCTTTCATGAGTTCGGCCACTATTGGGTGGCGCGTAAAGCTGGCGTAAAGGTGCTCCGCTTTTCAATCGGTTTCGGCAAGGTTTTGTGGGCCAGGAAAACATCCGCTGATGCAACCGAATTTGTGATCTCTGCCATACCATTAGGCGGTTATGTAAAAATGGTCGATCAGCGCGAAGATAAGGTTAATCCGGATGATCTTCCCTATGCGTTCAACAGGCAGTCTTTGTTAGCCAGAATCGCCATCGTTGCCGCCGGACCGGTTTTTAATCTATTGTTGGCTGTGATGTTGTTCTGGCTGGTGTTTGTGATCGGTGAAGACGGCATCAAACCTATTGTCGGTCATATTGAGGCCGGTACTTTGGTACAACAAGCCGGCTTTGTGGAAAAAGACGAAATTGTCAGTATTAACCAAAAAGTCACGCCTACCTGGCTTGAGGCGTTGGATGCCCTGTATTCGCAAGCTATCAGCGGCGAACAGCAAATCGATATTGTTGTTAAAACCTTGGAAGGCAAGCAGGAAACACACTCTATCTATCTTAACGAAAAAGATATTGAAAGCCCGGAAATACTGCATAAACGTCTTGGGCTTAATCCCTGGATGCCCACCATTAAGCCTGTTATAGGCAAGCTTCTCGATAATGGCGTAGCCAAGCAGGCGGGCTTGCAGAGCGGTGATTTGATTACCAGCGCCGATGGCGTGGCAATAAAAGACTGGCAGCAATGGGTGGAATACGTGCAAGCCAGGCCGGATATTGCGATTAAGCTTTTGGTGGAACGCAACGATTTACAAATAGCATTGGAAATAACCCCGCGCAAAGAGGAACAGGCCGGCAAATCGGTCGGCAAAATAGGCGCAGGCGTGGACGTACCAAAGGAATTGATGGATGCCTTGAAAGTTAAGCATTCTTTATCTGTATGGGAGGCTGTGCCTGCCGCTTTCGAGAAAACCGGGTTTTATATCGTTAGCACCTTGAAAATGATGGGAAAAATGTTTATCGGCCAGGCTTCTGTCGAGAACCTTAGCGGTCCTATCAGTATTGCCCAATTTGCCGGACAATCGGCGGAAATGGGCGTTACCGCGTTTTTAAAGTTTCTGGGGCTGGTCAGCGTCAGCCTTGGCGTTTTGAATCTATTGCCGATACCGGTTTTAGACGGCGGGCATTTATTGTTTTTTGCTTTTGAAGCTATTAAAGGCGGACCAATCTCAGAAAAAGTACAATTGTATTTTCAGCAGGTTGGCATGTTTTTACTCATGTCCTTGATGGTGTTTGCAATGTATCTCGATATTGGGAAGTTTTTTCAATAATAGCAATGAACAAAATTAACCATCTTCAGTCTACTGTTTTTACTATTCTATAAATCCACTAAAAGTATGACAAAAATCACTCAAATATTGTTGATGATGGTATGTGCCGTTGTTAGTTCGAGCGTATTGGCCGATGACGATGCCATCAAAAAAACTTTAAGCAATTTTATGCCGGAGGGGAAAGTCGAAAGCATTAAGCCATCGGAAATCAGTGGATTATATGAAGCAAGGATGGGCGGGAATATCTTCTATGTTTCTGAGGACGGCAAATATCTATTGCAAGGCAATCTTTACGATACTATCGCTAAAAAGAATATTACAGAAGCCAAATTGGCTGATGTCCGTGTTTCTGCGCTAGATAAAATCGGCGTGGGCCGCATGATTGTTTTTAAACCCGAAGCCAGCAAGCATCAAGTATCGATATTTACCGATATAGATTGCGGTTACTGTCGTAAACTTCATTCCGAAATCGATCAGTATATGGCGCAAGGCATTACCATACGCTATCTGTTCTTCCCGAGAGCCGGCAAAGGTTCCGATTCTTATAAAAAGGCCGTTTCAGTTTGGTGTGCGGACGATAAAAATAAAGCGTTGACCACCGCGAAAAAAGGCGAAACGTTAGCCGCGAAAAACTGTGATAATCCTGTTGACGAACATATGCAATTGGGCGAGGAATTCGGTATGAACGGTACGCCTATGATCGTCACCGAAAAAGGTAATATTTTACCCGGCTATGTCCCTGCCCAGCAACTGGCCAAGATTCTCGATAAGGAGTAAGCGAAATCCGTACAAACGTATTGCAGGTTGGGCTGAAATGGAATGAAGCCCAACAAAGGTTGTAGTATAAGCTAAACCCCCTAAACAATTTAATACGAAACCGGAATCGACGTAGGCCGGCTTCGAGTTTTTAGGCTTCATTCCATTCAGCCCAACTTTCGCTGAATCTTTACCTTATTTTTTGCTCAAGTCCCAATTTTGCAATTCATCTTAAATGATACTCAGGAAACCGAAGCTTTCGGCGCCGCGCTTTGGCAAGTATTGCCGCAAAAATGCCTGATCTTTTTGTATGGCGATCTTGGCGCCGGAAAAACCACTCTGGTACGCGGTTTGTTACGGGCTGCGGGTTATAAAAATGTCGTTAAAAGTCCAACTTATAGTCTGGTTGAAGAATATCATCTGCCGGTACGACGGCTTTTCCATTTCGATCTGTATCGCCTGAAAGACCCGGAAGAACTGGAGTGGATGGGCATCGCCGATTATCTTCGGCAAGACGCAATCTGCTTGATTGAATGGCCGCAAATGGGCGAAGGACATTTACCGGATGCCGATATTGAAATTTTTATCGATCATCTGGAAAGCGGTAGGGCTATTGAAATCAGGGTATTACAGCCCGCTTTAAAAAATAATATGCAACTAAACTGGAAAAACAAAGACATACTGCTATAATTTAACCAACATTATCATCAAGTGCTTGAGTGAATTATGCAACGGGTCTATCAATTTATCTGGATGCTGGGTTTGTCGGCTATTGCCATGATTTCTCATGCAGAGCAAGTGCAAATCGAGTCTGTCAATTATTCAAGCCAACAACCGACGCAGGTGGCTTTTGAATTATCCGGTACAGTTCATCATCGATATCGATTTTTTACCTTGACCAAGCCTAGCCGTTTGGTGGTGGACTTTGAAAATGCGCGGGCATTACAAGCAATCAATCAACCGCCGGCCGATCATCCGCTGTTTACAAATGTTCGCAGTGCAATGCGCAACAGCAAGGATTTACGTATTGTTTTCGCACTAAAAGCCGATGCGGATACGAAAGGCAATCTTGTCAAAAAAGATAAGGGTGCCGAATTACAACTGGATTTATCGCTTAAAGAAAAACCGCTTGCCAAACAAGAATCGGTAGTCAAACAGGAAGCAGCCGTTATTCCTGCCGTAACGTCCCGAAAAGCCAAGACGGCAGGAACGGTAGTTTCAGCCGCCAAGCCTGCAAGCGTTAAAACTGTAAAAGCCAAGGGCAGGGATATTATTGTTGCTATTGACGCCGGGCATGGCGGCAAGGATGTCGGTGCGCAAGGCAGCAATGGTACGCAAGAGAAAGACGTGGTATTCGCCATTGCCAAGCGGCTTGAAGGCATGGTCAACAATCAGCACGGTATGCGGGCCGTCATGATACGCAAGGGTGATTACTTCGTTAAATTACATGAACGGGTCAAAATTGCCCAGGCAGCCAAGGCGGATTTATTTGTGTCTATTCATGCCGATGCGTTTGATGATCCGAATACGCACGGCGCTTCGGTCTATACCTTAGCCAAAAAAGGCGCATCCAGCGCATCGGCGCGCTGGCTGGCCGATAGTGAAAATGCTGCGGATGGCATTGGCGGTGGTGACGAAGACAAGAATGATACCTTGACATCGGTATTAATGGATTTGTCGAAAACTGCGGCCATAGAAGCGAGTCAAAATGTCGGCAGCAAGGTGCTTAAAAGCGTTAATGCTGTCGGTCATCTGCACAGAAGCGCTGTACAGAAAGCCGGATTTGTAGTTTTAAAATCGCCCGATTTTCCCTCTATTCTGGTGGAAACCGCCTTCATTTCCAATCCGCAAGAAGAGCAGCGTTTAAACAGCCGGGGCTATCAGGATAAAATGGCGTCTGCGGTATTCGGTGGTATTCTCTCCCACTTTAAACAATATGCGCCCGCCAATACCCTGTTGGCGCAGCAATCCAAAACCGGCAAGGTACGGCATTTGGCTGCTGCTGAACAAGTTCAGCCAATGGCTAATGACAAGCCGATAGTAATCGCTAAGGCTGACAATAACGCCACGGGTTTTAACAAATCCCGTCATGTCATCAATCGCGGCGAAACGCTCTCCGGGATAGCCCAGCAATATGGGGTATCCATGCGCACTCTGCGTATGGTCAATAACATGGAAGACGGCAATATGAAAGTCGGGCAGGTTTTACAGATTCCTCGGAATGGATAAGATTCAGCGTCGTATTCCAAAGAGAACAAATTACGCCCATGTCGTGTTCCCCATGCTCCCGCATGGGAATGCATCGCAGGAGCGTAGGGTGGAACCTGAAAGGGTTCCACCAATTCGAAGCCAATGAGCGTTCACATCGTGTGTTTACAATGATCTGTTGGAAATACGGGGGTATTGTTGATGCCGCGCGAATGGTGGATCGCCTATCGGCATCCACTCTACGACCTGTTCCTTGTTTGCCTGCAATAACCACAAATGGCGTTATTCAATAAAAAATACCTTGCAAAAACAGTACCTGATTTTATAATGGTTGGTTTTCTGGGATATTCCGTCCCGAAATCCTTGCTTCACTGCCAATGTTGGCGGGAAGCTTTTTAACCGTAAGGAGAAATCATGCGACATTATGAAATTGTCTTTCTGGTACACCCTGATCAAAGTGCTCAGGTGCCTGCCATGATAGAACGTTACAAATCCACCGTTGAAGAGGCGTCAGGTAAAATTCACCGGTTGGAAGATTGGGGACGCAGACATCTGGCCTACCCGATCAAAAAAATCCATAAAGCACATTATGTGTTAATGAATATCGAATGCAATCAAGCTACTCTTGAAGAACTGGAAAGCGGCTTCCGTTTTAACGACGCCATTTTACGCAGCATGACTTTACTGAAAAAAGAGGCTGTTTCAGCACCTTCCGCGATTGCTCTAAGCGGCAACGACGGCCAGAAATCATCCAGCCGCGTTAAAGAGGAAGTTGAAGAAGAAGTTGTTGACGAAGTCGTCGTTGAAGCTGAAATCGCTTCCGAATAATCAATATTGAAACAAGAGAATTCTTAATGGCACGTAATAATATCAGACGTAAAAAAGGCTGCCGCTTCAGCGGCGAAGACGCACTCGTGATCGATTATAAAGATCTGGATTTGTTGAGTGAGTACATTACCGAAACCGGTAAAATTATTCCCAGCCGGATTACCGGAACCAGTGCTAAATATCAAAGACAGTTAACTTCCGCAATTAAGCATGCCCGCTTTATTGCTTTGTTGCCTTTCTGCGACGCACATAAATAAACGATCAGGGGAAAAGGCGTGCAGTTTCTAGCGGCCTACATCATGAAAGGAAGGATGCAAGCTATGACGGTTGCATCGACGCTGGCGCTTTTGTCACTGCTTTTTCCTCCGGTCAGTATAGTAAGTTCGGCCACGGTTGCCCTGGTGACCTTGCGGCTAGGCGGTAAAGAGGGGCTGTTGGTGCTGGCGGGCGGTAGTTTGGTGGCAGCCGTGTTAAGCATGCTTTTGTCTATCGGTTACCAGTTTGCCTTGGTTTATGGGCTGGTTCTGTGGACACCCATCTGGCTGATAGCGATCATACTGCGTGAAGGCAAAGATCTGGTCATAGCGGTTGAAATTGCAGTGCTGTTAGGCATTGCCGGCTTTGCGCCGCCATTTGGCGAGACCTGGGCCTGTGCCGGAGAACACGCAAAAAATGCACCGCAAGCGACACTAAGAATAATTAGTTTCATTGTTGGATTTTCCACCTTGGTACCTTCCTTTAACAGCAGGTTTCCAAGCAGGGACGTTAGTTCTGCTCCAGCGCAGAGTAAAGTCAGCAATGGGATAGATGGGTTGCGAGAAACATAAAAGGTTTCAGGAACTAGGATTTCTCCCCTGATCCAATTTTCGGTCCCAAGTGTCCCAACACAGTCTGCCTGTTAGCTGCCTGATGGCGCATACAGCTTGTTAGCAACATTCGTCGACCTGAAAAGATTGACGCTGTGCGAACGGCCTGACTACCTGTCCGCTACACAAAATGAGTTGGCGCCATTGTTTGCTACCGTTTGCGCGGCTTGCAGACATGCGCTTTGGCTTTTGAACGGTCCGACTGACGCAGCCGAAAAGCTGGAGCCGCTGCCCGAAAGTATGATCAGAAAGTACAATACCGTAGTTGCCGGAGCCATCAGCGTTCCCCCAAATTGAATGCTTAACGCTCATAACAGAGAACCCAAATTAAGGGTAGGTGGTCGTCCGTGGTCCGTTCAGTTTCTTCGCGACATTTTCCGCCCTCAAATGGGTGTACCTGAACAGCATCCGGGCGTCTTT
>CAVXZR010000039.1:0-26545 GCA_963765965.1 uncultured Pseudomonadota bacterium
CGCAGACGTTCCGGATAAAGCGCTCGTCTATGCCTTCGTAACGACCGGCAACCAGAATCAACTGTCCGCATTTGCTTTGCTTCCTGCAATAATTGCTGGGAAATCTTCTTGCCCTGAGGCCCCATGCATACCACCCGGCCATTGCCGGAAACCTTGTTCTGTTTGGCGGCATTTACCGCCTCAAGCAAGGGCTGGAATTTCATCACCATTCCTGGGCCGCCGCCATATGGCCGGTCGTCGACAGTGCGATGCCTGTCCTTTGTATAATCTCGCGGATTCCAAACCGAGAGATTCACTATGCCCTGATCGATCGCTCTGCCTGTTACGCCGTAGCCGGCAGCAGTTAATACCATCTCAGGAAAAATACTGATTACATCGAAACCATTACCGAATTAGAAATCGGGATCCCGGTCTATTGTCATCACGCTATTATTCAAGTCGATATCTAGAACCGTCTGCTTTTGCAAAAAAGGGATCAAACGTGTTTGGAACCGTCAAGTACAACCAGTACATCGTTTGCGCTAGTTTCCAGCAGGTGATCAACTTTCCCCAGTGTTATACCGGATTCGGTTTTGACTTCGAGGCCGACCAAATCTGCCCAGTAATATTCCCCGGCGCTGGGGGCTGGCAGTTGCTGTATACTGACCGAAATTTCACAACCCAATAGCGCTAATGCAACATCACGGTCTGTAGTTCCTTCAAGCTCGGAACAACCGTGCTAACCTGACGGTGTCCGCAAATTATCTGATTTCCCTGGTCTGATTATTTTTTTTCAAAAGCCATGGCGAGTATCGCAGGATGTTCTCGCGTGGATCAGTGAAGCAATCCTTTACCAAGCCTTTTACGCCGAAAACGCCGGATATGCGGCCGGCGTTCAGAAAATCACTATTGGCAACGGTGTTTTACGCTGCGACTTTGCCGGCGTCTTTTATCAATTTAGCTACTCGGTCAGTCGGTTGGGCGCCATTGGATTTCCAATGCTGAACCCGCTCACTATCCAGGACCAACCTTTGTTCGCCACCGCGCGCCAAAGGATTGAAGAATCCTACACGTTCTATGTAACGACCATCGCGACTACTTCTGCTGTCTGTGACGACAACATGATAAAAAGGACGATTTTTAGCGCCGCCTCTGGACAAACGAATGCTTACCATTTAAATACCTTCAAAACATGAATCAAAATTTAATTAAACTATTCTACGCGATTTTATTTATAAGTGAAGAACAAATTGCAAAAATCATGGTTTCATTCCGCGCATATTGCTTTGCAAGCCGCGCATCATATTAGCCAGATTGCCTTTACTGAACTTTTTCATCATTTTTTCCATCATTTTATGCTGTTTCAAAATGCGGTTAACCTCTTGTACATCCTGGCAGCAACCCTTGGCAATCCGTTCCTTGCGGCTACCTTTGATCAGGTCCGGAAAACGCCGTTCCTGCTTGGTCATCGAATTAATGACCGCAATCTGCCGCGCCAAATCTTTATCGTTAACCTTGTTTTTTATATCTTTGGGAACTGCCCCATGCCCGGCAGCTTGTCTATCATGGCGCTGATGCCGCCCATATTTTGCATTTGCTGAAGTTGTTCTTTTAAATCCTCAAGGTTGAAGCTTTTTCCCTTCTGAATTTTTTTCGCTAACTGCTCGGCTTTTTTCTGATCGACTTTTTGCTCAATATCTTCGATAAGAGACAGTACATCGCCCATGCCCAAAATGCGCGAAGCAAGGCGGTCGGGATGAAACGGCTCCAAGGCATCGGTTTTTTCACCGACACCGATGAATTTAATTGGCTTGCCGGTAATATGCCGGATCGACAAAGCAGCACCGCCGCGAGCATCGCCATCGGCCTTGGTTAATATAATCCCGGTAAGCGGCAAAGCATCATGGAATGCTTTAGCAGTGGTTGCTGCATCCTGACCGGTCATGCTATCGACCACAAACAAGGTCTCAATAGGTTTGATGGCCGCATGCAAGGCTTTTATTTCGTCCATCATTTCATCGTCAATATGCAGACGGCCTGCCGTATCGACGATCAGTACATCCAGAAATTGACGTCTGGCTGCATCCATAGCCCGATTGACGATATCGACCGGATTTTCCGAAACATCGCTCTCAAAGAACTTAAGTCCTATATCATCGGCCAGCGTCTGTAACTGCTTGATCGCTGCCGGGCGGTAGACGTTGACGCTCACTACACCGACTTTTTTCTTTTTCTTTTCCTTCAGGTGACGGCCTAATTTAGCCACTGTTGTGGTTTTACCCGCCCCTTGTAAACCAGCCATCAACACAATCGCAGGCGGCTGAGTCCGCAAATTTAATTCTTCATTCGCCGAACCCATGATTTTCACCAATTCGGCCTGAACGACTTTGATAAGCGCCTGCCCCGGTGTCAAGCTTTTTTGCACTTCCTGACCCAAAGCCCGTTCTGTAACATGATCGATAAAGTCGGTTACCACTGGCAGGGCGACATCAGCCTCCAGCAGCGCCATTCTGACTTCGCGCATGGAATCTTTAATATTAGCCTCGGATAAACGTCCATGGCCTTTAAGTTTTTTTAGGGTTCCGCTCAAGCGGTCGGTTAAATTATCGAACATAGCTGCGTCTTTATTATTTTATGAGTCTGGCTGACAATGACTAACACAAACGGGTTAGAACAATCGAGCTGCTTAGTTTAACATAAGCAATCCGCAACGCCTTTTGAATATTCCCTACATCTATAGTAATGAACACCATTCTCGTCGGCATAATTTCAGTTTTCAGCTACCTTATTGCCTCAGCGCTGATTTTTAAAGAACTTTTTAATGGCAACGGTAAACATCATGCTTCAATTTATCTGGCATGGCTGGCTTGTTTGTTGCACGCCACCTATCTGGCCCTGATTTTTCAGCAACATAACGATTTTAATTTCAGCTTTTTCAATGCAGCAGCCCTTGTTGCACTGTTTATCAGCTTGCTCCTGCTTGTGGCTGCGCTTGACAAACCGGTTGAGAAGCTTGGTATCGCCATATTCCCTTTAGCTGCCGTACTGCTAGGTCTGGACATGATATTTCCCGAAAAGATACACCCGCTGGCGGCGCATAACTGGCAAATGAATACTCATATCCTGACATCGATCATTGCTTTCAGTTTGCTCAATATTGCCGCCCTGCAAGCCATCCTGTTAGCCATTCAGGATCAGCAACTCAGAAGCCACCACCCGAAGCGCTTAATGCTGGCCTTACCGCCATTACAGGCTATGGAAACTCTGTTGTTTCAGATGATAGCTGCCGGGTTGTTTTTTTTAACGGTTTCGCTGTGTAGCGGTTTTATTTTCATAGATAATCTATTTGCCCAGCATTTGGTGCATAAAACCGTACTCTCCATCATTGCCTGGCTTATATTTTCAGGGCTGTTGTTAGGCCGATTGCGTTATGGCTGGCGCGGCAAAACTGCTATTCAGTGGACGTTAATCGGCTTTGTTCTTTTGTTGCTGGCCTATTTCGGCAGTAAGCTGGTATTGGAGTTGATTTTGAAAAAAGTTTGAACGCTTTTTTTGGGGCGGGGGAGGCCACTGATGAGCATAAAATATTTTAGTCAACTTTGTTTTGATGGATGCTCGATTTTCCATCGGTGTTTTCTGGAAGTCACCGGTTCGAGGTTGTTTAAATGCCTTTGGAAGTATCGTGGGTTATACGGCTATCGGGTGACCCACCCTACATTGGTTTGATTTCCGGCTAATCCAGTCGCCAAAACAAAATTGGCGGACTACTAGTCACTGCCTGCAAAAACGAAATGCCCGCTAAAAGCGGGCATTTCGCGTGAATGAGCTCAATCTGTTGCAAGCTACAAAAAAAACCTTCACATCCCGTTTTCATCCAAAACTGAAATTTCCGTTGGCCGACCCATGCATAATCTTAGAAACACTCTGGCAACGGCGACGCCGTTGACGACAAAAGCAATGGTGATAGGCAAGGCAAACCAGGGGCTATGTTCGCTGGCCCGAGAAAGCAACAAATCTTCCCCCAGGAATGCCGGAGAAATCGGAAAACCGACCAAGCCGAGAAAACTCAAAAACAGTAGCAAAGATAACTTGGGACGCGTTTCCGCCATCGCCCGAAACAGGAAAGGGGTTTGGGCAAAGTTATCTTGTCTGAGCATTCTTTCCAATACCCATAAACCCAATAACCATGCCGGAATAATGCCGGACAAAAACAGCGCAACATCCGTCAATGCCTCAGAATTCATGAGCCAAACGGCGACGCTAGCCAATAGACTGCTAAAAGCCACGGCATTCCAGACTTTGAACGGACTATGCTTTTGGCTGAACGCGCTTAACGATGCAGCCACCATTGCAACTGAAACCGGTAGCAATAATATGTTTTTAGCCAGGCCTTCTCCAGATGACAGTAATAATATCAGCGCAAATAGCCCAAAAACCGCCGCAGTTTTTATTTGAAAATCCAAGGTATTGATTCTGGCGCCGGCAGTTTTTAATGGGTCCCATAGGATTTTCCGGACAAAGCGTTCCAGATTGCCTTCCTGCAAAGCGAAAACATACAAAGTATTCTGAAAAACTTCCGGTAAAGTGCCACGTAGCGACTTCGGTAAAAACTGTAGATTATTGGCGGTCTGCTTGATAAAAAAATCGCTATCTACCGCACCCTCTACCCGTAATAAATGCGCAACAATCGAAGGAGAAACCAGCAGTTGATAACAACGTAAAAACGCATTGCCCATAAAATGCAGCAACACCAGGGATTCCAGACCTAACGAAAGTTCCATGAACATGAAACCCACCTGGGTTATTGAAGCATAAGCCACTTGACCCTTGATATTGGATTGAGTTTTTTCCGATAGCGTGGCAACGATCACGGTTAACAAGCCGATGCTGAATATGATCATTCGCGGTAAAAGCTGCGAACTCCAGATGGGCATGGTGCGCAGCAACAAAAATACGCCAAGATGGATGGACAAGGCTCCATAGAAAATCGCGCTGGAAGGTGTCGGCCCTTCCATGGCTCGCGGCAGCCAAAAACTGAAAGGGAATTGCGCCGACTTTCCCGAGGCCGCCAAAATAATCAGCCATGATAATAAGAACAGCGACAGGTAACCGGCAGGCGGCATTGCACCGTTTTCGAACAGCTTGGGCAATTCGCTGAAATGCGAACTTTCGTGAAACAGCAGATGGCTCATCCATGCGCCTAACAGTAAGCCGACATCGCAAAACCGGTAAATTGTGTAGGCTCGTAACGCGTTACGCACTGGTTGCGGGCGATGCCGGTAAAAGGCAATCAATAAAAACGAGGAAATGCCGACAATTTCCCAGCCGGCAAATAACATATCCAGGCTGCCGGAAAAAACAATCAGATTTAAACCGAATACAAAAGCAAAAATAGTTTGAAAAAATCGTTTGTAACCCTGTTCGCGGTGCAAATAAAACCGGCAATATTTGACGATAATAGCGAAAATCGTCCATATACAGAATAAATAGGCTGCCCCGACTTTATCGAAATAAAACAGGATCGGAAAGCTGTAACCGTCTTGCTCGTAAAGGGTAAACCAATGATATTCGTAATTGGGAAAACCGGACGCGGCCCACGCCGTCAACAACGCAACTATGCTGATGCCCATGGCGTGGCTGAACCAATAGCTGATGGTGGCGATCTTTTTCTCGTTGTTCTCGCTCAAAAAAATTAACAGCAAACCGCTTAACGGTAAAAGCTGGCAAGCCAGTAATAACAGTTTCATGAAGGTCTCCCTGTAAATTGATGTACCGGAATCGTCTTGTCGTGACCGGCTATAATTTTTTCGGAACGGTCAGCTTCCGGTAAATCCAAGTTATCCGGGAACTTGATATCCTGCCAACCGTTTTTGGTATAAAGATATAAATTGCGGCTGCCCGGTTCGCAGGCTGCCATGCGTACCCAGTTGTTATCCGGCCACTCTTTGAGTTCTCCAAGTTTGGCTAAGGTCGTATCGATAATCTCACGGGTTTGTTCGATGATAATCAGTAAGCGCGCCGGTTCGTGGACTTCAATCATCTGCGACGGCAAACCGGTGCGCAAATCACCTTCCACGCCGTTGGCAACCCCCAGCAAGCCGATGACGTTATGCGGGAGTTTGGTACCGGCGCCGTAAACCGAGTTGTCGACCCGGCAAAAAAGATATTCCAGGTTAATGCCGCCGCAGACCGGAAAAATCGCCGACATGATTTTCACCAAAAGATCGCCTTGCGGGTCGGTGTCAGGATCGTATGAATGCAGGAAGGCGCGTCTGTCCATGAACAGATTGCGCGTCAAGGACCGGCGGCCGACGATGCAGTAAAGGTTGTTGGAATGATTGAGTTCCGGCCTGGGTTCGAAAATCGAAGCGGCTCTAGCAATAACATGTTCATGTGCCTCTGAACTGGACTGTGATTGCGGAGCCAGTTCGAACCAGCGGCAACGCTCACGGGCATTGAATTCCAGCGCTAGTTGCATAGAATCCTTGAAAGACTGCAGGCCCTTGATCGGCTCCGCAAGTTCCTGTTGATCGAAATAGCTGATTTCGTCACGGCTGGTATTATGGAGCGCCGGCACGAAATGGGTAGTATCCGGAATGTCGATCCCCCGTTCGCGTAAAATCACCCGCACTCCTTCATGGTTAGCCATCCAGGCAAAAGCCCGGGCATTGGGCGCCCCCGGTTTGCCGGAACAGGCACCGCAATCGTAGGCGGCAAAATGCGGGTTATTGACGCTGCTGGAACCGTGGGCTACCACCACCACCAGCGGCGCAAAGTTTTTCGTCAGGCCGATATTGCGTAACAAACCGCCGATACGATCCGCCATTTCCGTCAAGGAAAATCCCAGTAGATGTCCATCGGCAGTCGGTTCGTCATTGACTCGCAATAAATGCAGATGACTATGCGCATCCGCCACATCGCTCAAGTTTTTAATGCCAGGCAATTTCGAGGTTGGACGAAACACATTCCAGGCCATCTTGGCGGCATAGCTCAAACCCAGAGTTTGAGTATACAACCAGCCGCGAAACATAGAGTGTGCGGTAAAATGCATATTTCCGAATTCTATGGGCTTGGTTTTTTTCTCTGCTTGGGGTTGGGTAGCGGCTTCGCGTATCAAGTGTTTTGGAGTGATAACCACCGGACACTGCGCAACCGGATAAGCATCGTCCAAACCCTGGTAATAAAAATCGATGCCGAAAAATCCTGCTGCGCCAAACGTTTCGATGGCGGGGTTGATTTCTTCCAAATATCGGCGGACCGAACATTCGCGATCATCGATGCAAAAAAAGGCTTGTGCTTCCGGCAGCGGCTTGGATGCTGTCTGTTGATCCTGCTCCGGAAATGACTGCTGTTTCAAGGCAAGCAACAATTCACTATGTAGAGACCACTCCATCGCTTCATGCCAGATTCTCAAACGCAACGGGACATTCGGTTCCAACACATCGCCCGAGAGAGAGGGTAATTTTTCTAAATTAGGCAGTTCGGTCACGCTGGGAAAATCATCGCCTTTTCTGATGCTAACAATAGCAAGTTCGCAAAGTAGTTCAACTGCCAGCATTTCTTTCAGGGAAATCAGGCGGCGCGAAAGCAAGGATTGCGGGCTATTCTCGACTATCCTCACCATTCCGGACCAACCCGGATGCGCCAGCATCACTTCCAGTAAGTATTGCTCGTAAAGAACCTCCGAGCCGACGATTTTTTCTAAACAAGCGACAATCACTTCATCCGGACTTTTATTTAATAAGTCGCGCACTGCCGGCTCATTAAACGGATACAACGGCAGAAAGCTGTTTTGCGTCAGCCTTAATATACAATCCCAGAAACGTTCGTCGCTTTTCGACAAGGTCCAGCGGCTGATGCCCTGATCCAGAAAATTAGCTAACAGGCGAAACAGAATAGGATGAACCAGAGCATTGAGATCGATTTCAAGCTTTGTCAGCCAAGCATTGCGAATACCGTGATTGGTAAGGGAAACCGGCGGATAATGGCTGTGCCGGTCTCGTTCGAACAGGCTGATGCGCACTTTCTGCTGCTGTTCCTGAGAGCAACCGGTCTGGTCCAGTGCCCAATCCAGCGCGTAATCCTTAATGCGCCCGGTCCGGTACATGTGTTGATAATCGTCCAAAGGTAAATAACTGCGGGCTCCGAACAGTTTCCCTGCAACCGATAAGGCTTCATGAAAGGAAAGGTGTTGTAAAGAATGTAAGGTGTTGTGGTGAATAAAATCTTTGATAGGACCCTGGGTAGGCAACCAGTGTGCTAAATGGTCTATACAGGTATTCAAATCAAAATGGGAAGAGTGCACATGATGGTGATGAGTTTGGGCTTGAGTGTGACTGGTCATTTCGTTGTTTTTAAAACCTTGGCATGTAAAAAGTTATGCGTCGTGAACAATAGCTGATCAAAAATATGCATAACTCATGCCTGTTTTTTAAGATATTGAATTTTCTATCACCGGTTAATCAAAGTTGATTTTGATTTACAAGAATTATCAGATTCTGGCGGTTTATTTGCACCAAAACGATAAAAATAACTCAGCTAATCAATCATTTCAATCATTCAGCCCGAGTTTGCGTATTTTTGGCATGAAATTTTTAATTCTCGAAAAGGCAGAAGTTCAATGATAAATTATTGTTTTTTGGTCGGCTTATGTTTGGAGTTATGGATTAAAGGTCTATGGTTAATGCCATTATGCCTTGCGGGTAGCGATGAACCCTTCATTCACACTGAAGTGAGCCTAGTTGATTCATCAGGGGCTTTGGTGCGACAGAAAGCGTAGGGTCTGTATTTTCGGTTTATATAAACCATTCGAGCGGTGCTTATAAACCAAGAACAAAGCTGCCAAGGCCATTGCCAAATCTCAAGCAAGATTAAGAGCTTTCTGAAAAAAGAACTGTAGATTACCTTGTCAGGGCTTTTGCGTGTTTGTTTAAGTTATTCAATAGTTTTCAAACAACCCCTTATAAACTATGCTTAGCATTCATAACACAATGCCGGCTTCGCCATTTTTCGAGGCGCCAATTCTCTGCATGGAATTTGCAAAAACTTGGCACAAATTTCGCATAATTTTTGATTTTTAACAGTGTAACGAGAGAAAATATGTCCACTTTATCTCAAACCGCCGTGCCGAAAACCGGCATCCCCGGGCTCATCGAAAACTGGCGTAGCGATCTGCTTTCCGGGTTTTTGGTGTTCCTTATCGCCCTGCCATTATGCCTTGGTATTGCCATGGCCTCCGGTTTTCCGCCGGTTTCCGGGATTATCACCGCCATCGTCGGCGGTCTGGTTGTCTCCAGAATCAGCGGTTCCTTTGTTACCATTAACGGTCCCGCTGCCGGTTTGATTGTGGTGATTCTCGATTCCGTTGAGGATTTGGGTCACGGCGACGTTGTGGCTGGTTACCACTTGACTCTGGCAGCAATAGTGGTTGCAAGTATCCTACAGATATTGATGGGCATTTACAAAGCAGGCAAATTAAGCGCCTTCTTCCCGTCATCTGTGGTGCACGGCATGCTGGCGGCCATCGGGATCATCATCATGGCCAAACAGATTCATACCTTGCTGGGAGTCAAACCTGCCGCCAAAACGCTGCTGGGAACGATCGCAGAAATTCCGCATTCCTTGTTAAATTTAAATCCGGAAATCGCCTTGATCGGCTTTCTCGGTCTGGCTTTACTAGTTTGTTGGACATACATTAAAAATCCAGAACTGAAAATGATACCGGCACCGCTGATTGTCGTGCTGTTAGGTCTGGGGCTTGGGCAATATTTCGATCTGGATGACACCCATCAATATTTATTGCGGCACCACGAATTCTCCTTAGCACCGAGTTATCTGGTAGCCGTACCTGAAAACTTTTTTAAAGGCTTCACTTTTCCCGATTTTTCCAAAATAGGCGAACTTGAATTCTGGATTGCAGTTGTCACTATCTGGCTGGTCGGCAGTCTGGAAAGCTTGTTGAGTGCTTCGGCAGTTGACAAACTTGATCCTTACAAACGCGATTCCAATTTGAACAAGGATTTAACCGCAGTTGGGGTGGGTAATTTGATATCCGGCTTTATCGGCGGCTTACCGATGATTGCCGAAATTGTACGTAGTTCGGCCAATGTCAATAATGGCGCTAAAACCAGTTGGGCCAATTTCTTCCACGGCTTATTCTTACTGATTTTTGTAGCTTTGTTTCCGAAACTGATACACGAGATTCCATTGACCGCTCTGGCAGCATTATTGGTATTTACCGGTTTCCGTCTGGCTTCTCCGAAAGAGTTTGCTAAAACCTGGACCATAGGCCTTGATAATTTTATCGTCTTCGTCATTACCATCATCGGTGTCATTGCCACCGATTTGCTGATTGGCGTAGCCATCGGCATGGTTGCGGAATTGTTGATTCACCTGAGTCGCGGCCTGAAGTTCAGCAATGTATTTTCGCTGGCTTATCACGTCCATCAAAGCGATGAAAATACCTACCATATTCAGGTTAGCGGTGCGGCAGTGTTCTCCAATTACATCGCCATCAAAAGCTTGTTGGCCGATTTTCCGGAGCATAAAAACGTATTTTTCGATTTGACCGAAGCGGAACTGATAGATCACACAGTGATGGAATTTATCGACCATTTCGCGAAAGAATACAATCTGAAGGGCGGCAAATGCGAGATTGTCGGTCTCGATCAGCACGAAAGCTTTTCCGACCACCATCTGGCAGCCCGCCGCAAAGTAGGCAGCTAATAGGCGGCAGACCATGGCTTATTTTTTCTAAAGTTGCTAAGACCTAGAAAGTTCATGCTTAGCATTCCCTCGCTCCGCGTGGGAATGCCTCACCGGACGCCCTTGCGTCTTCCTGGCTTTCGACAGATTCTTATATTCTGCTGTTCCCCTTCATAAGAAAGCCGTTGCAAACAAACCAGCAAGCTAATTACAGTCAGTCCACTAAAAACGACGTAATACTAATTATTTTCAGACTGTAATTACACTCAACAGGGTCGGGTTTAATTGTATTCAACTCGACCACTATCTGAATCATTGGCATACTCTTACGTCAATATTGCATCAAAGTTGATCGCCATATTGCACCCCTTTGGTTCTTTCAATAATACAGACTGGTTTTTTTGATGGCAATGCTCACCTGTTTAGAGGGATTTCACAGTCGCTTTTGCTATACACTGGTTCTTTTACCATTGGCGTGTTTAGAAAAACCTGTGAAATGGCAGTTACTTTCCTATATCGATCTCTTGATTGAAGCAGGGGGCTGAATGATTACGTCAAATGTGTTGACTACCAATTAGCGGCATAGTGAAATCACGCCTTGATGATCAGCGCAAACTAAAAACCGGTTTTGGATAACTACTCATAGTCCTAATGGCTCAACACCCCGACACCAAAAGAGCCAAGTGCCTCTGCATCGATATCGAAACCTCTCGTCAGTACAAATTACGGCTGTTAGCGGTGGGAGCCTATCGGCCTGATACCGATGCCAGAGCCCGAATTTCCGGCAAGGCAGCCGATTTAACCGCCCGGCTGGACGCCATCACCCAGGGCGCGGCGTTTGTGCTGGGGCATAATATCATTGGTTTCGATCAACCGGCTTTGTCGGCTCTGCTTCCAGATCTGGCCCTGCATAAACTGCCGCTAGTGGATACCCTGGAACTTTCCCCGGTGGCGTTTCCGCAAAACCCTTATCACCGGCTGGTGAAGGATTACAAACTCTGGACCACGACCCGTAACGATCCGGTTCGGGATGCGGAATTGGCCTATGAATTGTTTATTGATCAGGGTAACGCTTTGCAGCAACGGGTTGCCGAACATCCCGATGAAGTTTTATGCCTGCATTTTTTGTTAACGGCGGAAAACGGCAAAGGTATGGCGAACTTTTTTGCCACCTTGCGCGGGGCTTTTCGTCCATCCCTGTCCGAAGCAGAAGCCGCCTGGCGGCGAGCCTGTGATGGCAGGGTTTGTAAAACCGGTCAAGAACAGCTTGTCAGTTGTTATTTGCCGGATGCCGAATGGCATAAACCGCTGGCTTATGTGTTAGCCTGGTTGCGGGTGTCCGGCAGCAATTCCGTGCTGCCGCCCTGGGTGAGCATTACTTTTCCAAAAACCCGCGAAGCCATTGCCATGTTGAGGGATATGCCCTGTAGCGACCCGGCTTGCTGCTGGTGTCAGGAACAGCATAATCTGCTGGAATTATTGCCCCGCTATTTTCCGGGCATAACCCAGTTTCGAGCCACGCCGATGACAGCCGACGGCAAATCGTTACAGCAGACCATCGTTGAAAACGGCTTTGCCGGGTTATCGAGTCTGGCTATCCTGCCAACCGGCGGCGGTAAATCCTTGTGTTTTCAGTTACCGGCCTTGGCCCGTTATTACCGGAATGGTAGTTTGACGGTGGTGATTTCGCCTTTGCAGTCCCTGATGAAAGATCAGGTGGATAATCTGGAAGCGCGTGGCATCACCTGCGCCGGTTATCTAAACAGCCTGCTCAATCCCCTGGAACGCGCTTTGATGCTGGACAAATTACGGCTGGGCGATTTGGGTCTGATTTTCGTTGCGCCGGAACAATTTCGCAGCAAGGCGTTTGCCAATGCACTGCTGCACCGGGAAGTTGGTGCGTGGGTGTTTGACGAGGCGCATTGTTTGTCTAAATGGGGGCATGATTTTCGCCCCGATTATCTTTACGTTTCGCGCTTTATCAAATCCCGGCAAAAGGATAAGCCTTCGCCGGTGTTCTGTTTTACCGCTACCGCCAAACCCGATGTGGTGGAAGATATTGTCGAGCATTTCCGGAAGCGGCTTGGCATTGCGCTACACACGCTGAGCGGCGGCATCAGCCGGGAAAATCTGCTTTATGAGGTTCATGCGGTTCCGGCTCAGGCTAAATATCCGGAAGTGTTGCGTTTGTTGGAAACGACTTTACGTGAGGAGGGCGGGGCCATTGTGTTTTGCGCCCGGCAGAAAACCGTTGAGGAAATGGCGGATTTTTTAAAACAGGCCGGACTGGATTGCGGTTATTTTCATGGTGGCATGCTGCCAACTGAAAAGCGCCTGATGCAAGAAGCGTTTATTCGTGGCGAACTGCGGGTGATTGCCGCCACCAACGCTTTTGGCATGGGCGTGGATAAGGCGGATGTGCGTTTGGTGATTCATCTGGATACGCCGGGTTCTTTGGAAAATTATTTGCAGGAAGCCGGACGCGCCGGACGCGATCAAGCTCCGGCCCGCTGTGTGTTGTTGTACGACGATGCCGACCTTGATGTGCAGTTTCGCTTGCTACGTAATTCCCGGCTAAGCCAGAATGATATTCATGCCATATTAAAAGCCCTGCGCACCATAGAGAAAAAAGACCGTAGCGAAGGTTCGGTGGTGGTCACCAGTGGTGAAATTTTGCTGGAAATACCCGACAAACACAGCATAGACCCGGATGCGGCGGATGCCGATACCAAAGTCCGTATTGCCGTGGCCTGGCTGGAGGAAGCCCGTCTGCTGGAGCGTCACGAAAATCATACCCGCGTGTTCCCGGGCAGTCTACTGGTCAGCAGCCTGGATGAGGCGAGGGCTGTGTTGACAAAAAAGCTGGGAGCCAAAGCCGATATTGAACCGTATATTACTTTAATCGCGCATTTAATGACGGCTAACGATGACGAGGGCGTCAGCACCGACGAACTGATGCTGGCAACCGGTGGAAATTCGCTACAAGTGCAACAGATGTTACGCGAGTTGGATCAGTTTAAGTTGCTGTCAAACGAAGCCGAAATCGGCATTACCCTATACCGTGACCCAGATACTGTGCAAAGGCTGGAAACTTTGCAGAAGCTGGAAGATGCTTTGATTGGCTGCTTGCGCGAAGCAGCACCGGACGCGGATCGGGAGCAGTGGCAAATGCTGAATGTGCGGCGGCTTTGCGATACCCTACGCCGCGATGCTGGGGTTGAACTGGAGCCTGAGAAGTTGACGCGCTTACTCAAATCATTTGCCGAACCGTTTGGCGATGGTGCAAATAAGCGTGCCTGTTTTACATTGCGCCCGGCTGGTATCGATAATCGCTATATCAAGTTGCTGCGTAGCTGGCAGGAGATTGAATATATCCGCGACAAGCGGATGCGCTTGGCGAAAGCCTTGCTGAATTTTTTTCTGCAACAGCGGCAGGGCAATAATTTGCTGGTGATCTGCAAGCAAAGCGTGCTGGAAACGGCCTTGCAAACGGACTTAACCTTGCAGGATGCCGGTATTAACGACTGGCAGGCCGGGTTGGCCTCTGCGTTGATCTATCTGGATAACAATGAAGTATTGCATCTGGCTTTCGGAAAGGCCATCTTTCGGACAGCGATGACCATTGAACTGAATGCCGAAGCCCGGCGGCGGCAGTTCAAAAAATCCGATTATGCCGAATTGGCTTTGCACTATAAGGATAAGATCATCCAGGTGCATGTCATGGCGGAATATGCCCGGCTGGCCTTGGGCAAAATTCAGGCGGCAATGAGCTTTATTCTGGATTACTTCAGCATGGAAAGGGATAAGTTTGTCCAGCGCTATTTTGCCGGGCGTAAAGAAATTCTGGAAATGGCCGCCACGGAAACTGCCCACCGCCGGATACTCACCGATCTGCAAAACCCCGAACAACAAGCGATAGTCGCTGCAAACATTGAAAGCAACTATCTGGTGCTGGCTGGGCCCGGTTCCGGCAAAACCCGAGTTATTGTCAACCGGGTAGCCTGGCTGTTGCGGGAAAGCATGGTCTTGCCGGAAGAAATCATGGTACTGACCTATAACCGTTCGGCGGCTATCGAAATCCGGCGGCGGCTGTGGGCTTTGGTGGGCGCCGATGCCGCGGGCGTGACTGTGCAGACCCTGCATAGTCTGGCAATGCGCCTGACCGGCACCAGCGTGGCGGTCGCCATCGAACGTGGCGAAAGCTTCGATTTTGCCGCTGTCATCAAGACGGCGACCGCGCAATTGAAAAAAGCCGAGCAGGGCGACGACGCCGGCCCAGCCGTACAGCGCGACCGCCTGTTAGCCGGTTTGCGCTATGTGCTGGTTGATGAATATCAGGATATCAATGCCGACCACTATGAACTGATCAGCGCCCTGGCCGGACGTTCCTTGGCTAGCGAAGAAGACAAATTATCCTTGCTGGCCGTAGGCGATGACGATCAGAATATTTATGCGTTTAGCGGCGCCAATGTCAGCTTCATCAAGCAATTCACCGACGATTATCAGGCCAAAAGTTTTTATCTGCTGGAAAATTACCGTTCCACAGCCCACATTATTAACTGTGCGAATCGGCTGATTGCAGCAGTACGGGAGCGAATGAAAAGCCGGGACGCTATCCGCATCAATCATGCTCGCCGCGATGAACCGGACGGCGGCGAGTTTGCCGCATTGGATAGACTGGCGCAGGGCAGGGTGCACATTATTCAAACGCCTGAGCCGCTATTCGCGGAAGTGCAGGTAGCGCTGGCTGAATTGCAGCGCTTGAATCTTCTGCAAAGCCCGGGTAAGCAAAACCGCTGGGGGCAATTTGCCGTGATTGCCCGGCATTGGCAAGCGTTAGAGCCCATGCAGGCTTTATGTCAGTTAAAAGGCATACCGGTGCGGCTGATGCGTGAGAATTTTCTGCTGGATTTACACAGTACCCGCGAAGGCCAAAGCCTGTTGTCGCTGTTGTACGGACAACGGCGAAATGCCCGGAAAGTGCGGGTGCTGATCCGTGGGACTTGCCTGTCGCGTTGGTTTCGCCGCCGCTATGCTCAGAACGTGGATGATTTAATCTCCCACCCTTATCGCGCAGCCTTGGCGCAATTTATACTCGAATACGAATCGCTAACCTCCGGTTGCCAACTGGTGGTGACGGATGTCATCGAAGCGCTATATGAATTTGGTTCCGGCAGTGAATCCGTAGCCAGCGATAACCTGCATGCACCCATGTTATTACTCACCGCGCACCGCGCTAAAGGTTTGGAGTTCGACCATGTGCTGATTATGGACGCGGGCGGTTGGCAAGATGCCCGTGACGAAGAACGGCGGCTGTTTTATGTCGCCATAACACGTGCCCGGAAAACCCTGACGCTCTGTCACCGCGCGGCTTCACGAAATACCTTTATTCGAGATTGCGAAGAAATCTGCTTCAAATCTCAACCGCAATGGCCCAGTCCGGATCAAAGACTGGCGCAACGCAGTTGGCTAGCCGATCCCACTCAAGTCATCTTGTCATGGCCCGGCTATTATGCCGCCGACAAGCCCATCCATAAAGCCATTGCCGCGCTGGACCATGGGGATGAATTGCAATTAAGAGTGAGAAGCGACGGCAAGCCTGGATGGGAAGTGGCGGATACCAATGGCGTAACCGTGACCCGCATGGCGCAGGCGTTTGTACCGCCGGATGGGAAAATCATTGCGGTAAGGGTGGCGGCGATTTTGGTTAGGCAGGCTAAGGCTGGGGAAATGGATAGTTTGCGGTGTGAGCGGTGGGAGTTGGTTTTACCGGAGATTGTTTATTTGGCGGGGTAGGAGTAAGGTTCTAAAAATTATCAGGTGGTTATTACTTGTTGCTGTCAAACAGCCAGTTTTAGAATAGGTTAATTTGGTGGTGATGCTATGAGATACATGTTGCATGTGAAAAATTGGCTTCCCTTTGCTTATGCTGTTGATTGAGGTTGTTATATAAAATTGAAACCGGGGACAGGCCACCATTTTCTAAATGGCTAAACACATCCCCGCATGCTTGGCTTATTAAAATGCAAATCCAATGGGATTTATGGCAAGCCGAGCAACAACCACGCCCGGCAATCAAGCCGCTTCATGTTGGGGAGCTTAAAGAGATGCCGCATTGTTATTATTAAGAGGTTTTTATTATGGCAACTAATAATATGCGGCCAATTTACCCAGGAAAAATTCTGTGCGAAGGGTTTTGATGGATAGGATAAAATCTCAAACAAACCAATTTTCCAGCATTAAATTTTCAAAATTTCGGAAATCATCTGTATTGCGAGTAACCAGAATTAGCTTATTTACAGCAGCAACAGCGGCAATTTCACCATCGGCATAAGCTATCGTTTTACCTTGTGCCTGTAAGTCGGCTCGTTGCCGCCCAAACCATTCAGCCGCCAATTGCTCATAAGGTAGAATGACTAAACCGTTATTCAGTAACGTTGACAAATAGGACTGTAATTGGCTTTTCCTTTTTGAATTCGCTAACAAAGCACATCCGTAAACAAGTTCGTGCCAAGCAGTTGAAGCCGTCGCTAATTTTCCATCGTGATTTGCAAATCTTTGCATGACGTTAATATTTGGATTTAGGCGGGCGGGTTCCGAAAGAATATTCGTATCCAATAAGTAAATTATTCGTCCCATGAAAATTTACGGCCAACACTGTCTTTGCGTAATGCTTTAAGTTCGTGATTACTTAATCCAATATCTTTGTCGGTATCTAATTGACTTCGCCAATTCAAAATTGCTGTATTTAGGCTTTTACTTGGCGCAATCAAATTCTGGTACTGTTCTTCCGATATCATCACGGCAACCGGTTTACCGTAACGTGTCAAATGGATTGCCTCACCTGCTTCAAGCTGGTGAACCAAATTCGATAAATTATTTTTGGCGTCTGCAATGGTGCTGGTTTTCATGGTGAATGGCCCCATAAGATATGGCTATAATTATAGCCATATTACCAGCAGATTGCACTGAAACATTACAAATGACAGTAGCAGCGGCAGCAAAGGAATTGCAAGTTTCCCGCCTTACTCTTTCTAAGGTGCTGAACGGTAAGTCCGGCATAACACATCCCCTGATGTTTGGCTCAACATGCAAACTCAATAGGATTTATGGCAAGCTGAGTAATAACCTCGTCTGGCGTCAAGCCTCTGCATAGGCAGGCAGCTTAAAGAGTTGTTACCGTCAATGAATGGATGATCGATTGCCGGACACCCCATTAAGGCTGTGCAATGTGCGACAATACCGCACTGATTGGGCAGGGGCCGATTTGGATGAACGCTGGACGCGATGCAATCCTTTATTGCAAGCTACATCTATCGTAGAATTCTTTTAAATTTTGGTTTTGTCTAATTTTTTCCGTAAAAAATCGAGTAATCAGTCATTTTGAAACACTGAACCGCATTGTTCGGTTTTGAAATGTCATCTTAGCAGCTCGTACATCTTGCTCATAAAATCACTGATTACCAGGAAACTTCAGTTACTATAGACACCTTAAAAATAGCTTAAGGCAAAGGGGAGTTGGTTTTGACACAGGTTCAGGATATTACCAGTCCAATGACGTCCATGGAAAAGCGGGCAACAGTATCGTTGGCGGGCATCTATGCGCTAAGGATGCTGGGGTTGTTCATGTTGTTGCCGGTCCTGTCGCTATTTACCGAGCAAATGCCGGGTTCCACGCCGAAATTGGTGGGATTGACGATGGGTATTTATGGCCTGACGCAGGCTGTTTTGCAAATACCCTTCGGTTTGCTGTCCGACCGTATCGGCCGTAAATCCATTATCGTCATCGGGCTGATACTTTTTGTGATCGGCAGCGTGGTAGCGGCATTGGCAACCGATATTTACGGGGTGTTGCTTGGCCGAGCCTTGCAGGGCTGCGGCGCCATTTCGGCGGCGGTGATGGCATTGCTGGCCGATTTGACTCAGGAAGTGCATCGTACCAAGGCCATGGCGACCATAGGCGCCAGCATTGGCGTTTCGTTCGGCGTAGCGATTACCCTGGGGCCTATTATTGCCCACCATTTCGGCATCAGCGGCATTTTTTGGATTATTGCCTTGCTGGCGGCAACAGCGATATTAGTCATCCTGTTTATCGTGCCTAACCCGGCAAAAACAACTATGCATCGCGATGCCGAATACATTCCGTCCGAACTTGGCACGGTTATAAAAAATGCCGACCTATTGCGGCTCAACTATGGCATTTTTGCCCTGCATCTGATTTTGATGGCCAGTTTTGTGGTGGTGCCGTTACTGATGCGCGATAGCGGCTTAGAAAGCAGCAAACATTGGCATGTGTATTTGCCCGTGCTGGTGACCTCGATGGCGATGATTATTCCGTTCGTAATTATTGCCGAAAAAAAACGGCAAATGAAGAAGGTCTTTATCGGCGCGATTGCTTCGTTAATTGTCGCCAATATCGGCTTTGTGTTACTGCATGATCAGTTAACTGGTCTGATCGCCTGTTTGTGGGTGTTTTTCTGCGGGTTTAATCTGTTGGAAGCCACCTTGCCTTCCTTGATTTCCAAAACCGCGCCTGGCGACCTGAAAGGCACTGCCATGGGGATTTATTCCAGTTCCCAGTTCATCGGCGCTTTTCTAGGCGGCGCTAGCGGCGGCTGGTTATACGGCGAATTTGGCGCTTCGGCGGTCTTTATATTTTCTGCCGCAGTGGCCGGCAGTTGGATACTGATTGCTCTGTTTATGTCAACGCCGCGCTATTGGGCAAATCTTTTATTGTCGCTGAAGTCCGTGAAGCCGGAACAGGGTAGTGAATTCTCCCGTTTATTACTGAACATAAACGGTATAGAAGAAGTCCGGTTGCACTTTGAAGAAAACGTTGCTTATCTGAAAATCGATAACCAGCAGCTAGACAAAAACGAATTGACTCAGCTTTTAAAACAGTGGCAGTAAACCTGCCAACCGCAACATTGATACGGAGAAACCATGCTAAATAAAGTGATGCTGATCGGTCGCCTGGGCGCTGATCCGGAAGTGCGTTTTTTGCCTAGCGGCGACCAAATTACAACTATTAACCTCGCTACCAACCGGCGCTGGAAAGATCGGAATACCAATGAGCGCAAGGAAGAAACCGAATGGCATCGGGTGGTTTTTTTTGGCGCTGTGGCGAAAATCGCTAGCGAATACCTGAAAAAAGGCAGCCAAGCCTATATTGAAGGCCGCATCCGCACCCAGAAATGGCAAGGTAAGGATGGTCAGGATCGTTACACCACGGAAATCATCGCCGAAACCATGCATATGTTAGACAGCCGTAGCGGTGGAACCACCAATTACGGCAGCGACAACGTGCCACCAGTCAGTAGCTATGATAACCAGTCGTCAGCGCCTGCCGGTTCCCCATCAGCGCCGGCATCGTATGATGACTTTGACGATGATATTCCATTTTAGGGGGTATCCAAAAGTTTTTTGTTAAGTATTCTACTTTAAGCCACTGTTTTAAGTGGCTTTTACTGTCTATGCTTTTGGAAAGGAGTTGCAAAAGATTTTCTGATTAGCGTCCTAATCGGCTTTTTGCACTATTCGCGCTTGCATGTAATATGCGAAAACTTATGACTTTTAATACCTATTGCCAGTCCGCGTAGCGCCTAAGTCCAACGTATCGGTTGATTGTGGCCCTCGTCGCTTTCACTGACCGCCAAAGTCCCAACACCCATACTACTACAAGCCAATATTGCTCTGCTTATAGAGAACTGGCGGCGTCCCTGATCATGTCTGTAACAATTCACCTGTTCACAGAAAAAATAAGACACTTAGTGTTTTTAGTGTGGCGCCGCACTTAATTCGTATTTCGGCTTTCCTCATGTTTGCCCGGTTCTTCCGATTAACCGGGAGGCGAATGACATAAAAACTAAAATTCACTTTTAGCTCATAAGCTCTGTATTTGCTTTGATTAACGTCCGGCTTCCCCAATATCGTTGCTGCCTACCTTGGAAAGCGATTCCTGAATAAACATCCGTATTTTGAATTCAGGTCGGCTTTTGATAGATGCCATAAGGATATATACAGCATTTTCCAGGTTTCACCCGCTAACCATTTAACGTTCGTTGTAATGCGTTGTAATTTTATGCAAACAACTTGCAGCTTAGAATACACCTAACCCTACTGCTACTAATAATCAACTTTTGTAGCGCTACATCAGCGATGGCGCTCTGCATAAGTCTAGTTTATATGCTTAAGGTGTTGGCTATACAGATTATAACCATATTAATACTGGAAATGAGACTAATCCCTAGACCTTTGCTTTTGATATTAGAGGTAATCGTTAAACTGCCTCCATTAAAAAAAGCGGGATTGAGAGATTAATTTTAAAACTCTTCCACAACCCTTCTTTACCAAAGAGGAGGTGGCTGAATGGTTTTGTGGCGAAAACAAATAAACTCGTAAACGTGTAGAGATTAAACACAATTTTAGAAAAACTGAGGAATGCAGTTATGAATTCGATGAAAAATAATGCTATTGCCATCATTGGAACAGCTTGTAGGCTACCCGGCAATGTTTCTAATATAGAAGAATTTTGGGAATTTCTAAAGGAAGGCGGCGATGCCGTTGGGGAAATTCCCAAAGAAAGATGGTCCTGGCAGTTTCATTACGATAAAAATCAGGATAAAAGTGGAAAATCCTATGTGAATCGAGGTAGTTTTCTTAGTACCGATATCGAAGCTTTTGATGCTGCCTTTTTTGATATTTCTCCTCGCGAAGCCGCGTTGCTTGATCCGCAACAGCGGCTTTTGCTCGAATTGACTTTTGAAGCGCTGGAAGACGCAGTCGGTGATGTCAATAAACTGCAAGGCAGTCAGACAGGCGTATATGTCGGCTGTTTTATGCAGGACAATTTGCTGACTCAAATGGGGCCGGGCGCAAAATCCCAGGTCGGAACATATACGGCAGTAAGTTCGACTATGACCATGGTTTCTAACCGCCTATCCTATGTATTCGACCTTAAAGGACCGAGCTTTACACTCGATACCGCCTGTTCATCTTCATTGGTTGCAGTTCATCAAGCTTGTCTGGGGTTACGGTCGGGCGACTGCAACCTGGCGATTGCCGGTGGCGTCAGTATAATGTTCAGACCTGAAATCATGATGATGATGTCCAAGGGGCATTTCCTGGCAGCGGATGGCAGAAGCAAAACCTTCAGCGCAAATGCTGATGGTTACGGCCGTGGCGAAGGCGCGGGATTAGTAGTCCTTAAACGTTTGCAGGATGCAATTGCCGACGGAGATAACATTCAGGGTATTATTTTGAGTTCCGGCGTTAATCAGGATGGAAACTCGGAAGGCATTACAGTACCGAATGAAATAGCGCAAATTGCCTTGGCTTCAAAAGTTTATCAAGAGGGGGCTATTGATCCTGTAGATATCACCTACCTTGAGGCCCATGGTACCGGAACGCCGGTGGGCGATCCGATTGAAATGCGAGCCATGGGTACGTCGATTGGGCAAACACGCAGCAAAGGTGACAAACCGTTAATTGTCGGTTCAGTAAAAGCCGGCATAGGCCATCTGGAAGCTGCCGCCGGCATAACCGGACTGCTAAAAGCGCTACTGGTTGCCAAACACGATCACATTCCTCCTCAAGCCTGGCTGGATAGCGAATTGAATCCAGCTATCGATTTTGCCGGCTTAAATATCCAAATTGCAGATAAATATCAAAGGTTGCCTAAGTCTAGAAATGGCCGCTCCTATATAGCAGTTAATTCGTTTGGCTATGGCGGCACCAATGCGCACGCAGTTTTATGTGCGCCTGATTTGTCAATCAGGCAACAGGCAGCCACTGAAGAACCACATGCCAAACCGCGTTTTCGCCTGTACATTTCCGGTGCATCTGAAAGCGCATGCGAAGGCTATGCACGGATTTATTTAGATATGTTTGCCAAGGCTTCACCCGAAGAAATTCTAAATATTTGCCGAAATGCCGCTCAAAAAACAGGGTTGGAATTCCGTTGGGTTATTAGCGCCGATTCCGCAGAAGAATTAGTTGGGAAGTTACAACAGACTGTAAATGGTTCGCGCGTCAACGGTGTAAACAAAGGCCGCAACAACGATCAGCAAAATCCGGTTTTTGTGTTTAGCGGCATGGGGCCTCAATGGTGGGAAATGGGCCAACAACTTTTCGATTCCGAACCGGTTTTTGCTGAAACCCTAAAACAGGCGGACAAGATTTTTATGGAGATTTCCGGCTGGTCGATTCTGGCTGAAATGATGCGTAGCGAAGCGGAGTCTCGTATGTCGGAAACCGTGATTGCCCAAACAGCAAATTTCATGATTCAAATCGGTATTGTCGAACTGCTGCGTTCTTGGGGCGTTACTCCTGCTGCGGTAATCGGGCATTCAGTAGGAGAAGTCAGCTCAGCCTATATATCAGGGATTTTATCGCTACGCGATGCATTAACCGTTTCTTATCATCGCGGCCGAACCCAGGCTAAAACTGCCGGAACCGGTAGCATGCTGGCTACAGGGCTTGGCGTGGCTGAGGCGGAACGGGTCATCGCCCCTTATGCAGGCGAGGTATCGATAGCCGGGATTAACAGTGCAAAAAATACCACCTTAGCCGGCGACGAAGCGTGTATAGACGCTATAGCATCCATGCTTGAAATTCAGGGGGTATTTGCAAGAAAGTTGCGGGTGGAAGTGCCTTATCACAGTGCAGGTATGGACCCGATTTTGAATGAATTGCGAGATTGCCTTAAAGACTTATCGCCTAACGCACCAAAACTGCCGGTCTACTCTACCGTAACCGGAAAGGAAGGAACGGATGTCGGCCTATTTGACAACAATTATTGGTGTGACAACGTCCGTCATCCTGTTTACTTTAAAGATGCTATCGAAAGTATTTGTGATGACGGCTATGAAACGTTTTTAGAAATTGGTCCTCATCCGGTGTTAACTGGATATATTAAAGAGATAATGCTGTCGCAAGGGAGCAAAGGCATTTGTATAAATACCTTAAAGCGCAAAGAAAACGAAAATACGCAACTATCCGAAGTCTTAGCTGCACTATGGTCGAACGGAGTCGATATTGATTTTCAATCTTATTTAGGCGCGCCTAAACATAAAATTAAACTACCAGCCTACCCTTGGCAACGGAAAAACCATTGGCATGAAGATAAATATGCGCGGATTGTTCGCCAGGGTTGGCCGGATTCGCCCATCTTGTTAGGCTACAGAACCGCCGATCCGATCGCTACCTGGCACTCTGAACTATCCAACTCAGTAATACCCTGGTTAGTGGATCACAAAGTCGGTCAAAGAACCGTTTTTCCGGGTGCCGGTTATTTAGAAATATTTCTGGCTGTTTTGGAGGAGCACAACAAAACCGCTTCTGAGTACGTTCTGCGGAATATACGCTTTCATCGTGCACTGGTATTGGCGGATGGCGAATGTACTGTGACTAAAACCATTGCCGATCATGCCGGTAAGCTGTCAATTTATGCAGGCATCTCAACCAGATCGGATGAATGGAGTTTACACGGCAGTGCCGAGTTGATAACCGGGAAATTTTCGGTACCGTTCATTACGCCGACACTATCGATGGATTTTGCCGATTTTACAGAGATAGATGTAAAAGTCCTATACCAAAGATTACAAAAATTAGGTCTTGATTACGGAAAAACTTTCCAATCCATCAAACGCTTGCAAATGCGAAAAACCTTGGCGTTGATCGATTTATCCGTTGAGGATAGTTGTGAGCATTATATTCATCCCGCCTTACTGGATGGAGCCTTCCAATCCATGCTGGCGTTAAATGAGTCGGAATTGGCTTATCTGCCGGTTGGTATTAAACAAATAAGGTTCTATGAAAGAATAGGCAAAAAATGTCAGGCTCTTCTGGAAATTACAGAGCATACGGAACGCCGCATAAATGCCAATGTTACCTTGATGGTTGACGGCAAAGTTTGCTGTGAAGTGATTGATATCCGCTGCGACGCCATTCAACTGGTTTCCAATTCGATTCCTTCCGCGATAGATACCGCAACCTATCGCACAACCTGGTTTGAAATCGATAGCGCGGAGAGAAACGAATATTTGCCGCATGTAGCGGTGGTCAGCGAAATTGTTCCTGATGAGCTTAAACGCGGTTTGACCATCTTTGGCTGTGAAAAAATCGATTGTTTTGCAAATCTGGATGCATTGCTAAAAATGCCGGATTTTTGGAGCTACAATCTAATTACACTCTGTATCGATACGCCTACTGTTGAACGCTCTGTAGATGACTCGGTGGAAATGCTGTTGGCGTTGCAACAGATATCCAGAAATGGCTATAACGGAAAAATCATCTTTGTAACTCAACAGGCCATGGCGCTGGAAATAAGGCATGAGCAAAACGGATGGTTAAGTTCATGGGCAACCGGTTTGCGAAGAAACTCCGAGAATGAATTATCTGCAATCAATTTCAGACATATAGACGTAGACAATTTAGCAACGGATGCCTATTTACTTGCGGCGGAACTTGTATCCGCCGAGGCGCCGGACGAAGTTGCATTGATTGGACGTAAGCGTTACGCGATGCAAATAAAGCGTCTGGATTCTAACAATTATGCGGAATTGTCCACACATCTAATGGAGAGGTTTGAAGATTCAGGAAAGAATAACTTTAAATTAAGTACGGCGGCACGGCCATCTTTACAAAATTTAGTATTTAGCAAAGATGAAAGAAGGGCGCCCGCTAATGATCAAATCGAAATGCGGGTAGATACAGTCTCACTGAACTACAAGGATCTGGAGAAATTACTTGGAACCATTCACGATGATCAGGCTGATAATCTTCATTACGGAGCGGCATTAGGTCGGGAATGTTCAGGTGTAATTGTTGCCGTTGGCGAAAACGTCACTGACTATAAAGTCGGCGATGCGGTTGCGGCAACTAGAGCGGATTGCCTTAGCCGTTACCTTTTGCTGAATACAAATCCTGAAGATTTGCCGACTACCGTCATTAAACCAATTCCTAGGGCTTTTACATCAGGCGAAGCTTCTACCTTATTTGTTGCGTATGCAACTGCTTTATGGGGGCTACGCGATATTGCCAGATTAGAAGCAGGCGAAACCGTACTTATCCACGGCGCAGCCAGTGGGGTTGGCTTAGCCGCTGTAAATCTTGCCAAGCATCTGGGCGCATGTGTTATTGCCTCGGCAGGCACTCAGGAAAAACGGGATTATCTCCTTTCTCATGGTGCGGATTATGTGGTGAATTCGAGAACTTTGAACTTTGGTTCAGAAGTCATTGAGTTAACGCATGGCAAAGGGGTTAATGTGGTATTCAATTCTATCAGCGGCGGTATTGTTCCAATAAGTTTTGATGTTCTAGCTGAATTCGGTCGGTTTATCGAAATCGGTAAATACGATATATTTAAAAGCGGAGCTTTAAATTCGGCTCCTTTTAATAAAAATATCCAATTCAGCGTATTGGATCTCGAATTCCTTGCAGCCAAAAATCCTAAAAAATTCTCTGCATTGATCGACGATCTCTGGATCATGGCCGATCAGGGCTATCTCCTGCCCTTGCCGATTACCATATATGGGGCCGATAAGCTGGCAGAAGGATTTGCATCTATTCAAAATTCCGAGCATATCGGGAAAGTAGTCATTGATCTTAAACAAACGCCGTTGGTAAGTGCAATTTACCCGCGAGAACACCGCCTTAATCCTGACAATACGGTATTAATCACAGGTGGGCTAGGCGGAGTCGGCCTGATGTACGCTAACTGGTGTGCAGATCAAGGTGTGAAACGATTGGCTTTGTTAGGTAGAAAAGGCGCAAACACCGAAGAAACCAAAGCATTGGTTGCCGAATTGGAAGCTAAGGGGGTTAGTGTCGATGTATATGCCTGCAATGTCAGCGATTATGC
>CAVXZR010000040.1:0-4247 GCA_963765965.1 uncultured Pseudomonadota bacterium
TTAAACGTAAGCGAAGCCGAGTGGAATCTACGCATGGACTTGGCGGCGGCCTTTCATCTGGCGGTGGCTAATAATCTGCATGAGGCGATTGCCAATCACTTTTCCGCCGTACTGCCCGACACGGAGCATTTTCTGGTCAATCCCTTCGGCCTGCATTTTTCCGAAATAACGGCTTCAAATCTGATCGTCTGCGACTTCGACGGCAAGGTGGTGCGTGGCGAGGGCGAACCTTCACCTTCTGCGCACCACATTCATGCGCCGCTGCATAAACTGGTTCCCCGCGCCAAGGTATTAATGCATACCCACCAACTTTACGCGACAGCACTGACCATGATCACAGATGGCCGTGTCGAATGGGCGTTTCAAACCGCCTGCCGTTTTTACGGTCGGGTCGCCTATGATAACGATTATGACGGGGTGGCTTTATCGGATACGGTGGGCGAACGAATGGCGGCTATGTTGGGCGACGCCGATGTGCTGTTTTTGGGTAATCATGGCGTTATGACTGCGGCTCCGACGGTAGCACAGGCTTTCGACGACCTCTATTTCGTCGAGCGAGTGGCTCAAACCCAGATTCTAGCTATGAGTACCGGCCGGTCTTTGACTCAACTTGCACCCGAAATAATTGAGAAAGTTGCCGCGCAAACCCGGCATGAACGCTTCGATTTAGGTTATATCGACCGCCATTTTGCTGCGCAGAAACGTCTGTTGGATGCATCCGGCGGTTTTTATCGACGATAAGTGCCCCTTTGCATCGTCACCTGAAATAATTATAGGGTGAGTAGCTAAACTAAAAATTGTTTGTTCATCAGCGCCGGTCTCCCCTAAATACAGGATATTTGGTTAGATCCTGAACTAACCCACTGTCAACTTAGCGACACAAAACTCAATTGGCAGCCACAATCAGCGCTAAATGTTTTATCATTGGGCATAAGATACGCTTAGCAAAATAATAATAATGAACAACACGCAGCAATCCTCAGCCCAACCTTTGCTTTCACCGGTTTTTTTATTTGCCGGCACTTTGTTTATCAGCGCAACTTTGATGTTTGTGTTGCAGCCGATGTTCGGCAAGATTCTGTTGCCTATGTTGGGCGGTACGCCTGCGGTTTGGAATACCTGCATGGTGTTTTATCAGACCTTGCTGTTTCTTGGCTATCTGTATGCGCATAGCCTCAGCAGCCGTTACAGCAATCAGCAGCAAATCCGGATTCATATTGCATTGCTGATTATCAGCCTGATAGCCTTGCCGGTGGCCTTGCCGCACGACGCTACCCCGCCGACAGACAGTAATCCGACCTTCTGGTTGATCCGGACTTTGTTATTTTCCATAGGGCTGCCGTTTTTTGTGGTATCCACCACTGCCCCCTTGCTGCAAAAATGGTTTTCCCACTGCGGACATCACAGCAGTCACGACCCTTACTTTTTATATGCCGCCAGTAACGCCGGGAGTTTGCTGGCTCTACTCAGTTATCCGTTTTTTATCGAGCCGAATATTGGTCTGGCTGAGCAAAGAACCTTATGGAGTATTGCTTTCGGTTTGCTGTGTCTGGCGATAATCGGCTGCGGGTTTTCCTTATGGCGCAATCAGATTAATGACAATACTGACGAGGCTACTCAGTCGGAAGCAGTCGAGCAGCCGGTGAAACTTGAACAACTGCACTGGTTGGCGCTGGCGTTTGTGCCGTCCAGCCTGTTATTGGGTTTAACCCAGTTCATCAGTACCGATATTGCTTCGGTGCCGTTGTTGTGGATATTGCCGCTTACGCTGTATCTGTTGTCGTTTATTTTGGTGTTTTCAAAATGGGCTGACCGCATCCATCCGGCCATGATCAGCGCGCAACCTGCGTTTTTAGTGGTGTTTATTGCCTATTCGTTCATCAATCCGGCCTTGCTGCCCTATTGGCTGGATTTGATTCTGCACGCGCTGGCGTTTTTTCTGGCTATCATGGTTTGCCACGGCGAACTGGCCGGACGCCGTCCGCACACCCGGCATTTAACGCGTTTTTATCTGGTGATGTCCTTCGGCGGCATGCTGGGCGGTCTGTTCAATACCTTTGTGGCGCCGTTTGTCTTCAATGCGGTCTATGAATATCCGATCATGATTGTTGCCGCCTTGTTCTTGCGTCCAGGCTTTTTCGACGGCAAATGGTATTTTAAAACCGTTTTCCCATTGCTGGTTCTGGTGACGGGTATGACGCTTTATCTGTCTATCCCATCCTTATTCGACTATATCGATGTGATCGGCGGTGCTTTGATATTACTGGCGGGTTTGAGTTATTCGTTTCGCAATTCGCCTATCGGCCTTGGTTTGCTGACGGCGGTGATTTTAGTATTTACCATGGGCTTGCATAGCCTGGCGTCCAATACCTTGTATCAGGAACGCAGCTTTTTCGGTGTCTTGTCGGTGCGGGAAACCGTTATTGCCGACGAAAATCAAAGGCCCGAAAAGGTCCATGAACTGTATCACGGCACCACTAAACACGGCGCCGAACGCCTGACGGCAGCCAACATCACCACGCCGTTGACCTACTATAGCCGTCCCGGTCCGATAGGCCAGTTATTCAGCGAATTCGACACCGAGGACCGGAACTGGAATATAGGCGCCGTAGGTCTGGGCGCGGGAGCTTTGGCTTGTTATAGCAAGGAAGGCCAGTACTGGCGGTTTTATGAAATCGATCCCAGAGTGGTGGATATCGCCAAAAATACGCATTGGTTCAATTATTTGCAGCGATGCAATAATCAAGCGGAGATGGTCATCGGCGATGCCCGCCTGTCGCTGGCCCGGGAAGCCGACCGTAGCTTCGATTTGCTGATTATGGATGCTTTCAGTTCCGATGCTGTCCCGACGCACCTACTGACTCGAGAGGCGCTGGAGCTATACCTGAGCAAACTGAAAGATGACGGCTTGCTGGCTTTTCACATTACTAACCGTCATCTGGCTTTGAAGAAAGTATTGGCGGATCATGTCAATCATATGCACTTGGCAGGATTGCTACAGGAATTTAAACCTGAAACCGATGTCCCATTGGTGGTTGCTACCGACTGGGTAGTGATCGCAAAACAGCCGGAGCGTTTATTGCGATTGCAGCAAAGCCGCCTCGGCCATTGGCAGAAGCTGCCCCTATCGTTCGGTCTGCAACCGTGGACAGACGACATTACTCATATTTTTGGTATCTGGAAATAGGAAATAAAATGCAGATTACGGAACTTGCCCGGCATAGCAATGCACTAGCAAAAGGCGGCGACGCATCCCGGACTGTCAGTTCGGCCGCCGATATCATGTCAGCCCTTGCACATCAGGTCACGGTGTTAAGCGATGGCAAATACAAAAAATATCTAAAAGACTCAAACGCCTTTGCCTGTTTTATTTCCCCGCAATTAGCCGAAGGTGAAGTTCCCGCCGGCTTGACGCTGCTGATTTGCGATGACCCTGAGATAAGTTTTTTAAATGCCGTAAAACTGCTGCATCCCGAACCGGCGCTTAAACGGCTAATTTCCGAACAGGCAGTGTTGGCCGAAACCGCATCCTTGGGAGTCAATGTCCATGTCGGTCCGTTTGTGAGCGTAGGCGAACACAGCAGTATAGGCGAGTCCAGTACTATCGAAGCAGGCGTACGGATAGGCAATCATGTCGTGATCGGCGAAGACTGCCGTATTCCCCCTAATGTGGTCATTTACGACCATAGCGTGATCGGCAACAATGTGATTATTCATGCCGGCGCCATCATCGGCGCAGACGGTTTCGGCTACAAATTTCGCGATAATCAGCACATTAAAGTGCCGCATGTCGGCCATGTCGAGATTGACGATCATGTTGAAATCGGCGCCAATACCTGTATCGATCGCGGCGCGCTGGGCGCTACCCGCATTGGCGCAGGCACTAAAATAGATAATCTGGTGCAATTGGGCCATAACAATATCGTCGGTCGGAATGTCATCATCTGCGGTCAATCGGGTATTTCCGGTTCCTGTATTATTGAAGATGGGGCGATATTGGCAGGAAGCGCCGGTGTGGCAGATCATGTGAAAATAGGTTCGCGGGCTGTAGTAATGGCGAGGAGCGGTATTTTGCCCATGTCCAGCCCGGCGCCCCAGGTTTTCGGCAGCCCGGCCAAGGATAAGAAAGTGGCATGGCGGGAACTGGCTGCTCTCAGTAAATTGCCGTAATTGCTGAAAAAATTTAAAGAAGTCGGAGCGTCGGGTAAAAAACCTGGAACAGTAAACCTTCACCTATAGGAGCGACG
>CAVXZR010000041.1:0-11031 GCA_963765965.1 uncultured Pseudomonadota bacterium
AGGTTATCTGAATCAACCCACGCTGACACAGCAGCGGTTCATAGCCGATCCCTTTAGCGATCAGCCTACAGCACGTCTTTATCGTAGCGGTGATCTTTGCCGGTATTTAGCCGACGGTAACATTGAGTTTTTGGGTAGAAGCGATGAACAAGTCAAAATTCGCGGCTTTCGCATAGAACTGGGTGAAATAGAAGTTGCGCTGAATTTACATCTCCTTGTTCGACAGGTTGCCGTGATCGCCGGTCAAGATGCAATCGGCGACAAGCGTCTGCTGGCTTATGTGGTGTTTGCGCCCGGACAGTCTGCGTCAACCGGGGAGTTACGGCAATTTCTGTTGCAGCGCTTACCGGATTATATGCTCCCGGCCCTATTTATTACCCTGGACGCAATGCCGCTGACACCGAACGGTAAAGTCAACAAAAAAGCGTTGCCGGCTCCGGATAGCAAGCGTCCGCTATTGCAAAACTTTTTTCGGCCACCACAGGGTTTGATTGAACAAGGTTTGGCGGATCTTTGGCAGGAAGCGCTTGGCTTTGACGAAATAGGCGTCACCGACAATTTCTTCGAACTGGGCGGCGATAGTTTGAAAATGACTCTGGTGTTGGCGCGGGTGTATGCCCGTCTGCAAGCCGACATCTCCTATAAGACGTTTTTTGCAGCGCCAACGATTGCAGAGCTGGCGCCGGCTGTTGAGGCCGCGCAAAAATTGCCGCCCGTTAGTCAAGAACTGGTCTACAGACATACCGGGCAAGACCAATTCGCACCGCTGGGGTTTGCTCAGGAGGGTATCTGGATTGTCTTACAACTGCAAAGCGCCAAGTTAATTTATAACGAATCCTTTATCATCTATAGCCGGCAATGCATTGACGCTGTGATGATGGAACAAGCGCTGAATGCCTTTGTCGCCCGGCACGACAGTTTGCGTAGCGGTTTCGTCTACCGCGATGGCGCGATAGTCCAAAATTCACAGGATGTTGCAAGCCTCCCGCTAACGGTCAGGAATTTGGGTTTGCTAGCTAAAGATCAGCGCGAATTGCAGTTCGCCGAGCAGGCAAGCGAGGCGGCGAGCCTGCCCTTCGATTTGGAACGCCCGCCGCTGCTGCGAGCGGTGTTATTCCAATTGGCCGATACCGACTATCGGCTGCAGTTGGTTATTCATCACATTATTTGCGACGGCTATTCTATTTTTAAGCTGCTGATGCCGGAGTTGTTTGCTTTATATCGGTCATTTTCGCAGCAGATCCCGGCACAATTACCAAGCCTGCCGCTCCGCTATACAGACTATGTGTATTGGCAACGTTCCTATCTGGAAAGCCATGCCTATGCAGAAGACCGCAGCTATTGGGACGAGCAATTGGCCGGCATGAAACCCCTGGAGTTGCCGTATGACCGGCCGCGTCCAGCCGAGAGCAGCTATCGCGGAGAATCCAGGGCATTTTCCTTATCGAAACAGCTATCTTCTGACATCGCCGATTTGGCGAGGAAAAAAGGCGTCACAAGTTATATGCTGCTTCTGGCAGCATTCAACGTGTTGTTATGGCGTTATTCGGGACAGGACGATATTGTCATCGGCTCGGTCAAGGTTGACCGGCAGCGCCCGGAGTTCGAGTCCTTGTTCGGCCTTTTTCTCAATGTCATGGTGATTCGCACCCGCTTGGCAGGCAATCCCCGCTTTGACGAACTGCTTCATCACACCTGTCAAACCGTTCTGGATGCTTTTGCCCACAGTCAATATCCATTTAATAAGCTGGTCGAACGTTTTCAAGCCCAGCATGACCCATCCCGGCATCCGCTGTTCCAGGTCGAGTTTGTCATGGAGCCTGCCTGCGAGACATACGCATCCGGCTGGACGATTAGTCAACGGGAAGTGCATAACGGCACGTCAAAGTTCGATTTAACGTTGATCCTTGAGCAAGGTATAGAAGGGATTATCGGACGTTTTGAGTATAACACCGATCTGTTCGATGGCTCGACTATTGAACGCATGATGCTGCATTATCAAACTCTGCTACAAGGTATTATCGAAGACCCTGAGCAGAAGCTGTCCGATCTGCCTATGCTCACCGGTGATGAGCGGCGGTTAATACTACTGGAATGGAATGATACTGCGAAACCTTATCCCGATGATCAATGCATTCATCAGCTATTTGAGGCGCTGATTCCTAGCTTTGCTGACGCTGTGGCCTTGGTTGATGCGGATAGCTCTGTTACGTACGGCGAGTTAAATTCCCGCGCCAACCAATTAGCGCATTATTTGCGCAGCCTCGGCGTCAAGCCCAATGATTTGGTGGGTTTATGTCTGCCGCGCTCTGCGGATCTGGGCGTCGCTATCCTCGGTATCTTGAAGGCCGGCGGCGCTTATCTGCCATTGGACCAGAGCTATCCCGCGCAACGCCTGGCCTTTATGCTGGAAGATGCACAGGTACAGGTGTTGTTGACTCACGCCGGTTTGCGCGGCCAACTGCCTGAATTTATGGGGCGCAGCCTATGCTTGGATAGCGACTGGGCCATTATTGCGCAAGAATCCCAGCTCAATCCGCCTAACCTGACCACGGCTCAAAATTACGCCTATGTGATGTATACATCCGGTTCGAGCGGTGTGCCTAAGGGTGTCATTGTGCCGCATCGCGGCGTTGTCCGGCTGGTGTGCGGCAGCCAATATATACCATTCGGTCCGGAGCACAGATTTTTACTGCTTTCCCCCATTTCCTTCGATGCCTCGACTTTTGAACTGTGGGGCGCTTTGCTGCATGGTGCGAAATGCATTATGTTTACGGAGCGGGTGCCCACTTTGCAGGCACTGTCGTGTACCATCCGCGATCACGGGATTACCACCTTGTGGCTGACCGCTGCCTTGTTCAATGCCATAATGGACGAGGCGCCGGAGATCCTTGGCGGCATACACTATCTGCTGACCGGCGGTGAAGCCTTATCGGTGCCGCATGTACGCCGGGCGCTGAAATGTTTGCCCAATACGCAGATCATCAATGGTTATGGCCCGACCGAAAGCACCACCTTCACTTGCTGTTACCGCATACCGCCAGTGCTTGCGAGGACGCTTAACGCCGTGCCTATCGGTAGGCCTATCGGCAACACCCAAGTCTATATATTGGATGAGTATCTTAATCCCACGCCCATAGGTATTCCCGGCGAGCTTTATATCGGCGGCGCTGGACTGGCTGACGCTTACCTGAATCAACCTGAACTAACGGCGCAACAATTTATCCGCAATTCATTCAGCAGCGACCCCGACGCCCGTTTGTACAGAGCCGGCGACCGGGTGCGTTATCTGCCAGACGGTAATATCGATTTTATCGGTCGAGTCGATCAGCAAATAAAAATTAGAGGGTTTCGCATCGAACCCGGTGAAATAGAAACGATACTGATGCAGTGGCCGGCAGTGAGTCAAGCCATCGTCATGGCGCATTCGGACCAGGAAGGGCTTAAACTGGTTGCCTATATCGTACCGTGTTCGGGTCAGGTTGTAACTCATGATCAACTAAAAACCTTTTTGAAACAGTGGCTCCCCGATTACATGTTGCCCGCCGGTTTTTTTATACTGGATAAAATGCCCCAGACAGCCAACGGAAAAATCGATCGCCAGGTTTTACCTAAGCCTTGCGCATTAGACCAAGTGCCAGACAAAAAGCGGGTGTTGCCCGAAAATGCCATCGAACTCCAGCTCATGCGCGTATGGGAGCAACTGCTTGGAATAGCTGACATCAGCATGGAAGATAATTTTTTCGCGTTGGGCGGACATTCCTTGCTGGCTGTGCAATCGATCGCCAAGATCAAAAAGTTGTTTGATCGGGATTTGCCGCTGGACTCGCTGTGGTATGGTCGCGGTACTATCCGCGAATTGATGGGTTTGCTCAGTACCAATGAGGTTGATCCTCTCTGGAGCCGTCCTGTCGCCATCAAATCCAGTGGCGCCAAGCCGCCGTTGTTTTGTCTGCCTGTCGCCGGCGGACACCTGTATATGTATGACTACCTGACGCCTTATATCGATCCTGATCGGCCGATCTATGGACTTCCCATGCAAGGGGTTGTTGGATTACAGCCCTATCACTCATCGATCACGGACATAGTCGAATACTCCATACAACAAATGCGCAGCATTCAAGCAAACGGCCCCTATTACCTGGCCGGTTTTTGTAGCGGCGGCGTTTTTGCCTTCGAAATGGCAAGGCAGTTGCTTAAGCAGGGTGAAAATGTGGCATTTCTAGGACTGATAGACAGCGTATCGCCGAAAATGGCAACTTCGTTCTTCTCAATGCTGCAAGATGCATTTCTAGGAGATGATTTAAGATTAATTCAAGAGCGGATTTATGCGCGGGTATTGAATGGCGTCGGTTTACCGCAAATGCGCAAGTTGAAATCGGCTGCTGAAGCCCATCGCTGGGCCTTGTGGAGTTATAAGTGGCGACCTTACGCCGGTCGAATTGTTTTGTTCAGGCCAGCAGATTTTGAGTACTCCCAGGATCGCGAGCTCGGCTGGACATCTTTGGCTGAAAACGACCTGGACGTGCAACTGCTTCCCGGCAAACACGGGGATTTATTAAAAGAACCTGGTATTCAGACGTTCGTTAGTCGGCTTAATGAGTGTTTAGCCGCCGCAGGTTAAGTTATCACGCAGGCGAAGAATCGCATTCTGAAAATCCTTCCGGCCAATATCAATAATGTTAAAATTTCAAAATCTAATTTCTATGCACCCAGCCGGTAGGCATCAATAAATATGAATGAGTCGGACGAAGCAAAAAAAGTAATCGTTGTGGATCTACAAATGCCGTTCTTTTCCATCGTGGTTCTCATGGTGAAATGGGCATTGGCTTCGATACCAGCCATCATCATTTTGGCCGTAATATTTAGTTTGGTCACCGGGATCATGGGCGGCATGCTGTTTCCCAGGTTCTAAAGACTGAGAAAAAATCCATGCGATTAGCGCCCGAAGAACAGTTTGCCATTAGTGAGGCCATACATCAGGCCGATACCGAAGCGTTGATTTATCTATTCGGGTCGCGTACCGATGATGCCGCCAAAGGTGGCGATATAGACCTGTTGGTGCTTTCCAGTAAAATCGATCTGATGGCCAAGCTGGAAATTCTGGCGCAATTGCATCGAAAACTAGGCGAACGTAAGATCGATATCGCGCTTTATGCTGATAGTTCCCGGCCTTTTCCCCGAATGATTATGCAGAGCGGAATATTATTATGACACGGGTAAAAATCGAGTTACTTCAAGAAGAATTGACCGATCTTCAGCTTGCAGCCCGCCACCTTGAATATTCCATGGAAAGGTGCCGAAATTTAATCGGGCAGGAAGACTTGCCGGAAGAACAACTGGAACGGCTTGAATCATTAACCAGCCGCTTTGCGCGACTGGCTGATTTATTGATCCAGCGTATCTTCCGTTTGATCGATGACATTGAGCTAACAGGCAGCGGCACAATTCTTGATCGTCTCTACCGTGCTGAAAAACGCGGTTGGGCAGACGCTCTCGAGCTGATCAAGATACGCGAGTTGAGAAATCTGATTGCGCATGAATATGCAAGCGACAAAATGCCGGAAATTTATATTGCGGTGGCTGCTTCATCTCCAGTGCTTTTGGCGGTTGTTCCCAAAGTTTTCGCCTATGCCTCTGATTTTGCCGGCAGGTATTCTGATTGAACATTCAGTCAGGGTGGATGTTGATAATATTCTGATATAGAGTGAAGTAAAAGTTACCTTTTCCCGGGGTTTACCGCCTGTCCATGTCGTATGCGGTGTAATTGGAGATACTCTGATTGTTTTAAATGTGTAAACTTTTTTACGGTAAATGTATATTTTTACTTAACTGAGTAAATTTACTCAGTTAAGTAAAAACATTATTAAGTCGTTGTTTGTAAAGTGGTTTAAGGCATAAAAGAACAGTGTGTCGTTGGCAAAAAATTAAGCGAGGCGGGATGCGTGAAAAATACCGCAAAGGCGCTCAATGCGGTTTTTTCACTCAAATGGGAGTTGAAAGTCATTAGAGCAATTCTGCCAAATTGACAAGCGCCTATAGTCTTACTAAGATCTTACTTTCTGATTAAGGAGCATAAAATTATGCAAACGACTCGCTTATCCAGCAAAGGGCAAGTCATTATCCCCAAAGCCATACGCGACGCTTATCATTTAAATGTTGGGCAGGAGATGGAAATCGAAATCACCCCGCAGGGTATTTTGCTAAAAACCAAAAGCCCATTACCCAAGTTATCCATCAGCGATTTAATTGGGTGCACGGGTTACCAAGGCCCGGCAAAATCCTTGGACGATATGGAAGCTGCTATCCGGCAAGGCATTATTACTGAATGGGACGGACATGCTGGCGATTGACACCAATATCCTTGTCCGCATCGTCACCAATGACGATCCTGATCAAGTCCAGCGGGCGGCTGATTTGCTAAGCCGCCATACGGTTTTTATCGCCAAAACCGTCCTTTTGGAACTGGAGTGGGTATTGCGTTACTGCTACGCCTTGGAACGCCCAATTATCTTGGCAACCCTGCAAAAAATCATAGCCACCGATAGCTTTACCGTTGAGCAGAATGCAGCCGTTGCTTCAGCCCTGCAATGGTACGGGCAAGGCTTGGATTTTGCCGATGCTTTACATCTCGCTTGCAGTTTACAGGCGGATCAGTTTGCCAGTTTTGATAATAAGTTCATTAAGAATTAAATACAGGCATGGTTTTTCTTGGCCCTTAGCCGATTGGTGCAATGACCTAAGCGCAATTATCAGGTATTTTATTTCGAGCCCAACTTGGGTTTGAAGCTTGCAGCACATTTATAATTAGAGTGTTTTTCAAAAAAACAAATCACCCCTCCGATTTAACAAAAAAAGCGTTCCCCCAGCCTTCCTTGTTTACTTCCAGTTCGTAGAGTTTGAAATGATAAAGTTTGAGGAAGAGCAGCAGGTCGGTTAGTTTGACTCCGCCCTCATAGCCGCCGCCAAGTCCGACTTCGGTATAAATATAACTGACCTTGTGTAGCGTGTTGTTGCTGCCTTTTAAGACCTCAAGTTCTCCGCCTTGCACATCCATATAGAGTAAATTGATGGCTGCGGCGATATCAGGCCGGTGGGCGGTTATTGCCAGCAGTATCCTATCCAGCGTGAAAGTCGATAATTCCAGCTTTTCCGGGAAGCTTACCCAGGGATAATCGTTTAAGTGCTTGGCGGGTTTGAAAATGCTGCTGCTTTCGCCGTTATTGGAAGAGACATAAAAATCGACCTTGGCGCCGTCGGTGCTTCCGCACAGCGCTTGAACGGGCAGGTAAGCCTGAGATACAACCTCGGCGCATCTGGCTTGGAGTGTTGAAAAGGGGCCGGGAAGCGGTTCGATCAGTGCTGCATGGCTAATGCCGTTTCTGATAAAACACTCGATTTCCTGGCCGGTGTTGGCGCCGACTTGCAGGATGCCGGTGACTTTGGGTAAGCCTAGCGATTCTATAATTTCGAAGGGTTCGCGCATGGCTGGTCTCAAAACGGACGTAGGTAAAGATCCGGTACTCCGGGGATGTTCGGCCGGTCCAGCGGTCCGGGTATAGGCTCGTTGGAATGTCCGGCGAAGACGCCGGCATCCTTGCGAAAATAGGTTAACTCCAGCAAACGCGGTATGGCTAAGCCGCCGACCATGACTAGTCCTCCGGCATTATTGGCATGCAGGTGCACGACATGATGGGTGGCGGCAAGTTTTCGACCAGGCCGCGAAAACCTTTTCAAAATAATCGCGATGTATTAAATTCTGGAAATCATGGAATTCGCCGGTAATAATCTCGAAGCGGGCTAGATCGTTACTATCGGTTTGCTCCAGCGATTCCCATTCCGCGCCTTCCGTGTCGAATTTCAGGATAGGATGTTGGGCATTGTTCCAGTCCATCAAAGCCATCATGGTCTTCAAGGACATCAGTGTATCGCTGTCCTGGGGCCCCCAGCCTTTTTGTATAAAAACAATATTAGGATGTTCGAAGGGTGTGCAGGGGATGGTGTGGTCGAATTGAAAAATTTTGGCGCCTTGTTCCGCGAGCGCCTTGTCGAAACTGACTTCGTTGCCTATGCCGATTGAACAAATCAGATTGGATCGGTAGGCGCAGGCAGGCAGCACATAGCCGCCGTCTGCATCGGCACCGATGCGCACTTTGAAGTCGGTAGCCATGTGCCGCGAACGGATCAAATTCAAGAGTTCAAGCACTTCATTTTGCGTTACGGGGCTAGTTTTCATAAATTCCTTAAAAGATGTCCGAAGACAGTATTGCTTTGCGTTAAAAGAATCGGGTGCTTTTGAAAATGCCGGCCATATTCAGAAAGGTCGAATGGGAGGTTGCTACCAGCTTGGTTCGTGACAGTATCAGCAGGTCGATCAACGCTTCGGCGATGGCTTCTTCCGAGCGGTTAATATTGAAGGGGAACTCGCGCCCTGAGTGATCGGTTGTCCATGCTTGCCAATGCTCATCGGCCAGCATTTTTTCCGGAAAACTCTGTTTTTTGAAGACGCTGCAGTTGGCAAGTTGCGAGAACCGTTCGTTAACCTCGGCATCATCGGAACACACGAAAAATCTGTAAGGGCTGCCGGCAACCATTTGAAACAAGGCGTCGTCGTTGACAGCCTGGCCGAAATCGGTTTTTCTGATGTGCAATCCAACTACCGAGTCGTCGATTCGATGTTCGCTGCAAAATTCGATGGCACGGGTTTTTAACGGTTCCGCGATCCTGAAATCCCGGAGTCCGGTTTCTAGATCGGCTATACCGACAAACGGGGGTATCAGATTGTTGAAATACAGTACCTGCTCGTGATGGTCCAGAATGTCGCGGTAGTCGCTGTAAGCATTCAGATTTGCATGATAAATAATCCGGTCTTCAGAAAATTGACGTTGATTTTCGTGGAGCAGCAGTTGATAAGCGGATTCGTTTTGCTTGTAATAGTCGATAGTGTGGTCGTCAACGGCAAGGTCGTAGGTAAATAGCCGGGCAAAATCGGCTCCGCACCAATTGTTTTTCGGCCAGGATATCCGCCAGTCATGCCCGTATCGCCGCCGCAAGATCATCGCGAAGATCAGCGCATTTAATCGATTACAAAGTCCACCGTCGCAAAGGACTACATGGCTTGCCATGCGCACGCTCTAACCGGGAACCCTAAATACGCCTAGAACAATAAAAGGCGAGATTTGCTGGGTTTGTTCGAATCTCGGCGCTATGCTTTGTATCGTATAGTAAGGCGGCCATTGATACCAGGTTTCATAAAGCAAGAAACCGTTATTGATCAGGGTATTGGTAAAATGGTTATACTGGAATTCGTAAGGATGATATTTGGCAAGCAAGCCATAATTGTCGCCCCTATATATGGGCGATGAGCAAAGAAACGTTCCGCCGGGCCGTAAAACCCGTTTTGCTTCTTTGAGATAGCGGTCCAATTCGTCGGGTTGGATGTGCTCGATGGTTTCGAAGGAAATATAGGTGTCGATACTGCCGCTCTCGATAGGCAAATCCACTACGCTGCCCTGTAAGTACGTCGCATTTGAAACCAGCGGCTTATAATGTTGGTTGGGAAAAGCCACCATGTTCGGGTCTATATCTATACCCGTATAGTGTTTGCAGTTTAGAATCAGCGAAGCATAACCGCAGCCCATAGCCGCATCCAGGACATTGGCGTTGTAGCAGAAACTTTTGGCAAATGCATAGCGATGCAAATGGTCAAGATTAAGGCTTTGCAAGGTACCGTAAGGACGAGGGATAAGATGTTCGTCTTCATCCACCTGGCTAAAATCGAAAGCTTGGGGTTGTGCCGATTTAGCTAAATCTTCGTTTTGCATAATGTCGTCCTTACGATGTGTTTCGTTCTGAATCGCGGTTTGCGTATCATCTTTACTGCCGGTTGCAGTTTGCAGGCCGGGATTGCCGGCATTTTTAAATATAGGATAAACTCTGGCAAACCAATCGACGAGTACAAAGATATTCCATATCTTAAATACCGGTGTTGGTTTGCCCGCGTAAAACTCCTTAACCAGCATGCTGATGGCATCCAGGTCAAGCACCTCTGCAACCGGTTGCTTGCGTAGCGATTCCAGGGTCTCGATAAAGCGGTTTTGCAGGCGCAGCAAGAAAAAGATGGGGGGTACAGAAAAACCCATTTTCGGGCGTTCTATGATGGATTTAGGGAGTTTATTTGCCATCAATTCCAGCAGAATGTGCTTCCGGGAATGGACTGCCGGTAGCTTCATTTCCTGCGGCAGCCGCGATGCGAAACGATACAGCTCCAGATCCAGGAACGGATAGCGTCCCTCAAGCGAATGCGCCATCAGAATCTTGTCCGCTTTCATCATCAGATTCTCAGGCATCCAGGTACGAAGATCAAAGGTTTGCATGCCATTCAATACCGTGTCGGCAGCGTCGTAAGCGGACGCTTTAAATCGAAATTGCTGCTGCGGCAGATTTTTGTTTTTTAACCAGGCATTGGCATCATTATAATTTGAACTTTCATAGAAGTGGTGGGCGAAGCACTGTTCGCGATTCAATTCCGGATTGAGAGCGGAGAGATATTGATTATATCCGCAGAACATTTCATCGCCGCCTTCGCCGGAAAGTACCACGGTGACATCTTTCCGGATATCTTCCACAATCGCGAAAGTGCAAAGCAGGCCGGGTCGGCGATGGGTTCGTCCATGCGCAGAATGTTACTGTCCATGCCCGCAAAAAGCTCTTCCTGAGTCATGCAGATCTCCATGTAATCAAAACCGAACTGTCTGGCGATGTCGCGCGAAAATTCGAATTCATTGATTTCCGGAAAGCCGAGACTGTATGCCTTGAAGTTAACGCCGCAATTTTGCATGTAATAGGCAATGCTGCTTGAGTCGAGTCCTCCGCTCAACAGCAGGCCAATCGGCACTTCGCCCATTAATTGGGAATGAACGGCTTTGTTTAAAATGCCGTCAAGTTCCTCAATGTAAGCAGCCGTGATTGTTTGATCTTTGGTTCATGTATCGATAATTCGGCAAAAAAACTTTTTTGGGCGCGGTTGCC
>CAVXZR010000042.1:0-13498 GCA_963765965.1 uncultured Pseudomonadota bacterium
TGAAGTAATTTGCTGACGATGCATCGCGGGTTCCAAACATGCCAGCAAGGAATAAGTTTTGTGTCGGCATCAATAGTCGTCCAGGTGTAAACGTCACCGATTCCAAACAAGCCCTTCATTTCGTCAGGAACGTTCTTTTGTTTCATGCCGACGAATGACCAAATTTCATCGCATTCAATCCGGGTTAATTTCAGATGATGATGGTTTTCGTCTTGGTAAATGGCGCATGCTTCGCCAGCGTCAGCAAGCAGCTTTAAGACTGTGTTTTTAGATACGTCAGTAATGCGAGTAGTAGCGTTGATGCCCATTACCGTATCGGTGTGTTGACCATTACGATTCCTAAATAATAAATAAACAAGGAGGCTATTATGCCTATCTCTGAAATATGTATCCGTGAAGTGGTCATTGCCGAACGCCATGATACTGTGTTGCAGGCGGCCGAATTAATGAAACAGCATAATGTCGGCACCCTGGTGGTCGTCGAAGAACGGGATGGGCGGCGAGTGCCGGTAGGTATTGTCACCGACCGTGATTTTGTCGTAAAAATCATCGCCGCAGATGTCGATTCCAGCTTTATAAGGGCAGAGGACATCATGGCGCCGGAACTGGTTACAGTGAAGGGGAACTGCGGTGTATATGAAGTCATCCAGTAATCGAATTATACCTTAACACCCGACGCGAAGATTACCAGCGCAACTTTAGATGCGGCGACCGGTTTTATTGTCCACCTCTAAAACCTGGTACTGAATATGAGGTGAAGGTTCGGAATCTGGTTTCGATTCTGGGCACGGGAATCGATCCCGATCATGATAGTGCGACTTTTAACTCACCTAAGAGTTGATTGTGAGCCGATGGCGTTCAAAAAGCGCAAAAGTTGAGGATGATTTCAGTAGAGTTCTGGATTTTATCTAAATTAGTATTCAAGGTGGCCGTTGAATAAATGCGAGGGCGGCAATGTTCTCGCATTTTCGGCGTTTTTGAATTTCTATCATTTACATGCGGAGTATGCACTACCAAACCCTAAAAGCAAAAACTTACCGGCTTCGAGTTGCGGTACCCCTAGCAGGTTTCAGCCTACGGCCATATTGATTATTCGAATGGATTAGTGAACTTCGCCGGACAGCAAAAAACCCGCGAAGCTGGCAATTTGCGGGTTTCCCTACGTCAGTTTACAACTGTTGAACATAAACTTGGTCGGGACGGCGGGATTCGAACCCACGACCCCTACACCCCCAGTATAGTGCGCTACCAAACTGCGCTACGCCCCGAAGTTTATTTTAGAAACCGAATGTTTTGCGGACCGATGTGCTTGGTTCGCGATTGATGCGCTTCACTATCGTTCAGCACATCCTATATATGCCAGACTTGAACCATGCGGGCAGTTACAGACTAATTAAATAGCCGTGCATCTTATCATAATAAATACAGCCTTACTTCAGCAATTCCAGAATATCTTCCAGTTCGCCTATCATTTGATGTATCAGTTGCTTGGTGCGTAAGGTGTCTTCTTTGGCATTGTCGCTGACCAGATGTGCTCTGGCGCCGCCTATGGTGTAGCCTTGCTCGTAGAGCAGGGTACGTATCTGGCGGATCAGCAGGACATCGTGGCGCTGGTAATATCGTCGGTTGCCGCGTCTTTTAACCGGACTGAGTTCGGTGAACTCCTGTTCCCAATAGCGCAGTACATGCGGTTTAACGCCGCATAATTCGCTAACTTCACCTATGGTGAAATATCTTTTCGCCGGAATAACCGGTAACTCGTTGTTATTACTGGCTTCCAGCATATGATTCTACTCTAGCCTTTAATTTTTGACCGGTTCTGAAAGTGACTACCCGACGCGGCGTAATGGGTATTTCTTCGCCTGTCTTCGGATTTCTGCCGGGCCGACCGCTTTTATCGCGCAATTCGAATTTACCGAACCCGGATAGTTTTACCTGTTCGCCGCTTTCCAGAGAGTTTTTAATCTCTTCGAAAAACAGCTCGACAATCTCTTTGGCTTCCCGTTTGTTCAAGCCAAGATCGTCAAACAATCGTTCTGCAATATCTGCTTTTGTTAATGCCACAATCACTCCCTCAATTTTGCATTGTGTTTTGTTGCCAAAAAATCGACGACTCTAAGAAATATAGCATCAATTTCGGAGTCGGTAAGCGTTTGCGAAAAATCTTGCAAAAAAAGACTTAAAGCGACGCTTTTATAGCCATCGGCAACGCCCTGGCCTTTATAAATATCAAAAATCTGCACGTCGCGAATCACCGATTCCTGACATGCATTAATGCTGTCGATGATAGCACTTACCGGTAGCGCGTCTTCAACAATAATTGCCAAGTCGCGGCGCACGGATGGAAACTTGGATAAGGGCGTAAATTTCGGCACCGCCCGTTCCAGCACCGCTTCCTGGCGTAATTCGAATAAAAATACCGGACTGTTAAAACCTAGCTTCTTTTCCAGGCTTGGATGCAGCATTCCCAGCAATCCGATGACCTCGCCTTTGGCATTGCAAATTTGCGCGGTTTGCCCCGGATGCAAGGCAGGATGTTGTGCTGCCTGAAAAGTGGCGACCGTGCCGGTCAGGGCAAACAAGGCCTCGACATCGGCTTTTATGTCGAAGAAATCGACATTGCCGGCTTTTTCGGCCCATTGCTCGGCATGCACGGTTCCCAAGGCTAGGCCGGACAGCATTTTATGTTGCTGAATGCCGTCGCTGTCGCGGTAAAAACGTAAGCCGGCTTCAAACAGGCGAACTCTGGTTTGCTGGCGATTGATATTGTAAATCGCCGCATTCAGCAAACCGCACCAAAGTGTGCTGCGCATGACCGCCAGTTCCGAGGAAATCGGGTTGCGGAGGCGAATACAATCGTCAGCCGGTGCAATCAGGCTTTGCATCTGTTCATCGACAAAGCTGTAAGTAATCGCTTCCTGATAGCCTCGGTCCACCAGGCAGTCTTGTAATCTGTCCAGCGGTAACAACGCTTCCGGGGCTTTAGCCAACTCGGAACGCATCAACAAACTATTGCTCGGTAAATTATTATAACCATAAATCCGGGCAATTTCTTCCAGCAAATCCGCTTCTATAACGATATCGAAACGGAAACCGGGCGGGGTAATTTCCCAGTCCTCGGCGTTTGCGGCAACCTGCATCCCCAAGCCCTGGAACAAGGCCGTGATCCCATCGTTATCCAGTTGAATACCCAGTACTTTTTCGATACTTTGCCTTCGCAATCCGACCGGTAAACGAGACGGCAGGCCCGCCGCGCTGACTGCTGCGTTAATCGGGCCAACGCTGCCGCCGACAATGGCCACGATCAGTTGCGTCGCCCGCTCTATGGCTCTATGTTGCAGAGTAAAATCGACGCCTCTTTCGAAGCGGTGCGAAGAATCGGTGTGCAGTCCATACTGACGCGCTTTGCCGGCAATACTGATAGGGGTAAAAAACGCGCATTCCAGAAAGATGTCCTGTGTTTCCGTTGATACCGCGCTGAGTTTGCCGCCCATGACTCCGGCCAGCGCCAGCGCTTGTTGCCGGTCGGCAATCACCAGCGAATTGTCGTCCAGGGCGATGGTTTGCTCATTGAGCAGAGTCAGGTTTTCGCCGCTACGGCTGCGCCTTACCGTTATCGGCGCGGCCAGTTTACCGGCATCGAAGGCATGTAAAGGCTGGCCCAGCTCCAATAATACGTAATTGGTGACATCCACGACCGGACTAAGGCTTCTGACGCCGCAACGCCGCAGCCGCTCCTGCATCCATAAGGGGGTGACGGCATCGGTATCGATGTTTTTGATTAAACGCCCCAGATACACCGGGCAAGCCTCGCCGGCTTCCAATTGAATGGACAGCGTGTCCTGATGCTGGATGGCGGCAGCTTCGAATTCGACGGGATTAAAGGCCAGCTTATTCAAAACGGCCACTTCCCTAGCAACGCCTTCAATACTCAGGCAATCGGCACGGTTAGGCGTTAATCCCAATTCGATGACATTGTCATTCAGCAATAAATAATCGCGGATATCGGCGCCTACCGGCGCATCGGCCGGCAATTCCATCAAACCGTCGGAGTTAGCGGCCAGTCCCAGCTCTTTTTCAGAACAGAGCATGCCGAAAGATAATTCGCCGCGCAGTTTCGATTCTTTAATTTTAAAATCGCCGGGCAGCACCGCGCCGATCAGGGCAGCGGGGATTTTCAAGCCCGGCCTGACATTGCTGGCGCCGCACACGATTTGTAAAGGTTCGGGCTGGCCGACATTAACTTGACAAACTCTTAGTTTGTCGGCATTCGGATGCTGGATTGTCGATAAAACTTCGCCAACCACTACGCCGCAAAATTCGGCGGCAACCGGCTGCACGGTATCGACTTCCAGGCCGGCCATCGTCAATTGTGCGACTAATGCGGCGGTGTCGATCATTGGATTGACCAGTTCCCTTAACCAGGCTTCACTTACTTGCATGATTCAATCCACCGTTAATTAAACTGTTGCAAAAACTTAAGATCGTTTTCAAAAAACATCCTCAGATCGTTGATACCGTAGCGCAACATCGCCAAGCGTTCTACCCCCATGCCGAAGGCGAAGCCGGAAAATCGGCTATGGTCGATATTGACAGATTTGAAAACTTCGGGATGTATCATGCCGCAGCCCATCACTTCCAGCCAGCCGGTCTGGCTACAGACCCGGCAACCCTGGCCGTCGCAAATGACGCATTCGATATCGACTTCTGCCGAAGGCTCGGTAAATGGAAAATAGGAAGGCCGGAACCGCACCTGTATGTCTTTTTCGAAAAAAACGCGTAGAAATTCGTAGACCACGCCTTTTAAATCGGCAAAGCTGACATCGCTGTCAACCAGAAAGCCTTCCACTTGATGAAACATCGGCGTGTGGGTTAAATCGGAATCGCAGCGGTAAACCCGGCCCGGCGCAATGACTTTCAAAGGCGGCTGTTCCGATTCCATGACCCTGATCTGCACCGGCGAGGTATGGGTCCGCAGTACCGTGTGCGCATCGAAATAAAAAGTATCGTGCATGGCGCGGGCAGGGTGGTACTCCGGAATATTCAACGCACCGAAATTATGGTAATCATCCTCGATTTCCGGCCCTTCGACGACATTGAAGCCGACGCTGGCGAAAATTTTAGCGATACGGCGCAAGGTGATGGTGACCGGATGTAAGCCGGAAGCTGTTTGCCCTCGGCCGGGCAAGGTGACATCCAAGCGCTCGCCGGCTAGGCGGGCTGTCAGTTCGGCATTTTCCAGGAGGATTTTTCGGGCATCCAGCGCTTCTTGAAAGGTATTTTTGGCGTTATTGATGACTTGACCGGCGCTGCGGCGCTGCTCGGGGTCCAGGTTGCCAAGCTCTTTCATCTGCTGGGTAAAAACGCCTTTTTTTCCCAGGTAGTTGACCCGTACCTGATCTAAGTGATTAAGGTCCTGGGCGTCTGCAAGCGCTTGCAAAGCCTGCTTTATAATGTCTTCGAAATTAACCGGCACAACTAAGCTCGCTATTTGTAGGCAATGGGGGGAAGAAGTCCGGATGACAAGTCATCCGCCAACTCGGTCAAACACCAAGACTCTCCGCTATTGCGGAGAGTCCGGTTCGATTTACCTCTAGCCTGCAGGTTTTTCCGGCAGGCCGGCTTCCCGATTAAGGTTTGCTTTGATTAGCGATAGCCACTTTAGCGATTGCGCCAAAGGCATCTATGTCGCGCACTGCCAGATCGGCCAGTACTTTACGGTCGATAGCGACATTGGCTTTGTTCAGGCCGTTGATCAAACGGCTGTAGGAAATGCCGTACATGCGCGCCGCTGCATTGATACGCACTATCCACAAAGCGCGGAATTGGCGTTTTTTCTGTTTACGGTCCCGGTAAGCATATTGACCGGCTTTGATAACCGCTTGCTTGGCAACCCGGTAAACCCGGCTGCGGGCGCCGTAGTAACCTTTTGCCAGCTTTAAAATTTTCTTATGTCTTGCTCTAGCGGTGACGCCGCGTTTTACTCTAGCCATGTTTTACTCTCTTCAATGACGATGTTAAATCAACTATACGGCAACATACGCGCAATTAATGGCGTATCCGAAGGATGAATAATGGCTGTTTTACGCAGCTGTCTCTTACGTTTGGTAGACTTTTTAGTCAGAATGTGGCGTTTATGCGATTGTTTGCATTTAAAACCGCCGCCACCGGTTTTCTTGAACCGTTTGCCGGCGCCGCTATGGCTTTTCATTTTAGGCATTTGTTTTCTCCAATATAAATAAAGTTAAGTCCCTGAAATTAAACCCAATGAGGCAAAATGCTCGGCCCCATTGAATTTTTGGCATCGTCGAGATGCCGGTTAACGATTCTATCCCGAATCGCAAAGCCGATTTATTTTCTAAAACGGCTGAAACTGTTTTCTGTTCAGCGGCATTACTGTAACAAAGACCTTGTAAGATGTGCTGAGCGTGAGCGAAGCGCATCTATCGCGAGGTGGGTTATAGCCCTTATCACAACGACGCAGAGCGTCCGGGGATGCATTCCCACGCGGGAGCGTGGGAACGATAGGTTATTCAACCTGGCCTATGCTGCTAACGGTCTACTTTTTCTTTTTAGGCCCCATCACCATCACCATTTGCCGGCCTTCCAGTTTTGGAAATTGCTCGACCAGGGCTACTTCTTCCAGATCCGTTTCAATGCGTTTTAACAGGTCCATGCCCAACTCGCGATGAGTCAGTTCCCGGCCTTTAAAACGTACCGTGATTTTGGTTTTATCGCCTTCATTCAGAAATTTGATCAAGCTGCGCAATTTAACCTGATAGTCACCTTCTTCTGTGCCGGGTCTGAATTTTATTTCTTTGATCTGGATTTGTTTTTGTTTCTTCTTGGCTGCTTGCAGTTTTTTGTTTAATTCAAACTGATACTTGCCAAAATCCATCACTTTACAAACGGGAGGATCGGCATTGGGCGAAATTTCGACCAGATCCATGTTCGCATCGTAGGCGAGCTGTAACGCTTCGTTTATTGAAACAACACCAACTTGTTCACCTTCTGCGCCTACCACTCTAACCCGTCTAGCGGTGATTTCAGTGTTTAAGCGCGTTGCATCTTTTTTAGAGCTGATACCCTAATCCTCCACGTTATAATTATATCCTGCCGACTATCTCGGTATTCAAACGATCAACCAGTTCGTTAATCGATAAGCTTCCAAGATCTTCGCCTTGCTGGTTACGAAGTGTGACAGCTTGTTTATCCATTTCTTTGTCACCGATAATGATTAAGTACGGTACACGCTGTATGGAATGTTCACGGATTTTAAAGCCTATCTTCTCATTTCTCAAGTCTATTTTGACTCTAAAGCCTTGTTTTTCAAGTTCATGGCATACCCGGCCAGCATATTCGGCATGTCGGTCGGTAATATTCATCACCACTAACTGTACAGGACTCAGCCATAAAGGGAAGTTTCCGGCATGTTGTTCGATTAAAATACCGATAAATCGTTCCAGAGAACCGAGAATTGCGCGATGCAACATCACCGGCACATGTCTGGCGCTGTCTTCGCCGATATAGGTAGCGCCCAATCTGTCAGGCATCGAAAAATCCACTTGTATGGTACCGCATTGCCATACCCGGCCTATGCAATCTTTTAAGGAGAATTCGATTTTGGGACCGTAGAAAGCGCCTTCGCCCGGTTGCAGCTGCCAGGCCAGCCCTTTGGTGTTCAGCGCCAGTTCCAACGCATTTTCTGCCTTGTCCCAGACCGAATCGTCGCCGACCCGATTCGCGGGGCGGGTGGACAGCTTGATGATCACTTCTTCAAAGCCGAAGTCTTTATACACTTCGAACAATAGCTCGATAAAAGTGGCTACCTCGGCTTGTATTTGCTCTTCAGTACAGAAAATATGGGCATCGTCCTGCACGAAATTCCGGACCCGCATCAGGCCGTGCAAGGTGCCGGAAGGTTCGTTGCGATGGCAGGAACCGAATTCGGCCAGGCGTACCGGCAAATCGCGGTAGCTTTTGATGCCTTGATTATAGATCTGGATATGGCAGGGGCAATTCATCGGCTTGACCGCATAATCGCGGTTTTCCGAATGTGTGGTAAAAATCATGTCGCCGAACTTGTCCCAGTGTCCGGATTTTTCCCATAAGCTGCGGTCGACAATTTGCGGGGTTTTTACCTCGCTATAACCATTGACGCGTAATTTTTGGCGAATGTACTGTTCAACCTGCTGATAAATCGACCAGCCTTTTTCATGCCAGAATATCATGCCCGGCGCTTCTTCCTGAGAATGAAACAGGTCCAGGGCTTTGCCGATTTTGCGGTGGTCGCGTTTTTCGGCTTCTTCCAGCCGGTGCAGATAGGCTGCCAGGTCTTTGCCGTCACCCCAGGCCGTGCCGTAGATACGTTGCAGCATTTCGTTTTTGGAATCGCCGCGCCAATAAGCTCCGGCAATTTTCATTAATTTAAAGGCTTTTAATTTACCGGTGCTGGGTACATGCGGACCGCGGCACAAGTCGGTGAAGTCGCCTTGTTGATAGAGCGATAAATCTTCGTTGGCCGGAATGGATTCGATAATTTCAGCTTTGTAATTTTCACCCAGCTCTTTAAAAAAGCGTACTGCTTCATCGCGCGACAATAGAGAACGGCTGATGGCAATGTCTTTATTGGACAATTCCAGCATTTTCCCTTCAATCGCTTGCAGGTCGTCCGGTGTAAAGGACCGCTCGTAGGCAAAATCGTAAAAGAAACCGTTTTCGATGACCGGGCCGATAGTGACCTGGGCGGTGGGGAATAACTGTTTAACGGCTTGTGCCAGCAAATGGGCGGTGGAGTGCCGAATAATATCGACGCCTTCTTCGTCCTTGGCGGTAAGAATCTGCAAATGCGCGTCGGATTCGATGAGTGTCGATGCATCGACCAGCTTGTCGTTGACTTTACCGGCCAGCGTGGCTTTTGCTAAGCCCGACCCTATTGACTTGGCAACATCCATCACGCTAAGCGCTTGATCGAATTGACGCTGAGAGCCGTCGGGAAGTGTAATTACAGGCATTTTTCGATTCCGCAATAAAAAAAGCACCGTCTTGCGGTGCTTTACTATGTTTGGTAGGCGCGAGTGGACTCGAACCACCGACCCCCACCATGTCAAGGTGGTGCTCTAACCAAACTGAGCTACACGCCTAAAGTCTATCGTTCGAGCCGCTTATTATAGCGGGCTAAAAGGTTTGTGCAAGTCTTTTTTTAGCAGTGAACAAAATGGTCCTATTTCTACAAGACCGGCTTATCCATCCTACAGGATTCATGCCTATCATTTGTTTGGTTTGTTGGAACGTATTAATCATTTCATAAGTTCTTGCACTGGAGGTTTTTGGATGCGGCGGATTTTGACGCCGTTGTCCCGGTCCCAGGACGCCGTGAATACATCCCTGTAGGCTTTAGTCGGCGTCCTGTCTCCTAAACCTGGGACCGGGACAACGGCGTCAAAATCCGCCGCATCCGGGTATTTAAGTCTGCTTAGTGCAAGAACTTATGAAACGATTTATACTATAAATACACACACATGGCTTGCGTTGTCACGAAAGTTACACATTCGAATGTTAGCTTGCTGATTAAAGCAATATGTTATAAATAGCCAGTATCGCCGGGAGCCTTTGTCCGGACAAGAGGAAAAAACACAACAGCGATTTTAAATGAAAAAACCTTCCTTATTAATGTTTGACCTAGGCGGTGTTTTAATCGAAATTTCCGTTTTCGATAAACTGAATGAGTTGCTGTCGCAGCCTCAAGACAAGCAATCCCTCAAGGAACGCTGGCTGTTTTCACCGGCAGTGAGAGGGTTTGAGAGCGGGCAAATTACAGCCGATGCATTCGCTGAAAAATTCATTGCAGAATGGCAAATTCAACTTTCGCCGCAAACATTTCTGGAGGAATTTAGCTCCTGGGCAAAAGGTTTTTACCCGGATGCGCGTGAAACCATCGGTCATTTAAGGCTAACTCACCGGGTAGCCTGTTTTAGCAACTCAAATCCCCTGCATTGGAGAAAATTCGGCGGTTACGAAAATGATTTCGATATAGCCCTGTCATCACATTTGCTTGGCGTTACCAAACCGGATCACGAGGCATTTGTGCGGGCCATCGGCGAATGCGGCGTCGAACCGGCAGACATTTATTTCTTCGACGACTCGGCGCCCAATGTTAATGCCGCGCAAAGTTTAGGTATGCGGGCTTTTTGGGTCGAAGACTTCGAATCATTACAGCAAGTATTGCGTTCCGAGGAATTACTGTCTTAGACCTGTAGGGTGGGAACGGGGTACGTGTCCATGCGGACACTAACCTCTCAGCTTTACGATATAAGCCTTTGCCGCCGCTAAGCCTGGTGGTATGCGCTTCATTAATTTCAGGGCGAACTGAAAAACCCGCTGCGAACGGTATAGCAGGTCTCTGCGTATTGCCGCGAAATCCAGCGGCCGGTCTTGAACCGCGCCGCGCCGGTACAGCCAATGCAAAACACCGCTGACAAACAGGAACAAGGGCGTCAGGCCCAGAAAAAACCAGGCAAGCCGTCCGCTGCCGCCAAAAGCCTCGCCGGTATGCAAAGGCCACATCCAGGCGGTAAAAGACTGTCCTGCGCTAAATTTACCGGGATTTCGCACATCGCGAATTTGACCGCTCCAGCGGTCCACCCAGACCATGGTTATTGGATGATGCTGATTGATTTCATGACGCTGGCGCAGATTGATGCGATAGGTACCGGTTTCGCCTTGCGGGGTACTGATCCGCCTGACTTCCGAACTGGGAAACGGTCCGCGCGCCACCAGCACCGCCTCGGTAAGAGTGACCGGCCTGTTGTTCGGCACTGCCGAACTATGAACATTAGGCCCTTCATCGCCATGCCCCATGCCCGCCGAAGCCGTCAACGCTTCCAATAAGTCCGGATAAGCCAGATGAAAGCCGGTAAATGCCAGCAACAGCAGGAATCCGGCTGAAAACAGGCCAATCAGGCGGTGCAGATCGAACAGGTAGCGCATCAAACCGCTATCGCAGCACACCCGAAACGCCTTTAGCAATTCGGCCCGGCCCGGCCACCAAAGCAATAGGCCGCTGGTGACGGACAGAAAAAACAAAACGGCAATGCCTGCCAGCAGATTGCGGCCGAAACCTTCCAGCAACACCTGGCTATGCAGGTCCAGCAGCCAGGTGGTTAGCGTCTGACCCCAGAAGCGGCTGTCGATAACCGTCCCTGAATATGGATCGACCGACACCATCAGCGGCGCATAAAAAGCCCCAAACGTCTCGCGCGGCTTTTCAAACCAGGCCGTCACCGCACCGTGCGCCGAGCGCGGCATCTCTAAAGTCCAAACCCCATGCCGGTCAGGATGCTCTGCCCGTACCGCCGCCAGGATTTTATCCGCCGAAAGCATAGGGCCGTGCGGCTCTTCGATCACGAGTTGCGGATTGAACAATTCATCCAGTTCATCCCTGTAAACGCTCAGGCTGCCGGTCAAGCCGGTCAGCACAAACAGCAAACCGCAGCCAAGCGCCAGATAAAGATGTACTTTCACCCAGAGCTGACGGGCAAATAAACGGCTAACAGAGAATTGCATGATGATTGAAGAGTTAGTTTGCGGAACAGCGAATTTTAGAAGGTATATCGTACTATGCTGACTAAAACAACGTCTAATGGCCTTTTTAGCTCATCAGGATGACGCAGAGCGTCTGAGGATGCATTCCCACGCCGGAGCGTGGGAACGATGAAACCCAACCTACGCATGGTTCTATTTTTGAGTTGGCACGCGCATATCAATCAACCGGGCAAGGTGAAGCCTATTTTAATAGTCACCTGCCAATGGGCAATTTTGCCGTTTTCGATATGGCCTCTGGTTTCGACTACCTCAAACCAGCGCATGTTTTCATGCGTTTGCGCCGCTTGATTGACAGCGTTTTCGATAGCTTGCTGAATGCCGTGACTTGACGAACCGGTGAGTTCGATTTTTTGATAGACATGTTCTGACATGGTTACTCCTTAGTGCTGGTGTTAAACAGAGCCTGATAAGCGCGTGCCGCCGTTTCCGGTTCGCGGTCGAACACGCCGCCTATTACCGCTAATAAGTCTGCGCCTGCCGCCAGTAACTGTCCAGCATTTTCCGGCAAAATGCCGCCGATGGCGACAATCGGGATAGTCAGGCATTGCTTGGCGCGTTGCAAGGTTTCGATTTGGGCCGGAGAGGCCAACGGTTTGGAACCGGAAGGAAAAAAACGTCCGAAGGCGATGTAATCTGCGCCTTTAGCCTGCATGGCTCGCGCCTTGTCAACGTCGTTGTAACAGGAAATGCCTATGATGGCATTCGGGCCTAATCTTTGCCGGGCATAGGCTATATCGTCATCATCCTTGCCGAGATGAACGCCGTCGGCACCTAATTGCAAGGCCAGATTGACATTGTCGTTGATCAGCAGCGGCACCTGATAAGAGCGGCAAAGCGCCGTTAACAAACTACCGAGATACATCAGGTCCAGCGGCTGTTTATCCCGGTATTGAATCACAGCGGCGCCGCCTTTCAGAGCGGCTTCCACATCCTGAACGACTCTTGCGATGGATTTGCCTTCGGTTTGGGTGATGGCATACAGGCCGCGCCTTGGAAACATTATTCGTCCACCCAAAATAGCCGGTTCGGATGATGCTGACCTTGTCCGGGTTTGTAGGCGGTCAATAGCGATTGCCAGGTAAATTCCTGGGCCTCGTTGATAGCCGTGAAGGGATCCAGGTCTTGAGCGAGTAGGGCGGCTATGGCGCTGGCCAAGGTACAGCCGGAGCCATGATAGCTATTCGGCAAGCGTTCCCAGTTAAAGGACTCGATTTGCCCGTCAGGCATGAAGAGTTGGTTATGCACCAATTCCGAAGCCTCATGACTGCCGGTAATCAGCACAAACTCGCTGCCTTTGGCTTGCAGACTGCGGCCGCAATCGGCAAGATCCTCCAGATTGGCAAGTTGCCGGGCTTCCTGGCTGTTCGGAGTCAACACCGTGGTCAGCGGCAGCAGTAAGTCGCATATTGCTGTCAGCAAATCGCCATTTGCCAACCGAGGATAACAATCGCATTGCACGCCATGGTCATTGCTTCCGTCGATTTCGATGTGCACATCCCGGCACGCGGGCCCCGGTGCGCAGCCTGCATCCGCTGCAGCGCGAGTCGGAACACCACTGGCACAAAAGGCAATCCGCACACGGGTGTTTTTTCGCCGCAGCACTCTTTGTTAAGGACTTTCCGGTGCTGGCCACGTGACGCCATTCTGCGGTAAAGTCGTCTTTGCCGACTCCGCATTGAGGGCAGGCCCAATCGGAGGGGATGTCCTCGAACGCCGTACCGGGAGCAATCCCGCCGTCCGGGTCGCCTGCAGCAGGATCGTAAATCCACCCGCACGCGTTACAAACATAGCGTTTCATACATTCCTCCTGGCAAAGCCCAATTTGTATGATTTCGTTTCTAACTCACCCCATCGTCCCTGCCCGAAGGGCGGGGAGTTAGGGTGAGTTACCAGT